>SVDU01000002.1 GCA_015057705.1 Paenibacillaceae bacterium | reverse complement strand
AAGCGCGAGTGGCTCAGTTGGTGGAGTACGACCTTGCCAAGGTCGGGGTCGCGGGTTCGAGTCCCGTCTCGCGCTTTTTTTATTTGCCGGAGATCTTCCTTTTAATAGAAGATTCTGGTCTTTTTTTATTTCCAGATAGATTATATGGACGAAATATGGAAATAAGGTATACATAGATTTCAGAATGTGATAAAATGCGGATAGATATACCAGATAAGATGACCTGATTTGAACAGTGGAACCAGTAGGATTGTCTGACGAAAGATAAGGAGGGTATATGTTGGATTGTGTGATTACCATAAGCAGAGAGTTTGGAAGCGGCGGCAGGGAACTGGGAATGAAGCTGTCAGAGAAACTTGAAATCCCTTTCTACGACAAGGAATTAATTTCCTTAACTGCACAAGAGACAAATCTGTCTGAGACTGAGTTTCTTAGTTATTATGAGAGCATTCCCGTAACAGAGCAATCATTGGAACCACCCCTTTATACATCATTTTCCCCCCTGTATGAAATACCGATATCTGATCAGGTATTTGTGGCTCAGTCCAGAGTGATTAAAAGTCTGGCGGAAAAGGGACCGTGTATTATCGTTGGAAGGTGTGCGGACCGGGTTCTTGAAGACAGCATCAATCTATTTATATACGCAGGGATTGAACACCGGATCCAGCGAATTATTTCCTTAAATAAAGATCTGGATCCTGAATTAGTAGAGAATAAAATCAGGGAAACAGATCGGAAAAGAAAAGATTATTATCAGTATTATACAGGCTGTGAATGGGGAAGGGCGCAAAATTATCACCTTTGTCTGGACAGCGGTCTAGCCGGTGTAGAAGGCTGTTATCAGGCCGTTTTAAGCTATTTAGGTCATTGTCTTTAATTATAGTTATGAAGGAGCATGGTTGTGAACGTAAGAATGAGTAAAAAGATAAGAAGAGTTTTTTCGGGCTTGATGGCAATTGTATTGATAGCTTTGACTGCGACAACTGGTTATGCTCAGGAGACAGCCGGACCAGGAGCAGATCTGAAGACAGGTAATACTGCATCGGTGAATGGTGTATCCATATACGTGAGCAAACGGTTGAAAACCCTGACATTAAAACAGAATGGGACTTTAATCGGAGAGTATCCCGTTTCTATTGGTGCATCGTCTTCTGACGGAAACAAAAAGGTGGAAGGTGATATGAGGACTCCCAGCGGTCAGTTTTACGTCTGCACGAGAAATGACAAAAGTGTGGCATATCTGGCACTTGGACTTTCTTATCCCGGAGTAGAAGATGCGAAACGTGGATTTGAGCAGGGAATCATCACCCAGGAGCAAAGAGATGAAATTATTAATGCTAATTTAAACGGACAGCAGCCTCCGTGGGAAACGGCACTGGGCGGAGCTATAATGATTCATGGATGCAGAGTTCCGGATGGAACAACTCATGGATGCGTAGCAGTTGATAATGATGTGATGGATGTTTTGTGGAGTTACTGCAATTTGGGAGTTCCGGTCACAATCGGTCCATAAATGAAGTCCTCAAACTCGGTATATGCCGTTTTTGGGGACTTTTTTAATGCCTGTCCTTGTAATATAAGAACCTTTGTACTATAATAACTAAGATTATATTTTATTAATAAAAGACAGAGGTGGAATGTCCATGCGATTTGCTAGAAGAATGAACCATTTTGGTGAGGGAATCTTTTCTAAGCTTCTGGAGTTGAAACGCCAGAAAGAGGAGAAAGGGGAACCGGTAATTGATCTGAGCGTGGGAGCACCAAACATTCCGCCGGCTGGACATATTACAGAAGCTCTTTGCGAAGCGGCCGCTGATCCCAACAATTATATTTATGCCATACATGATCAGAAAGAACTATTAGAGGCAGTCTCTCTATGGTATCAAAGACGATATGGAGTTACCCTGAATCCTTCATCAGAAATCTGCTCACTTCTTGGTTCTCAGGAGGGGCTGGCACATATCGCTCTGTCTATTATAGACGAAGGAGACATAGTGCTTGTTCCCGATCCCTGTTATCCGGTATTTGCTGATGGTCCTTTACTGGCTGGAGCCAGTCTTTTTTACATGCCCCAGAGGAGAGAAAAGGATTATCTCATCGATTTTTCAGATATACCGGAAGAGATAGCAATAAAAGCAAGGTTCATGATTGTTTCTTATCCCAATAATCCTACCACAGTCATGGCACCTGACAGCTTTTATAAAAATTTAATTGAATTTGCAAAGAAGTATGACATCGTGGTTTTACATGATAACGCTTATAGTGAACTGGTTTTTGACCAGCGTCAATGCGGCAGTTTTTTAAGCTTTCCCGGTGCAAAAGAGATTGGTGTGGAATTTAATTCACTTTCGAAAACCTATGGACTTGCTGGTGCAAGAATCGGATTCTGTCTGGGAAACCGGGAAATAGTTGAAAAAATAAAAACCTTAAAATCTAATATGGACTACGGGATGTTCCTGCCTGTTCAAAAAGCGGCAATTGCTGCAATTACAGGAGATCAGTCCTGTGTGGAATCAACCAGAAAGGCATATGAGAGACGAAGAGATGCTTTGTGTGAACATATGACCCGGATTGGGTGGAATATGGAAAAACCCCAGGCAACCATGTTTGTATGGGCAAAGATTCCGGACAAATTTAAAGATTCAGAGACATTTTCCAGAGAGCTTCTTGAGAAGGCTGGATTACTGGTAACACCTGGAAGTGCGTTTGGTCCTTCGGGAGAGGGATTCGTAAGGCTTGCGCTGGTGCGTGAGGAAGAAGTCCTTATTCAGGCTGCCGAACAGGTAGATAAAAGTGGAATTTTGAGGTGAGACATATGAAAAAGAGATTGGTGTGGACAGTGACAGCAGTCTTATATATTTTATTTATTTACTCCAACTCTCTTAAGACAGCAGATTTATCATCGGTTGACAGCGGGCATGTTTTGGAGTATTTAAGGAATCTGTTTATCTCTGCTGGCATAGAAAGCCGGTGGCTCACAGAGCATTTAATCCGAAAGGCAGGTCATTTCTCGGAATATACGCTGTTAGGGATAATTTTGTATCAATGTGTGAAATCATATGAAATTACTATGGAGAAGCGGCTATTTATCCATGGTATGGCAGGTTTTCTGATACCTTTTATTGATGAAACCATTCAGCTGTTTGTACCGGGAAGATCGGGACAGATCTCTGATGTATGGCTGGATTGTTCAGGAGTGGCAGCCGGAACTGCGATTGCAGCACTCCTGTTTTTTATATACGCAAAAGAATGGAGTAAAATATGACGAATTACAGGATTGTAGTTGAGTATGACGGAAGCCGTTATGACGGCTGGCAGAAGCAGGGAAATACCGATCAGACCATACAGGGGAAGATAGAAACTGTTTTAGAGCGATTATGCGGGCAAAGCGTGGAGGTACATGGATCAGGCAGAACAGATGCAGGGGTACATGCTCTTAATCAGGTTGCTAATTTTCACGTTGATATAAATAAAAAGGGACAGGAGATAATGGAGTATTTAAATCATTACCTTCCTGAAGATATCCGGGTAAAGGCATTGGATCAGGTACCGGAGCGGTTTCACAGCCGTTTGAATGCGCTGGAAAAGACATATCTTTACCGTATTGAAATGGGAGAAAAGAAGCAGGTGTTTGATCGTAAATATATCTATGGTCTTCATAAAAGTCTGGATGTAGAAGCCATGGAGCGGGCAGCTGTTTTACTCTGTGGAGAGCACGATTTTAAAAGCTTTTGTTCTAACCGGAAGATGAAGAAGTCAACAGTAAGAAATTTAGAGAAGATAGAATTTGAAAAAAAGGATACCAGACTTTTCGTTCGTTTTACTGGAGATGGATTTCTCTATAATATGGTAAGAATTCTTATGGGCACTTTAATAGAAGTGGGGCTGAAAGAACGAAGACCTGAGGAGATGTCTGGTATATTAAAGGCGCTGGACCGGCAAATGGCAGGTTATACCGTGCCTCCGGAAGGCCTTTTTTTAGAGAGTGTCAACTATTAACTTTAAAATCAGGAAAGGAGAACTATGACTGATTTTTTGGTTCGCATATTTGTGAAGGACTACAAAAACATGGAGGATTCCTTGGTTCGTACCCGATACGGGCTGATGGCAAGTGTGGTGGGGATCTTCTGCAACATCCTTTTGTTCACCGCTAAACTTTTAACGGGACTGCTGATTAACAGTATCTCTGTTATGGCAGACGCATTTAATAACTTATCGGATGCGGCATCCTCCATTATAGGGTTTATTGGTGTGAAGATGGCTGGGAAACCGGCGGATGAGGAGCACCCATTTGGACATGGAAGAGTGGAATACATTGCGGCATTTATTGTTGCATTCCTTGTTATCCAGGTAGGATTTTCACTGTTTAAAACCTCAATAGATAAAATTCTCCATCCTCAGGAGATGTCTTTTCATGCAGTGTCTGTTGTTATCCTTATTTTGTCTGTATTAGTGAAATTATGGATGGCGTTTTTTAACAGGACTCTTGGAAAGCGAATACAGTCAGCTGTCATGAAGGCGACGGCGGCAGATTCTATGGGTGATGTAATAACCACCTCCTCCACTATTTTATCTGTGGTTATTTATGGTATCTGGGGGTTAAATATTGATGGAATCGTGGGTGTGATTGTCTCAGTCATCGTCATGTGGGCTGGTATCAGGATTGCAAAAGATACTCTTACGCCATTAATCGGTGAGCCCATTGATCCAAAGCTTTACCAGGAAATCACTGATTTTGTGGAAGCCTACGAAGGGATTGTGGGAAGTCATGACTTGATTGTTCATAATTATGGACCAACCAGAAGTATGGCCTCCATTCATGCTGAAGTTCCTAATGACGTAAATGTAGAGGTGTCCCATGAGATTATCGACCGGATTGAACGGGAGGCATTAAAAAAATTTGGGATATTTCTTGTCATTCATATGGATCCTGTGGAAACCAGAGATTCTAAAGTAATGGAATTTGGAAGTATGGTGGAAAATGTGATACAAGATACAGATGAAAGAGTCACATTTCATGATTTCAGAATGATAGAAGGACAGGATCAGATTAATCTGATCTTTGATCTGGTAGTTCCCAGGGAATATGACCGCAAAAAAAGGGAATGGCTAAAGGAAGAGATCACAAAAAAGGTAACTGAGATAGATAAACGCTGCTGTCTGGTCATAACCGCGGAAAGCGGTTTCGGTGTGGAAAAATAAGGTAATAAAATATTTCCATTTTATGCAATAAGATGACAGAAATCAGCATTAACCTAATAGAAAGGAAATCGGATCCATGCTGTTTATGGGATTGATGAGCTTTGGCGGAGCTGAAGATTACAGCCTGTTAAGCGATGAAGCGCTTTTGAAAAAAGTGGCAGAGGGCGACCAGGAGGCTTTTCAGCGTTTATATCAGAATACAGACCGCACGATGTACAGTTTTATTCTGTCCATTATAAAGCACCCCCAGGATGCGGAGGAAATCTTGCAGGAAGTCTATTTAAAGATATGGACTTCTGCAAAGAGCTACAAATCCCAGGGGAAACCTTTGGCGTGGATGTTTACCATAGCACGGAATTTATGCTATATGAAATTCCGGGAGCAGAAGCATGACTCGGACATTACGTTAGAAGACTTGTCTGGAACGGAAACCGGAGAGGTCTGTTCAGAAATAGAGATGGCAGCAGATAAGATGGTATTGCTGGCTGCATTGTCAATTTTAAAGGAAGAGGAGAGAGAGATCGTTCTTCTTCATACTTCCGCCGGAATGAAGCACAGGGAAATAGCGGCCAGCTTAAAGATTCCTTTGGCAACTGCTCTGTCCAGATATAACCGGGCTATGAAAAAACTGGAAAATTATTTAAGAGAGGAGTAGGCTTTGATATGGCTTTAGATAAACACAAACAACTAAATAGAAAACAGATCGAAGCCTGCTTGAAATCTGCAACTGATGACTTAATCCCCAATGTACTGGACCGGATTGATTTAAGCACTCCCCAGATTGAGGAGACCAGTGTTTCAAAGCCAGTCTTTTTTAAACGGCAGAGGGTGATTGCAGGGCTGATTGCGGCCTGTTTTTGCATGATTATGCTTGCCGGAGGAACTTACAGCTATCAAAACAGCAGAGTGGATTCTGTCATAGGAATTGACGTGAACCCAAGTGTTGAACTATCTGTAAACAAGAAAAACAGGGTGCTGAAAGCGGAAGCGGTCAATCAGGACGGGATGACAATTCTTAAGGATATGGATATGGAAGGTGTGGATTTAAATGTGGCTGTTAACGCCATTATCGGATCCATGGTTACCCATGGCTTTCTTGATGATCTGGATAATGCAATACTGGTTACTGTATCCAATGACAGCATTAAAAAGGCTTCTAACTTAAGATCTGCAGTGGTCACTGATATCAGAACCACTCTGGAGGAAAAAAGATTAAAAGCGGTTGTGTATGACCAGCAGGTCATAGAGGAAGACGATGTGAAGCAGCTGGCTCAAGATTATAACATATCCTATGGAAAAGCTTATTTCTTAAAAGAACTGATTGCTCAGAATTCTTCCCTTTCTATGGAAGATATGGAAGAACTGGCTCCACTTACCATGGAAGAGATTGCTAAGGTCATAACAGAAAGGTCCTATGCAGTAGGGGCTAAGACAAAGGTTTCAGAGGAAACGCTGGAAGAGACCAAGACCAGCATTCAGACAACGGAGGAGACGACTGCAAAGAAAGAGACAGAGTCTGTCACTGAAACTACTCCGGAATCCACAACTGCTGAGACCCAGAGCCAGGTGCATACAGAGCCATCGAACACCCAGCCTACGGCTACAAGCGGGGAAACGACGGCAGCAGCAACTACATCTGAGGATGTGGTGTCATCAGAGAAAATAAAGATTGATTACGTGGACTATGAGAATGGCATTGTCATGGTTCACTTTAAAACGAGAGTCAAATGGAAAAATCCTACAGTTTCGGTAAAGGATGGAGATAATAACACATACTCATCAAAGATAGAAGATACCGATTCTGATTACTGTGAGATCAGTGTAACCGGCTTAGAAGGAGGCAGGGAATATACCTTTGTACTAGGAGGAATATCACCCAAATCGGGTAAGCAGACCACTGTAAAGGGCGTTTTTGAGACACCCGTAATTGGAAACGGGGAAGCGGATGACACGGAAACAGAGGAGACCACCGACCAGGTAGTGACAAAGCCGTCAGAAACTACAACCACGAAAGCGCCAGAAACAGATACAACCGTAGCAGAGAAAAAGAATACAGAATCAGTAAATCAGGAAGGGCATTCAGTACAATAAGGCTCTTCCTGAGCTTTAAGAATATTTGGCAAAAAAATGTAAAATAGTGCTTGACCACAGGAGAAAGCTATAGTATAATACATTCGTTGCACTGATGGGCTATCGCCAAATGGTAAGGCAACGGACTCTGACTCCGTCATTTCAAGGTTCGAATCCTTGTAGCCCAGTGATTAAAAAAATAAAAAAGCGTTGGTTTGTGAAAGCAGATCAACGCTTTTTTTGATGCATTCAGTTCTGTTAATTTAATGCTTCTATCAGTGAAATCAGGGTCAGTGACTGACCATATGCCATGGGACGAATTGTTATATTTTTATAGTGCTCTGCATTGTACCCCATGCCGGTTCCTGCGGAAACATTTAAGACGGTTCCGTCTTCCGCTATATTATTGCAGATTCCTTCAATAGCCCTGGCTGCACAGTCATGATATGTTTCATTCAGAATTCCCATTTTAATTCCTTTTAAAATACCACCTGCAATCGCTGCGGATCCCGATACTTCCTCATAGCTATCCAGATCAGTAAGAACGGTATGCCACAGCCCGGAAGGAGCCTGTAAATCTTTTAGGGCGTTCACCTGGGCTTTGTAGGTATCTGTCAGATAAGTGAGAAGTCCCGGATCCAGAGTTTGATCAAATGACTCAATCAGTTCCAGAATTCCATAGGTAAACCAGGAATTGCCTCTGCACCAGAAAATTCCGCCGAAATTACTGTTTAGGGGAAAACTCCAGCCATGATAAAACAATCCTGTATGCTTGTCATATAAATATTTAATATGAAGTAATACCTGATGGAGAGTTTCGCCTATCCAGTCCTCATTTTTGAAACGATGTCCCATTTTATTTAAAAACAGAACTGCCATGAATAAAGTATCTATCCACATTTCTCCGTCATTTAACAAGACACCATCACGATTTCCTATTGCAGTTACTACATGCTGGAAGCCGCCTTCTTTTGTTTTCGGCAGTTCGTTCATAAGCCAGTGTGCATGATCCAGACAGAGTTTTTCGTAATCCGGGTTTTGGAACGAATCCAGCAGTTGGGCTAAAACAAGATAGGGGGCAGTGGTATTTATATTTTTGCTGGGAAGTCCTTTCTGCAGATTATTTTGAAACCAGCGGTCAAAAAATTCTAAGTAACGGTCATCTCCATAAAAACCCTGAAGTTTCAACAGTCCATAAAGACCTACGCCCTGAGGCCAGTCCCATTCTTCAATGCCAAAATCTCTGGCAATGATACCGCGGCTTGCATCATCCTTTCCCACTGAGCGGTCGTTTTCATAATTACCACCTCCCAGATTCATCAGTTTGTCCATCACTAGATGGATCTTCGGAAGTAATTCCTTGTTTGTCATTTCATTCTCCTCCATTTAATTTTTTAGCGTATGCGCTAGGTGTCATCCCCGTGCCTTTTTTGAAAATCTGACTGAAATACTGGGGATTATTTCCACACCCTACCTGCTGGGCAACCCATTGGATCTGTTCTGTATGGCCTTCTGCTAATAATTGCTTGGCTTTTTGGATGCGCAGGGCAGTGATGTAGTTAGAAAATTTTTGTTTTGTTTCTTTACTGAATCGTTTGCTGACATAGTCTACATTCATAAAAAGATAATTTTCGGCGATGCATTTTAATGTAAGATTGGGATCTTCCAGATGCTCTACCACATATCGAATGATTTTGTCGATGAAAGGGCTGTAGTGCTGGGAACGGCTGGAAGGCTTTTTCAGGATTTCGTTTAGCTTTCTGCACAGCATGCGGCGGATTTCAGAATATTCAGTCTGCTGGTTTAAGTCCATCAGGTACTCTGTGGTATCCACCGATGACAGATAACTGCTTTCCGTAGCCAGTTTAATTAAAATTCGTGATCCGGCCTGCTTTAAAAAATCCGTATTGCTGATATCGTTTAAAGTTGCAGTAAGATTTTCCACACAGGATTTTCGTTCTTGTTCTTCTGCTACGATTAAACGTGCAGTCAGTTCCTCAATTTTAGTAATTAAATTTTTATAATTGCAGATAGGAACCGGCTCCAATCCATTCATGTAATAAATAATTCCATAACGTCTTATTTTTGTGATCAGATTTTTTAAAAGCTGTTCCAGGCTATTGAAGGTGCATCGTTTATAGTCTAATTGAAAAGGCAGTTCCTTTAGTTTTAAGGTCTGCATAAACAAATCAAATTTGTCGTAGGAAGCCTGATATTTTTCGAAAAAAAGAATCAGTGAGTTTTTCACATAGATACAATACAGCTCAATGCCGGGGGCATGCTCGTCCATATAGTCATAAATGCGGCTTAATACGGAATTTAAATATTCTTCTTCTAAATAGTGAAGGAAGCACAATTCATACCCTGTCTGATAGAAATCCATAAATCCTGAATAAGTATCCCAGGAGAATTTAGCAGGATCAGACTTAAAGATCTGCTCGTTAATAATATTTCCCATAATGCTGTGGTGGAGATTGACCGTCAGCGCCTTCTGGCGTTCCTTTAAATCCTGAAAAGCCTGGCGGTGATAGTATTCCTTTATGATATCCTTCATGCTTTCTACGATTTGTTCTTCGTTGCAGGGCTTTAGCAGATAATGGTGAACCCGGTATTTCATTGCCTGCTTTGCATATTCGAATTCTCCGAATCCGGACAGCAGTATAAACTGGGTGTCCATATCGGCTTGATAGATACGCTCTATTAATTCAAGTCCAGACAGGCCGGGCATGCGGATATCGGTCATTACAATATGGGGTGATTCATCGAGAATCATGTGATAGGCCTCGATACCGTCACGGCATGTTCCCACTAGTTCAATGCCAAGGCTGTTCCAGTCAATCAGGGAGGAGATTGATTCCCGTATTACCCGTTCGTCATCGGCAATTATTAATTTAAGCATGATTATTCTCCTTTCGTATCAAAAATGTCTTCCGGAGGCAGGCTCAGAGGAAAAGAAAGCTGTGCGACGGCCTGATCATCCTCATTATAGAGGGTAAGGCCGTAGTGTTCTCCGTAAGTCAGTTTCATTCGCTCCGATATATTTAACAGGCCGATTCCAAAACCATGAGGTTCTGCTTCCCGGTTTTTCAATTTGTTTATCAGGTCTTCTTCAAAAGCGGAGCTGTTATTTCTGACTGTGACAATGAGGGAAGATGCGTCTGCTTCAGCTGTAATTAAAATCCGACATCCTTCTGTATTTTCTTCCAGTCCATAACGGATTGCATTTTCCACCAGGGGCTGGAGGGTCAGTTTTAACACATAACACCCAACCAGATTTTCAGGTGCAGATATTTCATATTCCAGCCGGTCTTCATACCGGAATTTCTGAATGGTCATATAACATTGCACCAGCTCAAGTTCCCTGCTTAAAGGTACCTGCTTGCTTTTCTGGTCCAGTGTGATGCGAAGGAGAGTTCCCAGAGATTCTGTCATGGAAGAGATATCTTTTGCACCAATTGTTTTTGCCCTCCAGTTGATTGATTCTAAGGTATTGTATAAAAAATGAGGATTCATCTGTGTCTCCAGCGCTTTTAGCTGGGCTTCCTTTATCAGTATTTTATTCAGGTAATTTGTTTTAATCAGCTGATTTACTTTATCCACCATCTGGTCAAAACAGGAGTGCAGAATCCCTAATTCATCGGTGCGTTTGCTGTAATCATAGGAAACCTGGGGTATTTCAGTCTGCCCTGCTGCAAAGCGTTCCATTTTTAAAATGAGATTATCAAAATGTCTCGTAATTGAGTCAATTAATGAAGAAGACATCAGGATAGCCAGTCCAATGGAGACAGCGATGATAATCAGGCATACTTCCAGGCTTGTGCGCAGAGAATCTGCAATGCTGCTATAGGGAATCAGACAGACATAATCCCAGCCATATTCCGGTATGATTCCTTTGACGTAAAAGAAACTGTTTCCATCTTTATTTACAAGTCCGTATCTGGAATGAAAATATGTTCCAAAGAGAGTTTTATGGTCAGTCTTTATACTGGAAGAATTATAGATTAAGTTCTGCTGACTGGAAAGAATATATCTGGTGTCATCATTAAAATGACTGGTGTTAGTGGCACCATTAATAAGTCCGTCAACGTTAATGCTTACAATCAGTGTTCCCAGCGGATCAAGAGTCAGATATTCTGTGCGCAGTAAATGCTTGACCATAAATAAACCGTATTTATCGCTGTAGTCGGTAATCCAGATGGTTCGTCCCCTGGCGTCTTCGGCTCTTGTGACGAGATCCTCAACCACGGATTCCGGAAGTGTTTTTCCAGCCGCAATATGAGTATGGATGGAATACCGGTCCTGATAAAGACTCATAAAGTTAATGTTATTTTTGCGGAAGGTAAAATAATATTCGTTTAAAACGCCGTAGAGTGATTTGTATGCAATGGAACGGTCCTGGATGCTAGAGGAATCTTTTAATATACCAAGTCCGTTCTGTATATTAGTATCAGCCAGAAACATATCCGCCATTGTAGATATATTATCCAACCGGTTATTTAACTCTTTGCCAGTATAGGATAAAGAGGACGCCACAGACTGATAAAGCACCTTTTGATTGGCCTTTGTAATCAGCTGAATACTAAAAAGGGAGGCCAAAGCCAAAAGGATAATGCAAAAAAATACGATGGTATGAATCTTCTTTTTTAAAGAGAGATTTCTTATAAAATGCTTCATAAAAACCGCCTTTCGGATCTGGTGTAATGACAGCTAAATTATATATAAAACATTTTGCCAATACAACCGGTAAGCACAAAGAACTATTCAAATTATACACACAACACGGTTTTTTCAACCTGAAAGCCGGTTTTAATCATTTACTGGAATTAGAGTGGGAAGTATAATAAAAACCGCCTGATATACAAAAAATATGATTGGAGGAAGGTTATATGAAGAAAAAAGTTGCGTTACTTATTGCGTCAGTTATTGCATTGGCGTCCCTTTCCGGATGCGCAGGCAGCGGTACAAACACTACCGCTGGTACAACGGCGGGGTCTACAGCAGCGGGGTCTACAGCTGCAGAAACCACAAAGGCAGCAGCGGGGGATGAAAGCGGAAAACTGAAGCTAACCATGAGTTGGTGGGGAAATCAGGTCAGAAACGAGAAAACGCAGGCAGCACTTGATTTGTATACAGAGCAGAATCCTGGAACAGTAATAGAAGGTCAGTTCTCTGAATGGTCTGATTACTGGAATAAACTGGCCACATCTGCAGCAGGTCAGGCGATTCCTGATATTGTTCAGATGGATTATTCATTTATTGACCAGTATGTAAAAAACGGTCTTCTGGTGGATTTGTCACCCTATATAAAAGATGGCACTTTAGATGTCTCAAATATTTCTGATAATACCATGGCAAGCGGTACGGTGAACGGAGGCGTATATGCGGTCTGTGCAGGTATTAACGCACCATCACTGCTGTATAATAAGACTCTTTTAGATAAAAATGGTATTGTGGTTAAGGACTATATGACAACCGATGAATTTATTGATTTATGCCGTGAGGTTTATAAGAAGACCGGTTATAAAACGAACATTGCCTATTACAATGCAGGTGCGTTTCTGGATTACTTCATGAGAGGAAATGATGTTGTACTCTATGGGGATAAAAAGATGGGCGGAGTGGAAAAAGATTATCTTCCATTCTTCCAGATGTATGAAACAGGTATAAAAGAAGGGTGGTTTATAGATCCAGGCGTATTTGCTGAGCTTTCCATCGGTTCCGTAGAGCAGGAGCCCCTGGTTTACGGTTCCAGTCCTGAAACCATGTCCTGGTGCGCTTTTTATAATTCAAACCAGCTGACTGCAATGCAAAAGGCGGCTCCGGAAGGCATGGAGATTGGTATCACTACCTGGCCCTCAGCAGATCCGAAAAAGTCTGGTTATTTAAAATCCAGCCAGTTCTTTTCTGTAGGAGCTCATTCAAAGAATCCGGAAGAAGCAGTAAAGGTGATTAACTTTTTAACCAATTCAAACGATGCTAATAACATTTTACTGGGTGAACGGGGAGTTCCGGCTTCCAGTAAGATTGCCAGTGAACTGGCACCAAAGATGAGTGATGTGGAACAGAAAGTCATTCATTATGTCAATGAAGTAGTTACTCCAAACTGTTCCCCTATTAATCCGCCCCAGCCAGATGGCGCCAGCGAGGTCTCAAATCTGTTAAACCAGGTACAGGAACAGGTTTGCTATAGTGTATATGATGCCGAAACAGCCGCTAAAGAATTCTATAACGGGGCAAATGAAATTATGAGCAAGAAATAATGAATCAGAATACGGGGGCAGAGACAGCTTTGCCCCTGTTTAATCAAGAAGACGGTTATCTATGAATGGAGGATGTCTATGAAAGATACGTTAGGTGCAGGACTCAGACATTTCCTGAACAAAGAAAGCACAGCGGGAGTGGTATTCAGCCTTCCTTTTATTGTTGGATTTCTGCTGTTTATGGTTGTACCTATGGGAATTTCCTTTTACTATTCTTTATGTGATTATAATATTTTGTCTCCGCCTGTTTTCACAGGATTAAATAATTACATAAAAATGTTTACTGATGATAATGTGTTTTATAAAACCATAGGAGTCACGTTTTATTTTGCCTTTGTATCGGTTCCTCTGCGTCTGATCTTTGCGCTAATGGTAGCCCTGCTTCTGCTGAAATCATCAAAGGCAACCGGCTTTTACCGGGCTTTTTACTATCTTCCGTCCATTATCGGAGGATCTGTGGCAGTCTCCATATTATGGAAACGGATGTTTGCAACCGACGGTGTAGTGAATCTGCTTCTGGGTATTTTAGGGATACACACTAATTTTCCATGGCTTGGAAATAATAAAACGGCGATCTGGACTCTTATTATACTGGCAATCTGGCAGTTTGGTTCTTCCATGCTGATTTTTTTATCATCTTTAAAGCAGATTCCGGTATCCCTTTATGAAGCTTCCCGAGTAGACGGAGCCAATAAATTTTCCCGGTTTTTTAAGATCACACTGCCTCTGCTGACACCCACTATTTTCTTTAATCTGGTTATGCAGATGATTAACGGTTTTCTTGCATTTACGCAATGCTTTATTATTACCCAGGGAAAACCCCTTAACTCCACCTTATTTTATACCGTTTATATGTATCAGCAATCTTTTGAGTTTTATAACACCGGATACGGCGCTGCCCTGGCATGGGTAATGCTGCTGCTGATCTGTGTGATAACAGTGATTCTGTTTGCAACAAAAAGATTCTGGGTTTATACGGAAGGAGTGTGAGGCAGATGATGACCAGAAAAAAGGCAGGTAAGATTTTATACCATGTAATTGTGTGCAGCCTGGGACTTGTAATGATTTATCCTCTGTTTTGGATGTTTATGAGTTCATTTAAGGAATCAAATACCATCTTTTTAACCGCGGGTCAGCTGATTCCGGAGAAATTTGTGTTCACCAATTATACAAACGGCTGGAAAGGATTCGCAAAAATCTCGTTTGCAGTTTTTTTTAAGAATTCCTTTTTTATAGCCGTCACAGCAACATTAGGAACTGTTTTTTCTTCCGCCCTGGTAGCTTACGGACTTGCAAGATGCAGATTTTTCGGTAGAAAAATTTTGTTTGCAGCCATGCTGGTATCTATGATGCTTCCAGCACAGGTGCTTATGATTCCACAATATTTATGGTATCAGAAATTAGGCTGGGTAGGAAGCTATAAACCGCTGATTCTTCCATACTGTTTTGCAATTCAGGGTTTCTTTGTTTACCTGATGATTAATTTTATTGATGGCATTCCAAGGGAGCTTGACGAGGCAGCTAAAATTGACGGCTGCTCCTATTACAGCATATTTTCCAGGATTATCATGCCCCTTATCACACCGGCATTAATAACTGCCAGCATATTTTCCTTTATGTGGAGATGGGATGATTTCCTGTCAGCCCTGCTTTATATCAACGAATCTGCAAAGTATCCGGTCAGTCTTGCCCTTAAACTGTTTTCCGATCCGGGATCTTCTTCTGATTACGGTGCTATGTTTGCAATGGCAAGTCTGTCCATTTTACCGGCAGTGATTATTTTTATCTGCCTTCAGAAATATCTGGTGGAGGGGATCAGTACATCAGGTTTAAAGGGATAAAAGGAGAAGAATAATGATAAATAAAAATGTTCCAAGACCTGATTTTGAAAGGGAAGAATGGACAGATCTCAATGGAGAATGGGAGTTTTCATTTGATGAACCGATATTTGATAAAAAAATCAATGTACCGTTCTGCTATCAGTCGGAAATGAGCGGAATCTGTGATACAGAGGTTCACCATGTTGTCTGGTATCGGAAAGAATTTGATGTTGAGAAAAGCAGATTAATGGGTAAAAGCCTGCTTTTAAAGTTTGGAGCTGTGGATTATGAGGCAGAGGTTTATATCAATCATATCCATGCAGCAGGTCACAGAGGCGGTCATACTCCCTTTGAGGCTGATATTACCGGACTGGTTTTGGAAGGAAAAAATGTTATAACCGTTAAAGTAATGGATTATAGCGATGAGGATAAGCCCAGAGGAAAACAGACCTGGACAGGAGAAAACTTTGCATGCTGGTACACGCCTACAACAGGAATATGGCAGAGTGTTTGGCTGGAATATGCAGGAAAAACCTATATAAAACGAATAAAAGCAACTCCGGATCTGGAACGGAATGAAGTTTTGTGTGAAATTTTTATTTCTTCCATGGAAAGGGTGAAGGCAGAAGTTTCGTTTAGCAGTCTTCCAGCAGAGGGCGGGACAGAGATGGATCTGGGAAGTCTGAATGTCGTCTGCGAAAATGGGTATGGAAAAGGCATTTTGGCTTTACCTGACTTAGATGTGCGCAGGGAAGAGATGATCTGGACACTGGAAAAACCCAATTTGATTGGGATGGAGGCAACGCTTCTAAATGATAAGGTATCAGGTTATTTTGGACTCCGGTCTGTCTGCATTTCAAATGGAAGAATTCTTTTAAACGGTGAGGTATTATACCAGAGGCTGATTCTTGATCAGGGATATTGGAAACAGAGCCTTTTAACGCCTCCGGATGAGGAATGCATTAAAAAAGATATCATACTCGCAAAGCAGATGGGATTTAATGGTGCAAGAAAGCATCAGAAAATTGAAGATCCCAGATATTATTACTGGGCTGACAGGCTGGGATTTCTAGTGTGGGGGGAAATGCCAAGCTGTTATAAGTGTACGGACAGCACTCTGAAAAACACCTCTGCAGAACTCACTGAATTTATTGAACGCGATTATAATCATCCATCCATCATTACGTGGGTTACTGTCAATGAAAGCTGGGGAATGAGAAACATCAGAACGGACAGTAGTCAGCAGAGCCTGGCCAATATGCTGTATTATCAGGCCAAAGCGCTGGACAGAACCAGACTGGTCAGCGGAAATGATGGCTGGGAACAGACGGAAAACACGGATATACTGGCATTGCATGATTATGAACTGATGCCTGAAAATACAGGAAAATATGAATCTATGGAAGATATTATTAATGGACATGCAGAACGCCGTATGGTTCTGGCTGATGGGCAGAAATATGGGGGACAGCCTGTTCTGATGACAGAGTATGGGGGTATTGCATTTACTTCAGAAACAGAGGGCTGGGGTTATTACAATAAAGCGGGAAGCCAGGAGGAGTTTCTAAAGCGCCTGGAGCCGGTTACCGACTTTCTTATTAAAAGCAGAAAATTTTCCGGTTTTTGTTATACCCAGCTGACTGATGTGATGCAGGAAACAAACGGGCTGTTAAGGGAAGACAGAACTCCGAAACTACCACTGGAAGAACTGAAACGGATATTTGGAAAGAAAAGCTATGAGTAAGTAAGGGACAGTGTGTCTCAATGGATCAGTTCAGCCAGGCCGGCTGAGCTGTTATCCATAAGTATACCGCCATAAAATCAGCTGGTAAATTTTTTGACTAAAAAATCAAAAAGAACTTGACTATTTAAAAGATATCTTGTATAATTCCTTTTGTTGTGTTAATGGGCTATCGCCAAATGGTAAGGCAACGGACTCTGACTCCGTCATTTTCAAGGTTCGAATCCTTGTAGCCCAGCTTCTGAGCGGGACCTGATATGGTCCCGTTTTTTTGTGTGATTGATCTATATCCGGAAGAACTGTTAAATCTATGTTAAAAGATAATCCTTTCTGCATTTTTAAGGGAAATGAGGTGCAGCCTGTTACTCTTTTATCTGGACAATCGTTAAAAAATGCTTTATAATGTTATATAATTTTGAGGAGAAAATTTAAATGTATACATTCGGCAGCAGAGTACGATATAGTGAGACAGATGAATATGGAAAACTGCCATTAACCGGTATTATGAATTATCTGCAGGATTGTTCCACATTTCAATCTGAGGATAATGGGTTGGGAGTGGCATATTTTATCGATCGGCACAAAGCATGGTGGTTATCATCCTGGCAGATTGTTGTGGATCGTTATCCGACTCTGGGTGAAAAAATCATAATCAACACCTGGCCCTATGATTTTAAAGGATTTTACGGATACCGTAATTTTACAGTATGCGATCAGGAGGGCAATTATCTGGTAAGGGCCAATTCCGTATGGTTTTTGTTCGATACGGATAAAGGACGGCCTGCAAAAATTGAGGCAGATGATATCCGCGGTTATGGAACTACATGGGAGAAACCTCTTGATATGGAGTATGCTCCCCGTAGAATTGAAGTTCCTGATGAGTATGAAGCTTCAGCTCCTGTTACTGTGGGCAAGCATCACATTGATACCAACCACCATGTGAATAATTCCAAGTATGTGGAGATTGCCAGGGAAGTGCTTCCAGAAGGAATGGAAGTGTCGGAACTGAGAGTGGAATATAAAAAGGCGGCAGTTTTCGGAGATGCAGTCTATCCCAGAGTCAGTAAGACAGAGGAAGGATACATTGTTTCTCTGTGTGATGAACAGGGGGCAGCTTACGCAGTCATTTGGCTGCGTGGAACAACAGAGAGGATATAAGATGATTGAATTAGGTAAGATGCAGACCCTCACAGTCCAGAGGGTAAAGGAGTTCGGCGTGTATTTAGGAGAAGATGCCGGCAGTGAAGTATCTGTACTGCTTCCAAAGAAACAGGTTCCTGAAGGAACGGGGCAGGGAGATGAGATTATGGTCTTTATCTACAAGGATTCAGAAGACCGGTTGATTGCGACGACCGCAGTTCCCAAGCTTTTAGTTGGTGAGACCGAAGTTCTGAAAGTGAAGGAAGTAGGCAAGATCGGCGCATTTCTGGACATGGGACTGGAGAAGGATCTGCTCCTGCCATATAAAGAGCAGACATATAAAGTACGGACCGGTGAGAATGTTCTTGTTACTTTGTACATTGATAAAAGTAAGCGGCTGGCTGCAACCATGCGGGTATATGCCCATATGAGCAATCAGTCTCCTTATAAAAAGGATGATCAGGTTACAGGGATTATCTATGAATTCAGCGATACGCTGGGTGCATTTGTTGCAGTAGATAAAAAATATTATGGACTGATTCCCAAAAAGGAGCTTTTTGAGAAATACAGGGAAGGTGATGAGATTACAGCAAGGGTCACTAAGGTAAGAGAAGATGGAAAGCTGGATTTAAGTCCAAGGCAGAAAGCATATATTCAGATGGATGCTGATTCACTAAAGGTTCTTGAGATCATTGAAGAACAGTTTTCGGGTAACCTGCCATTTACTGATAAAGCAGACCCGGAGATGATCAAACGGGAATTTTCCATGAGCAAGAATGCTTTTAAACGTGCAGTGGGACATCTTCTTAAAGAAGGTAAAGTAAAGATAACAGAAAACAAAATTGAAGTAATTAATTAGCGGGTAAGCGGATAACAGGAGGATTATTTTGGACTCGATAGACTATTATAATAAGTATGCGGCAAAGGAATTTGAAGAAACAGTAAATCAGGATATGTCAGAAATCATGAGAGAATTTTTAAATTATCTGGAGGAAGGCGATACGATTCTGGATTTGGGCTGCGGCTCAGGAAGAGACAGCCTTACTCTGTATGAACTGGGATATGATGTGACACCGCTTGATGCATCTTCTGAGATGTGTAAACTGGCGGAAATTCACACGGGTCTTGATGTACTACAGATGACATTTGAGCAGATAGATTTTGACGACGTATTCGACGGAATCTGGGCGTGTGCATCGCTGCTTCATACTCCGAAAAAGGAACTGTCAGGCATTCTTACAAAGATAGCAAGGGCCTTAAATGAGAAGGGTATTCTATATATGTCTTTTAAACTGGGAGATTTTGAGGGGTTCCGTGGCGAACGGTATTTCAGTGACTTTACCACAGACTCTATTTCCCAGCTCTTAAGAGAAAACGGCAGATTTGAAATTTTAAAGCTGTGGGAAACCGAAGATATTCGTTCCGGTCATTCTGACGTAAAATGGCTGAACGTTCTTGCGAAAAAGAAATAAATATATTTAAAATATTACAAGGCGATGTCGAAAATAACGACATCGCCTTGTAATATATAACCAAATAAGAGGCAAAATAGTCACAGGGTATCGAATATAGACAGAAATGTACGAGCCTGTATCTTGATATTTTGACGTTTCAGTCAGTTTTTTCAATGGTTATACAAATTAGCCAAAAGCCCCAAATGGATTTTGGTAAATAAGAATATGGTAAAAAAAAAACAATTCATGTATGATTGTTTCAGAAACAGGGAGCTGCAGCTGTGGGGGCTTGTAGTTCAGAACAGAGAATATATATTTTATTTTTAGGAGGATTAGTAAATGGCTAGTTTATCACTGAAAAACATCGTTAAAAGATATCCCAATGGATTTGAGGCAGTTAAGGATTTCAATCTGGAGATTGCAGACAAAGAATTTGTTATTTTTGTAGGACCATCTGGATGCGGTAAGTCCACAACTCTTCGTATGATTGCTGGTTTGGAAGACATTTCCTCCGGTGAACTTTACATCGATGGAAAGTTAATGAACGATGTAGAGCCTAAGGATAGAGATATCGCGATGGTATTCCAGAACTACGCTTTGTATCCACATATGACTGTATATGATAACATGGCGTTTGGTCTGAAACTGAGAAAGACTCCAAAGGATGAGATTGATAAGCTGGTTCATGAAGCTGCAAGAATCCTTGATCTGGAACATTTATTAGATCGTAAGCCAAAGGCTTTATCTGGTGGACAGAGACAGCGTGTAGCTATGGGACGTGCTATTGTTCGTAATCCAAAAGTATTCTTAATGGATGAGCCGTTATCCAACCTTGATGCAAAGCTGAGAGGCCAGATGCGTATTGAGATCTCTAAATTACATCAGAGACTTGAAGCTACTATGGTTTATGTAACACATGATCAGACTGAGGCTATG
The DNA here is from genome assembly GCA_015057705.1 of Paenibacillaceae bacterium. Lineage (GTDB taxonomy): Bacteria > Bacillota > Clostridia > Lachnospirales > Lachnospiraceae > Lacrimispora. The sequence goes on along the minus strand of SVDU01000002.1, from coordinate 281,451 downwards.
ACCCTTGGTACCAGAATCGTAGTTATGAAAGATGGTGTCATTCAGCAGGTTGATTCTCCTCAGAACTTATATGATAAGCCAGGCAACAAATTCGTAGCAGGATTCATCGGAGCTCCTCAGATGAACTTAATTGAAGCTACTGTTGCTAAGAGCGGAAGCGATGTAACTTTAACATTTGGTGGAAACACAATCGCTCTTCCAGCTGAGAAAGCAAAGAAACTGGAAGATGGCGGATATATGGGAAAGACTGTAGTTTTAGGTATTCGTCCAGAAGATCTTCATGATGAGGAAGCATTCCTTGAGTCTTCTCCTGCAAGCGTAATCGATGCAACCATCAGAGTTTACGAATTACTTGGAGCAGAAGTATACTTATACTTTGATGTAGAAGAAGTAAACTTCACTGCAAGAGTAAATCCTCGTACAACTGCAAGACCTGGCGATACAATCAAGCTTGCTCTTGATTTAACAAAAGTTCATGTATTTGACAAGGATACAGAATTAGTTGTATTAAACTAATTAGTGAAATTTTATGCAAGCGAGTATGATACTCGCTTGCTTTTTTTTTCTTTTTGCATTAATATAGAATAAGGTAAATTTACGAAAAAGGAGATTATGCCATGATTTCGAATCAAATACTTCAAACAACCATTGAAGGATTAAAAGGAATAACAAGAATAGATCTGTGTATTTGCGATACAGAAGGAAAGGTTTTGGCTACCACATTTCCTGATGCGGAAGATTACGAAAGTTCGATCCTGGCGTTCGTGGATTCTCCAGCCGACAGTCAGGTAATCCAGGGATATCAGTTTTTTAAAGTCTTCGACGAGCATCAGTTAGAATACATCCTCCTTGCAAAAGGCGGAAGTGATGATGTATATATGGTAGGCAAATTAGCATCTTTCCAGATTCAGAGTCTTTTAGTTGCTTATAAAGAGAGATTTGATAAGGATAACTTTATTAAGAATCTTCTATTAGATAACCTGCTTCTGGTGGATATCTATAACCGGGCCAAAAAACTTCACATTGAAACCAATATCAGACGTGTTGTATTTATTATTGAAACACAGCACGAAAAAGATGTGAATGCGCTGGAGACCGTACGCAATTTATTTGCGGCAAAGACAAAAGATTTTGTAACTGCCGTAGACGAGAAGAATATCATTCTTGTTAAAGAGGTAAAAGAAGGCGAGAACTACGATGATCTGGAGAAAACGGCCAATACGGTTCTGGACATGCTGAACACAGAGGCTATGACACAGGTTCATGTAGCATTCGGTACCATTGTAAATGAGATCAAGGAAGTATCCAGATCCTATAAAGAAGCCAAGATGGCGATGGATGTAGGTAAGATCTTCTATAGTAATAAGAATGTGGTAGCATACAGCAAGCTTGGAATCGGACGTCTGATTTATCAGCTTCCGCTGCCTTTATGCCGTATGTTTATCAAAGAGATCTTTGACGGCAAATCACCAGATGATTTCGACGAAGAGACCCTGACCACTATCAACAAATTTTTCGAAAACAGCCTGAACGTTTCCGAGACTTCCAGACAGCTTTATATTCATAGAAATACATTAGTGTATCGTTTGGATAAGCTGCAGAAGAGCACAGGACTGGATCTTCGGGTGTTTGAGGATGCAATTACGTTTAAGATTGCACTGATGGTAGTAAAATATATGAAGTATATGGAGAACCAGGACTATTAATGTTAGCGCTGGCAATGAGCAGTGTGAAAAGAGGCAGTAATACAGATGCGTTGTGCTTGCACAAAAGCATCTGTATTGCTGACTCTTTTCATAGGGCGAAGCCCGTAAACCGAGATGAAGCGAAGCGTAATCGAGGTTCCACTGCGGAGTCGAGGGAAGAGAAAAAAGCGTTGTGCTTGCACAAAAGCATCTGTATTGCTGACTCTTTTCATAGGGCGAAGCCCGTAAACCGAGATGAAGCGAAGCGTAATCGAGGTTCCGCTGCGGAGTCGCGTCCTTCACACTCGCGATTTCCTAAACCTACTGTTTCACGATATATCAAAGAAAATCACGCTATGCAAAATTACTCAGAGGACTAAAATGATTGAATTATGGAACGTAAGTAAAACATACGAGGCGGGAAACAAGGCACTGCGTAACATCAATATGACGGTAGCAGACGGTGAATTTGTATTCATCATCGGCAGAAGCGGCTCCGGAAAATCCACTCTGCTGAAGATGCTGTTAAAGGAAGTGGAACCCACCTCTGGTAAGATTATAGTAAATGATATGAATTTAGGCAAGATGCCAAGGCGGTTCATCCCCAGGTACCGTCGGAAGCTTGGCATGGTTTTTCAGGATTTCCGCCTGTTAAAAGACCGTAATGTGTATGAAAACGTTGCATTTGCGCAGCGTGTCATAGGGGCATCCACAAGAAGTATAAAAGAATCAGTGCCAGCCATGTTAAAGATGGTGGGACTGTCTTCCAAATATAAATTTTTCCCGCAGCAGCTTTCCGGCGGAGAGCAGCAGAGGGTGGCGATTGCAAGAGCGCTCATTAACAAACCTGAAATTCTTCTGGCTGATGAACCAACCGGCAACTTGGACGGCCATAACTCCATGGAGATCATGAAGCTTTTAGAGGAGATCAACAAGCTGGGTACTACCGTAATTGTCGTTACCCATAGCCAGGAGATTGTAGACCGTATGAAGAAGCGGGTAATTATGATGGATCGCGGAACCATCGTAAGCGATGAGAAAAAAGGCGGTTATACGTATGAGAATTAGTACATTTTGGTATTGTCTGAAACAAGGTGTAATAAACATCTGCAGAAACATATTATTTTCACTGGCCTCCATTGCAACAGTATCCGCATGCATTTTCCTATTTTGTCTGTTCTTCTCTATTATGGTAAATGTACAGTATGTAGTGAAAAATACGGAGAGCACAGTAGGAATCACTGTATTTTTTAATGAGGGTCTTGATAAGAACAAGATCACCCAGATTGGCAATGAGATAAAACAACGAAAAGAAGTAAAAGAAGTAAAATTTACCTCTGCGGAAGACGCATGGTCAGAAGCAAAGAAAGAGTATTTCGGTGATATGCAGGATCTTGCAGAAGGATTTGAAGAGGATAACCCCCTCGCCAATTCTTCTTCCTATACCATATTTCTTAATGATTTAACCCAGCAGGAAGAGCTTGTATCCTGGTTAAATGGAATAGAGGGAGTAAGGAAGGTTAATTATTCCAAGACAGCGGCAGAAGGCATGAACAGCTTAAACAAAGTGATAGGAATCCTTTCCATGCTGATCATTGGTATTCTTCTGGCTGTAGCCATTTTCTTAATCAGCAATACAATTTCCGTAGCAGCTGCATTTAGGAAAAACGAGAATCAGATTATGAAGCTGATCGGTGCAACCAACTATATGATCAGAGCACCCTTTGTGGTAGAAGGAGTCATCATCGGACTGGTAGGTGCTTCTCTTCCCCTGATCGCCATTTATTTTCTCTACCGCTCAGCAGTTGGATATGTAGTGACTAAATTCAGCATTCTTTCCGGATTGTTTCAGTTTCTTCCTGTTGATGCCATATTCCCTTACATGGCGGCAACTGCTATGTCACTGGGACTTGGAATTGGATTTTTTGTCAGTTTCTTTACAATTCGTAAACATTTAAAAGTATAAGGGGAGTCGTCCGTGAATCATGGAAAAAGACTGTTTGCAGTGGGAATCGGTCTTTTGATGACCGTATCATGTATATTTCCCTCCTATGGTACAAAGAATGATGTAAATGATGTAAATGATGCAAAGAAAAAGGCCAGTTCCATGGAGGATCAGAAAAAGGAAGTGGAGTCAGCCTTAAAAGAGCTGGAAGGTCTGAAAGCGGATACTGCTTCTTACGTGAAAGGTCTGGATGACAAACTGGCTGTCTATGATAAGCAGCTAACGGCACTCACCGCCCAGATCTCAGCGAAAGAAGAGCAGATAAAAACTGCCAAAGCAGATCTAGAGACCTCAAAAAAAGCACAGGAACATCAATACCGGAACATGAAACTCAGAATTCAATATATGTATGAAAAGGGTGAGACGAATTATCTGGACTTGCTGTTTAAGTCCGCGGATCTCACCCAGCTTTATAACCGGGCGGAATATATCAAAAGCATTGCTGCATATGATAGAAGAATGCTGGAGGATTATAAAAGAACCAAAGAAGAAGTCAGTCAGAGAGAGGCTCTGTTAAAGGCAGAATATGAGAATCTGCTTGGATTCCAGACTGCTGCAAGAGACAAAAAGCAGGAGGCTGAGGGACTTTTACAGGCAAAAAACCAGGAACTTTCATCGTATCAGACCAGGATAGCCAAGAACCAGGAAAACTTATCCGAACTGGAAAAGGATATAGCAGCTCAGGAACAGCATATCAAAGAAATGGAAGCACAGATACGTAAACAAGAGGAAGAAGCACGGAAAGCTGCCCAGAAAGCTGGAAAAACGTATAATACGGTGGCAATCGGGAATATTAGCTTTATATGGCCCAGTCCGTCATCTTCAAGAATCACCTCTTCTTTCGGAGACAGAGAATCTCCAACCGAAGGAGCCTCTTCTAATCATCAGGGCATAGACATCGGAGCATCAACCGGTGCCGGTATTGTAGCAGCTGCTTCCGGAACTGTAACGATCTCTACATACAGTTATTCTGCCGGCAATTATATCATGATTCATCATGGCGGGGGAGTCTATACTGTTTATATGCACTGTTCCGAACTCCTGGTTTCAGCGGGACAGGAAGTGTCGCAGGGACAGTTAATTGCAAAAGTGGGTTCTACCGGGTATTCCACAGGACCGCATCTCCACTTTGGGATCAGAGTGAATGGAAGTTATGTAAATCCAGTGAAGTATGTAAGCCCATAATGAGCTAGATAGGAGAATGACAGTGGAAAGTAAAAATAAATTTTGGAAGGGTGCCCTAGTCGGAGCACTTCTTACCACATTGGCAGCCCTTGTAATTGTGGGGATGTCCTTAGGCATTTTTTTAATTGGAAGAACTGCAATTGATGGCAAGGGAACAACGGCTGAATCCGTTCAGGCAGAGAATCAGAACGGCGATCTGGATATGAACCGGATTGTGGCTAAGATCCAGACCATTCAGAGTGTGATTGATAAGTATTATCTTTTTGACGAAGACAATACTAAAGTGGAAGACTGGATCTATAAAGGAATGCTTTATGGCCTTGAGGACCCCTACACGGTTTATTACACAGCTGATGAATATAAAAAACTGATGGAAGATACGGCTGGTGAATACTGCGGGATTGGTGTGATGGTAAGTCAGAATCCCTCAACCGGTGTAATTACAGTCAGCAAGGTATTTGAAGGAACTCCCGGAGCGGAAGCAGGAATTCTGCCTGGTGATATCCTTTATAAGGTAGGCAGCAAAGAAGTGACAGGAATTGATCTGGAACTGGTAGTAAAGGATTACATCAAAGGCGAAAAAGGTACACCTGTGACAATCACTGTACTTCGTAAGGAGGCAGGCGATTATATCGATATGACCATGGAGCGCCGGCAGATTACAGTGCCTACTGTTGAATATGAAATGCTGGCTGATAATGTTGGATATATTTCAGTAAGTCAGTTCGATACGGTAACTGCTGATCAGTTTAAAGGTGCAATTGATGATCTGGAGAAAAAGGGAATGAAAAAGCTGGTGGTTGATTTAAGAAATAACCCTGGCGGAGTTGTGGATGCGGTTGTATCCATGCTGGATTACATTCTTCCTGACGATCTGGTAATTGAAGGCGATCCTAATCTGGTAAGAACCAAGAAGAATAAAACCCTTCTTGTTTATATGGCGGATAAGAACGGAAAAGGCGAGCAGTATTATGCATCAGACGGCCATCAGGTAGATGTTCCAATGGCAGTTCTGGTGAATGGTCAGTCTGCAAGTGCATCTGAGGTCTTCTCCGGTGCCCTTAAGGCATACAAGAAAGCGAAGCTTGTAGGAACTAAAACATTTGGCAAGGGTATTGTCCAGACGTTGTTCCCGTTAGATAACGGAACTGCAATTAAGATGACAGTTGCCCATTACTATACACCAAGCGGTTTTGATCTTCATAAAAAGGGTCTTGAACCAGATGTTCCCGTAGAATTAAAAGAAGAGCTGAAAACAAAAATTAAGATTGAGCATAATGAAGACAATCAGCTGATAGAAGCAATTAATGCTTTAAAATAAAAAATAAAGCCCTTAAGAGACAACAGCAATCTCATTGCCAGTTTCTTAAGGGCTTTTTCATTACATGGAGCAGGTTTTAAGAGCGTCTAAAAATTGTCTGCAGGCATCTTCTCTGGTCGCCCAGGAGGTAACCAGCCTTATGACAGAATGACCATTGGTTCCTTTTTCCTGTATGGAGAATACAAAATCTTTCTGAAGCGTTTCTATCACTGCATCAGGAAATATGGGAAACAGCTGATTTGTGAGGGAAGGGGCAGCAAAGGAATAGCCGCAGCCGCTGATGCCCTTTCTTAAAATATCTGCCATTGCATTGGAATGGGAGGCCAGATCGTAGTAAAGATTGTCAGTGAACAGTTCCTCAAACTGAATGCCCAGGAGCCAGCCTTTCGCCAGTAATGCCCCACGCTGTTTCATCATAAAACGGAAATCCGGTTTTAAATCCGGGTGGCTGATAACCAGAGCTTCCCCGAACAGAGCACCGGCTTTTGTTCCGCCTATATAAAAAACGTCGGTTAAGGCAGCAATATCTTTTATGGATAAATCATTTACTGCACTGGTCAGGGCGGAACCAAGGCGGGCACCGTCTAAAAACAGATAAAGATCTTTTTCCATACAAAGACTGCGGATTGCTTCCAGCTCGGCTTTGGAATACTGGGTTCCCAGTTCAGTGGAGTTTGAAATATAGACCATTTTGGGCTGGACCATATGTTCATCTGTATGAAGATTTAACGCCTGAGTGATATCATCAGGAGTCAGCTTTCCGTCTTTTCCAGGCATAGCAAGAACTTTATGACCGGTGGCCTCGATAGCGCCTGTTTCATGGACATTAATATGTCCCTGGGCAACGCAGATTACTGCCTGCCAAGGTTTAAGGGCTGTACCGATTGTAATCAGGTTCGTCTGGGTTCCTCCCACAATAAAATGAACATCAGCGTCCTCACGCCCGATTTCCCGTCTGATCATCTCCCTGGCACGGGTACAGTGCCCGTCAGTTCCGTATCCGCTGTTCTGATCCAGATTGGTCCGTGTGATCGCTTCCAGAATCTTTGGGTGCGCGCCTTCGCTGTAATCGTTATTAAAGCTATACATAAAATGTCCTCCTGATGATTGATGGTATAAAAAATATGATATACTAAATGGGACAGATTTACAATGGCAGATGGACAAGTACAATATAATCTTATGTTATATTAAATATTCATATCATGTATTATTATTATATTAATGGCTGTGGTAAAATAAATAAAAGAATATGTATTACGTATGAGCAGGAGGAAACCTTATGCCGACAGGTGCAATTTTTAAATTTCATAATGATCTGGATACAGATCAGATTATAGGATCCCAGTATCTGTTATTACCTGACCTTGAAGAAATGAAAGTACATACATTTGAATCTCTTGATCCCGACTTTCCTAAAAAAGTAAAGGCGGGAGATTATGTAGTAGGAGGGGAGAATTTTGGATGCGGTTCGTCCAGAGAGCAGGCACCGGGTGTGTTAAAGGCTCTTGGTGTAGAAGCTGTGATCGCCAAATCATTTGCCAGAATTTTCTTTCGGAATGCAATTAATATCGGACTTCCTGTGATCGTGTGCAAAGAACTTCCGGATGAAGTAAATACAGGTGATGTGATGGAGCTGTCTTTGTCAGAGGGAATCGTTAAGGCAAAGGGAAAAGAGTACTCCTGTACGAAGCTTCCGGAATATATGCAGAATATTTTGAATCAGGGCGGCCTGATTGCATCTTTAAATAAGGAGGAACAGGTATGGGAATGACAATCGCAGAAAAAATAATAGCGGCTGCTGCCGGTGTGGATCATTTAAAGCCGGGAGATATTCATACTGTTAATTTAGACCGCCTGATGAGCAATGACGGAACAACCCATTTAACCGTTGATATGTATCATAACAAGCTGACCAATCCCCGTATTGCAGATTCTGCTAAACTTGTCTTTATTGTGGACCACAATGTGCCTGCAGATAATCCAAAGACTGCGGCAGCCCAGAAGAAGATGAGAGATTTTGCCAGAGAGCATCAGATTGATTTCTGGGAGGGAAAGGGCGTATGCCATCAGATTATGATGGAAAACTACGTCTGTCCGGGAGAACTGATCTTTGGAGCAGACAGCCATACCTGCACGTATGGTGCGTTAGGGGCCTTTGGTACAGGCGTAGGATGTACGGATTTTCTTTATGGTATGGTTACAGGGACATCCTGGGTGCTGGTTCCGGAATCTGTTAAATTCAATCTGGTTGGGAAGCTTCCAGAGGGAGTTTATCCAAGAGATTTAATGCTTACGATTATTGGTCAGATTGGTGCCAATGGCTGCAATTATCAGGTGATGGAATTTTGCGGAGAGGGCGCAAAAACACTAAGCGTTAATGACCGTATGGTTTTATGCAATTTATCCGTTGAGGCAGGAGCAAAAACCGGTATCTTTGAGGCTGATGAAATTGCCCTTGCGTACTTAGAAGAGCAGGGAAGAAAGCCAAAAGCTGTATATAAAAGTGATTCTGACGCAGTTTACGCAAGGGAATATACCATTGATTTGTCTGCTATCCAGCCAGTGATTGCAAGACCGGATTTTGTAGATGATGTGGTTCCTGCAAAAGAAGTCTGCGGCGTGAAAATAGACGAAGCATTTTTAGGGTCCTGCAACAATGGCAGGATTGAAGAATTGAGAATCGGAGCCAGTATTATTAAGGGAAAAAAGGTAGCGGACAGTGTGCGGTTTTTGGTTGTCCCGGCAAGCCTTTCCGTATACAAACAGGCATTAAAGGAAGGACTAATTGACATTTTCATGGAATCTGGTGCAATTGTCATGAACCCCAATTGCAGTGTCTGCTGGGGAAGCTGTCAGGGTGTCATTGGTGAGAATGAGGTTCTCATCAGTACGGGAACCCGTAATTTTAAAGGCAGGGCAGGTCATCCCAGTTCCAAGGTATATTTAGGTTCTGCTGCCACAGTGACGGCATCAGCGATTGCAGGAGAGATTACGCTGGCATAATCAGGGGAAAGGAAATGACAATGGAGACATTTACAGGAAAAGTCTGGGTTCTTGGAGATGATATTGATACCGATATTATTATTCCTACGGAATATCTGGCACTAAAAACCATAGATGAGATGAAGCAGTATGGCTTTAGCCCTCTCCGGCCGGAACTGGCTGGACTGATCAAAGAAGGAGATATCATTGTAGCTGGTAAAAATTTTGGCTGCGGATCTTCCAGGGAGCAGGCACCTGAGATTATAAAGGCGCTTGGGGTGAAATGCGTAATAGCCAAATCCTTTGCCAGAATATTTTTCCGCAATTCCATTAACAATGGTCTGCTTCTTATGGAACAGCCGGATTTATATGATGATATGACAGAAGGTGACATCATTAAGGTTACGGTAAATGAACATGTGGAATATCAGGGCAGATTTTATCAGATCGCATCGCTGCCTCAGAATCTGGTTGATATTATCAGTGCAGGCGGACTGGTGAAAGCCATGAGAAAACGCAACGGACTGGATTAAGGAGGGGCAATGGGATACACAATTATTGAAAAAATAATCAGGCATAATACAGGTGCTCAAAATGTAAAGCCGGGAGATATCGTGACTGTGAAAGCAGACAGGGTAATGATTCATGATATTTTTATTCCCTTTGTAGCAGATAAATTTGAAGAAATGGGATTTAAAAAGCTTTGGGATCCGGATAAAGCGGTCTTAATCTATGACCATCTGGTTCCAGCCAGCCAGCTTGATGACACCAGGCATTTTCGGATTGGTGATGCTTTTGCAGCAAAATACGGGATGAAGCATGTCCACAGAAGTGATGGAATCTGCCATCAGCTGATGACGGAGGCAGGATACGTAAAACCGGGAGATGTGGTTTTTGGGACAGACAGCCACACCACTACATATGGCTGTGTGGGAGCATTTTCTTCCGGAATCGGTTATACAGAGATGGCAAGTATTCTGGGTACCGGTACCATGTGGATCAAGGTACCGGAGACCATTAAGGTGGTTATTGAAGGAAAACTTCCGGCTGATGTGATGTCTAAGGATATTATCCTGCGCCTGATCGGGGACCTGGGTGCTGACGGAGCCACTTATCTGGCTCTTGAATTTACAGGAAGCACCGTAAAGGAGATGTCGGTGTCAAGCCGCATGACCATAGCCAATATGGCTGTTGAGGCAGGTGCAAAATGTGCCTTGTTCACTCCGGATGAGAAAACGGCTGAGTATTGTGAAATACAGCTGAACGAATTTCAGAAGAGTCTGACTGGAGATGAGGATGGGGTTTACAAAAAGGTAATCCGGTATCGTGCAGAGGATTTTGTTCCTGTTATGGCATGCCCTTCTCAGGTGGATAAAATCAAACCCGTCAGTGAACTGGAGGGGATCGCCATTGACCAGGTATTTATCGGTTCCTGTACCAATGGGCGTCTGGAGGATCTGGCAGCGGCAGCAGGGGTGTTAAAGGGCAAAAAGGTAGCTGACTACGTAAAGCTTATTGTGACACCTGCAAGCCGGAAGATTTACCAGGAAGCCATGGACCAGGGAATCATGGAGATTCTGTCTGAGGCAGGTGCCATTATTACCCACCCGGGATGCGGATTATGCTGCGGAAGAACCGGAGGAATTCTAAGTGACGGGGAACGGGTAGTGGCTACCAATAACCGGAATTTCCTGGGAAGAATGGGAACCTCCAAAGTTGAAATATATCTGGCTTCTCCCAAAACGGCAGCGGCCTGTGCGTTAGCCGGCCGGATTGTGAGCGCTTTATAAGCGGCAGATTATTAAAAAATAAAATCAGAACAAATGTTCCTTCCCTGCCTATACTTTTTATCTTTGCTATGTTATAATCCTGGTACGATAGTTCACCAAGGAGGTAAAAAGAACGTATGGAATTTCAGTTGCATTCAGAGTTTGCCCCGACCGGAGATCAGCCCCAGGCCATAGAACAGCTTGTGAAAGGATTTAAGGAAGGCAATCAGTTTCAGACCTTACTGGGAGTTACCGGCTCTGGAAAGACCTTTACCATGGCCAATGTCATACAGGAAATACAGAAGCCTACATTAATTATTGCTCATAACAAAACTCTTGCTGCACAGCTTTACGGGGAATTCAAGGAATTCTTTCCGGAGAATGCAGTGGAGTATTTTGTTTCCTATTACGATTATTATCAGCCCGAAGCATACGTACCATCTACCGATACTTACATTGAAAAGGATTCCTCCATCAATGATGAGATCGATAAACTGCGCCATTCTGCCACTGCGGCATTATCGGAGCGCAAAGATGTGATTATCGTTGCTTCGGTTTCCTGCATTTACGGACTGGGAAGTCCCATCGATTATCAGGAGATGGTGATCTCCTTACGGCCTGGAATGATCAAGGACCGGGATGAAGTGATTCATAAACTCATCGATATTCAGTATGATCGGAATGACATGGATTTCAGGCGCGGTACGTTCCGCGTCCGGGGAGATGTGGTGGAGATTTTTCCTTCCTATTCCGGCAGTGAAGCTTACCGGGTGGAATTCTTTGGAGATGAGGTAGACCGGATTACGGAGATTGATACACTGACAGGTGAGATCCGGGCAGAGCTGGGGCATATTGCAGTATTTCCGGCTTCTCATTATGTTGTTTCCAAGGATAAGATGGAGCATGCAGCTTCTACGATTCTGGCTGAATTAAAAGAGCAGGTGGAGTATTTTAAAAGTGAAGACAAGCTTTTAGAGGCCCAGAGAATCTCTGAACGGACTAATTTCGATGTGGAGATGATGAAGGAGACAGGCTTCTGTTCCGGAATTGAGAATTATTCCAGACATCTCACAGGGGGGAAACCAGGAGAACCACCCTATACTTTAATTGATTATTTTCCCGATGATTTTCTCATTATTGTGGACGAGTCCCACATTACCCTTCCTCAGGTTAGAGGGATGTATGCAGGAGACCGCTCACGAAAAACCACTCTTGTGAACTTTGGTTTCCGTCTTCCCTCAGCCCTGGATAACCGGCCCTTGAATTTTGAAGAGTTTGAAGCCAAGATCAATCAGATGATGTTTGTTTCGGCTACTCCATCTGTTTATGAATCCCAGCATGAGCTTTTACGGGTGGAACAGATCATTCGTCCTACCGGACTGCTGGATCCGGAGATTGACGTACGTCCGGTGGAAGGTCAGATTGATGATTTAATCTCTGAGGTCAATAAAGAGGTGGAGAAGAAGAATAAGATATTAATCACTACACTGACCAAACGTATGGCAGAGGACCTGACGGATTACATGAGAGAGGTTGGAATCCGGGTTAAATATCTCCATTCCGATATTGATACACTGGAACGCTCGGAGATCATCCGTGATATGCGTCTTGACGTTTTCGATGTATTGGTAGGAATCAATCTATTGAGAGAAGGATTGGACATTCCGGAGATCACACTGGTAGCCATTCTGGATGCGGATAAGGAAGGCTTCCTGCGTTCAGAGACTTCTCTTATTCAGACCATAGGAAGAGCAGCCAGAAACTCGGAAGGTCATGTTATCATGTATGCAGATAATATGACGGATTCCATGAGAGTTGCAATTGAAGAGACAAACAGGAGAAGAGCAATTCAGGAACGGTATAATGAAGAACATGGAATCACTCCCACTACCATTAAAAAGGCAGTCAGAGACTTAATAGCCATATCAAAAGCTGCTGCAGCTAACGATAAGGAGTTTAAAAAAGATCCTGAATCCATGGATGCAACGGAACTGGAAAAGCTTTCAAAGGAACTGACAAAAAAGATGCATCAGGCAGCAGCAGAACTGAATTTCGAGGAGGCTGCGAAGCTGCGTGACCGTATGGTACAGGTGAAAAAGATGCTTCAGGATATTAGTCAGTAAAAAATATTTTTCAGGTATTAGGATAGTATTGACAATGATTCTCAATAAGTGTAAAATCTCTATGGATGCAATCCAGGGAAAGAACCCTGGTGCGCCGGTTTTGGAACTGGCTGCATTCAGAGGAGATTATTATGAAGCTTCATGAAGGAGATATCGGAAAGACCTACATTGTATACAGTGTTATGGTAAAGGATGCCATTACAAGAAGGCTGGAAGCATTAGGCGTCAACGAGATGACGCCAGTTACCTTATTAAACAAAAAAGGAAGCGGCACCGTGATTATAAAGGTCAGAGGGACTCGTCTGGCTCTGGGCAGGAAGATCTCAGAGGGAATTGAGATAAAGGAGGAGACCAGCCATGAGTGATGACAACAGAATAATCCGTGTTGCATTCGTTGGGAATCCCAACTGCGGGAAGACAACTCTGTTTAATGCTTTTACCGGTGCAAGGCTGAAAGTGGCAAACTGGCCAGGTGTTACGGTGGAGCGCGTGGAAGGGGAGACCATTTATAAAGGCCAGACCATTCGGGTGATTGATACACCGGGAATTTACAGCCTGACCAGCTACACCATAGAAGAGATTGTTACAAGAAAGTGTCTGGAAGATGAATCCGTTGACGTGATTATTAACGTTGTGGATGCTTCCTCTCTGGAGCGGAATTTATATTTAACACTTCAGCTTCTGGAATTAAAAAAGCCGGTGATTCTGGCTCTTAATATGATGGATATTGTAGAAGACAGGGGGATGGAGATTGATCTTCACCGCCTTCCTGAGATGCTTGGGAATATCCCTGTAGTACCGGTTTCAGCCAGAAAGCGGACCGGTCTTGACGTTCTCATGCATGCAGTGGTTCATCATTACGAGGAAGGACCTCAGGGAGTGGTGGTTACGTACACACCACGAATTGAAAATAAGATATCCAAAGTGGAGACAGTCCTGAAAGCTCATTATGGAAAGCTTAAAAATCTGCGGTGGCATGCCATCAAGTTTCTGGAATATGATGAAGAGGTGGCAAATGACCATCCTGTTGATTTAAGCAATATTATTGATCATAATTATGAAAAAGAGATTATAAATGAGAAGTATGATTATATAGAAGGAGTGATTCACGAATGCCTGGTTAACAAAGAGCAGAAGGCGGCAATGACGGATAAGATTGATGCTTATTTAACCCATCCCTTCTGGGGAGTTCCTTTGTTTCTTGGTATTATGGCCCTTGTGTTTTTCCTGACGTTCACCGTGGGGGATTTCCTGAAGGGATATTTTGAGATTGCACTGGATCATCTGTCGGCGTTTATGTATCAGATGATGACGGGGATTCATGCAGCGGACTGGATTACTTCCCTGGTAGTGGATGGAATTGTTGCAGGTGTAGGAGGAATCCTTACTTTTCTCCCGAATATTTTCATTCTGTTTCTTGCCCTGGCTTTTCTGGAAGACAGCGGTTATATGGCCAGAGTTGCTTATGTAATGAATGAAATAATGGGAAGGGTGGGGCTTTCCGGCAAGGCGTTTCTTCCCATGCTTTTAGGGTTTGGCTGTACGGTGCCGGCTGTAATGGCAGCGAGAGCGCTGCCCAGTGAAAGGGATAGGAGAAGGACGATACTCATCACACCATTTATGTCCTGTTCTGCCAGACTGCCTATTTACGTTTTGTTTTCAGAGATGTTTTTTCCCAATCATGCGTTGATTGCAGCCTATTCTTTATATGTAATCGGACTTATGGTTGCGATTTTGATTGCCCATGTGACTCATAAGATGATAAAATCACAGGAAGAGGATACACTTTTAATTGAACTGCCGGAATATAAGACACCCAATGGAAGAACGGTTGCAATATATGTGTGGGATAAAGTGAAAGATTACCTTGGAAAAGCAGGTACAACCATATTTCTGGCCTCTATCGTATTGTGGTTTGTACTTAATACAGGGTTTCATGGGTTTGTCACAGATGTATCACAAAGCTTTGCAGCCATGATTGGCAAAGTTTTAATTCCTGTGCTTACTCCTGCTGGACTGGGTGACTGGAGAATTGCGGTAGCACTTATTTCCGGGCTTTCTGCAAAGGAAGTGGTGGTTTCCAGTTTTTCCGTATTATTTGGAATCAGCAATATTAATTCGGCAGCAGGAATGGTTGAGTTATCAGGCTTGCTGGGCAACGTGGGATTTGGCGGAGTGAATGCATATGCGCTGATGATCTTCTGCCTGCTTTATTCCCCATGTATCGCTGCAGTTGCCACCATAAAGAAAGAAACCGGATCACTGAGATGGACGCTTGGTATGGTACTGTTTCAGCTGGCGGTTGCCTGGTTCTTTGCTGTAGTGGTGTACCAGATTGGAAGTTTGATTTTTTAATTAGATAGAGGATAAGCTGATGAATGATAAACTGCTTGTGGAAACTGCTGTTCTGGCAGGTGAGATTATGTTGATAAGTGGTGCGGAGATCTTTCGTGTGGAAGATACCATTGACCATATTTTAAGAAAAGCAGGCCGCAATACGGCGGAAGCCATTGTATTTTCCACAGGCATTTTTGCATCTTTAAACGATCCGTCCATAGAAGCGATTACAGTGGCAAGAAGGGTGACGGTCAGAAATACCAATTTAAACCGGGTTTATCTGGTAAATGATGTATCGAGAAAGCTTTGTGCAGACATTATGACGGTGGAAGAGGCATTTGAGCGGCTGAAAGAAATACGAAAGACGGTTCAGTTTCATAAGAGACTTAAGGATATGGGCTTTATGGGAGTGGCGGTATTTTTTACACTGCTTCTTGGCGGTAACGCAAGAGATTGTGTGGCGGCTGCTGTAACCGGAGCTGTGCTGGCAGTGGCGATGGAGATTTCTCAAAAGATCCGTTTAAATGATTTCTGTTCCAATGCATTTTGCGCCTTCTTAATTGCTCTGACCACTCTTTTTCTGGAGAGATGGGGTTTGCCTGGAATTAAAAGTGATATTATTATAATTGGTGCCATCATGCCGTTAGTGCCAGGAGTAATTTTTACCACAGCGATCCGCGATACGTTAAATGGGGATTATGCATCAGGTACGGCAAGAATTGTGGAAGCTGTAGTGATTGCTCTTGCAGTAGCGGCAGGAGTGGGAGCTGGTATGGGACTGTATCAGTGGCTGTCCGGGGGGTATTTTATATGGTGATTCAGACAGTTGGAGCATTTCTTGCAGTGATCAGCTTTTCTCTGATACTGGAGCTTCCGAAGAAGTATTTAATTCTTTCAGGAACCATTGGCGCGGTTGGCTGGTTAGTATACCTTCTTGTACAAGCCGCAGCCGGATCGGTCATAGCTGCGGCTTTTTTATCCACCCTTTTGGTAGCGCTGTTCAGTCATATTGCTGCAAGAGTGTGTAAAGCACCTGTTACGGTGTTTTTAGTGGCAGGAATTCTGCCTTCAGTGCCTGGTGCTTCTATATACCGAAGTGTGTCCTATGTAATTAGTAATGACCCGGTGCTTTCCAGTCACTATCTGGTGGAGACACTTCAGGTTTCTGGTGCCATTGCCATGGCAATTTTTATTATGGATTCATTGTTCCGATTGGGAAAGAAGAAGTAAAAGCAACGGACAGTTGGTTCTTTGATCTGGAATAGTGATAGATATGGTTAGAGAGGCGGTCTTCCTGAGGAACCTCCTCCTGATTGATGGAAAATACGGTTTCCGCCAACTCTTCATAGGAAATATGATTGCTGTGCGGGATTAGTAAGACTTCGTGAATGCTGGAAGGCAGAATGATTAAATCACCTTCCATGCTATCTGCGAAGTCTTTTAATATGCCTTCATAGAACATACAGGCAGCTCCGTGGACACCGTAGGGATTAGTTAGGACATACATGGGAGGGGACAGGGGAGATGGGTCAAATAAACCGGACCAGTCTTCCTCTTTTATTTCCGTATCTGAAGATTTTCTTGCGATTTCTTTTATTACCTCCATAAGAGAAGTGATTTTTGCAGGAAATAAGTCTGGTGTGTTTAATTTTGCATACTCATATAAATCTTCGGTGGATAAGTTCCATAGTTTTTGATGGGAATTGTGGATAATGGCTGTGAGAAGCTGGTCGTCTTTCTTGTTTAAAGACAAACAGAAGATTAGTGATAAATCCAGATCTGGTATTGATATGTGGGGGAGATCGGTTAGAAGGGGACGGTTAGCCGGTTCATTGATCAGGCGGAAGATGATACGGTCTGTTAAAGGGCTTTCTGAGTGTAGTTCCTCTATAAAATTATCTTCTGGCAAATGCTGTGTCTGATATAATTCCATAATCTCGTCTACAACCTGGGGAAATGATTTTCCTTTTTTATAAGTATCATAAAATGTCTGAAGATAAATAGCCGGAGCCGTATGTTCCTGTGTCCTACTGATACAGATACCGTCAAGGGTCAGTCCGTTGTTTTTCGTAATGCTTTGGAGTGTTAAGTTGTAGCCAGAGCCAAAGCGTTCTTCCAGTGATTCCTTTACTGCTTTTTGAAATTGTTCGTATACCATATTGTATACCTCCTTAGATTTGATTTATGTAAATCGCATGATGCGAGATACAGCACAGTGGATGAAAAATGGGGTTGGATATGATTGCCAGATATGCGATAGATAAGCAACAGAATCAAATCCATTATACATTAGTTGATAAAAAATGACAATATGTTTAGACATATTTGGAATTTTGTCGAAAAATCATTCAACTTAAAAAGATTGTATAATTACAAAATTGGAAAATGGTATTATTGTATACACTGAAAAGACGAATAAAGGGTGAGGACAGTGAAAACAAAAGAAAAAAACAAACAGCTTCATGAAAGCAGGCCTAAGAAAAGACATTCGGGCCTTATTGAACTGATCGTTAAGAACGGCAGACGAATCGAAAAGTTCTTTGCGCTGGCAGTGATTATATCTGCTGTCTGCGCCTGCTTTGTTCATGTTAATTACGATCTGAGCGAATATCTTCCCGACTGGGCCCCGGCAAAAAAAGGCCTTAATGTAATGGAAGAAGAATTTGGATATCCAGGCACGGCAAGGGTGATGGTTGGCCCTGTTACTCTATATGAAGCGAAGGCCTATAAAGACCGGATTGCGGATATAGATGGTGTGGATATGGTAATGTGGGCAGATACCACCACCGATGTTTATAAAGCCAACATATTTATTAATTACGATGATATCCAGGATTACTATAAGGACAATTATGCTGTTATGGATATCATTTTTAAAGAAGGGGATTCCAGTAGTCTCACCAAGTCTGCAATCAGCCAGATGCAGAAGATGACAGGCGACAAAGGTTATTTCATGGGATCCGCGGTTCAGAACAAATCGTTAAATGAGACCCTTACCAGAGAAATCAGTATTGCCATGGCTATGGGAGTCGTAATGATTGCACTGGTATTGTGCGCAACAACGACTTCATGGTTTGAACCATTTCTCTTCCTGATGATTATGGGAATTGCAATCATCATTAATATGGGAACCAATTTAATGATTGGAACCATATCATTTATCACGTTCAGTGTGGCTGCTATCTTACAGCTGGCAGTAGCCATGGATTATTCAGTTTTCCTTCTGGACAGTTTTACAAAGGAGCGGGAAAAAGGAGACGATCCGGTAACGGCAATCACCAATGCTCTTCACAAATCCATACCGTCCATACTCGCAAGTGGCGCAACAACCATTATCGGCTTTCTTGTTCTGATGCTGATGCGTTTTTCTATTGGATACGATTTGGGATTTGTTCTGGCCAAGGGAATTGTAATCAGTCTTGCAACGGTTCTGTTTTTAATGCCTTCTCTCTTGCTTCGTTGGGGAGACAGAATTAAAAAGACAGAACATCGTTCTTTTATGCCATCCTTCCACGGACTTGGAATTCTTGTACATAAAGTGCGTTATGGTGTTCTGACCGCAATCGCACTTCTGGTTATACCGGCTTTTATAGCTCAGAACATGAATGCATTTACATTTGGTAACGGTGCATTAGGATCCAGTCCGGGTACCCGGGTATATTACGATGAACAGCAGATTAACGGCCGTTTTGGGAAGAGTAATTTAATTCTTGCGGTTGTTCCCAATACCAATATGGTAACGGAAAAAAACTTGACGGATGAACTGAAAGATTTAGACTATGTGAGATCTGCTACATCCCTGGCGGGCACTTTACCAGATGGGATACCGGAGAAGATCATACCGAAAAGCATTACCAGCCTGCTGCATACAAAGGATTACAGCAGAATTATGATCTATGTAAAATCCTCTGATGAAAGTGATTTTGCGTTTCAATGTTCGGATGAGATCAGTGCCATTGTAAATAAGTATTATCCGGAAGGCGCTTATATCACAGGGGTAATCCCATCCACCCAGAATATCAAGACCATTATCTCGGAAGATTATAACTTTGTAAATATTCTTTCCATATTGGGAGTTGGCCTGGTAGTTATGATTACGTTTAAGTCTCTGATTATACCTGTTGTTGTTTTAATTCCCATTGAAGTAGCTGTATTTATCAATTTTGCAATTCCTTATTTTAAAGGTGAGGATATATTGTATCTTGGATATATTATTGTCAGCTGTCTTCAGCTGGGCGCTACGGTGGATTATTCCATTCTGATGACCAATAACTATATGGATATGAAGAAAAAATATCCGGAAAAGGCAAGGGCCATCAAGCACACTGTTTCCAAAAGTGCACTTTCTATCCTGACTTCAGGGACTATTTTAACTATAGTTGGATACGGTTTATATTTTATCTCATCGGTATCTGCCATTGCAGGTCTTGGACATTTAATTGGCAGGGGTGCTTTTATCAGTGTAATTATGGTACTATTCCTGCTGCCGGTTCTTTTAACCCTGGCAGATCCAGTGTTGATGTGGGAGGAAGGAAAACGGCAAAAGATCGTTGCTTCTCATAAGGCTGTAATTGAAAAGAAAAAAGCGTTCAAAGCGAACAGAATCGAAAAAAAGAAAGCTTTGCTGGAAGCGGAACAATCAAAAGACGTTAAAACAGAAGGTGGACAGAAAATAGACACAGAAGATAAGAAGCAGAAACAGGAGGAAGTGAAAAACAATGAAAAATAAATGGAGCGCAGCATATCGGCTGACGGCCGCGACACTCATCACTTCAATGATCAGTATTAATATGGCTGGAAATATTTACGCCGGACCGCCAGCTGTATCTGTGGACGAAACACTATATGTAAATCTGGACTATTACGGAAAAGAGACTGACAGCAGCGTGGTAAAAGGGGTCACATTAAATGGAATCCGTTCCTTTTCTGATTATGGAACTTATAAGGATATTACCAATATGTCAAATTATGCCAAGCCTGCTGTTGACGGAGATACAGTAACCTGGCAGCTTCCGGAAGATGCAAAGGACCGTTTCTATTATGAATGCCAGTTAAATAACGGAGAAGTGGTACTTCCATGGGAATTTGATATTTCCTATAAATTAAATGGTATACCAAAAGAAGCCCAGGATCTTTTACATGCGGATGGGCTGGTAGAAATAGACGTTCACTGCATTCCCAATAAGAATGCCAATACATATTATCAGAACAATATGCTTTTACAGGTTGCTACAATGGTAGATATGGAAGATGTCAATTCAGTTGAAGCGCCCGGAGCACAGATCCAGTCTCTGGGTACTTATAAGGCTGTTCTTTTTGCAGCTGTTCCAGGTCAGGAAAAGAGATTTCATATTGAAATAAGTTCCCACGATTTTGAATCCAGCGGAGTAATTATGATGATGGTTCCGGGAACCCTGGATCAGATCAGTGATATTGCTGATGTGAAGGAGGCAAAGGATACATTTAAGGATTCAGCAGATGAGCTGCTTGATGGTATGAATGAAATGCTGGATACGCTGCACAATATCAGCAACGGTATGGATGTTACGAAAAAGGGCCTGAGCCAGCTGCAGGGAGCAAGAGAAAACTTCGATGCATCAAAGGATGAAATAATCTCAAAAACAGATGCAAGTATAGACAGTCTGGAAGCTGCCAATCAGAAAATCAGTCAGCTTGCGCCGGATATCATGGCAAATAAGCAGGGACTTGATGAAGTGAATAACAAAATGAATACTTTGGTGGAAACACTTCAGGATTCCGGGGAAGATTTCTATAACTTATCTTCATCCTTAAGAGATTTAAAAGATTCCCTGGGAGATCTCCAAAGCGGGCTGGAGGAGTCTGATGCAGATCAGATTACAGGTGAGATTAAAGATATTGAGCAACAGCTTGATGGGATTCAGGGCGTTTTAAAGAAGCTTGGTTCCACTGCTTCCCCGTCTTCGGCATTAAGTGCAGAAGATCTTAAGCAACAGGCAGAGAGCATGCAGAAGCTTATGGGTGATATGAATGATGTGCTTGATGATCTGGAATTTTCTTTGGGGAAAGATGCGGTAGACAAGCTTCGTGACCAGCTTAAGTCGGTTGCAGCTTCTGGTATGAGCGACACCAATGCTGCTGCACTGATTCAGACAGCAGCTGTATTATCCAAAATATTAAACTCCATGAACAACATCTTATCCAGTGTTCGTTATACAATATCCGGAATCGATGTTCAGGGAGGAGTAAAAGACAGTAAAGCAGTCGTAAGTAAGCTTGCATCTATTACTTACGATATCGATACAACAATCGGAGATGTGGTTAGTTTAAATAAAACAAAAAATGATAACAAGGCAGCTTTTGATTTGATGCTTGATGATACGGCAGCTTCTGTAGAACAGATCAGTTCGTCGACCAACCAGGTGATATCCCTGTTCCGCAGTGTTCAAAGCACTGTGAAAAATAATCGGGCAGCGGTGGAAGGCGGTACAAAGGATACCTTAAACGGTTTGATTGATATTCTGGAAAAGGCAGCGGAAACTTCTTCTACCACAAATAAGCTAAAAGGAGCTAATGAGAGTATCAGAAACAGCCTGGATGAAAAGCTGGATAAGATTGCTGACGACAGCAATCTGCTGGAAATGAATTTAGATGATAAGATGGTATCCTTTACATCGGATAAGAATCAGACTCCTTCCAGTATCCAGATTATCTTAAGGTCACAGGAAATCTCAGAAGATGATGTAAATACCAATGCGGTAGATATTGAGCCGGTGCCTGTGGATGTGGGAGTATGGCAGCGGGTGAAGAATGTATTCGCAAAGATGTGGAATGCGGTTACGGGGATTTTTAGTTAATAGAACAGGTGAAGACAGGTTTATTCAGTCTTCACCTGTTTTAATATATCTGTTAATTTAAGGGAATATATGGTATAATTCAATCAGATATCCATTGATTCATAGTATAATTCTTTTTGTATCCTGGGGGTAACTTTATGACAAATATTGTTGGGATTACAGTTTATGGAGTTTTGTATTTGGTGGTTATGTTTTTGCTTTTTGTTATTTTTTTTATTGGTAAAGACTGGCTGATGATTACCGGGCTGTCTGGTTTTTTATTCATGGGACTGGTTCTGTCAATAACCGTAACAAGTTATAATTATATCGACATGATACACAGTAAGAATATGGTGGAAGTCAGCAGAACAGAACGCATTCCAGAGGTTGTAAAGATAGGGAATCTCTACAGGAGTAACTGGAAAACAGTTCAGATCGCCTATGGTTTACCTGGTAATGAAAAAGAATACTATTCCGTAATGAGAAGCAGGAATGGGTTGTTTGTTATTGAGGGAGGGGTATTGCATACCAGATCAGGAACGAATTCTACTGATATTTTTCAACGATGAAGTTATATCATTGATTTTCATTAATTAATAGATTGAGTATAAATGATATCCGGGGGGAAAACATATGAAAAAAATTGTTGGGATTATTGTTTATGAAATTTATTCTGTCTTTGGCTGTATAATATAATTACATTGATACGATTCAGAATAAACAGATGATGGAAGTCAAACAACAATGTTAAAGTTTATAAAAACAACAAAGAAGAAAGGAATACCACACAGTCGGAAGAACACGTTGCCCCATACAGGACATTATTTTATAAAGTCCTGTATGGGGTTTTTTATTTGCCTGAAGGGAGAAATGAAGAGTGAAAAAGCAAATCTCTTACATATATGTAGCTTATAAAAAAATACAAGTGATTTTATAATGTAAGCGAGGTGGAAAAACAATGATATCAACAGATCCGTTTTGGAAATTAATGAACGAGAGAAAAATCAGTTCTTATATGCTGGAAGAAGAGTACGATTTAAATCCTGCTGAGATCTCAAGACTGAAAAACAATCATAACTTTACGTTAAGTACGATTGATCGCTTCTGTCAGATTTTTCAATGTGATTTAAAAGATATCATTGCTTATACACCAACAATGAAGAGCAACCAGTAAATAATAGAGAGGAGACTATATGACAACAAGGGAGTTTATTAAGAAGCTGGAAAATGGAGAATTAAGAAATAAAATGGTAAATGCAAAAAAGCCTGAAGAGGCTTATAAAATTGCACGTAATGAGGGTGTGACAGATTCATCTGAAGAATTTGTAAAAACAATGAAAGAGTTTAACAACGCTGTAAACAATATCAGCGAAAAAGAACTCAATAATGTTTTATTAGGTGCAAGTACAAGTGAAATTGTTTCTGCTGTTTCAACTTATACTGGTGCAGCAGCAGCTGCTGCTTCCGCTGCAGCAATTTAAAACAAGGTTACTCGCCGTTAATTGATCTAATTGCTTGTTATTATTATTGGTTGCTCAGATTAAATAAATATGCAGGTGAATGTGAGGGTGCCATGGAAAAAAACTCAAATAAGATGATATATTGGAATGAAAAAGGAAAAGATGCACTGCCAAAGGATACAGTCATTCAAATAAAAAAATGTCTAAAGCAGGTAAATATTGAAACAGAAACATATTTTTGGGAAAATGATTTACCTGATTGTTATTCGGCAAGAGTTTACGTTAAGGGAAAACTCAAAGACGTAATTGGTGCAAACGGCAAAGGAACAACAAAAGATTATTGTCTGGCAAGTGGTTATGCAGAATTAATTGAACGGATTCAAAATCAGATATTTATGTATCAGATTCATGGAAATGATATGCAGTCTCCATATCTCTCAGAAGAAATACCAAAGCATTCTTTATGTAAAAAATTACCTCTGGACGTTTTCTTAAAAGATGAAAACTCCTTATTAAACAGAATTATAGGATATTATAAAGAAAGTATGGAAGCAGATACCAATGATTTTAGCGCCAGGGAGCTGATATTAGCCCAAATGAGAAAGCTTTTTCCTCTTTGGAATAAGAATGAAGTTTTTTCAGTACCTTTTTATCATGTACAGTCCGGACAATATGAATGGCTTCCATTGGAAATGGTTAAAAGCGTGAATGTAAGCAATGGGATGGCTGCTGGAAATACATTAGAAGAGGCAATTGTTCAAGGGTATTCAGAGATATTAGAGAGATATGTCCAGCGTAAAATTATGACGGAACGTATTACACCTCCTGATATCCCAAGAGATGAACTAAAAAAATACCAGAATGTATTAAAAATTATTAATGACATTGAAGATAATGAAAAATACAAAGTAATTGTTAAAGACTGTTCATTAGGAAAAAATTTCCCTGTTGTTTGCGGAATTGTAATAAATTCCAGTGAAAAAACTTTTGGAGTAAAGTTTGGGGCTCATCCTGACAGGAAAATAGCTTTGGAAAGAGTGTTCACGGAGGCATTACAGGGGAAAAAGCTGGATGAGTTTTCCATGACAAATCAGATTTCTTTTGACAAAAAAAATGTGTGCAACCATCAAAATATGCTAAATACAATGAAGACAGGTACGGGATATTATCCGGATACTTTATTTAGGGAAAAAGCAAATTATAAATACCAGCCATTGGAAAGTAATCAGAAACAATCAAACAAGGTGTGGCTTGATCGATTAACCGATATGATTGTTAAAGAAGGATCTCAAATTTATGTAATGGATGTTTCATATCTGGGATTTCCAAGTGTTTTTATATTTGCAGAGGGAATGAGTGAACTCATTCCATATAATTATACTGTCTTAAAAGCAAATGCACAAAAAATGGAAACAGTCTCTTTTCTTTGTGATATTGAAAATATGGATGAGAATAAAGTAAAAAAGCTGCTGCTGACCACACGATTACAGCGTAATTCAGTTTTGGAGAATTCAATAGGAGTCTTATGTCAGACCCCGTTATCCTATTCAATCCACGGCGGAGAGGATACCATAGGTTTTTTAAGTGCTGTATGTGAGTATTATCTGAAGAATGATAAGGAAGCAATCAAAGAAATTAAAAAATGTATGAGCAGAAATGCTGGCAAATCCGATGAATATGAGTATTTAACGGTACTGCACAAGACCTTATGCGGATTAGTGGAAGGATACGAAATGGTAGAAATACAAGAAATACTCAATTCGCTATATGATAAAAAGATTGTTCAGATGGTACAGTCAGATTTTTCTGATCGGGAGAATGTTTTCTTAAAGCTGTATCCAAAATGCAGACAATTTCAATGTGAAGGCTGTGAACAGACAAAATGTTATTATCCTGAGATTCGCATTTTTTATAAGAGATTATATCATGAGTTTCTTAATAGTGATGTAATGATTAAAAAGCTACATCTGATATATGGTGCAATACAGTAAATGAGGGATTGTGATGAATGGGGAGCAAAAATTAATCGAATTTATGGAGAAGCCACACAGAGTAGACAGTTTCTTTTTTGGGAATGAAGAAGAACAAGATTTGCCGTATAAATTTTTATATATGGACCCAGTGCTTCAATACGTAAAACAGGAAATTGAGAACAAATTTAAAGCAGAAAAGATAGCTGTTAAGTCTGTTTTTAAAGAAAAGGCAGGAGCGGATACTTGTTATTTATTTTTCAGACAGCTGGATCTGATCAGTCAATCCTTATATAGGGAATATCAGGGGGAAGAGGAATACACATTCTGCAGTTATGCAGAATTGTGGAAGAATTTACTAAAGAATTATGAGGAATTCCGGACTATGGTTGGAGGGTGGACAGCCGATTTTACAGATTTTATGATTAATATCACAAAACAATTTCTGATGTATCAAGGAAAGTTACAGAAGCTTTTAGGAAAGAATACAGGGAAAATATTAAAAATAGCTGGAGGAGATTCTGATATTCATAATGGAAGCTGTATACTGATCCTTTTGTTTGAAAGTAGAGATCGGGTTGTTTATAAACCTCGTTCTCTTTCCTTAGATCAAAAGTGGCAGCAGCTGCTGCAGGAAACCGCTAAAAGGGCGGAGATTGAGCCTTTTTATACTCCATGGATTCTTGATTGCGGTGATTTTGGCTTTGAGGAATTTGTAACGGCCGAACCAGTTGAACGGAAAAGTGATTTTAATCTCTTTTACTACAGATGCGGGTTTCTTCTGGGCTTAGCTTATGTATTGCAGGGGAGTGATTTCCATGCGGAGAATATGATTGCACATAATAATTGCCCTGTCTTAATTGACCTGGAGACGGGGGTACGGGTATGGGATAATAATTTGTTAAGTGATATCAGGAATGTCAAAAAAAATAGATATTGCTTTGACTCGGTTCTGCGAACAAACATGTTGCCTTTTATTACCGGTTCAAGAGAAATATGCCCTGGTAGTGATGCGCTTACCTCTGCCTTGGAGAATACGCTTAATCTTCCCAATAAAAGTGGAGAATGTGTTACTGCCTTGTCCTATGCAGGAGATGTGGAGGAAGGGTTTCGAAAGGCCTATGATACACTGGAGCTTTACGGTGTTTCTGTAAATTTTATTTCTTGCAGCGCAAGATTTCTTTTAAGAAATACAGCAACATATTATCATCTTTTACAGTGGTTGTGTCAGAAAGACAGTTTTTGCTGTGCAGAGCTTTTTGAAAAAAGACTTGATTATGTCAGTAAAATGTATGAGGTTGTAAGCAAAGAAAAGTGGGGGGATACAATAAATAAATTCATTAAGAGAGAGAAGGAGTCTCTTAATAGGGGGTATATTCCCAGATTAGATATAAAGTTATCCTCTGTTTGGAAAAATGGTGGAGAGGATCAAAAACGTACGATAGTGGAACTTGTTGAAAATAAAATCAGATATTTGTGCTGGGAAGACCGAGAAAAGCAATGCAAGAGAATCAGGATTGTATTGTGTCACGGCATAAAACCAGACAAAGTTTTTTTCCTGACCCAGAATCTGAAAAACAACCAGATGATAGAACGATTGATACGTTTTAGACTTCATCTTTGGTATGAAAAACTGAGAAAATCAGATTATATTGAAGGCATTGTAGTATGTAATAAAAATAGAAAGTATTATCTTACTGGATTACCCTGGAATATTATGGAGGGCATTCCAGGCTTGCTGCCATTTTTAGCAGTATGGAGTTTTATTACCAATGACGAAGAAGCCTTGGGAATGCTGCATCATGTTGCTGAACGCACTCTTCATTATGTTCGGGATACGTATCTTCCCTCTTACAAAGAAAGTCTTTCAGAAGGACTTGAAGGTTTATGGAAGATGACAGAAATTGTTAGTGCTTTTATAAAGGTTCCGGAACTTATACAAATGCGAGAATTAATACAAAGTAATTTACATCACAATGATATAGATAGTTTCTTTTATGAGAACGAAAATAAAAATATATGGCTGTGGACAGAGGCGAATTTGGAGAATGGTTTTATGGAAGGAATTAATGGAGTTTTGTTTCCCTCTTTTTTTCATGGGGAAGGAGGCTGGCTTTACGCTTTGTTAAGAAGGCATTATCCGGAAAAAATTCCTCAGTTAATTATTAAAGGTGATGATCGAAATGGATAAGAATAAAAAAAGTGTAGTTGTACTTGTCGGGTCCAGGGCTGAACGTAATTCTAATACTGGAAAGCTGTGTGCTGCATTTCTTGATGCATTAAAAAAAAACTCATTAAATAAGGGTTTCCTAATTCAATCTGAAATTTTATACCCAGCAGATTGGAAGATAAAGCCATGCCGATCCTGTGGAACATGCTTTCAAAAGGGTTATTGCCCGCTGGATCAAAAGGACGGGATGGCAATGCTGAAAAATAAAATACGAGAGTGTGATGGAATCATATTTGCTTCACCTGTTTATGCGGCAGCTGTTTCCGGTGATATGAAATTATTAGTTGACCGGCTGGCAGGCTGGCTTCATACTATGCCGCTGATAGGGAAGACAGCAGGAATTTTTTCCACTGCAGATAGTAATAATGGGGATGCGGTTACTTCCTATTTGAATAAAATGGTTGGTTTCATGGGGGCCTGCATTGTTGTCAGCCAAAATGTTTTTATTCATTATGGTACGCCTTTATTAAAGGATAATGATAAATTAAATTCTATATTAAATGAAGGAGCAGTGAATTTTTGGAATGGTATGAGTGGAAAAATGGAATATAGTCTGGAACAAGAGAAGTATTTTCGCATACAGAATCTAAGATTTCATAAACTTTTGGAATTAGAGCAGCAATATCCGGGTCTGTGTTTTGGTGAGAAACGGATTTGGGAAGAACAGGGGTACTTTAAATATAATTCTTTACAGGAAATAATCAGGGAGAGAAATATATGAAGGAATGGTCAAAATATTTTCAACTGCCAGAGTTTTTAGAATATACCAGAAAGTACATGCTAACAAAAGAATTAAGAGAACTGATAATCAGTCACATGCACTTAAAGAGTGGTGATAAAATTTTAGAAGCAGGCTGCGGAACAGGTTACCTGGGAAGATACTTGAAAGAAGGAATTCCATCGCTTAAGATAAGTGCATTTGATCGGGATAAAGGTTTTATAGAGGTGGCTAAGCACCTTGGCAACGATATTGATTTTTTTATAGCAGATGCAGAAAATGTACCGTTTGATGATAGTAGTTTTGATCACGTTGTAAGTCATACATTTTTTACGAGTGTGAATAATCCCGAGAGTGTACTAAAAGAAATGAAACGTGTATTGAAACCAGAAGGGACGATATCTTCAATCACCTCCATGTCATTCATTCCTGCAGTGATGGAACATGGACATTATCCCCCAGATTGTAAATGGTTAGAACGGTACAGAGAGTTATACGGGAAAGTATGGAATATGTATGAAAACATAGATCCTGTAAAAGGCTATACGAATGAAATGACAAGTGCTGAAATACCTCATTTTTTTGCGGAAAACGGATTAAAAGATATATCTCTGTATCCAATCGGCAACTTATTTTCTTTCAGTAATGCAGATTTAAATATAGAAGACAGAGAAAGATATGTTAATGATTCTTATAAATGTGAATGGCTTAAATTAAACAGATTTCTTAAAATAGATGATAGAAAACAGTTCTTAAAAAAGGAGGAAGCAAAAGAGTATCTAAATCTTCTGGAAGAAAAAAAAGATTTTCTACTCAATAATTTAAAAGATAATTCGATTTTTGAGTGGACAGCATCAGGAAGTGTTTTAATAACTGGGAGGAAGTGTGAATTTGAATAACTATTTATCAACATTAAAAAGCCGATTATAAAAATTGGCTTTTTTCAATTGTGAAAGAAAACAGAATAAGGCCATGATATAAAATTAAGGAATATATTGAGGGTAGCGTTTAATATATTGTAAAAGTGAAACTTTTAAACATAAAAAAACCTTATAAAATAAGGGTTTTTGGTTAATAATTCCAAAGAGTTATAGTGCATCTGATAGGAATCGAACCTACGCACGCGGCTCCGGAGGCCACTGCTCTATCCACTGAGCTACAGATGCATCTTTTACATTCTACTATAGATTGTTTTAAAGCGCAAGAGTTATTTGTTGATTTTTGGCTGTTTTTTTGTTAGAATAGAGAGGAGATTGTTTCTCCAGGAGGTCAGGTCTAATGAAGGACTTATTAGGAAAATGGAATGGACTGAAAGCGGAAACCAGACGGTTTTTGAAGTTTCTCGCCATACCATTAGTTGCAGTAATACTGATCATGGCGGTGGTTGTTTTGGACAAAGCCGGACAGCCCGCGAATGAGCCGGAAACGGTCTCTGCCAAGGCGGAGAGTACATCACCGCAAAGCGATGAAAATCAGCCGCAGAAGGTAAAAGTTGCACTGCAAAAGGATGCGGTGCCCGAATTGAATGATTTGATGAAGTCATACTTTAACGCCAGAAAGAGCTGCGACAAGGACGCACTTTCTAAAGCTTATGGCGGTAAAACCGGGGAAGAGAACCTGGATCAGCTGGCTTCCAGAATGGAAGAAGAGGTAAAGTTCTATCAGAGTTTTGAAAATCTGGAATGCTTTTCTACACCTGGAATTGCAGATGGTGACTATGTGGTTTATGCCAGATTTGATGTGAAATTCCGTCAGGCAGAGACGATGGCTCCAAGTCTGATTGTATGCTATGCAAAGACTGCATCGGATGGAAGCTGCTACCTGGTTGCAGATAACAGCAAAGAAGAGTCTGAATTTATGCAGGAAGTAAACCAGTCTGATGAAGTGCAAAAGATGGCAAAAGAGGTAAACGAAGGTCTTGAGAAGGCTTTAAAGTCCGATGAGAATCTTCTGGCAGTTTATAACACCCTGAAAAAAGGGGAAGAAGAGCCGGAAGCTGCTGCAGAAACTACTGGGGAATCAGATAGTGAGTCATCTGGTGAACCTGCCAGTGAATCAGCCAGCCAGTCGAACAATAGTTAAAACAGATGCTTCTCTGCGTGGCACCGTGCAGAGGAGCATTTTTGATAAAGGAGAGTAGTTTTATGAACGTCAGAGATTTTTATTTTGATTTACCTCAGGAGCTGATTGCACAGGATCCGTTAGAGGACCGGTCGGCTTCCAGACTGCTGGTTCTGGACAAGCATACGGGAGAGATCGAACACAGACATTTTAAAGATATACTGGATTACTTGAAAAAGGGAGACTGTCTGGTTATTAACGATACCAAGGTAATTCCGGCAAGGCTGTTCGGCGTAAAAGAGGGCACTGAAGCAAAGATCGAGATTCTTCTATTAAAAAGAAGAGAGAATGATATCTGGGAAACTCTTGTGAAACCGGGAAAGAAAGCAAAAGTCGGAACTGTCATTTCATTTGGAGAGGGACTTTTAAAAGGAACCGTTATTGACGTGGTGGAAGAAGGGAACCGTCTCATCCAGTTTTCTTATGAGGGGATTTTTGAAGAGATTTTAGATCAGCTTGGTCAGATGCCGCTGCCACCCTATATTACCCACCAGCTTCAGGATAAAAACCGGTATCAGACTGTATATGCCAAGAATGAAGGATCTGCTGCTGCACCAACCGCAGGTCTGCATTTTACAAAAGAATTATTAAAGAAGATTCAGGAAAAAGGAGTAGAGATTGCCCATGTCACACTTCATGTGGGACTTGGAACATTCCGCCCGGTTAAGGTAGACGAGATAGAAGCTCATCACATGCATTCTGAATTTTATATCGTAGAAGAAGAGGAAGCAAAAAAGGTGAATGATGCCAAACGAAATGGAGGAAGAATCGTTTGCGTAGGAACGACTAGCTGCAGAACCGTGGAATCTGCGTCAACAGAAGACGGTATATTAAAGGCAGGAAGCGGATGGACTGAAATATTTATTTATCCGGGTTATCGTTTTAAGATACTGGATTGCCTGATTACTAATTTCCATTTGCCCGAATCCACCTTAATTATGCTGGTATCTGCGCTTGCGGGGAGAGATCATGTACTTCATGCATATGAGGAAGCAGTTCGGGAGAAATACCGTTTCTTCAGCTTTGGCGATGCCATGTTTCTGACTGACCAGAAGGATCGGGGTACAGTCAATTAAAAAGTGACAAAAGGGTTGCCGGTATCTGTTATTTGCTAAATGAGACTGGGGGAAGATTTTATGGAAGAAAAGAGACATATGGTAGGAGGAATATCCAGAAAATCGCTGGAGCGCCTTCCCGTTTATCATCATTATCTGGAAAAGAAAAGCAGCGATGGATTAGAAACCATTTCCGCACCCGCCATTGCTTTGGATCTTCAGTTAAATGAGGTTCAGGTCCGAAAAGATCTGGCATTAGTAGCCAAAACAGCAGGAAAGCCCAAAATGGGATATGTAATTAAGGAATTAATTGCAGATATGGAGGAATTTCTGGGATTTCATAACACCAATCAGGCAGCACTGGTAGGCGTTGGATATCTGGGAAAAGCACTGCTTTCCTATAAAGGCTTTGAACAGTACGGGGTTGAAATTGTTATGGCTTTTGATGCTGACGGAAGAAAGGTGAATACCAGAATCGGTGGAAAGATGGTGCTTTCCATGGATAAACTGGAAAACCTCTGTCAGCGAATGAATATACACATTGGGATTATTACCGTTCCTGCTGAGTATGCCCAGGGGGTCTGTGACAGGCTGGTGGCAGGCGGAGTAAAGGCCATCTGGAATTTTGCTCCCATTCATCTGACTGTACCGCCCCATATACTGGTTCAAAACGAGAATATGGCAGTTTCGCTTGCAGCACTGTCAAAGTATCTGTATGAAGTGGAAAAGAATGGTTGGCAGGAGACAAAGGAGGAAGATGATTGAATACCGTGCTATTGCAGTATGCGGTTGAAGTGGAAAAGACCGGTTCCATTACACAGGCAGCAGCCAATTTATACATGGATCAGCCCAATCTCAGCAAGGCGATCAAGACTTTGGAAGAAGGCCTTGGAGCGCCTATCTTTAAACGGACTTCCAAAGGAGTTGTGCCCACTGCCAGAGGAAGGATCTTTTTAGAACATGCCAGAAATGTTCTGATTCAGATCGATGAAATGGAACATCTGTATAAAACAGGAGATGGAAGCGGTGTGGAGTTTTCTCTATCCATGCCAAGAGCCAGTTATATCAGCACTGCATTTTCCGGTTTTATAAAGGAGATGGGCGCTGAATCCATGATGAACGTATGGCTTCGGGAGACCAATTCCACAGATACCATCAGGGATGTGGAGACAGGAGAGTACAATCTTGGTATCATCCGGTATCCGGTTGCTTCTGAGAAGTATTATGCAAGGGAGACCGCTGCAAAGGGTCTGATTATGGAATCTGTTTTTGAGTATTCTTTAAGGATCCTCATGTCTAACGCCCATCCTCTTGCAGATAAGAGTGTGATAGAAGCCGAAGATTTAATGAATTTTATTGAGATTGTCCACGGAGATGTTGTTTCCAGCAAAAACGATGATATTGGAGCAGGAATGAAATATCCCAAATCCCCAAAGAGAATTTATGTATATGAACGGGGCAGCCAGTTTCAGCTTTTGTGTGACAATCAATTGACCTATATGTGGGTATCTCCCATGCCGGAAGAGCTGCTAAAACAGTATCAGCTGGTGGAAAAACTATGCGTGAAGAAGAAATGTTTCAGGGATTCGTTTATTTGCCGGAAGGGGTATTCACTTACCAGCTGGGATAAGAAATTTCTTGAACAGTTAAACTTTGTAAAGGAAAAATTGGCAGAATAAGAATGTTAAATATATATCAGTATTTATATACTGATATATATTTTTTTACCTTTGTAATTCCTCTCTGTTTGAACTACAATTATCTCATAGAAACGACAGGAATTTCACAAGGAGGGTTTTACAATGGCTAGATTTACATTACCCAGAGACCTTTATCATGGAAAAGGCTCCCTGGAGGAAATAAAAAACTTAAAGGGAAAGAAAGCAATTGTTGTCGTAGGCGGCGGCTCTATGAAGCGTTTTGGCTTTCTTGACAGAGTGGAAGCATATTTAAAAGAAGCTGGATTAGAAGTAAAACTGTTTGAAGGGGTAGAACCTGATCCCAGTGTTGAAACCGTTATGAAGGGTGCCCAGATGATGCGGGAGTTCGAACCGGACTGGATCGTAGCAATCGGCGGCGGATCACCGATTGATGCGGCAAAAGCAATGTGGGCATTTTATGAATACCCGGATACAACTTTTGAGGATTTGTGCATTCCTTTTAATTTCCCGACTTTAAGAACAAAAGCACTGTTCTGCGCCATTCCTTCTACTTCCGGTACTGCTACCGAAGTTACGGCATTCAGCGTTATTACCGATTATCACAAGGGCATCAAGTATCCCCTTGCTGACTTTAATATAACACCCGATGTGGCAATTGTTGACCCGGATCTTGCTGAGACCATGCCTAAAAAGCTGACAGCTCATACCGGTATGGATGCAATTACCCATGCAATGGAAGCATATGTTTCCACTCTTCACTGCGATTATACCGATCCTCTTGCGCTTCATGCGATTAAGATGATACATAATGATTTAATTGATTCCTATAACGGAGATATGGCTGCACGTGACCGTATGCATAATGCACAGTGTCTTGCAGGTATGGCATTTTCCAATGCACTCCTTGGAATCGTTCATTCCATGGCTCATAAAACAGGAGCTGCTTATTCCGGCGGACACATTGTGCATGGCTGTGCCAATGCGATGTATCTTCCGAAAGTTATTAAGTTTAATGCCAAAAACGCAGAGGCAGCAAAGCGTTATGGTGAGATTGCCCGTTTCATTGGTTTAGAGGGCAGTACAGATGAAGAACTGGTTGATGCATTAATTGCTGAGGTCCGTTCTATGAACAAGGAGCTGGATATTCCTACCTGTATTAAGGAATACGAAGGCGGAATCATTGACGAAGCAGAGTTCAATGATAAATTAGCGGCAGTAGCTGAGTTAGCAGTTGGTGATGCATGCACCGGCTCCAACCCACGGGCAATTACCCCGGCTGAGATGGAGAAGCTGTTAACCTGTTGTTACTATGATAAAGAGGTAGATTTTTAAGATAATCTCCAATAAAATGTATGCAATGTGTATCACAGGCGCAGAACCGTTTGGTTCTGCGCCTGTGGTGCGTAAAAAGGAATTTGACAGCAAAAATCATCTGTGATATGGTAGTCAGGAAAATGATTAGAAAGTGTGGACCAGAAAGATGAAACAGGCATTACTAGTAGTGAGCTTTGGGACAAGTTATAACGAAAGCAGAAGCAAGACCATAGAAGCCATTGAACAGGCTGTAGCAGCTGAATTTCCTACTTATGAATTAAGACGGGCTTTTACCAGTCGGATTATTATAGATATATTAAGAAAACGGGATAATATTATGATTGACGGAGTAGAAGAAGCCATGGAAAAGCTGGCAGCAGAAGGCTTTAAACGGGTGTTGATCCAACCGACTCTTGTAATGGGTGGAGAAGAATATGACTGT
Source organism: Paenibacillaceae bacterium (assembly GCA_015057705.1). Classification (GTDB taxonomy): domain Bacteria; phylum Bacillota; class Clostridia; order Lachnospirales; family Lachnospiraceae; genus Lacrimispora. The sequence continues at coordinate 246,255 of SVDU01000002.1, read as the reverse complement.
ATTGTCAATGCTGTAAAAAAACAGGAAGATTCGTTTGACCAGTTGATAATCGGTGCGCCCCTTCTTTCTTCTGAGGAGGATTATTTAAAACTGACTGAGATCCTGACGGAAGATACAAAGGAATATGATTCGGAAGGTACGGAGATTGTGTTTATGGGCCATGGTTCCGAACATGAAGCCAATGCGGCCTATAACCGCCTGGCTGGAATTTTGAAAAAACAGGGATATACCAGGTATCATGTGGGAACGGTAGAAGCAGAACCCTCCATTGATGATGTAATAGAAGCACTAAACGGGAAACAGTCAAAACATGCAGTTCTTCAGCCCATGATGATTGTATGCGGAGATCATGCCCATAATGATATGGCTGGGACAGATAGTGATTCGTGGAAATGCCGGCTGGAAGCAGATGGTTATGATGTGATCTGCCGGTTGAAAGGAATGGGTGAAATTGAAGGTGTACGCCGGATGTTTGTGGAACACGCAAGGGAAGCCGGTAATAAATTGGAGGATCAGGAATGAAAAAAGGAAAAGCAGCGATTTTGGCGGTCTGCCTGGCTGTCAGTCTTCTTACCGGATGTCATAGAAAAATAGAGCCAATCAGTAAATCTGGATTTTTGTTAAATACATTTGTAACAGTTACCCTTTATGATAACGATGATCCTAAAATATTAAAGGAATGTCTGGATCTGTGCCGTTCCTATGAAAATATTTTCAGTAAAACCATTGAAAGCAGTGAAGTTTATAAAATCAATCACAGACCTGCACAGGAAACATCTGTGAAGCTGTCACCGGATATGGCTGCCCTGCTTTCCAAGGGGCTTTATTATTCCAAAATATCCAATGGTGATTTTGATATTACCATCGAACCTTTGTCTTCCTTATGGGACTTTACTGCCTCAAATCCCGTTATTCCCCCTTCGGAGAAAATCAGTGCTGCGGTGAAAAAAGTAGGTTATCAGAGTTTAAAGCTTGATGATGATACCCTCACCTTTTTATCTACGGATACTTCCCTTGATTTGGGGGCGATTGCAAAGGGCTATATAGCAGACCGCATGAAAGATTATCTTCTTGAACAGGGAGTGAAAAGTGCAGTGATTAATCTGGGAGGAAATGTACTCTGTGTGGGGAAGAAACCAGATGGAAGCCCTTTTAAGATTGGACTGCAAAAGCCCTATGCAGACAGAAATGAGACCATTGAAACGTTAAATATAGAAGATATGTCAGTGGTATCCTCCGGGGTTTATGAGCGTCATTTTGAAAAAGATGGTGTGAACTACCATCATATTTTAAATCCCAGAGACGGATTTCCTTATGAGAACGGACTGGTTTCCGTCACCATTCTTTCAAAGCTTTCAGTTGATGGGGATGCATTGTCTACCACCTGTTTTTCTATGGGACTGGAAAAGGGAATGGAGCTGCTAAATTCCATGGATGATGTTTATGGTGTTTTTATTACCGAGGATGGCAAGGTTCACTACACGGAGGGCGCTAAGGACTTTCTGGTAACGTCCCCTTAGATTCCCTTTACAATTTCCGGTGCCTATAATACAATAGAGGAAATGTGTTTTACAGGAGAACAGCTATTATGATTAAAAAAATATGGGACAAGGTTATGAACCGGGAGGTCATATCCTATTTGGTTTTTGGTGTCCTTACCACGGTAGTCAACTGGATCGTGTATGTTGGAATGGTGAAGACCGGAGTCGACTATCGGATCAGTACTGCAGCAGCCTGGCTGGTTTCTGTGCTGTTTGCATTTGGTGTTAATAAAATCTTTGTATTTCAAAGCTATGATCTGCACCTGGGGTTTGTGGTTAAGGAGATGATTTCCTTTACTGCATGCAGGGCGGCATCAGGCGTCATGGAAATGGTTCTTATGGTGATAATGGTTTCCTGGCTCAATATGGATGAATATGTAAGCAAAATACTGGTGTCCATCGTGGTTGTAATTGTTAATTATGTATTCAGTAAGCTTTTCATATTCCGAAAGAGTGAGGTTCCCCCTTGTAAAGAGAGGTAAGTAAAATGGAACGCGATGACGATATTGAAAAGATTTCAAAGGAATTAGAGGATATTCTAAAGATGACATCAGATGAAAAAAAAGATAAAACACCAGACATCCGGGAAGGGAAAAAAACGGATGACAGACAGAATACAGGTTTTTTGGGGGACGAGGGAGAAGAACAACCGGATTATGAATCCATGCCAGTCATAAGGCTGGAGGTTCCGGTAGAAGGTATGGAAGAACTTTATGATTTTGATGATTCCAATGAAGACAGTGAATGTGATCCCGTTGACGAATATGTAATTACAGAGGAAGACGGAGAGGAAGAAATCGGGGAAGAAGAACCATTTGAAGAAGAACACCAGGAGGTTTTCCGCTCCTTTCGGAAAAAAGAGCATAGAAGCGGAAGTCTGGTAAAGGACTCTGATGGTCTGATTGCCGCCTTTTTCGTGCCTGTGATTATTATGATTATTATCTTTGCCCAGAGAGGGATCTTTCCCTTTGGAGAAGAAAGCTTTTTAAGAACGGATATGTATCATCAGTATGCGCCTTTTTTCTCTGAGTTTCAGTATAAGCTGACTCATGGAGGCAGCCTGTTATACAGCTGGGATATTGGTATGGGAGTTAATTTTGCAGCTCTTTATTCCTATTATCTGGCAAGCCCCTTAAACTGGCTGATCGCACTCTGCCCGAAAAACTTTATCATTGAATTCATGACTTATATGATTGTGGTAAAGATTGGATTAAGTGGTCTTTCTTTTTCATGGTATCTGCGCAGACATTTTAAAACAGTTGATTTTGGAATCGCTTTCTTTGGGATTTTTTATGCATTATCCGGGTATATGGCAGCGTATAGCTGGAATATTATGTGGCTGGACTGTATTCTTTTGTTCCCGCTTATTATGCTTGGATTAGAAAAGCTGGTTCAGGAAAAGAAATGCATTCTTTACTGCATTACACTTGGGTTATCAATTTTATCCAATTATTACATATCGATTATGATATGTATTTTTATGGTCTTCTATTTCCTGGCACTTCTGATTCTGGAAGGAAGAAAAACATGGAAAGAGGTTCTGATAAACGGGATTCATTTTGCAGTGTATTCTCTTATTGCAGGTGGATTGGCTGCAGTAGTACTGCTGCCTGAAATCTATGCCATGAAAATGACAGCCTCTGGAGATATTAACTTTCCTCAGACATTCAGCTCCTATTTTTCCATCTTTGATATGATAGCAAGACATTTGCCTGCAGTGGAAACAGAAATCGGACTGGATCACTGGCCGAATATTTACTGCGGCGTGGCAATTCTTATATTTTTCCTTTTGTATCTTGGATGCAGGAAGATCCGGCAGAGGGATAAGATTGTCATGTGTTCCCTTTTATTGTTTTTTTATGCCAGCTTCTCCATTAATGTATTTAATTTTATCTGGCATGGATTCCACTATCCAAACAGCCTTCCCTGCAGACAGTCCTTTATTTATATTTTCCTCCTGCTGACAGCAGGATATCACGCTTATATCTATTTACATGAGATACCATGGAAACATGTAGTGACAGCTTTTTTTGCCACTGTAATCTTTGTGATTATGGCTCAGAAACTGATTACAGACGATGCCTTCCATTTTTCTATCTTCTATGTTGCCATCATTTTTCTGGCAGTTTATACAGGACTGATCAGCCTTTATCAGAGAGGAATCAACCGGAATGTGCTTGTTTTGCTGGCTCTTGGAGTGGTAGCGTTAGAGGCAGCAGTCAATACTACGGTTACAAGTGTTACAACTACAAGCCGTACAAGCTATGTAAAAGATAATAAGGCCTCCATTGACTTAACAGAAAGTCTGCTGCCTAACCCGGATTTTTACAGAGTGGAAAAGGTGACAAGAAAAACCAAGAACGACGGTGCATGGATGAATTTTCCATCTGTTTCTCTGTTTTCGTCCACTGCCAATGCGGATCTGTCTAAATTTTTTAAAAAGCTTGGATGCGAAAGTTCAACCAATGCCTATAGCATTACAGGAAGCACTCCTTTGGTAGATGCACTTTTTGGCGTAAAATACGCTCTGTACTCAGAAGAGGTGGGAGAAAATGAAGTATCCTCTCTTGTTTCGGTTCAGGATGAGATGCAGCTGTGGAAGAATAATTATGCACTCTCATTAGGGTTTATGCTACCTTATGATGTGGAGAATAACTGGCAGCTGGAGCTGACCAATCCGGCTGAGGTTCAGAATGATTTATCGGTGGTATTGGGTGCAAGTCCGGTGCTTTTTGAAGTACCCAGTGAAGTGAAGGGAAAGAGCTTTACATTTACACCTGATACAGATGGCGATTATTATGTTTTTGTCAGCAATAAGAAGGTTGAAAAAGTTGCTGCACTTATGGGAGAGAAGACAAAAAACTTTGATAATGTAAGCCGTGGATACTTACTGGAACTTGGCTATTTAAAATCAGGGGAAGAGGTTACACTTCGAAATGATGACAATGATCAGGATCTAATAGCAAGTGCTTACCGTTTTCTTCCAGAGGGTCTGGAATCTGCTTATCAGGTATTAAATAAGAATCCGCTTAAGCTTACAAAGTGGACCGATACCCAGATTAAGGGAACCGTTAATGCTGATAAGGCAGGACTTTTGTATCTCAGTATTCCTTTTGACAAAGGCTGGACTGTAAAGATCGACGGGAAGGAAGCAGAACCTTATAAAATCTTTGATACGTTTTTAAGCGTTCATATGACTGCAGGAACTCATGAAGTTTCCCTTGAATATATGCCGGAGGGCTTAAAAGCCGGAGGAATGATTACTGGAGGAAGTATCCTGATACTTCTGGTGCTGACAGGCCTGGCAGCAGGAAAGAACAAAAAACGCAAACCCATGCGGACTCATACAACTAACTAAGGAAAGAGGAGAACTAATTATGAAATTATGGGGCGGTCGCTTCACCAAGGAAACCAATCAGCTGGTTCACAATTTTAACGCATCCCTGTCTTTTGACCAGAAGTTTTATCATCAGGACATTGAGGGAAGCATTGCCCACGTTACAATGCTGGCAAAACAGGGAATCATCAGTGAAGAGGACCGGGATAAAATTATCGATGGTCTGAAAGGAATCTGTGCCGATTTAGAAAGCGGAGCCCTTACAATCACGGCGGAGCATGAAGATATCCACTCTTTTGTGGAAGCCAATTTAACGGAACGGATCGGAGAAGCAGGAAAGCGTCTCCATACGGGAAGAAGCAGAAATGATCAGGTGGCTCTGGATATGAAACTGTACACCAGAGATGAAATCGATGAACTTACCGCTCTTGTAAAGGGGCTTTTAACGGAACTTCTGGCTTTAATGGAGAAAAATCTGGATACCTATATGCCTGGATTTACCCATTTGCAGAAAGCCCAGCCAATTACCCTGGCTCATCATGCAGGTGCTTATTTTGAGATGTTTGACCGGGACTATTCCCGCCTTTTGGATATCAGAAAGAGAATGAACTACTGTCCGCTGGGATCCGGAGCTTTGGCAGGAACCACCTATCCCCTGGACCGTGAATACACCGCAGAGCTTCTTGGCTTTGATGGACCTACCTTAAACAGCATGGACTCAGTTGCAGACAGAGATTACTTAATTGAACTTTTAAGTGCTTTATCAACCATCTCCATGCATTTAAGCAGGTTCTGTGAGGAAATTATTATATGGAATACCAATGAGTACCGTTTTGTTGAAATTGATGATTCCTACAGTACGGGAAGCAGCATTATGCCTCAGAAAAAGAATCCGGATATTGCAGAGCTGATCAGAGGAAAGACAGGACGGGTTTATGGAGCACTTATTTCCATTCTGACGACCATGAAGGGAATTCCTCTTGCTTATAATAAGGATATGCAGGAGGATAAGGAACTGACTTTTGATGCTATTGATACAGTAAAAGGCTGTCTGGCTCTTTTTACAGGAATGATTTCCTCCATGTCCTTCCGCAAGGATGTGATGGAGGTCAGTGCAAAAAATGGTTTTACCAACGCTACCGATGCCGCAGATTATCTGGTAAACCACGGAGTTCCTTTCCGTGATGCCCATGGAATCGTGGGACAGCTGGTCCTTTTCTGCATAGAGAAAGGAATCGCTCTGGATGATATGACTCTGGAAGAATACAAAGCTATCAGCCCTGTTTTTGAAGAAGATATTTACGATGCGATCAGTTTAAAGACCTGTGTGGAAAAAAGAATGACCATCGGAGCTCCAGGCCAGGAGGCAATGAAAAAGGTAATTGAAATATACAAAAAGAAAATAGAAGAATAAAAAACAGAGCAGTTAGAAAGATCCGTGCACGATGTACGGGTCTTTTTTTATATGAAATGTCAAACTGGAATAAAAAAAACCAGAAACAATGTTAATGTTTAATAAAGAAACAGGGATAGAATGCAAATAAGATGTTAAAATAATACTAGGATTCGCAAATATTTACCGTGGTTTTATCACTTTTTGTGTGATAGAATTATTTCGCTGGGGAACCATAAGGAAATAATAAGGTTTTCTACAGGCAAGGAAATTATAAGGAGGGGTTATATCATGAAAAAAAGAGGACTGAGTGCTCTGATGTTAGCTGCAATTGCAGCCTTATCATTAACAGCATGCGGCGGTACTGCAAAGAATAATACCGCGACTGAGACAACCACTGCAGCAGCAGCTACAACAACTGCAGCAGCAGGAGAGACAACCAAGGGGGGAGAATCCAAAGAAGCTTCTTCCACAGATCCACAGGTTACACTTGTATATGCAGAAGTGAATCCGTTAGACACAATCGTAGGTAAAACTGATCAGGCTTTTAAAGAAAAGGTTGAAGAATTGTCAGGCGGATCTATTAAAATTGATTTACAGGCAAGCGGTGTACTGGGAGCAGAAAATGATGTTCTTGATAACATGCTTGGCGGCGGCGGAACCATTGATATGTCACGTATCTCTGCGTTCGCTCTTACCAGCTATGGTGCAAATAAATCAAAACTGTTATCCATTCCTTACACATTTGCAGGTCGTGATCATTACTGGAAATTCGTAAAAAGTGATCTTGCTCCAGAGTTTTTAATGGAGCCCCATGATATTGGATTAGGCGTAAGAGGTTTATTCTATGGTGAAGAGGGCTTCCGTCATTTCTTCTCAAAGAAACCAATTAACAGCATTGATGATGTTAAAGGTTTAAAAATTCGTGTTTCCAGTGACCCTGTTATGACAGGTATGGTAAGTGCTTTAGGTGCAAATGCAACCGTAGTAAGCATGAATGAACTTTATTCCGCTCTTCAGACCGGTGTGGTTGATGCTGCTGAACAGCCAATTGCCAACTATAAAGGAAATGCATTCCAGGAAGTTGCTCCAAATTTAATTCTTGACGGACATACACTTGGTGCCATTCAGGTTATTATCACAGATGCTTCATGGGATAAATTAACTGAGAATCAGCAGAAAGCCATGACTGAGGCTGCCAAGTATGCTTCTGAATACAACCAGAAACTTTCTCAGGATAATGAGAAAGAAGTATTAGATGGTTTAAAAGCTGCTGGTGTGAATGTAGTTGAAGTGAAAGACATTACACCTTGGCAGGAAGCCTGCAAGGACGTAATTGCTGAAAACACAAAGGATAATGCAGATTTATATCAGAAGATTCTTGATATGAAATAATCAGTGTTGACAAGTGGGGCGCAGAAATCAGCTTTCTGTGCCCTCACTATTAGAAAGGGGTTCTCTATGCCAGAAATTTTCAAAACAATTGACAAGATAAAACCGGCTTATGATATTGTTTATAAGATTGTTTTGTTTATATGTAAGATACTTTTGATCGGAGATGTTTTAATAACCACCATGTCGGTGGCTGGAAGATATATCTCCTTTATCCCCGATCCAGCGTGGAGCGAAGAAGTGGTTTTAACCTTTATGTGCTACATGGCGGTATTATCTGCAGCTCTTGCCATTCGGAGAGGTTCTCATATCCGTATGACTGCACTGGATTCTTATCTGCCAAAAAATCTGATCAAGGTTCTTGACATTCTGGCAGATGTATCCATTCTCGCACTTGCATTTATTATGCTGACTGTAGGCTGGAAATATGCTCATGGTATTGGATCAAAAGGATTTTATACCAGTATGCCAAAGCTTTCCAGATTCTGGATGTACTTCCCAGTTCCGTTGGCTGGCGGTGCAATGATTGTTTTTGAGCTGGAAGCATTATACAATGATATCAAACGTCTTTTTGAAAAGGAGGAAAATCTATAATGGGCGGTAATATAGCAATCCTGGTCTTACTGGGAAGTTTCTTTCTTATGGTTTTCCTTCGGTTTCCAATTGCTTATGCAGTGGCTTTATCGGCAGTATTTTGTCTGCTTTCCCAGGGAAGCAGTCTGGCAGTAATCTGTCAGCAGATGGTAAAAGGAATCAGTTCGTTCAGCTTGATGGCAGTACCGTTTTTCATCACCATGGGTGTACTCATGGGATCCGGTGGTATTTCTGAAAAACTGATTGCTCTTGCCAATGCATGTGTTGGCTGGATGCGCGGCGGCATGGCAATGGTAAATATCGTTGCATCTTATTTCTTTGGTGGTATTTCTGGTTCAGCTGCTGCTGATACAGCTTCACTTGGTTCAATCCTTATTCCAATGATGGTGGATCAGGGCTATGATGATGATTTTTCAACGGCCGTTACCATAACCTCTTCCTGTGAGGGTCTGTTAGTTCCTCCAAGCCATAATATGGTAATTTATGCGACTACTGCAGGTGGTATCTCCGTAGGCAGCCTCTTCCTTGCAGGATATGTACCAGGCGCCATACTGGCAATTTCCCTGATGGTTGGTTCCTATATTATTTCTGTAAAAAGAAATTATCCAAAGGGAGATAAGTTCAGCATCAAAAACCTGGTAAGGCAGCTGGGAATTTCATTCTGGGCTCTGGCAGCCGTATTGATTGTGGTATTCGGAGTAGTAGGCGGCGTATTTACAGCTACAGAATCTGCAGCCATCGCTGTTATTTACAGTTTAATTGTAAGCGTCTTTATTTACAAAGGTCTGGACTGGAAAGGTGTTTGGAACGTAATGGGAGATTGTGTCAATACACTTGCCATTGTTCTTATCCTTATTTCAACCTCCAACGTATTTGGATATTGTCTTACATCACTCCATGTACCGGATATGGCAGCACATGCGATTACCGGAGTTACTTCTAATCCGATTATTCTTGCTCTGCTTTTAAACCTGATTCTTCTGATACTTGGCTGTATCATGGATATGTCACCAATTATTTTGATTGCAACCCCTATTTTACTTCCGATTGCAACCTCAATTGGTATTGATCCGGTTCAGTTCGGTATCATTATGGTACTTAACTGTGGTATCGGACTTTTAACACCACCAGTTGGTGCGGTATTGTTTATCGGTTCGGCGGTAGCAAAGATTCCGATGGAAAAGGTAGTAAAGGCAACCCTTCCATTTTATCTTTGTATGATTATCACACTTTTATTAATTACATTTGTACCAGCAGCAAGTCTCTGGTTACCGTCCTTATTTGCAAAATGATGAGCACGTTTGAAATCAGGCATTGTAATTTTCAATGCCTGATTTCTGCTATGGGAGAAAACGAATTATGAAATATGAGTATACGTACAGAAATACAGGCATGGATATCTGGCAGCTGTCCATGTACTATATTTATGGGTCAATGGTAGGCATGTGCAACCTGATTTTTACTGTTGCAATTCTTACACTTACCATTGTCAGATGGGAAACTTCGGGAAATTTCTTCCGGATTTGTGCAGTGTTAGGCTGCTGTCTGTTTCCTGTTATTCAGCCTCTTGCAGTTTATGGTAAGGCAAAAAAACAGGCATCAGCCAGTCAGGATATCAAGATCCGGTTTGATGACGCGGGAATACATGTGGGACAGGGAGAGGGAAAGCAGGATATAAGCTGGAACAAAATCAGAAAGATTGCGAAAAAGCCTTCCATGATACTGGTATTTTTAAATTCCACCCATGGATTTGTTCTGCCAGGCCGCATATTAAAGGAAGAGAAAAATGACTTCTATGCCTTTCTCTCTTCCAGAATGAAGAAATAATATCAGATATAAAGTTGTAAGATCATTCCCCACTGCAGGCTTCCGGACCAAAAATCTGCCTGCACAGACGACAGCCGGTAGGTGTGGCAGCAAGCCCTCCTTCGGCTGTTTCTTTTAAAGAGGTGGACATGAGCTGTCCCACCTGTCTCATGGCGAGAATTACTTCATCTGCAGGAATCACGCTTCTGATACCCGCACAGGCAAGCTCGGATGCTGTAAAGGCATTGGCCACACCCATGGCATTTCGTTTGATGCAGGGAACTTCCACCAGTCCGGCAACGGGATCACAGACAAGACCCATGGTATTTTTTAGCGCAATGGCACAGCTGTCCGATACCATCTGGGGTGTACCGTCAAAAATCTCTGTCAGAGCAGCGGCAGCCATGGCAGAAGCGGAACCAACCTCAGCCTGGCAGCCGCCTTCCGCACCGGCGATGCTGGCGCATTTGGCAATAACCATACCTATGGCAGAAGCAGTAAACAAAGACATGACAATGTCACGTTTTGGGAGATCGTATTCATCCATAACGGAGATCAGGGCTGCGGGAATTACCCCACAGGATCCGGCAGTTGGAGCAGCAACAATTTTTCCCATGCAGGAATTAAATTCTGTAACAGCAAGTGCCATGCTGATCGCATTGCCAAGAAGGTGACCATAGTGGTTTTTTCCTTCATCTACGGATCTTTTTAGCTTTGCGGCAGCGCCTCCGGAAAGGCCGCTGGGAGAGCGGAGTGTTTCATCCAGTCCGTTTATTACAGACTGGCGCATCACATCAAAACTGCTTTCCATGGTTGCATAGACTTCTTCTATGGTTGATTCCATATCTCCTGCCTGATGTTCCAAAACGATTTCAGAAATTTTTTTGTGGCTGGAAGCAGCGGCCCAAACCAGCTCTTCCACCGTATTATATTTTAGTTTCATTGTATTCTCCAGTCGGTTGATTCTTTCAGCCCAGTTTTAAAAGAATGGTATTGTATACATGAGGAAGAAGCCTGATCTCAGACACTAAAGAGGGGTCAATATCCGAATCCATCTCAATTGTCATAATTGCAATTCCGCCTTTTTCCTGTCGGTTTAACCGGAAATTGCAGATGTTGGCGTTGCCGGCAGCAACCAGATTTGTGACCTGGGCGATGATACCGGGAACATCCTGGTGCATGACAATTAATGTGGTATTCTGACCGGTAAAATATACTTCCATGTCGTTGATTTTGTTTATCACAATATTGCCGCCTCCAATGGAAGCGCCCTGGACGGAAAGCGTAGCACCGCCTGATCCGGTAAGGGAAACTAAAGCGGTATTTGGATGGGCATTTTCAATGTTACCGGTATGAATGTTAACGCAAATGCCCTGCTTTTCGGCCGTTTCAAGACTGGTCCGGATATCTGGATCCCAGGGATCATATTTTAAGATTCCGCCTACAATGGCTTTGTCGGTTCCATGGCCTTTGTAGGTTTTTGCGAAGGAACCGTGGAACAAAATATCCGCTTTTGCTACCGGTTCTCCAAGAAGGAGCGCAGCAGTTTTTCCAATGCGGGCGGCTCCGGCAGTGTGGGAGCTGGAAGGTCCGATCATCACAGGCCCAACGATGTCAAATACATTCATGATAGTTCTCCAATCCGTATTGTATTAGATGTATCACAGTGGTTTAAATTCCGGTTTTCTTTTTCTGAATTCCGCATAGTAGGAAAAACCACATTGTTTCAGAAGCTCTTTTGCAGTCTGAAAATCTGCACCTAAATCTTCTGGTATGTGGGCATCTGATCCCACCGTAATAATCTCGCCGCCCAGCTCCCGGTATCGTTTCATAATATCCCCGGATGGATTAGGCTGACCGATTCCCTTCCTGTAACCTGCGGTGTTCAGTTCAATTCCTTTTCCTATTTCAATTACAGTCTTTAATATCTCATCAATGATATCCTGATATGCATGGTAGTTGTAATAAGTGGCTTTATTGGGACCATATCGTACAATGTAGTCGATATGTCCTGCAGCATCATAAGCATCTTTCAGTTTTACGTTATTCAGTGTCGCCTCAAAATACTGAAGATATGCTTCTTCTTCCCGCCGGCCTTCAAAAAATTCGGGATAGGCAGCATCCTTGCGGTTAATGAAGTGAGTGGATCCGATTACATAATCAAAATCATAGCGTTTCAGCAGCTGGTCATAGTACTGTTTTAAATGGGGCTGCAGACCCAGCTCAATTCCGATGCGAAGGTCGATTCGTTCCTTGTATTCTTCCCGAAGCTGACACATGGTGTTAAAATAAATTTCCGGGTCTAAGGTAAAATCGATGGGGGAATCTACGTCAAAGTCGTGGTGATCCGTCACACATAAGGAATTCATATGAAGCGCAATGGCACGTTCAATCTGGTTTCTGACTGGTGTGGTGGAATCCCCTGAAAATTCTGTGTGAAAATGATAATCTGGCAGCATAGGAGTCTCCTTTTCCAAAAATTAAATTCATTATAAACAAACATGACTGGAAATGCAATCTGCCCAACCGACTGTTTTACCCAAATTTAACTATAATTTTACATAAATTTTAAAAACCATTGATAAATGAAATCTTTCTATGGTATTATTTTAAACGGCGCAGATAAATGCATGATCAGATATCTGTAGTAAAAAAATACATATTGGTTACAAGGAGGTAACAATGTCGGTTAATGACATATCGAGTTTGTTTGGATTCATGGGAGGGCTGGGACTGTTTTTGTACGGCATGAATACCATGGCAGACGGCATGCAGAAAAGTGCAGGAAGCCGTATGAGTCAGTTTCTGGGAATGCTGACAAACAACCGCTTTATGGCAGTACTTCTGGGAGCAGTGATTACGGCTATTATCCAGAGCAGCGGTGCAACTACGGTTATGGTAGTTGGTTTTGTAAGTGCAGGAGTTTTAAATCTGACTCAGGCTGTGGGAGTAATCATGGGTGCAAACATCGGAACGACCATTACAGCATGGATTGTTTCCATGAATCAGCTGGGAGATGCATATTCTATATTTCAACCTTCATTTTGTGCTCCCCTTCTTGTGGGAATTGGAGCGGTTCTTCTTTTATTTGTGAAAAAGCAAAAGACCAGAACCATCGGTGAGATACTGGTGGGACTTGGCATGCTGTTTATAGGACTTGATTTCATGTCCAGTGCAATTTCACCTTATACAGATGCACCGATATTTTCGGAAGCATTCCGTGTCCTGGGAAATAATCCGTTCCTTGGCATGATAATCGGAGCGCTGGTAACAGCCCTCTTACAGAGTTCTTCGGCTTCTGTTGGTATTTTACAGACACTTGCAATGAATGGAGTGGTTACTACCAATGCTGCTATTTTCATTACACTGGGTCAGAACATTGGTTCCTGTGTGACTGCATTGATCTCAAGTATCGGCAGTTCCAGGACTGCAAAGCGGGCTGCCGCGATTCATCTTTCCTTTAATATCATTGGTTCTATCTTATTTGGAATAGTATCTTTTCTTATATTTATAGCGATGCCAAAGATTGCAGACCACAACATAACAGCAGTGCAGATTTCTATTTTCCACACCATATTTAATTTAACCAATACCTGCATTCTGTTTCCTTTTGCAAATCAGCTGGTTAAATTGTCTGGCATGCTGGTACCGGAGGAGAAAAAGGGATCAGAAGAAGCCGGTGATCAGGAAAGTGAAACCATGAAGCATCTGGACGAAAGAATTTTTGAATCACCTGCATTCGCAGTGGAGACCGCTGCCATGGAAGTGGTACATATGGGACAGATCGCCATGGAGAATGTGCAGCTTGCCATCGATGCGGTTATTTCTAAAAATGTCAATAAAGCAAAAGATGTGTATAAAACCGAAAAGACGATTAATAATATGGAAAAGATGCTGACGGAATATCTGGTCAAAATCAACAATCTGTCTTTGACAGAGGAGCAGAAAATAATAGTCAACAACCTGTTTTACAGTATCAACGATATTGAGCGTGTCGGTGACCATGCAGAAAATCTGGCGGAGCAGGCGGAATATATGGCGGAGCATGAAGTGACATTTTCTGAAACCGGAATATCCGATCTTAAGGTGATCTGTCAGACGGCTTTTCAGTCGTTCTCCCATTCCATTGATGCAAGGAGAAGAGGCGATATGGATGAGGTCCGCAAGGTGATTAAGTATGAAGATGAGGTAGATGCCCTGGAAGAGGAGCTAAGGGAAAAACACATCGAACGTCTCTCTACAGGAGAGTGCAGCACCGCCGCAGGCGTGGTATTTTTAGACCTGATCAGCAACCTGGAACGCATTTCCGATCATGCTTACAATCTTGCCGGATATGTCAAGAATGAAATGTAAAATAATTGTGAGGAATTGATAAAAATAAAAAAAGGACTTGCTATTTACTGGAATATTAGGTAGAATAAACGGTAGTTGATTAATATTTAACGATCACTTTTAATTTTATTCTTAGGAGGAATTGAATTATGGCAGTAAAAGTAGCGATTAACGGTTTCGGACGTATTGGCCGTCTTGCTTTCAGACAGATGTTTGGTGCAGAAGGCTATGAAGTAGTAGCAATCAACGATTTAACAGATCCAAAGATGTTAGCACATTTATTAAAATATGATACAGCTCAGGGCGGATACGCTGGATTTTATGGTGAGAATGTTCACACAGTAGAAGCTTCTGAAGATTCTATTACAGTTGATGGAAAGACCATCAGAATTTACGCAGAAAAAGATGCAAAAAATCTTCCTTGGGGAGAAATCGGCGTAGACGTAGTACTTGAGTGTACTGGTTTCTACTGCTCCAAAGCTCTTTCTCAGGCTCATATCGATGCAGGTGCTAAGAAAGTTGTTATCTCTGCTCCAGCAGGCAACGATCTGCCAACTGTTGTTTTCAGCGTAAACGAGAATGTATTAACAGCAGATGACAAGATCATCTCCGCTGCTTCCTGTACAACAAACTGTCTTGCTCCTATGGCAAAGGCATTAAATGATTATGCTCCGATCCAGTCTGGTATCATGAGCACCATTCATGCTTACACAGGTGATCAGATGATCCTTGACGGACCTCACAGAAAAGGTGATTTAAGAAGAGCAAGAGCTGGTGCAGCTAATATCGTACCAAACTCTACCGGTGCTGCTAAAGCAATCGGTCTTGTTATTCCTGAATTAAACGGCAAGTTAATCGGATCTGCTCAGCGTGTTCCAGTTCCTACAGGTTCTACTACTATCTTGGTAGCAGTTGTTAAGGGTGCTGATGTAACAAAAGACGGAATCAATGCAGCCATGAAGGCAGCAGCAAGTGAGTCTTTCGGATACAACACAGATGAGATCGTATCTTCTGACGTAATCGGTATGAGATTTGGTTCTTTATTCGATGCTACTCAGACTATGGTTTCCAAGATTGGTGATGATTTATATCAGGTACAGGTTGTTTCCTGGTATGATAACGAGAATTCCTATACAAGCCAGATGGTTCGTACAATTAAGTACTTCGCTGAATTAGGCTAAAGATCCACGAAGGGTCCGGTCGGAAAGGACCGGGCCTTTTGTTTTTTTATGATGTTGTAAAACATAATCTGAAAGGAGCACAATAAGATGCTTAATAAAAAAACAGTTGACGATTTAACCGGATTAAAGGGTAAGAAAGTACTTGTAAGATGTGATTTTAACGTACCGTTAAAGGAAGGTGTGATTCAGAACTTTAACCGTATTGACGGAGCAATCCCTACTATTAAAAAATTGCTTGATCAGGGCGCTAAAGTTATTTTATGCTCCCATCTGGGAAAACCAAAGGGCGAGCCCCTTCCAGAGTTATCTTTAGCACCAGTTGCTCCGGCTTTAAGCGAGCGTCTGGGCGTAGAGGTAAAATTCGTAAACGATCCTAAGGTAACTGGTCCTGAGACACTGAAAGTGGCTGAGGAATTAAAGGATGGAGAAGTTCTTCTTCTTGAGAATACCCGTTACAGAGTGGAAGAGACCAAATACGGCAAAGATGAGTCCGCAGAAGAATATGCAAAAGAGCTTGCATCTCTTTGTGATGGAATCTTTGTAAACGATGCATTTGGTACTGCTCACAGAGCTCACTGCTCTAACGTAGGTGTTACCAAATACACATCTGATAATGTTGTTGGCTACTTAATGGAAAAAGAAATTAAGTTCCTGGGACAGGCAGTTGAGAACCCGGTACGTCCTTTTGTGGCTATCCTGGGTGGCGCAAAGGTTTCCGATAAGATTAATGTAATCAACAATCTTCTTGACAAGGTTGATACTTTAATTATCGGCGGCGGTATGGCTTATACCTTTGCTAAGGCTCAGGGTCATGAGATTGGAAATTCCTTATGCGAGGAAGATAAGCTTGACTATGCATTAGAGATGATCAAAAAGGCAGAGGAGAAAGGCGTGAAACTCCTTCTTCCTATCGATAATGTAATTGGAAAAGAATTCTCCAATGATACAGAACGCAAAGTGGTAGAATCCATTGACGCTGGCTGGTCAGGATTTGATATCGGACCTAAAACCATTGAACTGTTTAAGGAAGCATTAAAAGGCGCTAAGACCGTTGTTTGGAACGGACCGATGGGCGTATTTGAATTCTCTAACTTTGCTGAGGGAACCTTAGAAATCTGCCGTGCAGTTGCAGAACTTAGCGATGCTACCACAGTTATCGGAGGCGGAGATTCTGTAAATGCAGTAAAGAGACTTGGTTTTGCTGATAAGATGACCCACATCTCTACTGGTGGAGGAGCATCCTTAGAGTTCCTGGAAGGCAAAGAACTGCCAGGCGTTGCAGCAGCAGATAATAAATAACGGAAGGTAAGGTTATTTTATGTCCAGAAAAAAAATTATTGCAGGTAACTGGAAGATGAATATGACTCCAACCGAAGCGGTGGAGCTTGTTAATACATTAAAGCCATTAGTAGCAAGCGATGAAGTAGATGTGGTATTTTGCGTACCCGCTATTGACATCATTCCTGCCATGGAGGCAGCAAAAGGTTCTAACATTAACATCGGCGCTGAGAACATGTATTATGAAGACAAGGGCGCTTATACCGGAGAGATTTCACCGGCTATGTTAAAGGACGCAGGTGTAAAATACGTGGTAATCGGTCATTCCGAGAGAAGAGAGTATTTTGCAGAGACGGATGAAACCGTTAACAAAAAAGCATTAAAGGCCTTTGAATATGGAATGACTCCTATTATCTGCTGCGGTGAATCACTGACACAGAGAGAACAGGGAATTACCATTGACTGGATTCGCCAGCAGATTAAGATTGCATTCTTAAATATACCGGCTGAGAATGCTGCGAAGGCAGTCATCGCTTATGAGCCTATCTGGGCAATCGGTACAGGTAAGGTTGCAACAACGGAGCAGGCTCAGGAAGTTTGCCAGTCTATCCGTTCCTGCATTGCTGAAATCTATGATGAAGCAACTGCACAGGCAATCCGGATTCAGTATGGCGGTTCTGTTTCCGCCGGCAGCGCACCAGAACTGTTTGCACAGCCGGATATCGACGGCGGTCTTGTAGGAGGAGCATCCTTAAAACCGGAATTCGGAGATATTGTCAATTATAAGAAATAACACAGCTGCTGCTTCCTGTCTGCTTTCGGGCAGGGAGCAGCTTTTTGCTTCCTGATAATTTTTCACCATTCCCAGGTTGCAGGAAATTACGAAATCATGTAAAATAATGTGTTGAAAGACAATGATTGCAATAAGCACAATTACGATAGAATGAACAGAAGGAAAAGGAGAACTAGTTATGAGCAAAAAACCGGTTGTATTAATGATCCTTGATGGTTACGGGTTAAATGATAACTGCGACCATAATGCTGTGTGTGAAGCGAGAACTCCCGTTATGAACCAGCTGATGAGCCAGTGTCCTTACGTAAAAGGCAATGCCAGCGGTCTGGCAGTCGGTCTGCCGGACGGTCAGATGGGTAACTCTGAGGTTGGCCATTTGAATATGGGTGCAGGACGTATCGTATATCAGGAGCTGACAAGAATCACAAAAGCGATTTCAGACGGAGACTTTTTTACCGTTTCCGAATTTTTACAGGCAGTGGAAAACTGCAAAAAGAATAATTCCGCACTTCATATGTGGGGACTGGTTTCAGACGGCGGCGTTCACAGCCACATCGGTCACATCTATGGATTATTGGAACTTGCTAAGAAAAACGGCCTTGAGAAGGTATATGTTCACTGCTTTTTAGATGGCCGTGATACACCTCCTGCCTCCGGAAAAAGCTATGTGGAAGCGCTGGAAGCAAAGATGAAAGAGCTTGGCGTAGGCAAAGTGGCATCTGTTTCCGGACGTTATTATGCCATGGACAGAGATAACCGCTGGGACCGTGTAAAACGGGCTTATGATGCACTGACAAAGGGAGAAGGAAATCAGGCCCAGTCAGCAACTGCTGGTATTCAGGCTTCCTATGACGCAGAGAAGAATGACGAATTTGTAGAGCCATTTGTTGTGACTGAGAACGGAGCACCGGTTGCTGTGGTAGAGGATGGCGATTCGGTTATCTTCTTTAACTTCCGTCCGGACCGTGCAAGAGAGCTGACAAGAGCTTTCTGCGATGATGAGTTTAAAGGATTTGAGAGAGAGAAGCGTCTGAATCTCACCTATGTCTGCTTCACTGATTACGATGAGACAATTAAGAATAAGCTGGTTGCATTTAAAAAGGAAGCAATTGTCAACACATTTGGGCAATTCCTTGCTGATCACAACATGACTCAGGCCAGAATTGCTGAGACAGAAAAATATGCACACGTAACATTTTTCTTTAACGGTGGTGTGGAAGAGCCCAATAAGGGAGAAGACAGAATTTTAGTACCGTCACCAAAGGTTGCCACCTATGATTTGCAGCCAGAAATGAGCGCTCCGGTTGTCTGCGACAAACTGGTAGAGGCTGTGACTTCCGGCAAATACGATGTTATCATAGTGAATTTTGCAAATCCGGACATGGTTGGACATACCGGTATTGAAGATGCTGCAATTAAGGCCATTGAAACGGTTGATGCGTGTGTGGGAAGAACTGTAGATGCGGTGAAGGAGATGAACGGAGTCATGTTTATCTGTGCAGATCATGGTAATGCAGAGCAGCTTCTGGATTATGAGACGGGAGAACCGTTTACAGCCCATACAACCAATCCGGTGCCTTTCATTCTGGTAAATGCTGATCCGGCCTGTAAGCTGAGAGAGGGCGGCTGCCTTGCAGACATCGCACCGACCTTAATTGAGCTGCTGGGTATGGAACAGCCGAAAGAGATGACAGGAAAATCACTGATTGTCCGTTAATGTAATAAACGAAGAGGGCTTCCCAGTAAACCTACTGGGCAGTCTTCTTTTTTATAAAAGTTTGAAAATTACTTTGTCCATATTCGTTTTGTGCTTCCATTTCTAACAAAAATACGATAGAATATAGAAAGGTATGTTAGGAAGGATTTCAGATGAGTATAAGAATCAGATTTTCTTTGGAGCCCAAGAAAAAAATATTTTCCGGATTTGCCTGGAACACTCAGTCTGCGGAGCTTATGGTAAAGGATCTGGCAAAGAAGATGGGTTATCAGTGTTTTCGCATTGAAGGCATGCTGCTTGTTCAGCTGTGTCCGGAAGGATATATCTGGTTTAACTGGAATAAGCGTAAGCTTCAGGGGGAGAGCCAGACAAACATTGCAGGTCCCGGGTTTCATGCTGCAGTGGTAGAATTTTTAGAGGAAGCAGCACGGGAAAAGAAACTAAAGCTAAGAGTAGAGGACCGGACCGGTTATTTCATAAAAAGAGATTTTCTGGCTATGAGACAAAAGTATTTTTACCAATGGTTTTCCGATTTGATGGATTTAGTATCCGGCTGGAGTGAAAAAGGGGAATATATGTTTTGCTGGCCTGCCATCTACTATATTCCATCCAGGCAGGAAGGAAAGCTGATTACCCACATCCGGTCTTTTTCATTTAAAGAGATCGCAGGTATGGTTCATTCCGGTATGAGTGTGGCATTTGCCAAGGATTTTTTTGTGTGGAATGATCTTCAAAAAGATGCCAGATATTACAGAAACAGTGCTATGGTTCTTTTAAACCAGTCCTGTTATTTTATGCCATCCCAGCGGAGTACTCAGGACGTTTATGTAAATCAAAGAATTATAGAGCTTCTTGAAAAAGCATATATTATGGATCCGGATATTCCATTTCCCCATAAAACCTATCTTGATATCTGCGTTTTTGATTCCCATACTCCCATGGAGATGAAGTCTGTGAATCTTATGGATATTGAAGAATCCATCGGTTGCAGAAAGCATCTGGTCTATCGTAAGATTGGTAATATGAGTTTTGCCCTGCCAGGAAATTTTTTATACGATGAGGAAGATAACAGCGCAATGGATCATTATTATGACGGCAGAGATTACGGCGGTCATGATTACTATATTTACGCAGCGGTCTTTGCAGGACGTGAAGCGGAGTTTAAACCCCAGTGGTTTGAACAGGGCAAACCTGAGGAGATTCTGGATTTTGAACTGAATAACGCGAAAGTCAGGGTTGCATTTTATGAACCGGAGGAGAAGCCGGGAGAAACCAGATATGGAGTATCTGCCCAGGTACTTTATAAAGACCAGCGTATGAATATTAACATTGTAAGCAGAAAACCGGGGGAGAAAGACTGGGCTTTGGAACTGATAAAAAGTATTCGCATAACAGAGTAGAGGAACGTATGAATCAAAAAGAGATGAAAACAGGCGTATTGCTGAGGCGCTTTGTGCCTTATTATAAAAAGTATACAAAAATCATGGTTATGGACTTAATCTGTGCGTCTTTAACCACTATTTGTGAGATGGTGCTGCCCCTGATTCTCCGGTATATTACCAATCAGGGGCTGCGGGATTTATCGGCACTGACTGTCCGCACCATTGTAAGCATCGGGGCACTTTATTTCGGTCTGAGGATCATTGACGGTATGGCTAGTTTTTATATGGCTTATACGGGTCACGTGATGGGGGCCGCCATAGAGACGGATATGAGAGAGGAGGCATTCGGCCATCTCCAGAAGCTTTCGGATAATTATTTTAATAACACCAAGATCGGGCAGATTATGTCACGGATAACCAGCGATTTATTTGAGGTGACGGAGTTTGCCCATCATTGTCCGGAAGAATTTTTCATTGCATTTTTAAAGACAGTGATTTCTTTTATTATCCTGTCTGGGATTAATCTCCCCTTAACCATCCTTATTTTCCTGCTGATTCCGGTTATGGCAGTATCCTGTACCTATTTTAACATACAGGTGAGAAAAGCGTTTAAGCACCAGAGAAATCATATTGGTGAACTCAATGCCAGAATAGAAGACAGCCTGCTTGGAAACAGGGTGGTAAGAGCTTTTGCCAATGAAAAGATAGAGATAGAGAAATTCAATCGGGACAATCAGGAATTCTTACAGATCAAGCGAAAAACTTATAAATACATGGCGGCTTTCCAGAATACCATTCGGATGTTTGACGGTCTGATGTATGTAGTGGTAATCGTTGCTGGCGGTATTTTTATGATTAAAGGTCTCATTGAGCCTGGAGATCTTGTGGCATACACTCTTTATGTCAGCACATTGCTGGGGACCATACGAAGAATTATTGAATTCGCAGAGCAGTTTCAGAGAGGAATGACAGGAATTGACCGATTCATGGAACTGATGGATGCCAATGTGGATATATTTGATGAAGAGGGGGCAAGACCTCTGACTAAGATCGACGGGGAGATCTCTTTTGAAGATGTCTCTTTTGAATATCCAGATGACAGGAATCCGGTCTTATCACATATCAGCTTAAGGATCAGACCGGGTGAAAAGGTGGCTTTGGTAGGCCCGTCGGGAGGGGGAAAAACCACTCTCTGCAGCCTGGTACCGCGGTTTTATGATCCCACTGAGGGAAGAATTTTAATTGATGGTCAGGATATCCGGGAAGTGACCCTTAAGAGCTTAAGAAGCACAGTAGGTGTGGTACAGCAGGATGTTTACTTATTTTCTGGAACCGTATTGGAAAATATAGAATACGGACGCCCTGGAGCTTCCATGGAAGATGTGGTTTCGGCTGCAAAGATGGCAGGCGCCCATGAATTTATTACAGGATTAAAGGATGGATACAATACATACGTTGGGGAACGTGGTGTAAAGCTTTCCGGAGGTCAGAAGCAAAGAATCAGTATTGCCAGAGTATTCCTTAAAAATCCGCCGGTACTGATTTTAGATGAGGCAACTTCTGCGCTGGATAATGAAAGCGAGCAGCTGGTTTCCCAGTCTTTGGAACGGCTTTCCAAAGGAAGGACAACGGTGACTATCGCACACCGTCTGACTACCATACAGAATGCAGACCGTATTTTAGTTCTTTCCGATAACAGCATTGTGGAGGAAGGAAGTCATGAAGAACTTCTTTTAAAGAAAGGCATGTACTACCAGCTTTATACCTCTGTAAGTGAAGCAGAGAAGAATACTTAATTTGAGAAATAAAGGAGAGCCGGAATGAAAGTAGCGATCGTTACAGACAGCAACAGCGGAATAACCCAGAAGCAGGGAAAGGAAGCTGGAATTTATGTCGTTCCCATGCCATTTATGATGGATGGAGAGATGTATTATGAGGATATCAGCTTAAGCCAGCAGGAGTTTTATGAAAAGCTGGAAAACGGCGCTGATATTTCTACCTCACAGCCGTCACCCGGTGATTTAATGGATTTATGGAATGAACTGTTAAAGGAATACGATGCCATTGTGCATATACCCATGTCCAGTGGATTAAGCAGTTCCTGTCAGACAGCCATTATGCTGGCGGAAGATTATGAAGGTAAGGTGTTTGTTGTTAACAATCAGAGGATCTCTGTGACCCAGAGGCAGTCTGTCCTTGATGCAAAGGAGATGGCAGATCAGGGAATAAGTCCTCAGGCAATCAAGGAAAAACTGGAGGAGACTAAGATGGACTCCACCATTTACATTACCCTGGATACTCTGGAATATTTGAAAAAAGGGGGGAGAATCACTCCTGCGGCTGCACTGCTTGGCAGTTTTCTGCGGATTAAACCGGTTCTCACCATTCAGGGAGAAAAGCTTGATGCATTTGCAAAGGCAAGAACCATGAAGCAGGCGAAAGCCATGATGATTGCAGCCATAAAAAAGGACATGGATGAACGTTTTAATGATCCAAACGCCAGGGTGACTCATATGGCAGTTGTTCATTCAGACAGTCTGGAAGCTGCTGAGGAATTTAAGCGGGAGCTTCAGGAGCTATTTCCGGAAACAGGGGAGATCCATGTGGATCATCTTTCCCTCAGCGTATCCTGTCATATCGGTCCGGGTGCACTGGCAGTTGCATGTACCAAAAAAATAAATTTATGATAAGTCAGAGATTGAAGAGGTGGGACCATGTTTCAGGATAAATTATTCAGCCGAAAGCCCGTTATCAGCCTGCAGGTCACTCTGATCCTCGTCTTTTTGTTTATAGGAAGTATTCCGGTTTTTGTCGGCAGTTCTGTTCTGCTGGGAGCATTCCGGCAAAACCTGATCGATTCACGAATGCAGGAGATCCAAAACCAGTGCTGGATATTAAGCAATAAGATGACCAGGATTGGATATTTAACAATGGATCCCAAAGATTCCCTGTTAGATAATGAGATGAATGTGAAAGCGGATATGTTTAACGGAAGAATTGTAATTATCAATAAGAGCTTTCGTATTATCGGCGATACTTTCTCGCTCTCTGCAGGTAAGACCAATGTATCGGAGGAAGTGATCCGGTGCTTTAACGGTGAAAACAGCAGCAAATACAATCAGGAAAAAAAGTATTTTTCACTCACAATTCCAATCTATTCCAATAGTCAGGAAAAAGAGATTGACGGTGTTATGATCATCACGGCATCCTCTGAAGATCTTTTAAACCGCATTGTCACAGTATCGGATAAAGGAGCATTTTTACAGCTTTTAATTATTTCAATTCTGGCTATTGTGGTAGTGCTTCTGGTTAAGCTTTTAATGAAGCCGTTTCGGGAGTTGCAAAGGATGTTAAACCGTGCGGCAGAAGGAAACATTGATGAGGATATTATCTCCCGTGTTTACAAGGAGACCAGGCAGATTTCGGATTCCATTAATACAACGTTAAAGAAACTGAAAGCGGTAGACAAATCGAGGGAAGAGTTTGTTTCCAATGTATCACATGAACTGAAAACCCCCATTACGTCCATTCGTGTACTTGCAGATTCCCTCATTGGGATGGAGGATGCCCCGGTGGAACTGTATAGGGAGTTCTTAAGTGATATTTCGGAAGAGATCGAACGAGAGAATAAAATTATCGATGATCTCCTTGCTCTGGTCCGAATGGATAAGACAGCAGGCGCTAACTTAAATGTAGCCCAGGTTAAAATTAATGGTCTGCTGGAACTGATTTTAAAGCGCCTTCGTCCCATTGCCGGGAAGCGAAATATCGAACTGACCTTTGAAAGTATGCGTGAAGTTACGGCAGATGTAGATGAGATGAAACTGTCTCTGGCACTGAGTAATCTGGTTGAAAATGCCATTAAATACAATGTAGAAGGCGGCTGGGTGCGTGTTACCCTTGATGCAGATCACAAGTTCTTTTATGTAAAAGTTTCGGATTCAGGGATTGGAATTTCAGAAGAGTTCCAGGAACGGGTATTTGACCGCTTTTACCGGGTGGATAAGGCAAGATCCCGGGAGACTGGAGGAACGGGGCTTGGTTTATCCATAACAAAAAAGATTGTTCTGATGCATCAGGGAGCGATCAAGCTTCAGAGCAAAGAGGGAGAGGGTACTACGTTTACTGTACGTATTCCTCTTACATACATTTCTTAGGAACAGGAGGGATAGGGATGAAGCCACGAATGGGTATATTGATATTCCTGCTGTCTGTGGTATGCTTTTTATCCGGCTGCTCAGGAAGAGCACCTGAAAAAAGCACGGATAGCGGGGAACTTTATCAGATCTACTATTTGAATTCGGCCATGACCAAAATGGAGCCTCAGCCATATACCATGCCTGAAAAGCCTGTGGATGAGTCAGAAGAGGAAACAGACTGGAAAATTAAAAACCTGATGGAACAGCTGCGCAACGTTCCCAAGGATTTAGACCGGCAGGCAGCCGTCCCGGACAAGGTGGGATTTGAGCGGTATAAGCTGGAGGATACAGTGTTGTATCTGTATTTTGATAATAATTATGCGATGATGAACAGCACCAGAGAGATTCTTTGCAGGGCTGCTCTTGTCAGAACCCTGACTCAGATCAGGGGAATAGCGTACGTAGCAATCTACACAGCGGAACAGCCGCTTATGGACAGCACCGGAAACCCGGTGGGACCAATGCAGAGTACAGATTTTATTGATAATATTAGCAATGTCAACTCATTTGAAAAGACAGAACTATCTTTGTATTTTGCCGATGAAAGCGGAGAAAAGCTGGTAAAAGAATCAAGAGAAGTGGTTCATAATATTAATACTTCCCTGGAAAAGCTGGTAATTGAACAGCTGATCGCAGGTCCTGGCAGACCGGGATTGAATCCTACGCTGCCGAAGGAGACCAAACTGATCAATGTGTCGGTCAATGAAAATGTGTGCTACATCAATTTTGACTCCTCATTTCTCAATAACACTCTGGAGGTAAAGGAATACATCCCCATCTATTCCATCGTCAACTCTCTGGCTGCGGTTTCATCCATTAACAAGGTTCAGATCACAGTCAATGGTTCTCAGGATGTGATGTTTCGGGATTCCATTTCTTTGAACCAGCAGTTTGAGCGAAATCTGGATTACAATAAGGAAAATGAGGAATCAACAGAAGAAACAGGAGGAACAGAACAATAAAACGCCCATTATGTCTGATTGCAGGGGGATTTGTACTTGGAGAGACTGCCGTACTGCTGGCTTTGACATCTTGGCTTTTTATTCCGGCGCTGATTGCTGCCGGGATGATTTATTGTGTTTGCAGGAGAGGCAGAAACCCGCTTTGGGTCTTTTTGCCTCTTGTTTTTTTCTATCTGGGATCGGCACGTGCAGGCCTTGAGATGGAACAATTAAGAGAACAGGATATCCGGCTTTTGGAGATCACAGGTTATTACACTGAGGTACAGGGCAGTATTTCATCAATTGCAGAAGAGAAGGGAGTTGTCACTCTGACTCTTAAGAATAACCGGATCAGAAAAATGATGAAAGGAAAGTGGGAAGAAGTTGTTTATGAGCCCCCCGGAATCATGGTTTCTTTAAAAGAGTGTAAAGGAGCTTCTTTAAAATCTCTGGGAATTGGACAGATTGTTGCTGTGCAGGGCGAGGTACAGCCCTTTTCACAGGCAAGAAACCCGGGAGAGTTTGACTTTAAGAGCTACTATCAGTCTCTGGGGGTGGATTTTACCCTTTTTGCAGAGGAGATTACTATATTAGAGGAGGAGAAGTCTCCCCTTTTGGAGTTTTTAAGAAAATTAAAAGTGTATAGTAAAACCCTTCTTTACCGGGATGCAATAGAAACGGATGCAGGAATCTTTACGGCTGCAGTGCTGGGCGATAAAATGGGAATCTCCAGTGATATTAAGGATTTATACCAGAAAAACGGAATTGCCCACCTCCTTGCCATCAGCGGTCTTCATATGTCTTTTATCGGACTCTCTTTTTATAAACTGATAAAAAAGGCTGGTGCAGGCTTTTGGGGCGCAGGTCTTGTTAGTATGGTGCTTCTGATTTTATATGGTATATTAACGGGTGCAAGTCCTTCTGTGGTGCGGGCCGGGGTGATGATGTGCCTGGGATTTTATGCTGCCTGTCTTGGAAGAACTTATGATTTATTGTCTGCAGCTTCGCTGTCGTTATTCTTTCTTGGTTTTCAGTCTCCGTCCCTCCTGATGCAGGGAGGTGTTCAGCTTTCCTTCGGTGCCGTATTTGCAATAGGAGCAATCGCTCCGATTATCAAGGGCTGGCTGGGTAAGGATAGCCTTTTTTCCGGAAGTATTTCTGCCTGCTTTGCGGTGCAGATGATTACTCTGCCTGTGACAGCCTTTCATTTTTACCAGATCCCACCTTATGGTCTGGTTTTGAATCTGCTGGTCATTCCACTGATGGGCGGAGTTCTCTGTTCCGGTCTGGGAGTGATTGCATTTGGATCTTTAAGCCCTGTTCTTGGAACTGCGGCAGCGGGAACCGGGCATTATATACTGTCTCTGTATGAGATTCTTTTAAACATTTCCGGGGAAATGCCAGGGAGCAATATTATTTTGGGCAGACCTGGTATCAGCACGCTGGTGGCTTATGGGTTTCTTCTCACTGGCTGTATTTTTATCATGAAATTATTTAGCAGGGTTAAAAAGGAAGCGGAGAAAAAGAGCATTGATACCGTGGGGAGAAATGAAAATACCCCGGAAAAAGGAAACATTTCTTATGCAGGAAAAATACTTTTCCTGACAGGATTTTATATATTATCCATATTTCTTTTATTACCTGAGCCGGTAAAAGGGCTTGATGCATGGTTTCTTGATGTAGGGCAGGGAGATGGGATTTTGCTCAGGACGGAAGGGGCATGTGTGCTGGTTGATGGTGGAAGTACATCTAAGAAATCTCTGGGAGAGTATACACTGTCCCCATGTCTGAAGTCTCTTGGTGTTTCGGTGATTGATTATGCATTCGTCAGTCACGGAGACCTGGATCATTTAAGCGGAGTAAAATATTTGCTGGAAACCTGTGAGGACATACAGATTAAGAATTTATATCTCCCTTATCATGGGCAGGATGAGGAAATAATACAATCTCTGGCGTCACTGGGGAAAAATAGGGGAGCCTGTGTGCAGTATCTGACAGGGGGAGATGTAATGAAGACAGGAAAGCTGTCCATTACCTGCCTTTATCCTGGAAAAGATGACGTACCCACAGATGTTAACGGTGAATCCCAGGTGCTTAAAATGGACTATGGTGATTGCCATATGCTGTTTACCGGTGATATGGGGGAGCGGGAGGAACAACTTCTTCTTGAAAAAAAGAAAGATCAGTTATTAAGTGAAATAAACGTATTAAAAACGGCTCACCACGGCTCAAAATATTCATCCAGCGAATCATTTCTTGATGCAGTTTCACCTGTCTGGGCTGTGATTTCTTATGGACAGGGGAATTCTTACGGACATCCTCATAAAGAAGTGTTAGAACGTTTTGATGAGCGGAGTGTTACGGTGTTTGGAACTGGAATGAACGGAGCAGTCAGGCTGGAAACGGATGGAACCAGGATCCGTTTTTCAACTTTCGTTGACGGAACCAGGAACCATGGGTATAATGAAAAGAAGGAAAAGGAGTGAAACATGCGATGCAGACCCTGAATCAGGACATAAAAAATAACAGTTTTAAGCCGGTTTATCTCTTATATGGAGAGGAGGCTTTTCTAAAAAACAGCTACAAGAATCAGATGAAATCGGCCATAACACAGGGAGATACCATGAATTTCAACCAGTTTGGCGGAAAGTCCATTGATTTAAAGGAGCTCATAAGCCTTGCTGATACTATGCCTTTTTTTTCGGAGAGACGATTAATCCTTGTAGAAGACAGTGGATTTTTTAAGGCGGCTGCAGAAGAACTGGTTAACTATCTGCCACAGATGCCAGATACAACCTGTATGATGTTTGTGGAATCAGAAGTGGACAAGAGAAGCAAAATGTTTAAAAAGATAAAGGAACTTGGTTATGCCGCCGAGATGGAGCGTCAGGATATTAATCAGCTGGGCAGGTGGGCAGGAACATTACTTTCCAGAGAAGGAAAGAAGGTGACCGGACAGACCATGGAGCTTTTTTTAAACATGACCGGTGATGATATGGAAAATATCCGCATGGAGCTGGAAAAACTGATTAGCTTTACGTTAGGAAGAGATATCATAACAGATGAAGATGTAATGGCGATCTGTACAGAGCGGACGACCAATAAAATATTTGATATGGTTACTTCCATCGTTAACCGCCAGACAAAAAGGGCTCTTGAACTCTATGAGGACTTGCTAACATTAAAGGAACCTCCCATGAGAATCATGTTTCTCATTGCAAGGCAGTTTAACCAGCTGTTGCAGGTAAAGGAACTGATGGGAAAGGGAATGGATAAAGGGGGAATCGCCGCAAAGCTTAAAATTCCGCCTTTTGCTGCCGGTAAGCTGTTGCCTCAGGCAAGAACTTTTTCCAAGGAACAGATTCTTTCTTATGTGAATTCCTGTGTTGAGGCAGAAGAAGCGGTTAAAACGGGAAGGCTTTCGGATCGTATGGCAGTGGAGCTTTTGCTGACTGCAAAATACTAAAACAACAGGTTGTCTGTGCCAGAAGACGGGAGGATAAGGAACTGGTGAATAGTTCCTTATCGCTCCCGTCTTCTTTCACTTTGAAAGCCAAAAAATATATCATCATTAATATTGCCATTTTTATCATTGCCGCAACAGAGAGCCTGGTGGGCTGCAATTGTCTCCAGGGTATCGCCCAGTTGGTTAAAAATACAGCTGAGGAGTGCAATTTCGTCAGCTGTCCGCCCTTGTGCAAGACAGCAGGCAATGGATGACACAAGTGTTACCAGTTCGCAGGACTGCATAGTTCATCACCTCTGGATAATATATGATGCATGAGGTGACATTAAGATAAGAAAAAAATTATTCTGCCATTTTATAAATATTAAACGGTTCAAAAAGAATTAAATAGTTGTCCTTTTGCAGCCCCTTCTCATATTTTGTACGATAGCATTCCAGTGCTTCCAACAGAAATTCTTCCGTAACCTCTAAATGTTCCGCGATCTCAAAGCTGTTTCTGCAGCCGGCTTCTTTCGCGGCAACCAGCTTTTCCAACGTGATCATTTTGTTATAAGCCCATAAGCGTGCAGTGCGTTCCTGTTTCCTGTTAGAAACAACAGACTGATCCAGTATATCTCCGGCAGTGGTGTAATAATGTCCAAGTTCTTCAGCCAGTACGCAGGCTTTCTGACAGCCGGACATGTTCTGCCGGATGAGGATTTGATCGCCCCGGATCCGTCCGTCATTACCAATTAATGGTTTCTCTTTAATCATGATTCCGTCAGAGTCTGCTTCCTCTAATAATATGTCATAATTCAAATAAATCACCTCAACGAATTTTATTCCTTATTCATCGAAAAAGGCATCATCATGCTGTCTCATTTCCTCAGTCACTTCAATATCCGTCCGCTCATGAGCCGCTACCGGCTGTAAATAAGATCTGGAATCAGGATGCAAAGGCCGGACAACCGGGTCCGCTTTTGTATATTGGGGGATGTGCACCATCTCACTGACCCGTTTTAACGCCTCTTTTTGTCCGCTTTCATTGAGCTTTTGAAAATTACTGAGCATTTCTCTTGCTGACTCTCCGAAACAGCTGTTTTCATGATCCAGCGCAAAAACATCTGTTTCCTCCCAGCCCATGAGGGAAGCCGGTGTTGTTCTCAGTGCTTTTGCGATTGCGGTAATTTTAGACTGGGGAAGGCCTCTGCCGTCTACCTCTATCTTATTGATGGAAGAACGGGATTTGTAACCTGCCTTATTCGCAAGCTCTTCCTGAGACATTCCCAATTCCTCACGTCTTTGTTTTATAATCTGACCGATATCCATTGGACCACCTCCATGACAGCATTATAACACGGAGTAGAATTACTTTCAACAAAAATTGAGAAACGTGTTGACAAAAAGGAAACGAAGGAGTATGATGATGATGTAGACAAAAAGACTACAAGAAAGGAGGAGAGGATGACCAATACGGTTCGGTTAAATGAGTTGATAAAAAAATCCGGGCTGAAAAAGGGGTGGATTGCGGACAGACTTCACTTGTCCAGCTATGGGTTTCGGAGGAAACTGTGGAATAAGAGTCAGTTTAAGGCGGGTGAGATTAAAGTGCTGTGTGAGTTGCTTGGGATTACATCGTTGGAAGAAATTAGTGATATTTTTTTTAATGATAATGTAGACAAAAAGACTACAATGGATAGAAAGGAGGTTGAGTTAAATTGTGACATTTAATGAATTGCAAAAGCTTTTAATGAATGAAACAAAAGAACTGTTAAAGAATATGACCTTTCTTGATTCAAATGGGAGGGATACAGAAATATTCGGATATCCACAAGCGGCAGATTTTAACGGACTACCCGGACAGGACTTACTATTACAGGATAAGGAAGTAATCCTTCCGTATTTTCTGGTCAGACTGGATCGGGTGGAATATAGAAAAAAAGATGCCGACGATAAAAATCTAGGAAGTGTAGTATTGGAGATCAATATTTGCAGATCCCAAAAAGATGGATTTTATCTTTTGACAACAGCAATTGAGAAAATTACCCACAGATTTTTAACTGATCCCTTTTTACAATCTTTCTGGTGTGAACGAGCAATAAACATAAGCTTTCCAAAAAAAGTCACTCCTTCTTATTTTACAGGAGAAATTGAAATGTTTTGGAATATGCCAGAACTGGAGTCAGGAGGAATTTTATGAACGAAAACGAAGCGTTGATTTATGTAGGCCCATCAATGGATCAGATTGTAAGGAACGGGGCATCATTTCGTGGCGGATTTCCCCCCAGACTCACAGAACTACTAAACACACATCCGTTTATTAATGAGTTAATGGTGCCGCCAGAGTTACTGGCGGAAGCAAAAAAGAACATCCGGAAACCAGATAATAATTTAAATACGCTGTACCGGAAAGCAGAAAATATCAGGAGGAAAAAATAATATGTCATATAAACATGGTATTGAAGTAATTGAAAATAAAACATCATTTCCAACCCCGTTATCAACCCGTTATGGAGTGCAGGTTGTGTGCGGCACCTCACCGGTGAATTTAGCAGCAGATCCCTATGCTATGGTAAATGTTCCGGTCAAAGTAGATAGTTTTGAAGCTGCAGCAAGGCTGTTTGGATATAGCGATGATTGGAAAAAATATACGCTTTGCGAAAGCATGTATGCAAGCTTTAAGCTGTTTCAGGTATCGCCGGTGATTTTTATTAATGTACTTGATGCAAAAAGGCACTTTAAAAATGTGGACGAGACCTTGTATCCGGTAAAGAATCATCAGATTACTTTAAAAACAGACGGTGTATTAAAGGATACTGTCAGGATCACTGTGAAACAGGAGGAGTCAGTAAAGCAGCTTGCTGAGAATGCAGATTTTATTATGGATTTTGATGAAGCAGGAAATTTAATCGTTACTTTGCTGCGTTCCGGTATTGTCTATGACGCCGAGGAATTAAAGATTTCATTTCATGTTATTGCTCCAGAAATGGTGACAGAAGAAGATGTGATCGGTTCATATAATGTTGAGACTGGAGAAGAGACCGGTTTGGAAACTTTGCGTCAGATTTACCCAAGATATGGACTGGTACCAGGCGTTCTTCTGGCTCCTGGCTGGTCACAAAAGGCAAACGTGGGTGCAGCTCTTCAATCAAAATGTGAAGGAATCAGCGGTATTTTCAGAGCAATGTGCCTGTTAGACTTAGATACAGAAAAAGCCAGTAAGTATATGGACTGCCTTGTGGCTAAGAAGGAAATGGGATATGACGAAAAGCACTCTGTCGTATTATGGCCAAAGGTGACGAAAGCAGGTAAAACCTATCATTATTCTTCCGTCTATGGAGCAATGATGAGTTATTATACGGTAACGAATGGTGATGTTCCTTATATTTATCCATCAAATAAGCTTTTAAATATTGATGGGGCGGTGCTTTCCAATGGAAAAGAGGTTTATCTTGATCAGGTTCAGGCAGGAGAATTAAACGGATATGGAATTGTAACCGCGTTTCATGATAACGGTTGGAGATCATTTGGCAATAATACCGGATGTTATCCTGGTAACGATGATCCAAAAGACCGTTGGATTGGCTGTCGCAGAATGTTTGATTTCATTGCAAATTATTTTATCACTGTCTACAGAGCAAGACTTGATGAAGGAATGAACCGGAGAATGGTAGATGACATTATCAACAGCTTTAATATATGGGGCAACAGTTTAATGGCTGCCGGTATGTGCGCCGGTCTGTACGCAGAATACCGCAATGATGAAAATACGCTGGAAGATGTGCTGGCAGGACATATGAAGATCAGAATTCATTTTGCTCCTTATACGCCGGCAGAGTACATACTGGCAATAGAAGAATTTGACGTAACAGCTTTTGAAAATGCAATGAAAGCGGAGGAAGAATAATATGTTAAAACTACATTTAATTAACAGATATACAGTATATAGAGGCGGTAAGGAATTGATTGGAACTGCCGAAGAGGTAAAACTTCCGGAGATTACAAATAAAACAGACAGCCTTGAAGGTGCAGGGGTAGGCGGAACTATGGCGGTTCCAGTGATTGGATTGGTAGACGATATGGAGATGGAGATACCGTTTCTGTCTTTGTGCAAGGACGTGTTCTCTTTAATGGATCCCACTCAGACAGCAGACATTACCTTAAACGGTGCACTTCAGGGCATGGATGGAGGAGACGGCAGTGTAGGGTATAAACCGGTATCCATTTCCGTTCGTGGAGTGGTAAAGAAGTTCGCACCTGGCTCTATGAAATCGGGCGCAAAGATGAGTTCAAGTGTAACACTTGGTTTAAGCTATTACAAGATCGTACTGGATGGGAAAACGGTGCTGGAGATAGACAAGTTAAACGGGATCTATGTTGTAAATGGTAACGATGTATTAAGCGAAGTAAGAGAGATGTGCTAAGGAGAAAAATCATGGAAAAAGAGAAAAAGGTTTTAAAGGATAACGAGGCGGTTTCAAATCAGGAATGGCTGAAAATAAAATTAAAGGAGCCAGTGGAATATCAGGGAATCCGTGTGGAAAGCCTTGATTTGACGGGAATGGAATCGCTTACAGGCAGGGATTTAAACTCAGTTTACGATCTTTACGCCAATATGGGAGGAAACGGTATTATCATGCAGGAAGCAACTCTTCTTTTTGCACAGATTATTGCTTCCAAGGTGACTGGCTTTCCTATCGAACTCTTTTATATTTTAAAGGCTGGAGATTCTGTTAAAGTGAAGAATCGGGTGTATCGTTTTTTCTTCCTCGAGGGATAAGCTGCGCAGAAGATATCCGTAAGGTTAATAAAGCATTTATATTTGCGGGCCGGTATACGAAGGCCGGCCCGGAGTTTTATTTTTCCCTTCCATTGAGCCAGGCTGCCAGACTTATTAAGGATGTGGCAGAAACAGCCAGGGAGGAGAACAGGGAAAGAAGTGTGAGGTGAGAAATATAGCAGAAAAAAAGTATGAAATGAATGTGAAAATTCAAAATACATTAAACAAGTCTTTAGATGCTGCTGTTCAGGATGCTGGTAAAAATATTGATCAGCTGGAGCGCAAAATTGAGATAGCAGTAAAGGAAGCAGAAGAAACTGCTGGGCAAAAAAGAGAGAAGGCAATTAAAACCCTTGGAAAGGCCTCCGATCAGTTCTTTAGTACTGTGGCAGCGGGAAGTTCAATTGCTATTGGAAAAACCACAGATTTTCTAAAAGAATCTGTCACTGCAGGTTTAGGGTTTGAGGCTCAAATGAGCTCCGTTAAAACAATAACAAAAGCTTCTTCCTCTGAAATGGAGCGCCTTGATTCAGTAGCCAGAAAAATGGGAGAAACAACAGGTTTTTCTGCCCAGGAGGCTGGTAAGGAATTGGAGCGTTTGGCTTTGGCTTAATAATAGGTCGGCTGAATTGAAAGATTCAGTGCATACTGGGGAAAATCGGTGAAGACTAAAATTGCAGGAGATACAGACTACAGTCATGTTAATACCGAGAGAACTGCGTATCAGGCAGTTTTTGTAACGCATAGGAGTTGAGCGTTTTGAGAGCAAAAAAACTCCCACGAGTCTCTGGCACGGTTGTCTTAAAGGGCAGTCTGAGATAGTTAGCCGCTATCAAACCTAACGTAAAACGAGGGTGAAGATGTATGCTGAGCTTACAGGAAACTGTAAGAAGCAGAGGATAAAAAGCCTTTGCGGTAACACACTGGGATGGAAAACAGAGGATATGTTTAAAGGGCTGCCAGGAGTTATGAATCTTACGGCAGCCTTTGGAGAAGATTTAGGAAGTGTATCGGGGACTGTTACTGACACCATGGGGGCGTTTGGACTTCAGGCCAACGATTCTGCGCGGATGATTGATGTTCTGGCTCAAGCTTCTATAAGCACAAACACCAGTCTGGATATGATGGGAAAGGCACTTCAAGGAGCAGCACCGGCAGCATCTGCATTTGGTTACAGCGTTGAAGATACGGCAATGGCGGTTGGATTAATGTCTGATGCAGGAATTCAGGGTGAGGCGGCGGGCGAATCTTTGAAAAGTTTGCTGACTCATCTTTCTGAACCTACCAAGTTGGTTCAGAACTATATGGATAAGTTATCTGTATCATTAAAAGACAGCTCAGGAGAGATGAAGCCGCTTGGAACAATGCTTTCAGATTTAAAATCGGGATTTTCGGGTCTATCAGATGCTCAGAAAGAGGAATATGCGTCAGGGCTGGCGGGTAAAGACGGCATGGCCGGTTTTCTCGCCATGATGGAAGGTTCTGATGAGGAATTTATCAGGCTGAAAGATGCTATGGAAAATAGCGAAGGAGCTGCTGAGAAACTTTCCGATGTTCGGATAGATAATCTGGCAGGAGATGTGTCACTTTTTAAAGGGGCGTATGAAGGGATCAAGCTTGATGTTTACAGCGGTATTTCTGATGATCTTAGAATAATTGTTCAGGGAGCCACCCAATGGCTTCAGAGCTTTGGAGAGACGTTGGAAGGCCATATTCCCACTGCAAGAAGGTTTATGACTGAATTTGCTGATGGACTGTTGAAAGCTTTTGGACCAATAAAAGCGGTGGGTGGATGGTTATTAGATCACCCAGAGGCTATCCAAGGAGGAATTGTTGGAATTACGACTGCTTTTACGGCTTTTAAAGCGGCCAATATGGCCAAAACTGGTATAGACGTATTAGGAAAATTATCCTCGCTTATGAGTGCATGGCCCTTGGCAGCTTTTGGTCTGGCGGCAGGGGCAATTACCGGGATTGCTATGGCAGTGAAGGCGCATAATGATAAGCTGGTAAAACAGAATTTTACTGAAAAGTTTGGTTCTATAAAACTTTCTGTTGAAGAACTTGATGCTACTGCTAAGAGGATTGTGGATAATGGTAATTTAAACAATTTATCTGCAGCGTTTGGAGAACTGAATAAGATTAGGGATCTGACAAGTAATTTCAATGGTGCCAATGATGAATTAGACAAACTTACATGGAAAGTTGGAATGGGATTTGAACTGGATAAGGGCGAGAAAGACCAGTTATCCTCTACCATAGATGGATTGGTAAAAGGGGCATTGGATATTGTCGAGCAAACCCAGTATTCAGCTAATTTAAATGTTCAGGCTCTATTTGGATCCGACAGTGATATGGGAAATCAGTTAATTGAGAGTTTTAATGCTACATATCAATCAATTGGTGCAGAGATCCATGAAAAAGGCAGACAGTTGGGAGAAGTATACAAAAATGCCATAACTGATGGTGTAATCGACTCAAAAGAAGCTGAAATGATTAAATCTCTTCAAAAAGAGCTTTCTGATGTAACAGACCAGGTTATAAAATCAAGAACTGAAGGTAAATTGCAGAGAATTATGATGCAGTATTCTGGTAAAGATCTGGATCCAGAAACATTTAAAAATCTACAGAAAGAAATAAAGGACACACTCGACGAAAATCGGGAACAGCTGATGCAAGTCACGGATATGAGCCTTGGAGACTTAAAACTGCAGCTTGAGCGGGGAGATATATCTGTTGGTGAATATGAGGTTAGAAAAAAGAAAATTCAGGACCAATATAATTTGCAGGAGATGGAGTATGAGGGAAATCGGATCGGTTTCTCAGCCACATCTGTAGCTGATATTTATAAAGATGAATTTAGGAGTATTATTCCCAATGTGAAAACCGGATTAGATAATGCAATGGCTGATATTAGCAATACAGGTAACGCTGGATTGTCATTTGACCCAGATGTGTTATGGAAAAACATGGGCTTTAATAATCTGGATAAAGAAACTAGTGAAAATTTATCTGCACTTTGGGCTGATATGGAATCTGACTATAATGATTTACAGACTAAGGTTCAGGGATATATGCAACGGGGCGAATCAGTTCCGGAGGAAGTTGCAAAACAATTATCAGATGCTTCTTTTATAGGCGCAGCGGCAGGAGATAAAAGAGCAATTTGGCAGATGATGGCATTTAATATTTCAGATAATCCTGGCTATAAAGAAGCAATTGAGAAAGTAAGAGAAAAAGGTGCTGAAATACCTGAAGAAATAGCAAACTATATTGATAATAACGGACCTGCTGTGGTTGATGCAATAGGCAGAATGTATGACAATGTCGTGACAGTTGCTAACGATAAATTTGGTACATTAGAGGTAAATGGAAAAATTAAATATAATTTTTCTGCACCAATGGCATATGGTAAATTTGTAGATTCGTCAGGTAATGAAGTGACATCACAGCAGGTTCTATCTACAGGAGATCCATTTCTTGATCAAATATATCATATTAGTGACGCAAAAAAACCTAAAAAGAAAAAGTTTGATGAGAATGCAAAAGGCGGATTAATAAGTCACCCTACAATATCCTGGTTTGCGGAAGAATATCCAGAAATGGCAATTCCTATAAACAATTCAAAACGATCAAGGATGCTTTGGCAGGAAACAGGCCGCCTGATTGGTGCATATGAAGAAAACAACTATGGAAAAATCTATGAGAGTATGACTTCATTCAATTCAAGTGATATGAATGGTGGCGACTCATTTGCTCCCGTGTTCAGTCCAACTATCTATATTAATGGAAAAAATGCCTCCAGAGAAGAAACACAAGGAGCGGTTCAAATGACGTATGAGCAATTTAAAGATTGGGCTTCACAACTTCAAAGAGAGAGAGTCCGGGTAGCGTTTTAGGAGGTGAAAATGACAGAACAGTATGTAACAGAACAAGGTGATACCTGGGATTTGGCAGCTAAAAAAGTATACGGCGAAGAAAAGTATCTAGATTATCTGATGAGTAATAATTTTAACTGTTTAAACTATTTTATATTTCCGGCAGGAGTCCCTTTAAAGACACCGGTACTTCCGGCGGGGAGAGTGAATGGCTTTCCGGAATGGAGAATTAAAAGCAAATAAATGCGACAGGAGGGGTGGCATACGGGAAATCCAAGAAGAAAGTATTTAAGCGTAGTTTACAATGGAATTGATATATGGAACAATTTATCTCCTTACATAGAAAGTTTTTCTTATGAGGATTCAGTGGATGAATCAGACACCATTTCCATATCCTTAAGCGACCGTGATTTAAAATGGAGCCGAACCTGGCTTCCGGAAAAGGGTGATAAAATGTCTCCTTCCATTATTCTTGAGAATTGGAACTATGAAGGAGAAAAGATGACAGTAGTATGCGGAGCTTTTTTAGTAGATGATTACTCTTTCTCCTGTCCTCCCTTTTCCTGCACAATTAATGGAGTCTCTGCTCCTGTAGACACATCATTTAAAGAATCAGAAAATACAAAGACATGGGAAAATGCAACGGTTCGTCTGATTGCCAATGAAATTGCTACAAAATATGGTTTAGACCTGATATTTGAAGTCAGTGAAGATATTGCTGTATCAAAAACGGAACAGGACAAGCAGCCAGACAGTGAGTTTTTGAAAAATCTATGTGAAAAATACGGTCTGGGTATTAAAGTATATTCCAACCGGCTGGTTATATGGGATTTAAAACAGTATTTTGAGAAATCTCCTGTACTTACCATTGTGCCGGATATGGTATCAAAATGGACATATAACAGCACCATACAGGGTACTTATACCGGAGCCAAGGTAAGTTATGCGAATCCAAATAATGAGAAGACGGTTGAAATACTGGTTGGCACGGAAGAGCGGCTTTATAAAACCAATCAAAAAGCAGACAGTGAAGCAGATGCCAGACGGATTGGAGAGAGCATTTTAAGAAATGCTAACCGTAAAGAAAGAACTATGAAGCTAACAATCCCACCCAAAATGTCTTTGTACGCAACCTGCAATGTTAAATTATCCGGATTTGGTAATCTGGACGGGAAATATTTTGTTGAAAAGGTATCTCACAGTTTGTCCGGTAAATCATACGACATGCAGGTAAGTCTCAGCTGTATATCAAGAGACAGTGAAAATTCAGAAGTGGAATCAAAAAATGAAACAGCCCAGACGAACGATAACACTGTCAATGAAAATTACACGGTTGTCAAAGGAGACAGCTTATGGAGTATTGCAAAGCATTTTTATGGAAGTGGAAGCAAATCTCAGGATCTTTATCAGAAAAATAGAGATCTTATTGAATCGGAAGCAGTAAAGAGGGGAAAGAAGGACTCTGGGAACGGTTACTTTATCTACCCTGGTATGTCTCTTATCATACCGTGAAAGGAGAAAATATGAATGATGTAGTCAGAGTCGGGAGAATTTCTTCTGTAAATCAGGAAAATGGAATGGTCAGAGTTTATTATCCAGATAGAGACAGTACGACTTCAGAGCTGGGAATGTTTTATTTCCTGGGGGAGTACAGAACTCCGAGAGTAAATGATCAGGTAATTGTTCTTCATCTGTCTAATGATACCAGTTCAGGTGTTGTATTGGGTGGATTCTGGAATGAAGTCAGAAAGGCTCCCAGGGAAATAACCTATAAAAAGGAGATGGATAGTAACAGTTATGAATCTCTTCAAAATGGAACATTTACATTGCATTCCCAGGAAATCAGTCTGGAAGGAGAAAATGGAGCAATAAGTCTTACTGAAATTCTGGATTTAAAAGCCAGACTGGAAAGATTGGAGAGGAGTCTGCCGCAATGATTGGTATATTAGGAAGTCTGCGTTTTAGAGTCAATGACAATCGGGTATTTACTTTTCAGAATTTAAAGAGAGAAATATCAGCATCATGGAATACCATGGAACGGATTGGACAGAAGCCTCTTAGTGAATTCAACGGGCCTGACCTGCAGACCATAAGTTTTGATATAACATTGGATGCGTCTTTGGGTGTGAAGCCGAGGTATCTTTTGGGAGTACTGGAAAGAATGGTTGAGACAGGGGAAGTAAATACACTTGTAATTGGCAAAAAAAAAGTCGGAAAAAACAAATGGGTTATTACTAAAAGTTCGGAAGCCTGGGAGGTTGTATTAAGAGGCGGAGAATTGTACCGAGCCAGCGTTTCGTTGACTTTACAGGAATATTTGTGAGGTAGGTAAAATGGTAAATTACGAATTATCAATAACTGGTTTGTCCGACAGGCTGGAAGAGGAATTGAAGAGAAACTTAAAAGCGCTGTTGGGAACAAGAGCTGGATCCCAGCCGGCTGATAGAGATTTCGGAATCTCATGGGGGTGTCTCGATGAGGTTCCGGAAGCAGCAGAAAGCCTGTTTTTTCTGGAGGTAACCAGTAAAGTGGAAAAATATGAACCAAGAGTATCTATAAAAGATATCACATTTGAGAATATAGAGGGGACTATTATTCCACACATATATTTTGCAGGAAAGGAGGAAATATAATGGAAAGCAGATTTTCTGATTATCCAGAGGTCAGTTTTATAGAAAATACAAGTTTCTCCGACTTACAGGAAAGATTGATCCATGATTATGAAGAGAAGTACAGAGAGTTAACCGGTGAAGATGTTTCATTGGGACTGGCCGACCCTTATCGTCTCATTCTGTATTCCTGTGCGGTTGCAATTTATCAGGGGTATCAATATGAAGACAAGGCTGGAAAAATGGGATTGCTGAAATACAGCACAGGTGAATTCTTGGACAATCTGGCAGCATTTAAAAAAGTAAAAAGAAATGAAGCGGCGCCCGCACGTACTGTGATACGGTTTACGTTGGCGGATAAAGTTGAACGGACGGTAATCATACCAA
This sequence comes from Paenibacillaceae bacterium, assembly GCA_015057705.1. Lineage (GTDB taxonomy): Bacteria > Bacillota > Clostridia > Lachnospirales > Lachnospiraceae > Lacrimispora. The sequence continues at coordinate 205,270 of SVDU01000002.1, read as the reverse complement.
AAGGAACCAGAGTAAAAGGCCCTGATTTATATTTTATAACGACAAAGAAAAGTGAAATAAAGTCAGGGCAGTTATATACAGATATAGCAGCTGAGTGTGAACAAAGCGGAACGATAGGAAACGGTTATCTGCCCGGAGAAATTAAGTGGTTAACGGATTTGCTGCCTTATACAATGAAAGTTTCAAATATTGTGACGACCAGTGGTGGCGCAGACAGGGAAAATGATGAAGAACTGGCAGAGAGAATTTATTTATCTCCAGTCAGCTATTCCACTGCCGGTCCGGAGCGCGCGTACGAATATTGGGTTAAAACATTTAGCCCTGCAATTGGAGAATGCCGTATTACTTCAGAATCTCCGGGGGAGGTGGATATTTATGTTACCATGGCGGATGGTACAATTCCTGACGATGTTTTCTTGAAGAATATGGAAACTTATTTATCAGATAGCAATATCAGACCCTTAACAGATCATGTAGTTGTAAAGAAACCTGAAGAAATAAAATATAACATTGAACTGATCTATTATATCCGCAATGAAGACAGAGACAGGGAAGAAACCATGAAGGAAGCCGTTTCAACCGCCTGCAATAATTACATAACGTGGCAGAAAAAAGTTGGGAGAGATATTAATCCGGCACAGCTTCTATATCACATAATGGGTACAGGAGTAAAAATGGCTGATATTGTAAAGCCAGTATTTACGGAAGTACCTGATTCCGCTCTGGCAGTACCGGATAAAATCACTTTGACTTACGGAGGAAGACGGGATGATTGATTTTTATCATGGTGAAATCAATGACATTATGCCGTACAACCTGATTACTCCTGAGACGAAAGCGGTCAGTTATGCCGTGAGCCAGGCAATGAAAAAATTACAGGAGTATTCTCAGGCAAGCCATTTATATGGAGAAATTAAAAAAGTACCGGAAGCTGTTTTAGATCTTCTGGCATTGGAACTTAATACTCAGTATTATGAACAGACTATGCCAAGGACTTTAAAAGAAGAGTTGATTGTACAGACAACCGCCTGGTATATGAGATCAGGAACTCCTGGTGTGCTCAAAGAATTTTTAAGTGCGGTGCTTGATGGGGGAGAAATTAAGGAATGGTATCAGTATGACGGAGCTCCTTTTCATTTTAAAGCAATGGTTCAGGTAGGGGAACATGAAATTCTGCCTGGATATGGATCAGAGATAAAGAGGCAGATAGAGTTATATAAAAATGCCAGATCGTGGCTTGAATATGTAGAATTTATAATAAATTCTATTGTTACATGTGAAATTAGTTATGACAATGCGATCCGGTTTCGTAACCGATTTTATCCTCGGGTAAATACACCTTATTTGAGTCTGGATGGGTTTTGGAAACTGTCTGATAAGAAACTGAGCGGATATGATAGTGATGAAAGAATCGATTTCTATCCTGTTGTACAAGAATTTCAAATTAGAGTTTCGAAGGATATATTACCAGACGGAAAGATGAGGTTTATGGATACGGTTCCAGTAGATCGATCCAGAGATGAACGATTTCGTGTGATTGGATTTGTGGAAGTAAGATCTGAGGGGAAAAATGCACTTAGAATAAAAAATGAAGTTAAAAGTGAAATTAAAACAGGGAATATCAGGGTTGCTACATTAAATGAATTATCTTCAGAATGGAGTCTTGATAATTCCAGATCATTAAACGGAGGACTAACCGTTCTATAGAAAGGATGATAAATATGGCAGATATTACAAATGGAGTTATTACACTAACTGGAAGGAAAAAATTCTGTAAAGCACATGCTGGAGATATGAAACTTCCAATTATTACTCATATGGCCTGGGGCGATGGAGGAGTAGAAGACAATGGAAAGCCCAAAACAGCTTCCGGAAATGAAATCGGCCTCTACAATGAATTGATGAAGAAGGAAATTGAAACTCATGTTTATACCGATGAGACGGAAACAATCTGCCGCTATACGGCTGCTCTTAACAAAGGAGAATTGACCGGAAGTGAGATATCAGAAATGGGATTGTTTGATGCAGAAGGAGATCTAATTGCATACCGAACATTTATGCGAAAAGGGAAAGATGCAGACATTCCTCAAATCTATGATATGGATGAAATATTTTAAGGAGGTTTACTATGGCGTTTTGTGATATAAAGAATCCGCCGGAATATACGGCTGAAATTCGTAAATGGGATAGGGATACGCTGGCAGATGGCCAGGAGATGGCGGTTGAAATTGAACAGCTTTTTAATAATACATTTTATAATAAGATGGTTCAGGAACAGCATGAACAGTTAATAGAGGTAAGTATTCCGGCTTCTGGCTGGAGCGATACGGCTCCTTACAGCCAAAGAGTGGCGGTGGCAGGATTGAAAGCAACTAACAATCCGGTATTAAGCCCTTGTACACCTAAAAATCTGGATGCTGCAGCTGTAAGGCTTCGAAGAAAAATGACCGGGATGATAACTTACGGGGAGACAGAAGAAGGGTATGTGACGTTCTTTTGCGGAGAAAAGAAGCCAACAGAAGATTTTAGTGTATATCTGAGAGGAGTGAGCGCAAATGGGTAAAGTGAGTATTTCAGGAGTTGGAGGCGCAGGGGGCGGATCTGATGAGTGTACAGCTACAAGGGCAGAGTTATTAAAGGGTTATACAGCCATTACAAATGATTCTGATGATGAAGCGTTCGAAGGAACCTTAGAACTGACTGGAGATGCAACAGATAGTCAGGTTCTCGATAAAAAGACCTATTATAATAAAGATGTAAAAATAAGGCGTACAGGTACAATGCAAAACGTTGGTTCTGTTTCAGTATCACTTAATGCAGGCGGGAATTATACCATTCCTGGCGGATATCATAATGGCTCTGGAAAGGTTACTGCTAACACCCTGGCAAGTCAAACACCGGGAAATGCTTCATCGGGACAGATGTTAACAGGATATAATGGGTGGGTAAATGGTCAAAGAGTGAATGGAAATATACCTATCCAAGGAGCAGACGAGGCTGCGGATAGAGCGTGGGCTACAAATTGGTCAACTTGGGGAGGTGGAGAAATTTTTCTAGGTGTTCGTAATGGACATTACCTAAACGGTGTAAATTGGATACGATATAATCTAACAAATTATGTTGCAGGAAATATAAAAAAGGGAGTAAACATTGGTGGAGTTGTTGGTACATGGGAGGGATATGTTCCTATTATTACAGATTTATATATCCGTGGCAATAATGTGAAAAATTGGAGCGGTGTTAATACTGATAGAATATTTTTTGATGCCGGGCAAATGACTATAACAGGTTCTCCAACCATACGTTCTGCTGATAATATTAATTTAGTAGGATTTAATTATTTAAATATTCAAGGATATAGTATAGGCATGGATTTGGTATATTCTATAAGTTTTGCTAACCGTTCTTTAGGTGGAATCACTCCTGGAAAAAGGAACGGTGATTATACTGTGTCCATACCATTAATTGCAGCTAATGTATTTGGGCAATTAGATTTGCATTTAGGTAATGCACATGGTGCAATATACCGTATCTGGTTAAGCTAAAAGGAGAATATTAATGAAAATATATACTAATAGTAACTATGAAATTTTATCCATAGATTCATTCCTTGATTATTGTTTTGTGTTCGATGTTGAACAATCACGAAATGAGCTATTTGGTACACTTTGTGACGCCTGCATTCAAGGTTATAAATATGAACCTCAATATGAGTTCCTGTTTAACGAAGATGGGAGCAATGCAAGAAATGAAAAGACAGGAGAACTGTTATACAAGACAGATGATAGTGGTAGCAAATTTTTTATTGGATATGCCTGTTATCCATTTGTGGACCATAAGACACTTATGCTAATCCAGAAACAGTACGAAGATTCCCAGAAGCAGGTACAGGCACTCAATGCTCAGATAGAGTATCTGTCAATGATATCGGGAATAGAAGCGGAGGTGAATCATGAGTAAAAACTTTGAGAAGGTAAAGCGATTTTATGATGCTAAATTATGGCCCTTAAGCTGGGTGGTTAATGCAGTAGATAAATGGATTACGGCAGCGGAGTACCAGGAGATCACCGGAAAAGAATATAAGGAAGAGTGAGGATAATGAAAATGGATAGAATTACAGAACTGCTTGCCCTGGCATGGGGCAGCCCAATAATTAAACTGGTCATTTTAGCAGTAGTAATGGACACATGCTTCGGCTGCATCAGAGCAATAAAGGAGCATAAATTTAACAGCTGTTTTGGAATAGACGGAGCCATCCGTAAAATATCCATGGTAGCTTCTCTTGCATTCCTCTTGGTACTTGACCAAATCGTGCACCTAAACCTAATTGGTTTTATTCCGGAAGCAATCCGGTCCTATCTGCCAGTTAAGGCAATTGGAGTAGCTGAGTTCTTTGGCCTACTATACATAGCATACGAACTGGTTAGTATTTTAAAAAACATGACATTATGCGGTCTACCCGTAAAACACATATGGGAAGCCATAAAGAAGTTCCTCTCACAGTACACCGACGAGCTTCCCGACCGCACCTAAAATCTTACCAAGTACACCGCCCCGTGACATTTCCCCCCTTTTCTTCATATGATAAATAGAAAGGGACAAGGTGATATCTATGGTAAAAAGCGAATCAACCAAAGACATGAGCAACATCGAACTACTTGGAATACAGGAAAATCTAAAAAATTCCGATTATACAGAAATTGAACGTTTCCGGGAATCCTTTGATGCAGATGACATGGGATTCTCGGGAAGAAGGGAGGGGATATAAGTGGAAATAAACAAACTTCTAACCCCATATAACTACAGTAACGGCGAGTTAAGCCGTATTAAATATATCGTAATTCATTATGTAGGAGCGCTGGGAGGCGCAGAAGCAAACTGTAAATACTATGCCTCCCAGTACGTAGGCGCCAGCGCCCACTACTTTGTAGGATTTTCCGGAGAAATCTGGCAGTCCGTTGAAGACAAAAATATCGCATGGCACTGCGGAGCCAAAACCTATATCCATCCCGATTGCCGCAACAGCAACAGCATTGGTATCGAGCTGTGTGTCAGAAACAAAGGCAGCCAGTCCGACACTAGCAGAGACTGGTATTTTGAAGACGCAACCGTCGCTTCAGCAAAGAAACTGACTAAGCAGCTGATGGAACAATACGGAATCAGAGAAGATCACGTAATCCGTCATTACGATGTGACCGGTAAAATCTGCCCCAATCCTTACGTATACAACAACACCATTCACACCTGGGAAGATTTTAAGGATTCCCTTTTATCCGCAGCAGAAGTAAAATCCGGCTGGGTGGAAGAGGAAAACGGCTGGAGATTTTATTTAGGGAATACAGGAGATTATGTGAAAAATGACTGGTATCAGGATGGAGATACCTGGTACTGGTTTAATGAAGCCGGATATATGGTGAAAGATACCTGGAAAACCGGAAGTGACGGAAAGTGGTATTATTTAGACAATGCCGGGAAAATGGCAAAAGACCAGTGGGTGATTTGGAAAAAAGAACTTTACCACCTGACAGCTGACGGCAGCATGTATGAGGGTGAGCTGCACCTTAAGTCAGATCAGAACGGCGCGCTTCAAATCCAATAAGAACCTGGCGGGATCCAGTAAAACGAGATCCCGCCAAACCAAAAAATCCCATTCAGGGGGTTAGTCTGAACGGGATAAATATCGTTTATGAATTAAGCCATAGCGTTAACAGCTTTAGAGATTCTGGATACTTTTCTGGAAGCGTTATTCTTATGATATACGCCTTTAGTAGCAGCTTTGTCGATCTCTGTAATAGCATTTACTAATGTTACCTGTGCAGCAGCCTTGTCACCGGCAATAATAGCAGCTTCCACTTTCTTAATGGATGTTTTCACTTTGGATCTTATCGCTTTGTTTCTAGCAGCCTTAGTTTCGTTAACTAAGATTCTTTTCTTTGCAGATTTAATGTTAGCCAATCTGTACACCTCCAATAAAATGTAATATGATTTATTCTTTGTTTTGCATCAAAGTCTGGACACGGACAGTTCAATGTAAACATACTTTTATATTTTAGCTAATTTCAGTACATATGTCAATACATAATTCCTGCTTTTTTGCAGAAAATACCTTAGAAATGCTGGAAAGGAGGAAGAAATGGAAAACACATTTGAAGTACGTACGGACCTTGCAGTTGAAGAAAAAGAAAGTTTTCCTGGTGACGGCGGAGAAATATCAGGAGTATCATTAAGGGAATGGCATCGGGCTGACAGCCGGATTAAAATGACAGAGGTAAAAATTCTTGATGAAAAAGGGTCAAAAGCCATGGGAAAACCCATTGGAACCTATATTACCCTGGAGGCAGACCAGCTGTCTTTAAAAGATGAGGATTATCACAGAGAGGTGTCTAAGGAACTCTCAGCCCAGATTTCCAAGCTGCTGGAAGGAAAAGATTATACAAAGCCCAATTTTCATGTTTTGGTGGCAGGACTTGGTAACTCTTCTGTAACTCCCGATTCGCTAGGACCCAGAGTTCTTAATAATCTCCAGGTTACCAGACATTTAAAGGTTCAGTATGGAGACGATTTCTGGCGTGGAAAACCCATGCCTGTGATCAGCGGGATTGCACCAGGCGTAATGGCTCAGACAGGAATGGAAACAGCCGAAATTTTAAAAGGCATTATTAAAGAAACAAAACCCGATCTCATTATTGCAATTGATGCTCTGGCTGCGAGAAGCGTAAAACGTCTTGGGACAACCATACAGCTTACCGATACCGGAATTCATCCCGGTTCCGGAGTGGGGAATCACCGCAACAGCTTAACAAAAGAAAGCTTAGGGGTACCGGTCATGGCAATCGGCGTACCTACTGTTGTAGGGGCTGCTGCAATTGTCCATGATACAGTAACAACCTTAATCCGGGCACTATCAGAAAATATGGAAACCAAAGGAATGGGTGATTTTATGGAAAATCTTAATTCTGATGAACAGTATGATCTGATCCGGGAACTTTTAGAGCCAGAATTTGGACCGCTTTATGTAACCCCACCGGATATTGACGAAACTGTGAAAGAATTAAGTTTTACCATCTCCGAGGGGATCCACATGACCTTTTTGGGACAGGAAGTTTCGTAGTAAACAGCCACCTTTCTGCATAGTATATTATAATTAAGAATGCAGGAAGGCGGCTATGAAACAGAGCAGTGAACGATTGAACCGGATAATTAAAAAATTAATGATTACAGTAAGCCTGATTCTGGCCGTTTTTTTAAGTCTTAAAGAAGCTACCCAGGCAGCAGGCAGGCTGGATTTAAAAGATATTCAAAACTGGATTGGAGAGGGCGTTGCAGATAGCGCCGCTATAATCTGGCGTTACCAGTATCCTGCTTCTGTATGGGAGCAGGAAGGGGAAGGCGGGAAGAACCTGTATCAGGGAAAATCACTTGGAAGCCTGTTTTGTGGTTTTTTCTTCAGTCATTCCCCCTTATCCCGTTATACGAGTAAAAACGGAACAACAGCAGATTATTACGGAGAAGATGATCCTGCCTACAGGAGTTATTTAGAAAGCGGAAAATTTTACGAGGAACACAGCTTTCTTCTATATGATGGAGGAGAAGAGAGCGGGGAAGACGGAAGCGTAAATGCGGGTGCACCCAAGGTTTCCCAGGAGACACCGGAAAGCCAGGCGGCCGCAGAACCCCCAAAACAGGAAGTGGCCAAAGAGCCACAACAGAGCGTACCTGCCAGTGGGGAAAAGAATTCTGCTATGACCTGCGCATCAAGCAGTATCTGGCCCATTGTGGGAACCACCTACCGGAAGGAGCAGCTGGCAGATTACGATTATATGATGAAGCATTTTTACAGTGTTCATACCTCAACCACAGCTGGACGGGATTTAATGAAAGCCGATCAGTTCCTTTCAGAGAAATTTACTCTGGAAGGTGGAAATGACAAACCCCAGATTTTAATCTACCACACCCATTCCCAGGAGGAATATACTGATTTTGCGTCTGGTAATAAGGAAGCAACAGTTGTAGGAATCGGAAGTTATTTAACCCAGCTGTTAACAGCAAAGGGTTACAATGTTATTCACGATACCTCCGTCTATGATTTGCAAAATGGAAAGCTGGACAGAAACAAAGCATATACATACGCCCTTGATGGTATTACCAGAATTCTTCAGGATAATCCGTCTATCGAGGTGATCCTTGATGTGCACCGGGATGGAGTAAACAGTGATCTGCATATGGTTAATAAGGTCAATGGGAAAATGACAGCACCTGTTATGTTTTTTAACGGAGTCTGCCAGACTCCGGAAGGACCCATTGAATATCTGCCCAATCCATACAGAGAGAAGAATCTTGCTTTCAGCTTTCAGATGCAGCTGGACAGTGCAGCTTATTTTCCAGGGCTCACCCGTAAGATTTACATAAAAGGGCTTCGCTATAACCAGCATTTAAGAGCCAGATCTGCTTTGATTGAAGTCGGCGCCCAGACCAATTCCTACCAGGAAGCATTAAATGCCATGGAACCCCTTTCAGAGGTTTTGGATATGGTCTTAAAAGGTAATTAACAAACAACATAGTAGTAAATAAAAAAGCTGGAAGCCTGTTATGTTATCAGGCTTATCCAGCTTTGAGTCTTCTCTGAAAATGTAATCTGCAGAGGGGAAAATCAATTGCATGTTAAATTTGTATATGTTACCATAAGAACATGGAACAATCGTGTCACTGCAGGGGCTTTGGCCTTCCATCATTACATAGATGGGAGGTGATGTGAATGAAATATGACTTTAAAGACCTTATGGCTTTTGGTACATTCATTTTAGCATTGCTTACCTTTATTTTTTATAATTGTAAGTAGCAAATTTTTCTCTAGAGTCCTGAAAATGGACAGAGAAAAACCACCCTTGTATACTTTGGCGAGTTCGAGGGTGGAATTTCAACTCTTTTAATTGGCCAACCCCTTGTAATGGGGCGGTTGTTTCTTTACTATTATTCTAATACATAATTCCTGTATTTGCAAGCGAAACTAGTAACAGGAAATGTATATGATTCAGGAATTTCAACGCTTTCCCGGTGGACAACCGTTAATTTTAATGGTATATTTGAAGACACCAGAAACATCAGAAAAGAGGATTATATTTTATGGCAGCTGCCCAGCAGAATAGAATACGTAATTTTTGCATTATTGCTCATATTGATCACGGAAAATCAACTCTCGCAGACAGAATTATCGAGAAAACAGGACTGCTGACAAGCAGAGAGATGCAGGCTCAGATTCTTGATAATATGGATCTGGAACGGGAGCGCGGAATAACCATCAAGGCCCAGGCAGTTCGTACTGTATATAAGGCAAATGACGGACAGGAATATATTTTTAACATGATTGACACACCGGGTCATGTTGACTTTAATTATGAGGTTTCAAGAAGTCTGGCAGCCTGTGACGGCGCTGTTTTGGTAGTGGATGCCTCACAGGGAATCGAAGCCCAGACCCTTGCAAACGTTTATATGGCACTGGATCACAATTTAGATGTATTTCCGGTTTTAAATAAAATAGATCTTCCCAGTGCAGAACCGGAACGGGTGGTTGAGGAGATTGAAGATGTTATTGGCCTTGAAGCTCATGATGCACCAAGGATATCCGCCAAAACAGGCCTTAATATAGAAGCTGTGCTTGAAGCGATCGTCGAGAAAATCCCGGCACCAGTCGGTGATCCGGATGCACCGCTTCAGGCCCTGATTTTTGATTCCCTTTATGATTCCTACAAAGGAGTCATCGTTTTCTTCCGTGTTAAGGAAGGAAGGGTAAAAAAGGGAGATAAGGTACTCATGATGGCCTCCGGTGCAGTGGAAGAGGTGGTGGAAGTCGGATATTTCGGTGCAGGCCAGTTTTTGCCTTGTGAAGAGTTGTCTGCAGGTATGGTTGGATATTTGAATGCCAGCATCAAAAACTTGAAAGATACAGCAGTGGGAGATACCATTACCCTTGCGGACAGGCCTTGTAAATCCGCTCTACCAGGTTATAAAAAGGTAACATCTATGGTGTACTGTGGTCTGTATCCTTCGGACGGAGCCCGTTACAATGACCTGAGGGAGGCGCTCGAGAAGCTTCAGCTTAACGATGCCTCATTATATTTTGAGCCGGAGACATCTCTTGCCCTTGGTTTTGGTTTCCGCTGCGGATTTTTGGGGCTTCTTCATCTGGAAGTCATTCAGGAGCGTCTCGAGCGGGAATATAATTTAGACCTTGTGACCACAGCGCCTGGTGTTGTTTATTATATATACAAAAAGAACGGGACTAAACTGGAACTGACCAATCCCTCCAATCTTCCTGATCCTACCGAGATTGAATATATGGAGGAGCCCATTGTCAGCGCAGAAATTATGGTAACTACGGAATTTGTAGGAGCCATTATGAAGCTTTGTCAGGAACGCCGTGGTGTTTATCTTGGAATGGAATATATGGAAGCCACCAGAGCTTTGCTAAAATATGAACTTCCGTTAAATGAGATCATCTACGATTTCTTTGATGCACTGAAATCCCGTTCCAGAGGCTATGCTTCCTTCGATTACGAGCTGAAAGGCTATGAAAAGTCTGAACTGGTAAAGCTGGATATATTAGTCAACAAAGAAGAAGTGGATGCACTTTCCTTTATTGTACATGCAGAATCCGCCTATGAGCGCGGCAGAAGAATGTGTGAAAAGCTTAAAGATGAGATTCCCAGACAGCTTTTTGAAATTCCCATTCAGGCAGCCATCGGCGGCAAGATCATTGCCCGCGAGACAGTAAAAGCCATGAGAAAAGATGTACTTGCCAAATGTTACGGCGGTGATATTTCACGTAAGAAAAAACTTCTTGAAAAGCAGAAAGAAGGTAAAAAACGTATGCGCCAGGTCGGTAACGTTGAGATACCGCAGAAGGCATTTATGAGCGTACTGAAATTAGATGATGAATAAAAAAAATATGGAGATTTACGTGCACATCCCGTTTTGTGCACGTAAATGCGCTTACTGTGATTTCTTATCATTTCCCGGAAACAAACGGATGCAGCAGGAATATACAGAACAGCTGCTGGAAGAGATAAAATACCAGAGTGCATATACCAGAGAATATCAGGTCATCAGTATATTTATCGGGGGAGGAACACCCTCTATTCTGGAAATGAATCAGATAACTGCCATTCTTAACGCATTAAACAGTCAGTTTGACATTCATCCGGAGGCAGAGATTACCCTGGAAGCCAATCCGGGAACCGTTACCTCTGAGGCACTCATTCAGTACAAACGTGCCGGAGTAAACAGGATCAGTATGGGACTTCAGTCAGCTGACGATAAAGAACTTGGCTATCTTGGCAGGATACACACCTACGATGAGTTTTTAAAAAGCTATCAGAGAGTGCGCATGGCGGGATTTGACAACGTAAATGTGGATTTAATCTCAGCCATTCCCGGTCAGACAGTGGAATCCTGGAAGAATACATTAAAAAAGGTTACCATGTTAAAGCCAGAGCATATATCGGCATACAGCCTCATCGTTGAGGAAGGAACCCCGTTCTATGACCGTTATGGAGATCATGTGGAGATGGATAATGATTCTATGACAAGAGAGGAACGGCGGCGCCTGATGTCTCTTCCTGAGCTTCCTGACGAAGACATGGAGAGAGAGATGTATTATCTGACCAGAGAGTACTTAAAAGAACAGGGATATGAGCGGTACGAGATTTCCAACTATTCCAGAAAAGGATATGAATGCAGACATAACATCGGCTACTGGACAGGAGTGGAATATTTGGGTCTGGGACTTGGATCTTCTTCCTATATGGATGGCTGCCGTTATCATAACACAGCCAGTTTTCAGGATTATATCAATGGCAGTTTTGGAAAAAAAGGAGAGTTTGACAAGCTTTTAAGACAGGAGTTTGAACATCTCTCCATAGAAGGAAAGATGGAGGAGTATATGTTTTTAGGTCTCCGCCTGATAGAAGGAGTATCTGCTCATGGGTTTGTCAGCAGTTTCGGTCAGAATATACGCCACGTATATGGCCCCATCCTTGATAAACTGGAGCAGGAAGGCCTGATGGAATTAAAGGAAGGATTTTACCGCCTTACAGAACGGGGAATTGATATCAGCAATTACGTTATGAGCCAGTTTTTATTGTAACATATGGGGTCTGCAAAGAGAGAACAATTACTTTCTTTGCAGACCCCTTATTCTATTATAAAGCTTCATCACTGAACCAGAAATACCTCCATACTCCTGGTGCCATAAGCCCGGGTCTCTCCATGGGTATTAAAAAAGATATCAATATGATTCCCTCTTACTCCACTGCCGCAATCCTCAGCTGTATAAATCACTCCGCCGATCATAAGACGGCTACCATAAGGAATCACTCTTGGATCAACGGAAATGGTATGGCCTGCAGTGGCCACCGTGCCCGTACTGGTTCTTCCTCCCCATCTGCCTGAGCAGCTTCTGCATGGGCAGTAAGCTGTGGTCCTGAACATTCCAAGAGAACGTAGCCCGTTTGAAGAAGTAAAGGAACCAACACCATATACCCTGGAGCCGGAAAGCTTCTGTCCGCCCGCATAAGCTTCCACAAGATAGGAGCCGTCCCCATAACTGTTCCAGGGAGCGGTTACTTCAAAACCGTAATTTCCAGTGCCGGTGCCCTGATCAGCCAGATCCTCTCTGTATTTTGTTGCAGAAGCAGTCAGTTCTCCCACAACACTTCCGGTTGCCTGATTGGTAATGATGACCTTAACCTCCTGGGTGGAAGAGGGATCTGAGCTGTTCCAGGCCCATCCACGGATGCTGGTCTCATCCGCACCGTCTATAATCCCCGGGGTCTGCCCTGCAAGGACATAAACGGGTGATATTGTATAAAATGCTATCATTAGTAATGTTCCGAGGAACCATTGTAATTTCTTTGTTTTATTCATGTAATAATTACTTCCTTTCTTTTTTACAAAAAGTACATATAAATTAATATAATATAAATATATGTAACAGATTTGTAATAAATGAGGTACAAGTAATTATTTTACACTTTTTTCCATATTTGTCAAGTTTTTATAACTTTATCTAACCGGCATCAGGATTTTTTGCATAAAAAAAGCTGCCGGAAAGGGGAAATCCGCTTTCCGGCAACATATATGGACAATAATTTATTATCTTTCTATTACGGCAAATATCTCTTTTGACTGTCTTCCGAAAGCGAGAGCTTCTCCCCGGCTTCCGAAATAGATATCCACTTTGTTTCCTCTGATACCGCTTCCGGTATCTTCCACCGTATAGACAACGCCATCAATCATGACCTTTGATCCAAGTGGCAGTACAGTAAGATCTGCAGATAATGTGTGCAGCGGTTGTGGTATGGTTCCGGAGTAAGTCTTCTGCTGTCTTCCTGAGCTGCTGGGGCAGTAGGCTGTTGCAGAGAATATTCCCAGAGATGCTCCTCTTTCAAAAACCGGACCTGTGGGTGCTTTTTCTTCTGGCAGTTCTTTCTTTTCTATGCCCGGTCCTACCTCATCGCTCATCGTAGCGTCACTTGCAGTAGCAACCGTTTCGGTACTGTTCTTTTTCATTTGCTTATCCGTATCTACACTCCCTGACTGTTGGCTTGCTGTACTCTGGCTATCAGCCGTCTGGGCAGCCATTGCAGTAGTGGATAACAGCAGAATACAAAGGAGTGTCAGAAATCCGGTGATCCGGAATCGTCTTGAAAAACTAATCATGATTTACCTCGCAATCGTGTTGTTATGGTGTATCAATTACCATTATATTACAAAAGTGTTAAATGTCAAGAAAAAAATGTCATAGGCTTTGTAATATTTGATAGAAAATTGAGATAAAATGTACATGCAGGTCACAAAAACTTCATTTAAAAATTTTCAGGAATGTATTGACAAATGTAGAAAAAAAGAATATATTATGGAAAGAAGATGTTAGCACTCCTAAACGTCGAGTGCTAACAAATACCTCTGAAAGGAGAGTGGCAGTTTGGATGATAAGGATCAACTGGATGGACGGAAGATCATTATATTAAAAGCGATTATTAAAACTTATCTGGAAACAGGTGAACCGGTAGGATCCCGTACGATTTCAAAATATACGGACTTGAATTTAAGCTCCGCCACCATCCGGAATGAGATGTCTGATCTGGAAGAGATGGGTTATATTATGCAGCCCCATACTTCTGCAGGAAGAATTCCTTCCGATAAGGGATACCGCTTCTATGTGAACACCATTCTTCAGGAAAAGGAAGATGAGTTTACAGAGATTAAAGAATTAATGATAAAGCGTGTGGACCGGGTAGAATCCATGTTAAAGCAGGTAGCAAAGCTGCTTGCCCAGAATACCAACTATGCAGCCATGATCAGTGCGCCCCAGTACCATCATAACAAGTTAAAGTTTATCCAGCTGTCCAAGGTAGATGAGGAAAAACTGCTTGTGGTAATTGTGGTGGAAGGCAATATCATAAAGAACACCATAATCCCCATTCGTTCAGAACTGAGCGACGAAGGAATATTGAATCTTAACATTCTTTTAAATAATGCTTTAAACGGGCTTTCTATAGAAGAGATCAATTTAGAAGTGATCAGCAGGTTAAAGACCCAGGCAGGTCCCCACAGTGAAGTGGTGGACCGGGTATTATCGGAGGTGGCAGCAGCCATCAGAGCCGATGATGAGGATCTTCAGATTTATACCAGCGGAGCAACCAATATTTTTAAATATCCCGAATTAAGCGACGGAGAAAAAGCGAGTCAGTTAATCGGTGCGCTGGAACAGAAGGAACTACTTCAGGAACTGGTTGATGATGTAAACAGTTCAGAAAGCAGCTCCGGAATCCAGGTGTACATCGGAGATGAAGCACCTGTACAGACGATGAAGGACTGCAGTATCGTTACCGCCAACTATGAACTTGGGGAAGGCTTAAGAGGTACCATCGGTATCATCGGCCCCAAGCGAATGGATTATGAAAAGGTACTCAATACGCTGAGGAATTTAATGACCCAGCTGGATACCATTTTGAAAAAAGATGAAAGGTAAAGGGTAGAATATTGAGCATGGAAGATGTTAAAACAGACGAGAATCTGGCAGAAGAGACGACAAATCAGGAAGATGCCGTTTCCTCTGAAAAAGAGATAGACGTTACTTGCGACTGTAAGGAAGAATGTTCACAGGAACAGGAAGAGACAGCAGAGTCTGAAGGCGATGCAAAAGAGGAGCCGGAAAAGAAAGGCTTTTTCGGTAAGAAGAAAGAGAAAAAAGATCCGAAAGATGAGAAGATTGAGGAGCTTACAGACCGCCTTCAAAGATCCATGGCTGAATTTGATAATTTTAGAAAACGCACTGAAAAAGAAAAATCTGCCATGTTTGAAATCGGAGCTAAGGACATTATAGAGAGAATTCTCCCCGTAGTTGATAATTTTGAGCGGGGCCTGGCAGCGATTCCGGAAGCGGATAAGGAATCACCTTTCGCTGATGGTATGGAAAAGATCTATAAGCAGCTGATGAAAACTCTGGATGAAGCAGGGGTTAAGCCAATCGAAGCGGTTGGAATGCCATTTGACCCCAATTACCACAATGCGGTTATGCATGTGGAGGATGATTCTCTTGGAGAGAATGTAGTTTCCCAGGAACTTCAAAAAGGTTACACCTATCGGGATACCGTGGTAAGACACTCCATGGTTCAGGTAGCTAATTAATAATAAATCAGAAACTCTCACAATTTTGTTTATAAAATAGGAGGAAAAAACTATGGGTAAGATCATTGGAATTGACTTAGGAACAACAAACAGCTGCGTAGCCGTTATGGAAGGCGGTAAGCCAGTTGTAATCCCAAACAGCGAAGGCGTAAGAACAACACCGTCAGTTGTTGCATTTACAAAGAATGGAGAAAGACTGGTTGGTGAACCTGCAAAGCGTCAGGCAGTAACCAATGCAGACCGTACCATTTCTTCCATCAAGAGACATATGGGTACCGATTATAAAGTTACCATTGATGGAAAGAACTACAGCCCTCAGGAAATTTCTGCAATGATTCTTCAGAAATTAAAAGCAGATGCAGAGGCTTATTTAGGAGAAAAAGTTACAGAAGCAGTTATTACCGTACCGGCTTATTTTAACGATGCACAGCGTCAGGCAACCAAGGATGCAGGAAAAATTGCAGGTCTTGATGTAAAACGTATTATCAACGAGCCGACAGCCGCAGCACTTGCTTATGGTCTTGATAATGAAAAAGAACAGAAGATCATGGTATACGATTTAGGCGGCGGTACATTCGACGTTTCCAACATCGAAATCGGTGATGGAGTAATTGAAGTACTTTCTACCAACGGCGATACCCGTTTAGGTGGAGATGATTTCGATAACCGTCTGACACAGTGGATGGTTGATGAATTCAAAAAGGCAGAAGGCGTTGACTTGTCCAGTGACAAGATGGCTATGCAGAGATTAAAAGAAGCTGCTGAGAAGGCAAAGAAAGAATTATCTTCTTCTACCACAACCAATATTAACTTACCTTTCATTACTGCAACAGCAGAAGGTCCTAAGCATCTGGACATGAACTTATCCAGAGCTAAATTTGACGAACTGACACTTGATTTAATAGAGCGTACTGCCATTCCGGTACAGAGTGCATTAAAAGATGCAGGAATGACAGCAGCAGAGCTTGGAAAAGTACTGTTAGTTGGTGGATCTACCCGTATGCTGGCAGCTCAGGAAAAAGTAAAACAGCTGACAGGCAAAGAGCCTTCCAAGTCATTAAACCCAGATGAGTGCGTAGCAATCGGTGCATGTATCCAGGGTGGTAAGCTTGCAGGCGATGCAGGTGCAGGCGATATTCTTCTTCTTGACGTAACTCCGCTTTCCTTATCCATCGAGACAATGGGCGGCGTGGCTACCAGACTGATCGAGAGAAACACAACAATTCCTACAAAGAAGAGCCAGGTTTTCTCCACTGCAGCAGATAACCAGACAGCAGTTGACATTCATGTAGTACAGGGTGAGAGACAGTTCGCAAGAGACAACAAGACTCTCGGACAGTTCCGTCTGGATGGAATCCCACCAGCAAGAAGAGGTGTTCCTCAGATCGAAGTTACGTTTGATATTGATGCCAACGGTATCGTTAACGTTTCCGCAAAAGATTTGGGAACAGGAAAAGAGCAGCATATCACCATCACTTCCGGATCCAACATGTCCGATACCGATATTGATAAGGCTGTAAAAGAAGCAGCTGAATACGAGGCTCAGGATAAGAAACGCAAGGATGCCATTGATGCAAGAAATGATGCAGATTCCATGGTATTCCAGACAGAGAAAGCACTTCAGGAAGTTGGAGATAAGATCGCAGATACAGACAAAGCAACTGTTGAAGCTGATTTAAATGCATTAAAAGAAGCAATTAACAGAGCACCGCTAGAAGATATGACCGATGCTCAGGTTGAAGATATTAAGGCAGGCCGCGAAAAACTGATGAACAGCGCTCAGGCATTGTTTGCAAAGGTTTATGAGCAGGCACAGTCTCAGGCAGGCGCAGGCGCAGGTCCTGACATGGGAGCAGCAGGTGCTTCTTACCAGGACAGCGATGTTGTGGACGGAGATTACAAAGAAGTTTAATATTAAGTCGATTGACAGGGCTTTGGGGAAAGTGTTGTAGGAATACAGCACTTTTTCCGCAGGAATAAATTCCTTACAATTATGAGAGGTAGACCTAAGATGGCAGAAAGTAAAAAAGATTATTATGAAATCCTTGGCGTTTCCAAAGATGCAGATGATGCAGCACTTAAGAAGGCCTATCGAGCATTGGCTAAAAAATACCATCCGGACACGAACCCTGGAGATACTGCCGCTGCAGAGAAATTCAAACAGGCTTCTGAAGCTTACAGTGTTTTAAGCGATCCGGACAAGAGACGCCAGTATGACCAGTTTGGCTCAGCTGCATTTGATGGAAGCGGCGGAGCAGGCGGCTTTGGCGGTTTCGATTTTAACGGCTCCGATATGGGAGATATTTTCGGAGATATTTTTGGAGATATCTTTGGCGGCGGTAGAAGAAGCGCCCAGTATAACGGCCCGTTAAAGGGAGCAAACATCAGAACCAGCATCCGCATCAGCTTTGAAGAAGCGATTTTCGGCTGCGAACGGGAGATCGAGATCAATTTTAAGGAAGAGTGTGCTTCCTGCCATGGAAGCGGTGCAAAAGCGGGCACATCACCGGTAACCTGTCCCAAATGTAACGGGAAAGGCAAGATTATGTACACCCAGCAGTCCTTCTTTGGTCAGATTCAGAACGTACAGACCTGCCCGGACTGCGGCGGTACCGGTAAGGTGATTAAGGAAAAATGTCCGGACTGCTATGGTACAGGATATATCACAAAGAGAAAGAAGATCAAAGTCACCATTCCTGCCGGAATTGACAACGGACAGTCCGTAAGACTGGCTGGAGCTGGGGAGCCTGGCACCAATGGCGGAGAGAGGGGAGACCTTCTGGTTGAAGCAGTGGTTTCCAATCACCCAATATTTAAACGCCAGGATACCAGCATTTTCTCCACGGTACCCATTTCCTTTGCAAAAGCAGCACTTGGCGGCACTATCCTGATAAAAACCGTAGACGGCGATGTAGAATACGAAGTGAAATCAGGAACCCAGACAGACACCAAGGTACGCTTAAAAGGAAAAGGCGTTCCTACTTTACGTAACCGTGCTGTCAGAGGCGATCACTATGTTACATTGGTGGTTTCCGTACCGGAACGTCTTACAGAGGCACAAAAAGAAGCTTTGAAGAATTTCGATGAAGCCATGAACGGGAACCCGGACAGTGATAAACATAAAAAGAAGGGACTTTTTAAATAAAGCCTTTGAAAGTACATGTTACGGAGAAGGGAGAAGGTATGAAAGGGGTAAGAAAAAAATTAGTATGGGCAGCAGCCTTGTCAGGAATGATAATCCTGCTGTCCATGAATGCATGGGCGGATAATGGCCAGACTGCCAGGGATTTTCCAGGATGGAATGGTTCCGGCACCAAAATCGGCGGACCAGGTAACTCAGATGATTATTTTGACTTCTGGGATGATGAGGATGAAGATGATGATGGTCCGGGAAACCGCAGTACTGGAAGAGGGTGGTATTACAGTCCTGCAGGCTGGTGGTTTCAGTACAGTGACGGCACATGGCCTTCTAACTGCTGGAAATTTATAAACGGCAGATGGTACCGCTTTGACCAGGGGGGACACATGGTCACAGGCTGGTATTCGGATCAGAATGGCGCAAAGTATTATTTAAATCCCGTTGATGATGGAATGCTTGGTGCCATGAGAACTGGCTGGCAGCTGATTGACAAAAAAGCATATTATTTTAACACCATGTCTGACGGAACACAGGGCAGACTTCTTTTGAATACAGTCACACCGGATGGTTATAAGGTGGGGGCTGACGGAGCATGGGTTCCGTAAAAACTTTTTTGTATAAACGAAAAACAGGAGATATTTGAGATGACTGAATAATCAGCCGTTCCAAATTTCTCCTGTTTTTCATTACAAATTCTAATTGCCTTTAGATTGTAATTTTGTAAAAAAGATTCTGTTCCGGTCACAGATACTCAGGCGGGTGTGATGGGGTGTAATGCATCAAGGAATTTCGTTTACTTGATATGATTTTTTTTGCCCTTATATCTGCTACGGAACAAAAGTCTTTTTCATCCGTTCAATTAGTTAATGCACCAAGTAGAAATTTTATTGCATACTTTTTAAAAAAAATTAAAAAAAATATATTTTTTCCGGAATATGCCGGAGAAAGCCCGATTTTCTGCGCTTGCAACCCATATCATTGTATGTTATGATATCATGTGGTTTTCCTTGTGAAGGATTTTTATCCGAATAGGATTCGCCGAAAGAAAGGAAACAGAAGATGAATCAATACTTAATTGTGTGTCCTCTTGTATTTCTGGCTGGACTGATAGATTCCATTGCCGGCGGAGGAGGACTTATTTCACTGCCTGCTTATCTTGCTGCGGGAATACCGCCGCATCTTGCAATTGGTACAAATAAGATGGGATCTGCCATGGGGACTGTGGTCTCTACGGCACGGTTTGCAAAAAATGGTTATATAAAAGTGAAACTGTCTTTGTGCGCAGCACTTCTGGCAATAGGAGGTTCTGTCATTGGAGCCCATTTATCCATGCTTGCAAGTGAGACGGTGTTAAAAACCATGATGTTAGTGGCACTGCCGGTTGTTGCGTTTTATGTATTAAAGAATAAAGATTTGGGAGAGCAGGAAGAAAATAAGGAAGTATCTGAGAGAAAAATGATTCTGATCACCATGGGGGCTGCCCTTGTGATTGGCTGCTATGACGGCTTTTACGGGCCTGGAACGGGAACGTTTTTGCTTCTTGTACTGACCGGCCTTGCAGGAATGGATATCAGAAGTGCTTCCGGAACCACCAAGGTGATTAATTTATCTTCCAACATTGCGGCTCTGACAACATTTTTAATAAATGGTAAAGTATTAATTCCACTTGGTCTTGCAGCTGGTGTATTCTGCATTGCAGGACATTACATCGGTTCCGGACTTGTGGTGAAAAACGGGCTGAAGATTGTACGCCCTGTTGTGCTTGTGGTTTTGTTGTGTCTCTTTGTGAAAATTATAAAAGGATAGGGAATTGTTATGAAATGGAAAAAATTTACTCTTACTACAACAACTGAGGCTGTTGATTTAGTCAGCAGCATGTTTGATGACATCGGAATTGAAGGAATCGAAATCGAAGATAATATTCCTCTTACTGAAGCGGAAACCAAAGGGATGTTTATTGACATTCTTCCGGAACTACCGCCTGATGAGGGAATTGCAAGAGTCAGCTTTTACTTAGATCCGGACTCTGATACCAATATAGAAGAGATGTTAATAAAGGTGGAAGAGGGACTTGATGAGCTTTCCATGTTTACGGACTTAGGAGCCCGTACCATTGAAACCAGCGAGACAGAGGATAAAGACTGGATTAATAACTGGAAACAGTATTTTAAACCGTTTACCGTTGACGATATTTTAATTAAGCCTACCTGGGAGGAGATCCCCAAAGAACATAAAGAAAAGCTTCTGATCGAAATTGATCCTGGTACTGCCTTTGGTACAGGTCAGCATGAGACCACACAGCTTTGCATCCGCCAGTTAAAAAAATATGTAAAACCGGGTGACCTTGTTCTTGATGTAGGTACCGGGAGCGGAATACTTGGAATTACAGCACTTAAGCTTGGAGCCGGGGAAGTATTCGGAACAGACTTAGATGAAAATGCCATTACTGCCGTTATGGAAAATATGGAATCCAATCATATACATCCGGATAAGTTTAAAGTTTTAAAAGGCAATATTATTGATGATAAAGAAGTAAAAGAAGCTGCAGGCTTTGAAAAATATGATGTAGTAGTGGCCAATATTCTGGCCGATGTCATTATCCCCTTACAGAAGGAAGTTCCGGTTCATATGAAGAAAGGAACTGTATTTATTACTTCCGGTATCATTAATATGAAGGAAGAAGCTGTAAAGCAGGCCTTTGCTGCCAACGATGCCTTTGAACTGGTGGAGATTACCTATCAGGGAGAATGGGTTTCTGTGACAGTCAGAAAGAAATAGGAGAACAGAGATGTATCATTTTTTTGTGCAGCAGGACCAAATCGGGGAGACCACGGTCCGGATTGCCGGAACGGATGTAAAACATATAAAAAATGTTCTGCGCATGGGACCTGGAGAAGAGATATTGCTTAGCAATGGAGTGGATAAGGATTATTTGTGTGAAATTCTGTCCATTTCTTCTGATGAGGTCACGGCAAAGATATTAGAGATCCGGGAAGGCGGCACGGAGCTGCCTGTGGAAATTTATTTATTTCAGGGACTTCCCAAAAGCGACAAGATGGAGCTGATTATACAAAAGGCGGTTGAACTGGGAGTGTTTAAAATCATTCCGGTTGAAACAAAGCGGGCTGTAGTGAAGCTCGACAAAAAGAAAGAGGAGTCAAAAATCAAACGCTGGGCGGCTGTTTCTGAAAGTGCGGCCAAGCAGTCTAAACGGCTTTTGATTCCGGAAGTAACCGGTGTGAAGACTCTTCGGGAAGCCTTTGAATATGCAAAGGAATTTGACATTCTTTTGCTTCCTTTTGAACATGCAGAAGGAATGGTGCACACAAGGGAGATTGTTTCCCGCATAAAACCGGGTATGAAAGTTGGAATTTTCATCGGACCGGAAGGCGGCTTTGAAGACGGGGAAGTGGAACTTGGAGAATCATACGGCACACATACAATTACACTGGGAAAACGTATTTTACGCACGGAAACAGCTGGACTTTTCGTTCTTTCCGTACTTGGGTTTCAGTTGGAAAGCGTTTAGGGAGATGACATAAATGGAAGCATATTTTGATAATTCGGCAACAACCAAAGTTCTGGAGCCGGTAAAAGAAATTGTATTAAAAACAATGATGGAGGATTATGGAAATCCATCAGCCAGGCATAAAAAAGGACTGGATGCGGAACGGTATATCAAAGAAGCTGCCGAAACCATTGCAGGAACTTTAAAGGTGGCTGCAAAGGAAATTGTATTTACATCCGGCGGTTCCGAGTCCAACAATATGGCTATTATCGAGACTGCCATGGCCAATAAACGGGCGGGAAACCATATTATCAGTACTGGAATTGAACATGCTTCCGTATACAACCCTCTTGCCTATCTGGAAGAGCAGGGATTTCGGGTGACCTATCTTTCTGTTGACGGACAGGGTCATATTAACCTGGAAGAATTGGAGGAAGCAATCTGTCCTGAGACGATTCTGGTTTCCATCATGTATGTAAACAATGAGATCGGCGCCATTGAACCAGTGGAAGCCATTTCTAAAATTATTAAGAAGAAAAATCCGAACATTTTATTTCATGTAGATGCAATACAGGCTTACGGGAAGCTTTTGATCCGGCCAAAGAGCCAGGGAATTGACCTGCTCTCAGTAAGCGCTCACAAAATCCATGGCCCGAAAGGGGTCGGTTTTCTTTACGTTGACAAACGGGTTAAAATAAGACCCATGATTTATGGCGGAGGCCAGCAAAGAGGTATGCGTTCCGGTACGGAAAATGTTCCGGGTGTTGCAGGTTTATCTGCAGCCGCAAACTATATGTATACCAATCACAGAGAGAAGATCCGTGCTATTACAGAGCTTAAGGATTATTTGATTGACAGACTGTCAGAAATAGACGGAGTAACCATAAACAGCTTAAAAGGAGAATTGTCGGCACCACAGATTGTCAGTGCCAGCTTTTCAGGGATCCGCAGTGAAGTACTCCTTCACGCGCTGGAGGAGAAAGAGATCTATGTATCTTCAGGTTCTGCCTGTTCCTCCAATCATCCGGCTGTCAGCGGAACCTTAAAAGGTATTGGTATAAAACCGGAACTTTTGGATTCCACCTTAAGATTTAGTTTTGGAGTTTTTAATACAAGGGAAGAAGTGGACTACTGCATACAAACCTTAAAGGATCTGCTGCCTGTACTCAGGCGGTACCAGAGAGGTTAATTGGGTTTTTAAAAGAAAGGACAACAGATGCAATATCAATCATTTTTAATTAAATACGCAGAAATCGGTGTAAAAGGAAAAAACCGTTTCTTATTTGAGGATGCTCTTGTGGCACACATCCGCCATGCATTAAAGAGGCTGGATGGAGATTTTATCGTTTCCAAGGAATCAGGTCGTATCTATGCCAGTGCCCAGTCCGAATTCGACTTTGATGAAGTTGTGGAATCATTAAGCCGCATATTCGGAATCGCGGCCATCTGCCCAATGGTTCAGGTGGAGGACAATGGTTATGAGGATTTAAAACAACAGGTTTTAACTTATGTGGACCAGTATTATGACGATAAACATTTTACATTTAAAGTGTATGCAAGAAGAGGAAACAAACGGTATCCGGTTAACTCAGAACAGATTAACCGGGATCTGGGAGAAGTGATTCTTCATACATTTCCTGACACAAAGGTTGATGTTCATAAGCCGGAAGTTATGCTTTATGTAGAAGTAAGAAATAAAATTAATATTTATTCCAAAATTATTCCGGGACCGGGAGGAATGCCGGTAGGAACCAACGGAAAAGCCATGCTTTTATTATCCGGTGGAATCGACAGTCCGGTAGCTGGTTATATGATTGCAAAACGGGGAGTTAAAATTGACGCAGTCTATTTCCATGCTCCGCCCTATACCAGCGAACGGGCAAAGGAAAAGGTCATTGACCTTGCAAAGCTGGTTTCCAGATATTCCGGGCCAGTTCACCTTCATATCGTGAATTTTACTGACATTCAGCTTTATATTTATGACAAATGTCCTCATGAGGAACTTACAATCATCATGAGACGCTATATGATGCGGATTGCTGAGCATCTGGCAGGAGAAGCAGGAGCGCAGGCATTAATCACAGGAGAAAGTATCGGACAGGTAGCCTCACAGACCATGCAGTCACTGGCAGCTACAGATGCAGCCTGTACAATTCCGGTATTCCGTCCGGTAATCGGTTTTGATAAACAGGAGATTGTTGACGTATCAGAAAAGATCGGAACTTATGAAACTTCTGTACTTCCTTTTGAGGACTGCTGCACCATCTTTGTTGCAAAGCACCCCGTTACAAAGCCAAGCATTAAAATGATTGAGCGTTCAGAAGAAAAACTGGAAGAAAAGATTGATGAGCTGGTTGAGACGGCCATTCGTACTGTAGAAAAAGTCTGGTGTTAAAGAAAAAATGGGGTCCGGCTCCTTATTAGAAGGACGGACCCCATTTCTCAAATAACTCTTAATCAAGTTAATCTACAATATATGGAGATAAAATGTTTAAGATTTCATCGACAGCGCTTTCGGAATGAATATTTAAATCAATGGGCTTGGATAAATCCAGGCTGAAAATACCCATAATGGATTTTGCATCGATCACATATCTGCCGGAAACAAGATCAAAGTCTGTATCAAATTTTGTCAGGTCATTTACGAAAGATTTTACTTTGTCGATGGAATTTAAAGATATACGAACTGTTTTCATGTGAAAAACCTCCTTGCGTGAGCTCTTTTATTAATCAGGGAACCGCCCCCTTTTTCACTTCAATACTACTGATTTATTGTATAAAAGTCAATGGTAATTTTACATGAAAATACTGAAAATTTAAGCAATATTTAGATAGGAGAAAATAAAATGAGAAAGGCAGCCCTGCATAACCTTGGGTGCAAGGTAAATTCATATGAAACAGAAGCTATGCAGCAGCTTTTGGAAAACGCAGGCTATGAGATCGTGCCATTTGCGGAAGGCGCAGACGTTTATATTATCAACACCTGTTCTGTAACCAACATTGCAGACCGCAAATCCAGACAGATGCTTCACCGCGCCAAGAAAATGAATCCAGGTGCAGTCGTTATTGCAGCCGGATGTTATGTCCAGGCAGCAGGCGAAGAACTGAAAAAAGACGAAGCAGTCGATCTGGTGATAGGAAATAATAAGAAGACAGAGCTGGTTTCCATTCTGGAGGATTACTTTGCACAGAACAAAGTGACAGAGGAAGAAACAGTGATTGACATCAGCCATACCGCTGAATATGAGAATCTTTCCATCAGCAGGATCGGCGATCACACCAGAGCATTTGTGAAGGTGCAGGATGGCTGTAACCAATTCTGCAGTTACTGCATCATCCCTTACACCAGAGGACGGGTCAGAAGCAGAAAGCCCCAGGAAGTGGTGGAAGAAATCAGACGGCTGGCAGCTCTGGGATATGAGGAAGCTGTTTTAACGGGAATTCATTTAAGCTCTTATGGCATGGATTTTACGGCTGAGGAGAGAATCGGCCTGTTGGAATTAATTATAAAAGTAAATGAAATACCGGAAATCAAACGAATCCGTCTGGGTTCCCTGGAACCAAGGATTATAACCGAAGAATTTGCCACAGCACTTGCCGGGATGGAAAAAATATGCCCTCATTTCCACCTGTCTTTGCAGAGCGGCTGTGATGCTACGTTAAAGCGTATGAACCGGAGATATAACACAAAAGAATACTTAACAGGCTGTGAGCTTCTTCGCAGTGCATTTAAGAATCCTGCCATAACGACCGATATCATAGTAGGGTTTCCTGGGGAAACCGACGCTGAATTTGAAACCACCAGAGAATATTTAAAAAAACTCCAGTTTTACGAAATGCATGTGTTTAAATATTCGGTCAGAAACGGAACCAGAGCGGCAGATATGCCGGATCAGATCCCGGAATCTGTAAAAACAAAACGAAGCGGTGAGCTTCTGTCTCTGGAACGGGAGATGTCACTTTCTTACCGTGAATCTCATCTGGGAAGTCAGACCGAAGTGCTGATGGAAGAGGAATATGAGGTAGATGGAAAGCGTTATGTGATTGGCCATACAAAAGAATATATAAAAGCAGCAGTGCCTTTCGAAGAAGGATTAAAAGGCCGGATGATAAAGGGAACTTTATGGAAAATGCTGACAGATGAAATCATATTTTTAAAATGTTAAGAGACAAAAATTATTTTTGTCTTGCCGAATCCATGATTATGGTTTAAAATAAAGGAGAACAGTTAAAGGACGTGAGAAACATGGGCGATATTCATAATACACAATTTTTTAAAGCAGTCCAGGAAAATAAGCTGGACGTAAGTCAGGTACTGGAACAGGTTTATATTGCCCTCACAGAAAAAGGCTATAATCCGGTTAACCAGATTGTGGGGTATATTATGTCAGGTGACCCTACCTATATCACCAGCCATAAGAATGCCAGAAGTCTGATCATGAAAGTGGAACGGGACGAGATTCTGGAAGAACTGATGCGGGTATATATTGATACGAAATTAAAGTAATGACGCCATCAGGCGTCTGTCGGGTAGGTTTCAACTTATAAGACCTTTGCAATGCGTTACAGCTGTCAGATGAAGTGGTAAGAGGCGGAGTCTGGCAGTTTGTTTTTATCTAGTTGGCTGCGAACCAGCTTTGTTTTGTTGTCCAAAAAGCATGGACAGGAAAGAGGAGCGTTCTAACGAACATACCTTTATGTCCAAAAAGCATGGACAGGAAAGAGGAAATATGAGGATCATGGGACTTGATTACGGTTCTAAGACTGTGGGAGTTGCAGTTTCCGACTTACTGGGTATAACTGCCCAGGGTGTGGAGACAATTACGAGAGAAGAAGAAAATAAACTGAGAAGAACCTGTGCCCGGATTGAGGAACTGATTCAGGATTATGAGATTGAAACCATTGTTTTGGGTTATCCTAAGAATATGAATAACACGGCTGGAGACAGAGCTAAGAAGACTGAGGAATTTAAAGATATGCTGGAACGCCGGACAGGACTTCCTGTGGTTTTATGGGATGAGAGACTGACTACGGCCGCTTCTGAAAGAATTTTAATGGAAAGCGGTGTGAGACGGGAAAACCGGAAAGCAGTTATTGACAAGGTGGCAGCAGGACTGATTCTGCAGGGATATTTAGACAGTTTAAAACGGGAGACAGGCAATGAACAGTGAAGAGAGAAAAATTACCCTGACCAATGACGAAGGGGAAGAAATTGTTTTTTATGTTTTGGAAGAAACCAGAATTAATGGTATGAATTATCTGTTGGTAACTGATTCCACAGATGAAGATGAAGAAGGAGAATGTTACATCTTAAAAGACATGTCAAAGCAGAATGAAGAAGAAGCTTTGTATGAGTTTGTTGAGGATGATAACGAGATAGATTATTTATTTAAAATATTTTCCGAACTGCTTGACGGAGCGGATGTGGATATTGAAAAATGATGGTAAGTGATTGAGGGACTGTTGTATGGAACAGGAAGTTTTTAAAGATATGCTTCGAAAAAAAGGACTCAAGGTGACCAATCAGCGTATGCTGGTGCTGGAACTCATGGCTGAGCGTCCGGGAGAACATCTGACTGCAGAGGAGATTTATGATCTGGCCAGACAGAGCTGCCCGGAGATCGGACTTGCCACGATTTACAGGACTGTACAGGTGCTGGTGGATTTGTCAGTAATTGATAAGGTCAGCTTTGATGATGGATTTGCCCGCTACGAACTGGGGGGCTTTAATCGTGAGTCCGGACATCACCACCACCATGCCATTTGCAGCCGATGCCAAAAAGTATTTTCCTTTAAAGGCGACCTTTTAGATACTCTGGAACAGGCACTTCTTGATACAGAGGGGTTTATGGTAACAGATCATGAAGTGAAACTTCACGGGTACTGCAGGGAATGCCGGGAGAAAATGGAAGAAGATCAGGACGGGAAATAATAAAACGGAGGTAAAAGATTGAAGAAACAAGACAGCAACGCGAAAGTAAAAATCATTCCCTTAGGAGGAATGGAGCAGATTGGTATGAATATCACTGCTTTTGAATACGAGGACAGCATCATTGTTGTGGACTGCGGACTGGCATTTCCCACAGATGATATGCTTGGAATCGACCTGGTAATCCCGGATGTTTCCTATTTGAAACAAAATATTAACAAAGTAAAGGGATTTGTTATCACCCATGGTCACGAGGATCATATCGGTGCACTCCCTTATATTTTAAAAGAGATCAATGTGCCGGTTTATGGAACCAAACTTACCATCGCATTAATCGAAAACAAATTAAAAGAACATAATCTTTTGAAAAACACCAAGAGAAAGGTGATTAAGCATGGACAGTCCATTAATTTAGGCTGCTTCCGTATTGAATTCATCAAGACAAACCACAGCATCGCTGATGCATCTGCTCTTGCTATTTTCTCACCGGCAGGTGTAATTCTTCATACAGGAGACTTTAAGATTGACTATACTCCGGTATTTGGAGAACCGGCAGATTTAGAGCGTTTTGCAGAACTTGGAAAAAAAGGTGTGCTAGCCCTCATGTGTGACAGTACCAATGCCATGAGACCAGGCTTTACCCAGTCGGAAAAGACGGTTGGAAAGACCTTTGATAATATATTTGCAGATCATAAGAATAACCGAATTATAGTGGCAACTTTTGCGTCCAACGTGGACCGTGTGCAGCAGGTAATCAATTCCGCTGCCAAGAACGGGCGTAAAGTTGTAGTAGAAGGCAGAAGTATGGTTAATGTAATCGGTACGGCCAGTGAGCTGGGATATATCGCTATTCCAGAAGGCACGTTAATTGACATTGATCAGCTGAAGAATTATCCCGATGAGCAGACCGTGATTATCTCAACGGGAAGCCAGGGAGAATCCATGGCAGCTCTTTCCCGTATGGCAGGAAGTACTCACAAAAAGATTTCCATTAAGCCAAACGATGTGATTATATTAAGCTCTAACCCGATTCCAGGCAATGAAAAAGCAGTCTCTAAGGTAGTTAATGAACTTTCCATGAAAGGTGCTGAGGTAATCTGCGAAGATACCCATGTATCCGGACACGCATGCCAGGAAGAGATTAAGCTTATGTATGCTCTGGTTCGTCCCCAGTACGCCATTCCGGTACATGGAGAATACCGTCACTTAATTGCACAAAAGAGTGTGGTTCAGTCTATGGGTATTCCAAAGGAGAACGTAATTATCATGTCCTCCGGTGACGTAGTGGAGCTGGGATCAGAATCCTGGAAAGTAGTAGATCACGTTCAGTCCGGAGGTATCCTGGTAGACGGACTGGGAGTTGGTGATGTAGGTAATATCGTATTAAGAGACAGACAGAATCTGGCACAGAACGGAATTATTGTGGTTGTGCTGACTCTGGAAAAATACTCCAATCAGCTTCTTGCAGGACCGGACATTGTATCAAGAGGATTTGTATATGTAAGAGAATCTGAGGATCTGATGGAAGAGGCAAGAACCATTGTAAATGATGCAGTTCAGGACTGCCTGGAACGCAAGATCAACGACTGGGGTAAAATTAAGAATATTATCCGGGACAGCTTAAGCGATTTCCTTTGGAAGCGCATGAAGCGTAATCCCATGATTCTGCCGATCATTATGGAGGTTTAGGAGTTTTTTATAACTCCTGCCTTTAAGGCGAAAGGAATGGATCGTTATGAGCCGGACAACGAGTGAGATAAATAAAATAACAGGAGCGATCATAGCCATATCCTCCAGACTTATCATTTTTGCACTGGTCGTAATGCTGCTGTACGAAGGCGTGACCAGAGGCTATGATTTTGGACATGAGATATTCTATGCCTCCGCAGTTGAACAAAAACCCGGCCAGGATAAGAACATTACTGTGGAAAAGGGTGCATCAGCTGCGCGGTTAGCCAGACTTTTAAAGGGGAGCGGCTTAATTGCCAATGAATATTCCTTTATCATACAGGCAAAGTTCTTTGATTATAAGGTGAATCCGGGTATCTATACCTTTAATACTTCCATGACCTCCAGGGAGATCCTTCAGATGATGAATGATAATACGGAGGAAAAGAAAGATAAACAATGATTGTTAACGACAGGATAACGGAATATATAAAATCTCTGGAGACAGACCGAAACGGGCTTCTTACAGAGATTGGAGAAAAGGCAAGAATGGAAGGGGTTCCGGTAATTCGGGAAGAAACCGCCGCTTTTCTACAGACAATGACTGCCGCCATGCAGCCACAGGCCATATTGGAGGTGGGAACAGCGGTGGGATATTCTGCCCTTTTGATGGCAGAGGTGATGCCTCGTAACTGCCATATCACAACCATAGAAAAATACGAGAAAAGAATTCCCCAGGCGAAGTCTAATTTTGAGAAAGCCGGAGAAACGGATCGGATTACCCTGTATGAAGGGGATGCCGAGGAGGTATTAGAGGGGCTTAGCGGCCCCTTTGACCTTGTCTTTTTAGATGCCGCCAAAGGCCAGTATTTAGTCTGGCTTCCCAGAATTCTTGAACTTTTAAGGCCAGGCGGAATGCTGATTTCAGACAATGTTCTTCAGGATGGAGATATTATAGAATCCCGCTATGCAGTAGAGCGGCGCAACCGGACCATTCACAACCGGATGCGGGAATATTTGTTTGAATTAAAGCATTGTGACCAGCTTATTACATCGGTGGTTCCAATTGGAGACGGAATTACCGTGAGCATTTTGAAAGAGAAGTACGAGAGAGGAGTTTCATGAGAAAGACCGAACTTTTGATTCCGGCAGGCAGCCTGGAAGTGTTAAAAACCGCAGTTATTTACGGTGCAGATGCTGTTTATATCGGAGGAGAAGCCTTTGGACTGCGCGCCAAGGCAAAAAACTTCAC
This sequence comes from Paenibacillaceae bacterium, assembly GCA_015057705.1. Taxonomy (GTDB): domain Bacteria; phylum Bacillota; class Clostridia; order Lachnospirales; family Lachnospiraceae; genus Lacrimispora. Next base: position 174,084 of record SVDU01000002.1, on the reverse strand, counting down.
AAATGATGATATCCGGGAAGGAATTGCCTTTGCCCACGAACACGGGGTAAAAGTCTATATCACAGCCAATATTCTGGCTCACAACGATGATCTTTCCGGAGTAGAGGAATATTTTAACGAATTAAAAGAAATAAAGCCGGATGCAGTGATTATTTCCGATCCGGGTGTATTTGCCATTGCAAAACGGGTGATTCCGGATATGGAGCTTCATATCAGCACCCAGGCCAATAATACAAATTACGGAACTTACCTGTTCTGGCATCAGCTGGGAGCAAAACGTGTGGTATCTGCCAGAGAACTGTCTCTTGCTGAGATTAAAGAAATCCGGGGAAAAATTCCGGAAGATTTAGAGATTGAAAGCTTTATACACGGAGCCATGTGCATGTCCTATTCCGGCCGCTGCTTACTGAGCAACTATATGACCGGAAGAGATGCAAACCAGGGAGCCTGTACCCATCCCTGCAGATGGAAGTATTCCCTTGTGGAAGAAAAGCGCCCGGGCGAGTATATGCCGGTTTATGAAAATGAACGTGGGACTTACATCTTTAATTCCAAGGATTTATGCATGATTGAGTATATTCCAGAGATGATGGATGCCGGAATTGACAGCTTTAAGATAGAAGGACGTATGAAAACGGCTCTTTATGTAGCAACGGTGGCCAGAACTTACCGGAAAGCCATTGATGATTACAACAAAGATCCTGAGCTTTATAAAGCTAATTTGGACTGGTACCGTTCCGAAATCGGGAAATGTACCTACAGAGAGTTTACAACCGGTTTTTATTTCGGCAAGCCCGATGAAACCACTCAGATTTATGACAACAACACCTATGTAAAAAACTACACCTATTTAGGAACGGTTGAAGCTGTTGATGAAAGAGGGTTTGCAAGAATCGAGCAGAAGAATAAATTTACTGTGGGAGAAACCATTGAGGTCATGAAGCCTGACGGAAGAAACCTGGAAGTAACGGTGAAAGGTATCTGGAATGAAGACGGGGAGGCGCAGGAAAGTGCACCTCATGCAAGACAGATCCTTTTTGTGGAACTTGATGAACAGTTGGAACCATACGATATTCTTCGCAGAAGTGAAATGGAATAAAATCAGATTTTAAGCACTGTCCGGCATGGCAGGTAACTGCCGGATGGTGTTTTTCTTTTCTTTTCTTGCAAATCCGGGTGGTTGTTGTAGAAACTGCCATATTGTGGTATGCTATAGAATGTCTAAATCAGTTTAAATAAATTAGAAGCTGGCAGAGCGGAGGCTTACGTATGATATGGATTTTGTGGCTGATAGCTGTTATATGTGTCATTTATTATATTGTGATTGTGGTTTATTCCGGTTTAACCACATCTTTTTCCCTGATCTGGCTGTTTTTCGCCGCCATATGCATGTTATTGGCAGGAGGATGGGAAACCTATATAAAGCATAAGGATAAAGTTCCTTTGTGGGTTCCGGTTTCGGCTGCCACCATGTGCTGCACCGGTGTTTTAGTGTTTGCTGTAGTTGAGATTCTGGTATTTACAGGTGTGGCTGTCCGTGATACTTCGAATCTGGACTATGTGATCGTTCTGGGGGCAAAAGTAAAGGAGACAGGGATTACAAAATCCTTAAAAAAACGCCTGGATAAGGCGGTGGAATATGTGGATAAGAACCCAGGCACGATTCTCGTGTTATCCGGTGCCAGGGGAGAAGATGAGCCGGTTGCCGAGGCAGAGGCCATGAGAGATTATCTGATTTATAATGGTGTAAGAGAAGAACAGCTTATTTTAGAAACACGTTCTTACAGTACAGTTGAGAACATTGCTTACAGCCGTGTTGCCATTGAAGAGGACCAGGCAAGGAATAAGGCCAGCCGGTTAAACAGCCCGGGTATTGTGGTTCCGGGGGCATTTGAAGAGGTGCCCGATAAACCCATTAGAGTGGGAGTGCTGACCAGTGATTTTCACGTATTCCGCGCCCAGCAAATTGCTAAAAAATGGGGCATTCCTGATATTTACGGAATATCCTGCGGATCCGATCCAGTTCTTTTTCTACATTTTTGCGTCAGAGAATGCGCCGCTATATTAAAAGACAAATTAGTGGGCAATATGTAATTAATACAGAATTTGCAGGAGGAAGAAATCATATATGAATCAATTAAAAAATCTTGCAGCCTATGAGGTTGTGGAGGAAAAAGAAATTGCGGAGTTAAACGCCACAGGATGCGTACTCCATCATAAGAAAAGCGGAGCCAGAATTTTCATTATACCATGTGACGATGATAATAAGGTATTTAACATTGGATTCAGGACTCCTCCGGGAGACAGCACTGGAGTGGCACACATTCTGGAACACAGCGTTTTATGCGGTTCTGATCAGTTCCCTGTAAAAGACCCTTTTGTGGAATTGGTCAAAGGTTCTCTTAACACATTCTTAAATGCCATGACTTATCCGGATAAAACCGTATACCCGGTTGCCAGCTGCAATGAAAAGGATTTTCATAACCTGATGAATGTCTATGTGGATGCAGTACTTCATCCCAACATTTATAAAGAAGAGAAGATCTTTATGCAGGAAGGCTGGCATTATGAGCTGGAAGAGAAAGACTCGGATTTAATCTACAACGGAGTAGTTTACAATGAAATGAAAGGTGCTTTTTCCTCTCCGGAAGAAGTTCTTGACCGTTTTACCAGAAAGGTACTTTTCCCGGATAACTGCTATGGTCAGGAATCTGGCGGAGATCCATCCTTTATTCCGGATCTCACATATGAGGAATTCTTAAATTTCCACAGGAAGTATTATCACCCCTCCAACAGTTATATTTACCTTTACGGCGATATGGATATGGAAGAAAAGCTTACATGGCTGGACCGTGAGTATTTAAGCCACTATGATCAGGCAGAGGTTGATTCCAGAATTGAGAGACAGAAACCCTTTGAACATCCGGTACAGGAAGAGACATTCTATTCCATAACTGAAGGGGAATCCGAAGAAAACGCCACCTATCTTTCCATCAACACCGTAGTGGGTACCGATCTGGATCCCAAACTGTATGTGGCATTCCAGATTCTTGAGTATACCCTTCTTGATGCGCCAGGTGCTCCTTTAAAACAGGCACTGATTGATGCAGGAATTGGCCAGGATATTCTTGGTGGATACGACAGCGGAATTTTACAGCCGTATTTTACTGTAATTGCAAAGAATGCCAACAAAGAGCAGCTGGGAGAGTTCCTTGCAGTGGTCAAGGGAACCTTAAGAAAGCTGGCAGATGAAGGCATTAACAAAAAGAGCTTAAAGGCAGGCATGAATTACTATGAATTCCGTTATCGGGAAGCAGATTACGGTTCCGCACCAAAAGGGCTGATGTATGGACTTCAGTGTATGGACAGCTGGCTTTATGATGGGGATCCCATGATGCATTTACAGTATCAGGCCACCTTTGATTATTTAAAGAAAGTAGTGGATGACGGCTATTTCGAACAGCTGATCAGAGAGTATCTGTTAGATAATCCTTTTGAGGCAGTATTAACCGTCAGCCCCAAAAAGAACTTAACAGCGGAAGAAGACAGAAAAACAGCGGCAAAGCTTGCTGAATATAAGGCATCTCTTTCCGAAGAAGAGATTGACCGGTTAATCATTCAGACAAAAGCGTTAAGGGAATACCAGGAAAACCCCTCTCCCCAGGAAGCTTTGGAAAAGATCCCCATGCTTGCCAGAGAAGATATCAGCAGGGAGCCGGAAGAGATTATCTGGGAAGAAAAGGATGTCCGTGGAGTTAAGGTGATTCATCATGAGATGCCCAGTTCCGGAATTGGTTACTTAAAAGTTCTGTTTGATACATCGGTTCTGCCGATGGAGGATTTACCTTATGTGGGATTTTTAAAATCCCTGCTTGGATATGTGAATACTGAGAATTACACTTATGGAGATTTAGCCAGTGAGATTCATTTAAACAGCGGTGGTGTCAGCTTCAGTGTCACCTCTTATCCTGATTTACAAAACAGAGGTCAGTTTAAAGGTTATTTCATGGCAAGTGTAAGAGTGCTTTATGATAAAATCGATTTCGGATTTTCTATTTTAAATGAAATACTGACCCGTTCTCTTTTAGATGATGAAAAGCGGGTAGGAGAGGTAATCAGTGAAACCAGATCCAGAGCGAGAATGAAACTGGAAGGAGCATGCCATTCGGCGGCAGTGGCAAGGGCCACATCCTATTTCTCCTCAGCAGCCTATTTTAATGATATAACCGGTGGAATCGGTTATTATGAATTTTTGGAAAAGCTGGATAAGGAATATCCGGCTGATAAGAAAACATTTATAGCCAGATTTCAGTCTGTGGTGAAAAAGCTTTTTACAACCGGCAATATGCTGGTCAGCTATACAGCAGACAAAGAAGGTTATGCCCTTTTACCTGATGCAATGAAAAACCTGACGGATGGACTGCCTGCTGGAGACGAAAAGCGGTATTCATTCCTCTACCCGTCAGGAAACAGAAACGAAGGCTTTACAACCGCTTCCCAGGTTAACTATGTGGCAAGATGCGGAACCTTTGCAGGCACAGGAATGGACTATACCGGAGCATTAAAAATATTAAAAGTTATTTTAAGTTATGACTACCTTTGGATCAATTTAAGAGTCAAGGGAGGCGCTTACGGCTGCATGAGCGGATTCGGACGTTCTGGCGAAGGCTATTTTGCCTCATACCGGGATCCTAACTTAAAAGAAACAAACCAGATCTACGAAGGCGTGGTGGAGTATTTGGAGAATTTCCAGGTAGAAGATCGGGATATGACCAAATACGTAATCGGAACCATCAGCGACATGGATGTCCCATATCCGCCGTCTACCAAAGGAAACCGCGGTCTGTCCGCCTATATATCAGGTGTGACCAGGGAAATGATGGAAAAAGAGCGGGAAGAAGTGTTAAATGCATCACAGGAAGATATCAGAAGACTGGCTCCTATCGTAAAAGCGGTATTAAGCACCGGCAGTCTCTGCGTCATTGGCAATGAAGAAAAAATCGCAGCGGAAAGCTCTATGTTTACAGAAACAAAGAACTTATTCCACTCATAACACAAAGGAGAATCTATATGGATCAAAATTATAAATCTGGCTTCGTTTCTTTAATCGGGCGCCCTAATGTGGGTAAATCTACTCTGATGAATCATTTAATCGGACAGAAGATTGCCATTACTTCGGACAAGCCGCAGACAACAAGAAACAAGATTCAGACCGTATATACGGATGACAGGGGGCAGATTATATTCCATGATACTCCGGGAATCCACAAGGCGAAAAACAAGCTGGGAGAGTATATGGTAAATGTGGCAGAGCATACGTTAAAGGAAGTGGATGTAGTTCTGTGGCTGGTGGAGCCTTCTACCTTTATCGGAGCAGGAGAGCAGCATATCGCCGAGCAGTTGAACCAGGTAAAAACGCCGGTAATTTTAGTAATTAATAAGATTGATACGGTGAAGAACCAGGAAGAGATCCTCACATTTATAAACGCCTATAAAGATATCTGTAAGTTTGCAGAGATCGTTCCGGTATCTGCCTTAAAGGATAAAAATACGGATTTAATGCTGGAGCTGATTTATAAGTATCTTCCGGAAGGTCCCCAGTATTACGATGAAGACACGGTGACTGACCAGCCCATGCGTCAGATCTGCGCAGAACTGATCAGAGAAAAGGCACTCCGGCTTTTAAACGATGAGATTCCTCATGGTATTGCAGTAACAGTAGAGAAAATGAAGGAACGGGATAACGGAATCATGGATATCGAAGCTAATATTATCTGTGAGCGGGAATCCCATAAGGGAATCATCATTGGTAAAGGCGGAGCCATGTTAAAAAGAATTGGAAGCGCTGCACGAAGAGAGATCGAAGCTCAGCTGGAGATGAAGGTGAATTTACAGCTGTGGGTCAAGGTTCGCAAAGAGTGGCGTGACAGTGAATTATATATGAAAAATTATGGGTATAGCCAGAAGGATATTTAAAAACGGTGGTAGACATTGAGGGAAACAGAGAAACTGACAGGAATGGTATTAAAGGTTTCTCCAGTAGGAGAGATGGATAAGCGTCTTGTGATACTGACCAGGGAAAGAGGGAAAATTACCGCATTTGCCAGGGGTGCAAGGAGGCCGGGCAATCCGTTTATGGCGGTGAGCAGGCCCTTTGCCTTTGGCCAGTTTTCCCTTTATGCCGGCAGGGATTCCTACACACTTCAGTCTGCGGAAATTTCCAATTATTTTGATGAACTGGCAGCTGATATGGAATGTACCTGCTATGGCTCTTATTTCCTGGAATTTTCCGATTACTATTCCAGGGAAAACATAGATGGGACCGGACTGTTAAAGCTTTTATACCAGTCGGTAAGGGCTCTTTTAAAGCCTGCTTTAAATAACCAGCTGGTTCTGCGGATTTTTGAACTGAAGGCCATGGTATTAAGCGGGGAATATACAGAGAAACCGCCGCGGCAGGTCAGTGATTCGGCTAACTATGCCTGGGAGTATGTCATTGGTTCCCCTATCGAGCATTTATATACCTTTACTCTGACGGAACCGGTGCTCGTGGAATTCTCACGCTGTGTGGAAATCAATAAAAAGCGGTACGTTGACCGTGAGTTTCATTCTCTGGATATTTTGCAGACGATGATGGGGAGTTAAGTATTGAAATGAAAGGCAGCATTTGGTATAATGCTCTCATATGTGCCAATGCAGGAGGAAATTGGATGAAGAAAAGGAAAGCGGTTCTGGCTGTTTTGCTGACTGCGGGCATGCTGACAGGCTGTCTTGGGAACAGCGGCAGCAGCACCTTAAATTCAGAGAGCAGCAGAATCTTTGTAACAGAAGAAGGAACCCTTCAGACTGCAACGGTGGAATCTTATGCGCAGCAGGATTATTATAATGGGGATGAACTGAAAGCATTTCTGGAAGAGGCAGTTTCTCAGTATAACGGAGCCAACGGGCAGAATCAGGTCACTTTAGATACCTGTACACTGGATAAGGGAACGGCTAAGATGGTATTTCATTACGCTACTGCTGAGGCTTTGATTGGATTTACAACCCAGTATGAAGATAAAGCTAATCTGGTAGAATCTATTGAGGTAAATAAGCTGTCTGAAGTTTATAGTCAGAGTCAATCAGAAAAAGTAACCTTTATAAAAGCTTCGGATGGGAAAAAAGCGGATGATAAGGCAGTATCCAAAAAAGGTGCGAGCCAGGCGGTTGTTGTAACATCAGCCAATCCCGTAACCATACAGACCCAGGGAAAGATTCTGCTTGTTTCCGACAATGTGGTAATAAAGGACAGTCATACTGCACAGACAACAAAGGGAAAAAGCTACATTATTTTTAAATAAGAGAGGTTAAGATCATGGAAAAGACAATGGAAAAGATAGTGGGACTGGCAAAGTCAAGAGGATTCGTATATCCTGGTTCTGAAATATACGGAGGTCTTGCAAATACCTGGGATTACGGCAATCTGGGAGTGGAATTAAAGAACAATGTTAAGAAAGCCTGGTGGCAGAAGTTCATACAGGAAAGCCCTTATAACGTAGGTGTGGACTGCGCTATCCTGATGAATTCCCAGACCTGGATCGCTTCCGGTCACTTAGGCGGTTTTTCTGACCCTCTCATGGACTGCAAGGCATGTAAGGAACGTTTCCGCGCAGATAAACTGATTGAAGATTACATGGGCGAACATGGAATCACCATTGAAGGTTCTGTGGATGCATGGTCACAGGAAGAGATGAAACAGTATATCGATGAAAAAAATATCTGCTGCCCAAGCTGTGGAAAACATGACTTTACCGATATTCGCCAGTTTAACTTAATGTTTAAGACCTTTCAGGGAGTTACCGAAGATGCAAAGAACACGGTTTATTTAAGACCAGAGACTGCTCAGGGTATTTTTGTAAACTTTAAGAATGTACAGAGAACTTCCCGTAAGAAAATTCCTTTCGGAATCGGACAGATTGGTAAATCCTTCCGTAATGAGATCACTCCGGGAAACTTTACATTCCGTACCAGAGAATTTGAGCAGATGGAGCTGGAGTTCTTCTGTGAACCGGATACAGATTTAGAGTGGTTTGCATATTGGAAAGAATTCTGTGTCAGCTGGTTAAAGAACTTAGGCATGAAAGAGGATGAGATGCGTGTCAGAGATCATGAGCAGGAAGAGCTTTCTTTCTACAGCAAAGCTACCTCTGATATCGAATTTTTATTCCCATTTGGCTGGGGCGAATTATGGGGGATTGCAGACAGAACTGATTACGACTTAACCCAGCATCAGAACACTTCCGGTCAGGACTTAACCTATTTTGATGATGAGAAGAAAGAGCGTTATATTCCATATGTAATCGAGCCTTCTCTGGGAGCTGACCGTGTAACACTTGCATTCCTTTGCGCAGCTTACGATGAAGAAGAGATTGCGGAAGGTGATGTACGTACGGTACTTCGTTTCCATCCGGCTATAGCACCGGTTAAGATTGGTGTTCTTCCATTGTCCAAGAAATTAAATGAAGGTGCAGAAAAAGTATTTGATGAACTGCGCAAATATTATAATTGTGAATTTGACGACAGAGGAAACATTGGTAAACGTTATAGAAGACAGGATGAGATCGGTACTCCATTCTGCATTACCTATGACTTTGATTCAGAAGAAGATCACGCAGTAACCGTTCGTGACCGTGATACCATGGATCAGGTAAGAGTTCCAATTGCAGAGCTTAAAAGCTACTTTGAAGATAAGTTCCATTTCTAATAACAGAATCCGGAGGAGAATCTTTTTAAAGATTTTCTTCCGGATTTTTTGCCTTCACTTTTCCAAATCAGAGTCTCGTTTGGTCCAGTGTATCGTTTCCGGCAGATGGACAATTGGTGCATAGATACAATAGATTTTCAGGGGCCGGTCACCGGTATTGATCAGATTGTGCCAGATATTAGCTGGAATTAAAACTGCGCAGCCATTATCAACAGGCTGGGAATAAAACAGGTCATATGGACTATCCCCCATATAAATGATTCCATCTCCATCTACAACGCAAAAATACTGATCCTGACCTGGGTGGCTTTCTGTACCTATATCATACCCGACAGGAATACTCATAAAAGTAAGCTGCATATGTTCTCCTGTCCATCTTGTAGTTCGAAAGGAAGGATTTCTTAATGTATCATGATTGATATTAAGAATGAGAGGTGAAGGCCCGTAGTCGCTGGCATCCCAGGAATAATAGGAGCGTTCATTACAGGTGGAGTTACAAAACGAATTACAGTCGGACATGGAAACATCACTCTTTTCATTTTAGTAATGTATTATATGGTACTGAGATCGTTCAGTGACACCGGATCAGACAAAGAAAAAAGCCGCAGGCGGTAAATCCAGTAGATTTATCCAGTCCTGCGGCATATTTGTTATCTCTGACCTTTGTCGTATGGAATTCCTTCCGCTTTTGGAGCCTGGGAATTTCTTGAGGTAAATACCAATACGATTAATGTAATGATATAAGGAACCATTTTGTAGAAGTAACTTGGAATTCCCAGAGCACTTAAGAATGGAATTCCGGAATAAGAGGAAGCCACCGCTTTCATCAGTCCGAAGAAGAGGGAACACAGCATGATATTGACTGGTTTCCACTGACCAAAGATTAATACCGCCAATGCCAGGAAACCGTATCCTGCCACATCTGCATTAAAGTTGGTGGAAGTAGGAACTACAAATACCAGACCTCCCAGACCGCCCAGAGCACCGGAGATTAATACTCCTGCATACTGCATACGGTAAACGTTAATTCCCGCAGAATCCGCTGCCTGTGGGTGTTCTCCGCATGCCCGAAGCCTTAAACCAAATCGTGAGCGGTAAAGCACAACGGCAGATAATACAAAGATTAAAATTCCCACGTAGGTGGTAATATAGGCGTTCTGGAATAAAAGAGGTCCGATAAATGGGATACTGCCAAGTACAGGAACCGAGGTGATACGGAAAGTATTGTTAAATGGAACCTGCTGAACTCCCTGAATAACACGGGCTACGAATACTGCAAAAGCAGGAGCAAACATATTAAGAGCAGTACCGCTGATAACCTGGTTTGATTTCATGTTAATGGATGCATAAGCATGGAACAAAGAGAAGATCATTCCAGTGCCCATAGATATTAATATGGCGATAATCAGCTGAAGCTGGCCGCTCATACTGTTGCCTGTAAAATTTAAAAACAGGATTCCGGTAAATGCTCCCATGGTCATAATACCTTCCAAAGCGATGTTAATAATACCGCTTCGCTCGGAAAACATGGCTCCAAGTGCAACGATCATGAGAGGAATCATGAAATACATGGTCTGCTGAAAAATAAAATAAATGACACTCATGATTTCTTTTCTCCTTTCCCAGTTTCGTCAGTTTTTCCATTTTTCTGTCCAACGAACTTTGCCATAATGATTTTTACCATCAGGGCAAATGCGCTGAAATAGATAATAACTGCAACGATGATATCGATAATTTCTGTGGAGAACTCAAACAGCTGTAAGTAAAAGCCGCCGGCTGTCAGGTATGCAATGAAGATACCAGAGAACAGAACGCCGATGGGGTTGTTTAAACCAAGGAGTGCAACAGAAATACCTGTAAATCCTTCGGAAGGAAGTACGTCTTTAATCTCGATATGCTTTCCGGTTCCTGCTAGGAATAAAAGACCTCCTGCAAGTCCTGCAATAGCACCGGCGATTACCATGGAAAGAATGATGCTTTTCTTTTCATTGATTCCTGCATATTTGCTGGCATCACGGTTAAAGCCCACTGCTTTTAATTCATATCCGAATGTAGTCTTATTTAAAATAACCCATATAAGGATCACCACCAGAATCGCGATGATAATTCCCCCGTTAACACTGGAACCCGGGAAAATCTTATCCAGACCCATCTTGGGAATATTAGCTGTATTCGCCACATTCTTGGATTCGTTCCTCAAATTGTTAAACAGCGGTTTATAGCTTTTTGTAATCCAGTTTACCAGATACATACCAATATAGTTCATCATAATAGAGGCGATAACCTCATTTACGTTGTAGTACGCTTTTAAAATACCTGGTACCAGCCCCCATAAAGCGCCAAGGATTACACTTGCTGCCAGAGCTACAATCCAGTGAGCCGGGCCGAGAGAGGTCCAGAGAATTCCAACATAAACCGCACCGAAGCCTCCAATAATAAACTGGCCGGGAGTACCGATGTTAAAAAGTCCGGTTTTAAATGCAAAACCAACAGAAAGACCGGTAAGAATAATTGGTGTGGCATAATAAAATACCTGACCCACACCTTTGGCTCCGTGGGTGAAGGCTCCGCTTAAAATCGTAGCAAATCCGGGAAGTGCCTGCTCTGGATTACACAGAAACAAGATAATCAGCCCTACAATGAGTCCAAGAATAATAGCGAATATGGAAGAGAGGATGCCTGTATGATCTTTTATCTGTTTCGGTTTCATAGTGTGCCACCTTCTTTCTTAGCGCCTGCCATATAAAGACCTAATTCCTGAACAGTAATGTTCTCAGGATCTAAGTCGGCAACGATTCCGCCTTCAAACATGACTAAAATCCGGTCGCTTAAATTCATAACTTCATCTAATTCCAGAGATACCAGTAAAATTGCGGCACCTGCGTCACGCTGCTTTACCAGCTGGTTGTGAATGTATTCAATGGCACCAACATCCAGACCTCTGGTAGGCTGAACTGCAAGGAGAATATCCGGACCTTTGGAAATTTCTCTTGCTACAATAGCTTTCTGCTGATTGCCGCCGGACATGCTGCGGGTCGTGGTAAATGCCCCTTCGCTGCTTCGAATATCATAATTTTCAATCAGTTTTTGTGCATAGTCATAGATCTGGTCATTCTTTAAAAATGTGCCGCTCTGAAATTCTTTTTCAAAATACTGCTGGAGAACCAGGTTGTATGCCAGATTGTATTCCAGTACCAGTCCATGTTTATGACGGTCTTCGGGGATGTGGGAGAGACCATGGGTATTTTTGTAGCGGATACTTTTTTTCGTCATATCCTCCCCGTTAATGGTGACAGTACCGGAGCTGGGATCCGAAATACCGGTGATTGCATGAACCAGCTCTGATTGTCCATTGCCGTCAATACCGGCGATACAGACAATCTCACCTCTCCTTACCTGAAATGACACATCATGAACCAGCTTTTTGGTTTGTCCTTCCCGTTTGGCTTCTACGGATAAATCTTTTACTTCCAGAACTACTTCACCAGGCTGGGACGCTTTTTTACTAATAGTTAAGTTTACCTTACGGCCAACCATCATCTCTGACATCTCTTCCCGCGTAGTATCAGCAACATCTACGGTTCCAATATATTTACCGCGGCGCAGGACGGAACAGCGGTCTGCTACCGCCTTGATTTCATTAAGCTTGTGTGTGATGAACAGTATGGACTTCCCTTCCTTTACCAGATCCCGCATAATCTGCATCAGTTCATCAATTTCCTGAGGAGTCAGGACTGCGGTAGGTTCATCAAATATCATGATTTCATTATCACGATACAGCATTTTTAAAATTTCAACCCTTTGCTGCATTCCTACGGTAATATCGGATATCAGCGCATCAGGGTCTACAAACAGTTTGTATTTTTCACTTAATTCCATTACTTTTTTGCGGGCATCATCCATCTTCAAAAAGCCCCGTCTTGTCGTCTCCATGCCCAGTACGATATTCTGCAGGACTGTAAAATTCTCTACCAGCTTAAAATGCTGGTGCACCATGCCGATACCAAGTGCATTGGCATCCAGCGGACCAGTGATTTTTTCTTCATTACCACGAACCCGGATTGAGCCTTTTTCCGGCTGATATAATCCGAATAATACACTCATAAGAGTTGATTTGCCTGCTCCATTTTCTCCGAGGAGGGCGTGTATCTCGCCTTTTTTTAACTGTAGTGTAATGTCATCATTGGCGATAATACCGGGAAATTCTTTTGTGATATGAAGCATCTCAATAATGTAGTCCATAAAATCCCCCTTACTACGGTACCTATCTATGGGACCCGGTACCCGGTTAATAAAGTTATAAAGCAAAAAGAAGATGCCGTAAGAGACCAGATCTTTACTGACTGGTGAATCAAACGGCATCTCCTTTCCTTTTTTATGTCAGAATTCTGACATCGTGGTATGCCCGGAGGGCACTATCCCCGCGGATTATTCTACAAAGTTAATCTTTGTTTTTTCAAGCTTTAAGTCTTTGTTCGGATCGTTGTTATCCTGAGAAGGCTGTACCAGGGTTACTTTGCCATCCTTTAATTCAGTGAAGATTTTTTCGTAATCTTCTTTCGTGAATTTGGTGAACTTGGATGTTTCCATCGGAAGGCCGATACCGTTATTCTTAGCGGAGAAGATGCTTGTCTCGCCGCCTGGGAACTTGTTGTCATAGAAGTCTTTTACGCCGTCGTATACAGATACGGAAAGCTGCTTCATGGCAGAGGTGATGACTGTCTCAGATTCATAGCTCTGGTCAACGTCTACACCGATTACCTTTTTGCCTTTTTCCTGAGCAGCAGCCATAACAGAGTTACCAACAGCACCGCCGCAGCCGAAGATTACGTCGGTTCCGTTCTGGTACCAGGATGCAGCCATAGACTGAGCCTCTGGAGTTGCAGCGAAAGCACCTGTATAGTTGTACATGATTTCAACGCCGTCGATGCCCATTTCCTTAGCTGCATAATCAGCACCTTCAGCAAATCCGTAACCATAACGGATAACTGCAGGAACAGCCATACCACCTAAGAAACCAAGCTTTGTGTAACCTTCTTTTACTGCTGCATAGCCTGCTAAGAATCCAGGCTCATCTTCCTGGAACAGGATTGGCATAACATTGGATTCTGTCTTATATTCTGAGTAGTCTGCGTTATGAGGAACTCCGTCAAGAAGAATGAAGTGAACGTCTTTGTACTGCTCCTGAGCAAGGAATACAGGCTCTTCAAATAAGAAGCCAGGACATACTACTAATTTTGCACCGCCTTCAATAGCAAGTCCAATTGTTTCTAAATAAGAATCAGTAGTACCTTCCTGTGGCTGATAGTACTTATAGGAGATTTTGTTCTCTTCTGCGTACTTCTTCATACCTTCCCATGCACCCTGGTTAAAGGATTTGTCATCAATGGTACCAAGGTCTGTAACCAGCGCCAGTTCATATCCGGTTGAAGAATCAGACTTAACGGATGTAGCACCAGTCGTTTCAGCTGGTTTTTCTGCAGCAGTTGTGGTTTCTGCAGATGGAGCAGCAGTTGTTGCAGTTCCTTTGCCAGCGGAACCACATGCGCTGAGTGTTGCGGCCATCATAACTGCCATGGCTAATGCGAGAGCTCTTTTTTTCATAATACGATCTTTCCTCCTGTTATTAATATATTTTCAGAGATAACTCTAATGTATCATATTTCAGCGTCGGAAACAATCTTAATTCATGATATTTTGCATAAAACTAAGATAAAAAATTCTGTCATTTTAATATATATGCCCCAACTTTTAAATGTTAAATCACACTATCGTTCTTTTCCTTGTTATTTAATTAAATTATGGTAAACTATTTTAAGACTTTCAAAAGGAGACTTAATTATGAAAAAAGTAAATTTACTGGAAGATCCTGTTAAAAAATTATTTGCAGGTTATCTTCTTCCATCAATTAGTGCAACAATGGTTACCTCCATTTATATATTAGCAGACACTCTTATGATCGGAAGAGGAGTTGGAGCAATTGGAATTGCGGCTTTAAATATACTGCTGCCGTTATTCAGCCTTTTTTTTGCAACCGGTATGCTGTTTGGAGCAGGGGGCGGTATACTTCTTTCCGTATGTAAGGGAAAAAAAGATGAATCAGGAGCAAATCAGTATTATACTGTGGCATTTATCATGGCTGCAGGAATGAGCTTGATTTATGTATTTTTGGGACATGCATTTTTCCTTCCTGTTACAGGGTTCCTGGGAAGAAATGAAAACATGACACCTTATGTGAAAGAATATGGAAGAATCCTGATATCAGGGGCTCCCGCCTTTTTATTTGCTTCTTTTTATCAGGTATTTGTACGAAATGATAAAGCTCCCCGCCTGGCTATGACTGCGGTGGTTTGCGGAGGAGTTTTAAATATTATTCTGGATTATATATTGATGTTTCCCTTAAAAATGGGAATGGCAGGGGCTGCTGCGGCAACTGTCATCGGAACCTGTGTGACACTCTTAATATTGCTGACCCATCTGGTTTCAAAAGGGAATACTTTAAAATTTGTTTCTGGCTTTCATCTCAGTCAGGCTGTGGCTGTAGTGAAGAATGGGTTCTCCAGCTTTTTGCTGGATATGTGCAATGGAATCGTAACCTTCTTATTTAACCGTCAGATCCTTTCTGTGGCAGGGGAGCTTGGCGTGGTGGTATACGGTATTATCTCCAACAGTGCTTATATCGCATCATCTGTTAATAACGGTATTTCACAGGCAGTCCAGCCCATACTGGCGACAAATTACGGTGCAGGAAAAAAAGACCGTTTAAAGGAAGTAAGACATCTGGCAGAGCGCACCGCCTGTTTTTCCGGTGTGTTGTTTGCTGTAACAGGACTTTTGTTTCCGGCTCTTGTGACAGAAGCATTTGTCAGACCTGAAAAAGAAATTCTGGCTATGTCGGTTCCAGCCATTCGGATCTATTTCCTTTCTTTTGCAGCAATGGGTCTGAATATTCTTTATACCACCTGGTTTCAGTCCGTGATGGAACCGGGAAATGCATTAAAGATCTGTCTGCTTCGGGGAATTATTTTAAACAGTATTCTGGTCTTTATTCTTCCAATTTTTATGGGAGTTACCGGAATCTGGACAGTCATGCCTGTGACAGAGATACTGACCCTTGTCATGTGTCGAATTATGTTAAAGAAACAGAGTTTTTGTCGAAGGTAATTTCGCATATACGAACGTAAATCGCATATCAGAAAAAGACAGACTTTGTAAGTGCTTTCAATACAATTGTATTTAAAAAAGAGATAATTACTTTAAATAATCTATGAAAACCTCTTTACTACCCCTTTAATTGTGCTATAATACTTTCAGGGCTTTTCCGCAATGGAAAGCGCGGGGGAGCAGCATAATTTACACATTTGAGGAGGATTTTACTTATGGCAAGAAAATGGGTTTATTTGTTCACTGAGGGTAGTGCAGATATGAAAAACCTGTTAGGTGGTAAAGGGGCGAATCTGGCAGAGATGACCAATTTAGGTCTGCCGGTTCCTCAGGGATTTACGATTACGACTGAGGCATGTACTCAGTATTATGAAGATGGGGAAACGATTAATGACGAGATCATGGGGCAGATCATGGATCATATCGAAAAGATGGAAAAAATCACCGGCAAGAAATTTGGTGATAACGAAAATCCTCTTCTGGTTTCCGTTCGTTCCGGAGCCAGAGCTTCCATGCCTGGTATGATGGATACGATTTTAAATCTCGGACTGAATGAGAACGTAGTGGAAGTACTTGCTGAAAAATCAGGCAATCCTCGCTGGGCATATGACTGCTACAGAAGATTTATCCAGATGTACTCCGATGTAGTAATGGAAGTAGGTAAAAAATACTTCGAAGAGCTGATTGATGAAATGAAAGAAAAAAAGGGTGTTACAGAGGATGTGGATCTGGATGCCGACGATTTAAAAGAGCTTGCAAGACAGTTCAAAGCAGAATATAAGGAAAAGATTGGTTCCGATTTCCCAACTGATCCCAAGGAGCAGTTAATGGGGGCAATCAAAGCCGTATTTCGTTCCTGGGACAATCCAAGGGCCAATGTTTACCGCCGTGACAACGATATTCCTTATTCCTGGGGAACCGCTGTCAACGTACAGATGATGGCATTTGGAAACATGGGTGAGACTTCCGGTACAGGCGTTGCATTTACCCGTGATCCTGCAACTGGTGAAAAGCACTTAATGGGTGAATTCTTAATGAATGCCCAGGGCGAAGACGTAGTTGCCGGTGTTCGTACTCCCCAGAAGATCGAACAGTTAAAAGAGGTTATGCCTGAAGTTTATCATAAATTTGTGGGAATCTGCAGTATCCTGGAAGATCACTACAAAGATATGCAGGATATGGAGTTTACCATTGAGGACAAGAAGCTTTACATGCTTCAGACCCGTAACGGTAAGAGAACAGCAAAGGCTGCTTTAAAAATTGCCTGTGATTTAGTAGACGAATTTATGATCACAGAAGAAAAAGCAGTAAAGATGATTGATCCGAGAAACTTAGATACTTTGCTTCATCCTCAGTTTGATGCAGAAGTATTAAAGAAGACAGAGCCGGTTGGAAAGGCACTTGCTGCTTCTCCTGGAGCTGCCTGCGGTAAGATCGTTTTCACAGCTGATGATGCGAAAGCATGGAAAGAAAGAGGAGAAAAGGTGGTTTTAGTCCGTCTTGAAACCTCTCCTGAAGATATTGAAGGAATGAAGGCAGCTCAGGGTATTCTGACTGTTAGAGGAGGAATGACTTCTCATGCAGCCGTAGTAGCAAGAGGAATGGGAACCTGCTGTGTATCCGGCTGTTCTGAAATTGCCATGAATGAAGCTGCAAAGAAGTTTGTTCTTGCAGGTAAGGAATATCATGAAGGAGACTGGATCTCACTTGATGGATCAACCGGTAAAATTTACGACGGAATCATTCCGACTGTTGATGCAACCGTTGCCGGTGAGTTTGGAAGAATTATGACATGGGCTGATAAATATAGAAGACTGAAAGTCAGAACCAATGCAGATACACCTGCTGATGCAAGAAAAGCAAGAGAACTTGGTGCAGAGGGAATCGGTCTTTGCCGTACCGAGCACATGTTCTTTGAAGGCGACAGAATTGATGCATTCCGTGAGATGATCTGTTCCGATACTCTTGAGGAGAGAGAAGCAGCTCTGGAGAAGATTCTTCCAGTACAGCAGGGCGATTTCGAAGCTCTTTATGAGGCACTGGAAGGAAATCCCGTTACCATTCGTTTCTTAGATCCGCCTCTTCATGAGTTTGTTCCGACAGAGGAAGATGATATCAAGAAGCTGGCTGATACACAGGGCAAGACTGTGGAGCAGATCAAGACAATTATTGATTCCCTTCACGAGTTCAACCCAATGATGGGACACAGAGGCTGCCGTCTTGCCGTCACCTATCCGGAGATCGCAAGAATGCAGACAAAAGCAGTAATCCGTGCTGCAATCAACGTTCAGAAAGCACATGCAGACTGGAACGTATGTCCTGAAATCATGATTCCTCTGATCTGTGATGAGAAGGAATTAAGATTTGTAAAGAAGATTGTTGTTGAGACTGCAGATGCAGAAATTGCAGCAGCAGGCAGCAGCTTAACCTATCAGGTAGGAACCATGATTGAGATCCCGAGAGCAGCACTGACAGCCGATGATATCGCAAAAGACGCAGAATTCTTCTGCTTCGGTACCAATGACTTAACTCAGATGACCTATGGTTTCTCCCGTGATGATGCAGGAAAGTTCTTAAATGCTTACTATGATACCAAGATCTTTGAAAATGATCCATTTGCAAAACTGGATCAGACCGGTGTAGGCAAGCTGATGGAGACTGCTATCAAGTTAGGCAAGGGAGTTCGTCCTGACATGCATGTAGGTATCTGTGGCGAGCACGGCGGAGATCCATCTTCCGTAGAATTCTGCCATAAGATTGGTCTTGACTATGTATCCTGTTCCCCATTCCGTGTGCCGATCGCAAGACTGGCAGCAGCACAGGCGGCGTTGAATAATTAACGCGGTGGCAATGAGGCGTGCAAAAATAAGTGTCAAAAAGCCGGGAGGAGAGCTTGCTCTCCCCCCGGCTTTATGGCACTTATTTTTATAGGGCGAAGCCCGTGATTGAGATGGAGCGAAAGCGGAATCGAGATCGGCACGACGGAGTTACGGACCCGATTTTTTTACCCCCCATTTTGAACATGACACCCCGTTGTCCTATCTATTATCTTATACTATATCCATAACCAATCAGGAGGAAAATCAAATGAACGAAGAAATCATTGCAAGAGCAGGAGAGATCATTGCCACCAACACCGCAGGTGAAGAAAAAGGATACTGCGCCCTAACACTAATGGACACTGATGACTTTCCAACAACCTCAACCATATCCGTATCAAAAGCTGACGGCATCAACTGGTTGACATTTTGTACCGGTTTTGGAAGTGATAGAACCAAACGAATCGATCGGTGCAGCAAAGCCAGTGTTTGTTTTAATTCAATTGATCATAATATCACATTATTGGGTACAATAGAAGTAATAACAGACCCTGAAATAAAAAGAGAGATGTGGTACCGTGGACTGGAGAATCATTTCAGTGGATGGGATGATCCAAGTTACTGCGTTTTACGTTTCACCACAAGCCGATACAATCTTCTCATAGATTGGAAAGAAGCCAAAGGGTTCATATAAAACATATAAAACATATAAAACAAATAAAACAATCATTCTATCACCCAAAGGAGATCATCTGATGGAGACACCACGAATCTTTCATATGCCTTTTTCAAGCATTTATCCTCTTTATATAAAAAAAGCAGAAAAAAAAGGAAGAACCAGAGAAGAAGTAGATGAAATTATATTCTGGCTTACAGGCTATAACACAAAATCATTACAACAGCAAATAGAAAAGGAAGTAAGTGTAGAAGTCTTTTTTCGCCAAGCTCCTCAGATGAATCCCAATGCGTCACTAATCAAAGGAGTGATTTGCGGATACCGTGTAGAAGAGATTGAAGATGAATTGATGAGGCAGATCCGGTATCTGGATAAATTAATAGATGAGCTTGCCAAAGGCAGAGCAATAGAAAAAATACTAAGAAAATAGGGAAAAAGAGAAATGAATGCGTATGAAGAAGGACTTGGAGTTTTAGAAACATTATTTGCAAGAGACTATCAATTTGCACTGGCCACATCAAACAATACCATTCCGGCCGTAAGGTTTATTGATACCTTTTATGATAATGGAGCATTTTACATTGTAACTTCACAAAAGTCTAATAAAGTAAAAGAGATTGAGCATAATCCGGTAGTCTCATTAAGTAAAGATCTGTATCGTTTTACCGGAATTGCCCGAAATATTGGGCATCCATTATTAAAGGGAAATCTCAAAATCAGAGAAAAGCTGATTAAGGTATTTGAGCTATGGTATTTTGCCCATAACAATGAAAATGATGAAAATATGTGTTACATCAAAGTGGATTTAAGCCAGGGTTTATTTTACAAAGACGGAACTGGGTACAAAGTTAACTTCGAAAATAAAACTGCAGAAAAGTTTCCCTTTATATTTGATATTGTAAAAATAGACTGATAAAGACATTCCCAAACAACACAAAGTATCATTCAACAATATTCTGCGCACAGCTTTTTAATCAGCCATGCGCAGTTTTTTTGCCCGCACTTGCATTATAGATATTATAAACTTCCCCTCTCTCCCCTCACCTCCTCATTTCATAATGGACCTCATTGAAAATTACATGTAAAGTCGTAAAAATTACATGCAGTCAAAATAGAGTATATTTTTTGATATAATACAGACATGAAGTTGGTAGTAAAGTGATTCATTTCACGTTTACTATATATGATCAGATACAGATTATATAACTACATAGAAAGGGGGACGAGTACATGAATAAAGATTTTGATTTAGATCTTAAAATGGACAAGGGTTCAGTAGATGTAGGAGAATCAAAAATTGCTAGTGTTGCTTATTGCACACCTGGTTGTTTAACAGGAACTACCTGTGGAACAAGTGAATGTGGAATGACAAGAAACTGCACAAACACATGGTTATGCTACTAATTTCCATGCAAACCTAAACCCGATGCAAACGTACATGCATTTAGAAGATTCACAAAATGCATGTACGTTTACATTTTGTGGAAGTAATTTACTGGTGATATTACGTTTCTATTTTGGTTAGGCATACAAGAGTTAAGCAAGGGGGATACGGTTAAAATATGAAAGATTTATTTAAAGATATAGGTTCCTTTATGATAAGAACACCGGGTCTGCCAATCAATTTATTGACAGATAATATAGAAAATGCAAATAACATAGATCATACTATGTTTTTATTTGATTCTCCTGAATATAAAGATCAGTTTAATGAAGCTATATTTGTGGCCAGCCAAGATTTATATGAATCCATGCAGCACTATATTGAGGATGGCACAGCAAGGGATACAAATTATTTGTTAAATTCAATCTATAAATATTTTAGCAGAAGCTGTTCAAGGTGTACTCCATTTGGATTATTTTCCACAGTTGCGTTTGGCAATATTACATCTGACAGAACATCATTTGAATTAAGCAGTGCAGAATTAAAAAGGAAACCTCTGATTGATTCAGAGTGGTTATACCAAGTGGTTTTTATGTACGAATCCAAGTACTTAGAATCCCTCCGATACACAATTAATGAAAGTGTTGCTATTCAGAGAAACAAAGCAATCTTGTTTAACTGCACAAAAGACAGCGATGGGGGAAAAGTAAATAAAAAATCTATAAAGTACTCCAATGCATTTGAAGTAGTTTTAAGAATATCAGGTGATTACGTAAGTTATTCTGATATTATAGAAAACCTTAAAAAAGAATATCCGAATGTGGAAGAAAACACATTTCATACATATATCCAATCACTCATAAAAGAAGGTTATTTAATATCCGATCTTCGTCCACCAGTAACAATCGTCGACCAATTTGAATACTTTATCTGTAAACTTCAGGAATACGATATAAATACAAACACCTTAGTTGACATAAAAAATGAAATACAGGAATACTCCAATGGCTATGTAAATAATACCATCGAATGCCTGACGCAGATTTTCAAAAATATGAAGAGAATCTACAACTCCAAAAACTACCTGACCATAGATTCTTCCTTCTCCTACAGCCAATGTAATTTAAATCAAAATGAAATTAAAAAAATAAATAAGCTTCTCAATTTATTTATACAATTTAATATCAAAGAGCCTTTCAATAGTTTGAATGATTACAAGAATAAATTTCTGGAAAAATATGGCCTCTCCAGGTGTGTTCCTTTGACTGAACTCATTGATCCTGATATAGGAATCGGTTTTCCGGCCCATTATGATGGAAAAACTGGCATGAATAATTTGGGAGAATATATCAATCCCTGGATACGGTTTTTTGAAAGAAAATATGTAGATTCCATAAGACTTGGTCAGGAAATTGAGATCACCGATGCAGATATGGGAATGCTTTTAACAGAAGAGATTGATATGGATCAGTTGCCTAAATCAATGGAAATCTACTTTAATTGTGTAAAAGACAATGGAAAGGATGTCTATTATTTAAGTAATATTTTTGGGTCTACTTATGCAGGTAAATCATTTGGAAGATTTTCTCACTTAATGAAGAATCCAGAAAAATTTTTTGAAGAAATAAACAAAAATTATGGTGATGAATGCCAGGTCTGTGAATTTACCTATTTACCCGATAGTTTATATTCCGCAAACGTGATCCGAAATATGCATGGTTCCACTTATGAAACAAGTTTTGGGACTACAAATTCCAAAGATCAGGCATTTAAACTTAAGCTAAGTGAAATTTTAGTAGAATTTAAAAACAACAAATTATATTTAAAGTCTGCGGTTAACAATAAAAGAATCATCCCGACATCTACCAATATGTTTAATCCGCAGTTAAAACCCAGAATACTACGATTAATTGACGAAATTTCTTCTGATGGAATCAGGTTTTATAATAAACCATGGCAATACTTACTGGAGAAATTTGCCTATCTTCCAACAATACGATATAAAAACTTCGTATTGGAACAGGAAAAATGGATTATTAAAATAGGCGATCTGGGTTTAACAAAACATTATGATTTTGCTGAATTTAAGAATAAGTTTACCGAATACATAAATTCAAGAAATATACCCCATTGGGTGGAGGCCGTAGATGCAGACAAAAAACTTCTGTTAAATCTGAAAGAGGACAGATGTTTATCTGTGTTGCAGAAATTACTGGAAAAATCAGAAACTGTTGTGGAAAGATATCATATAGAATCAGAACATCCAGTGAAACTGAATGATAGCTCTTATTGCTGTGAATTGGTAATACCATTAATTTTAGGTCAGGATGCTACTCCCCATAAGGCCAATGATTATGATATAACCAAGAACTATGGTAATGTCAGATATAAAGAGCCCTTAGATGAGTGGCTATATTTCAAAATATACGGTATTGAGGAATACGCAGATTATCTGTTAGGTGAAGCGTTGTATGCTCCATTGCAGAATTTACTTAATAATAAAGAAATAGACAGCTATTTCTTCATTCAGTATAAAGATCCCGATTTACATCTGAGATTAAGATTAAAAGCTGATAAGACCAGATTAATAATGGTATTGCCTAAAATGTTAGATACATTAAGCCAGCTTATGAAAAAATCTCTTATCTCAAACTATAGTATTAATTGTTATGAGCTTGAATTGGAGAGATATGGCGGATATGATTTAATGAACTATGCACATGAGGTGTTTTATAAAGACAGCATAGCAATTCAAACCATAATCTATGAAAAAAATAATCATAATATAAAAGTGACAGATGAACTTTTAGCATCAGTGATTATTTTCTTTCACATGCAGACATTTAATTTAAGTTTTGAGGATATGTTTGTATTTCTCAATTGTGAAAATCCTACCAAGAGCTATCAAAAAGAATTTAAAGAACATAAAGAAACCTACGTTGATTTTGTTATAAAGTATTTGTATCATGAAACGTTAGATCCAGAGATTGATTTTATTTTAAGAATATTATCGGTAAAACAAGAGTCAATGAAAGAATATTTAAATAGAATTGAAGAAAATTATCCAGATAACAAAGCTGTAAAATTAAGCATACTTGATAGTCTGCTGCATATGAACATGAATCGATTGTTTGGTCCCAATACGGAATTGGAAAAAAAGATGAGAACTTTAGCACGTCATACATACTACTGTGTTTACAACAGAAAAAAAATAGGTATATTGGGTGGTAAATAATATGCAGAAATTTAAAATACTAAATACTTCAGAAGTAAAGGAAATGCTATCTTCCCTAAAAGTGATTCCCAAATCCATTAAAATATTCTTCCAGGCCAGCAAACTGATATTTGTATTGACCATTATCATTAATATTATCGCGGGTATTGTTCCTGTAATTTCCGTAAATATTTTTGGAAGCCTGATTAATGCTATTTCAGCCAAAGACTTAAATCTTTCCCTGAAGATATTAGCAATCTATATTGGTATTAGTTTAGTGTCAGGTATGATTATAAGTATTAAAACATTTTTGTTTACCAAATTCCAATTCCTGCTGGATTATGAATTAATTAACAGGTTATTGGATAAGTGCGCCATTATGTCTTTGGAGGAATTTGAAAATTCTGACATACAGGATCAGCTGCAGCATATTTTATCCCAGGTGGGATTCAGGCCCTATAATATTTTTACTACCACATTGACACTTGTGACTTCAATTACTACCATACTTTCATCTGTTTATATTATGCTGATGTGGCGGCCATTGTCAGTATTTCTGATTATTGTTCCAGCATTTGCCTTTTCAATTTTTTATTTATCCATAAGTAAAAGAGAATTCCAGACAGAAGAAAGAAATGCAAAGAAAGCCAGAAGTATATGGTATTATGAATTTTTACTTACAAAGGATCAATCATTTAAAGAAGTTAAAATTTTTAATTTAGCCAGCCATATTATAAAGAGGCATAATGATTTAAAGAAAAGTGTGATTAATGAAAACTTATACAACACCAAGGTGCGACTGATTATATCTGTTGTATTTGATTTTGTTGATCAGATCTGTATGGCGGTACTCATGATTTTAATCATATTCTCCGTAATTGCAGGTGAAATCCTAATTGGTAACGCTGTTGCACTTTTAAGAATTATTAACATGATGTTTGATAGCTTTAACAGTATTATGAATATTATTTACAGCATAAATCAAAACAGTCTGTATATGTCAAAACTGATTAATTTTCTTAATAAGCCTGGAAATGGGAATGGTAAAGAAACATACAAACTAAATGATTTAAATCAGATTGAGATAAATAATCTGACATTTGCATATCCGGATACAGATAAAATAGTTCTTCAGAATATCAATATAAAAATTAATAAAAACCAAAGAGTTGCATTGTTTGGTAGGAACGGGTCTGGTAAAAGTACCTTAATAAAATTATTACTGGGATATTATTTAGTTGAAGAAGATATGATTAAGATGAATGGAATCCCATTAAATAAAGTTAATATTGACAGCTTACATAAATTAACAGGTATCTTATTCCAGGATTACTGTAAGTATGAACTTTCAGTAAAGGATAATGTAGGATTCGGTAACATTGATGAAATCGATAATGAGGCCCAGATAAGAGAGTCACTGGAAGAAGCTGGTATAGACTTTCTTCCTCCTGATTTAAATCAGCAGCTGGGAAAATGGTTCTCAGATGGAACACAGTTATCTGGAGGGCAGTGGCAGAGAGTTGCTCTGGCCAGGTGCTTTTTCAAAAAAGCACAAATGTATATTTTAGATGAACCCAATGCTGCGCTGGATAAAATGGGTGAGAAAAAAATAATGAACACATTTTTTGAGCTTACAAAAAACAAGATAGGTGTATTTATTTCTCATAAAATTGCACATGTCATGTTAGCTGATAAAATAATTTATCTGGACGAAGGAAAGATTGTGGCAGAAGGTACACATGAGGAATTATTAAAAACATGTCCCTCTTATAAAGAAATTTACGATCTGGAATTCGATATACCCCAAAATGGAGGCTGATTATGAATTTACCGAATGAAAAAAAACGTAAACTGGATAATTTCATAATAAATATATCAAAAAAGTTATCCGACACAGATTATGTTCAGAAGATATTTGCTTCAAATAACACTGAGTATCGATGTACTTCAGTAGCAGTATCGTATCCCGCATTATGTATATTATTTTCGGAACTTCAATTAAATTACCCAGATTATGGTTTTGATCATTATGCCCATAAATATCTGGAGATCATAAACGACTATATGGGAAAAAACAACATCTATGATATCTCCCTGTTTGATGGGCTATGCGGAGTGGGGTTTGCTGCACATTGTATGTCAGATCATGGGAAACGGTATCAATCGTTTATAAAGAGTCTAAACGAGTATATTGTTGATATCGCGGAAAGTAATATTATAAAGTACAAAGAACTTCCTTTAAACGAACTATTTTATGATATTATGTATGGATTAACCGGTACAGCCAATTATCTGTTAAATTTTAAATCCCAGCCGGATGTGAAAGAGACTTTGTTGCACATTTTGCAATATTTAACGGATATTTGTAAAGCAGGGGACGACAATATCCCCCGGTTTGCCATCCGGTCAGATGAGAGTCAATTGTTTCCTCTGGAAAATAGTCCAGAGATACGATATATAAATTTAGGGGTTGCACACGGGATACCTGGCATACTTTTAATATTATGTAAGTCCTATGAATCAGGAATATATGTACAAGACCAGCTGGAAGCAATAAAATATCTGTCAGAATTTATTTTTAACAGCTGTATAAAAGACAGTGATGATAATTTTTGGGAAACTCAAAAAATATTAGGGATGGAACAGGAGGAAGCAGTACCATCCAGAGATGCGTGGTGTTATGGTACTCCAGGTGTGGCGTATTCATTATTGATTGCTTCCAAGATCCTTAATAATAATGAAATGGGTAAGCTTGCGATTGATAGTATGAAATTATCTTTAAAAAGAATGCGGCAGGTTATCTCACCTACTTTTTGTCACGGTCTTTCTGGTTTGTGCTGCCTGACCAGAAAATTCTATGAATACACAGATGATGACTTCTTTTATGAAGTGTATATGAAGATAATGGATCATTTACTGGAATCCTACAGTGATCAATATCCGTTTGGATTTAAAGATACAGAAATAGAGGAAGGACATATCGTAAATAAGGATGAAATAGGACTCTTAACAGGAACCAGTGGAGTGATCCTGACTATTTTATCTTGCTATCAACCCGTTAAAACACAATGGGATTCCATATTTTTATTATAGAAAATTTCATAATTGTAAAAAAGAGAGCTATTGCAAAAATAGATGAATAATTTATTGGAGCAATAGCTTTATTTTTTTACTGAAATTAGGGGGATTTGCCCCTTATGGAAAGAGGGTATCGCTCCATCACTTAGTTTTAGTGATTTTGCGACACCCTCTCAGAATTTAATTGTAACAACCCCTCCGGACTTACTGTTACTTAGATAAAGCTGACCTTCGTGGGTTTTGACTACCTGTGCGGCAAACCAGAGACCGAGACCATTATGGCCGTCTGCACCACGGGCGGTATCTCCACGCCACAGTCGTTCCGTTGCATGTTGTAAAGCCGCCTTACTAAATCCAGGGCCATCATCACATACAGTCACCTGCCAGCCGCCATCTGCCATACTCCCTGTCAAATATACGTTTCCACCAACTGGTGAATGTTCTATGGCATTTTGTACTAAATTTCCAAGGGCACGAAGCAGACGATCTTTTTGAACGTTTGCTGAACCGTTAAGGCTGTTCTGGACTTTCATGCATACGCCCCTTGCTTCTGCAATAGCCGTAGTGTTAAAAAGCAGTTGTTCAAACAGAGCGCTCAGGCTGGCGTTTTTAAAAGCCTCCTCCTCACCTGCCGAGGCTTCAAGAAAACTTGTTACATACTGCCTGGCACGTTCATTACTGGATGCAATTGTTTCCACCATTCTACGACTGCTTTCAGGGAGTTCTTCATCAAGCAGCAGCTCAGCATTACCTCCCACCAGGGTGAGTGGAGTTTTTAAATCATGGGCCAGCGCGGCTATTTCTGCTTCCCGTTCCTGCTGTGCCGCCCACTGGGAAGACAGGGAATTGTACAAAGCATCTCTCATATGCTCCATTGCATCAAGTGCCTGATCGTATTCCCGAATTCCTGCGTGTGGAATTGTAAAATCCAGTTCCTGTGCACCTACCTTCCGGCTAACCTCGCCAAACAGCTTTAGCTTGGCAGCAAGACGCTTACGAAGCCACAGGGTGTTAAACAGCAGACAAAGCACCAATGCTGCGCCCAGTGATGACAGCCACATATATTCAAAGGGGGGCAGGGTACTCCGCAGAACAGGATTAGCAAACTCTGATCTGAAATAATATCCAATGATTATCGTGCTTCCATCTCCATAAGTGTGTCTGGCAACACGCATATTAGAGGTGTCTTCATATAAGAGACTGGTCAGTTTTTTCAGTTTCCTTCCTTTGGTGTTGCTTTCCAGAACTTTACCGTTCCGGTCAAATAAAGCGTAATCTGGCAAAAAATCATCACCTGGAGAAACGAAGGCTTCCGGGTCACCAGCCAGCATTTTCTCTACCTGTTCGCTGGAAGTATAAGCATTATAGAAAAAGCCGGCGTTTACAAGCCGGATAAACAATCCATACCATAACAGGCAGCATAATAGCATGCAGCCAACCATGATGATGCCAAAGCGTAAAAGGACAAAGGATAGACTTACAGTTCTTCGTTTTTTTGCCATTTGTAACCCACCCCCCAGATTGTATCGATAGGACTGATGCCGTGGGCTTTCAGCTTGGCACGGATATTTTTAATGTGCTCTGCAACAGCGGACGGATCTCCCTCTGCGTCAAAGCCGAAAACGGCTTCGTATAATTGTTCTTTGGTAAACACCTGTCCGGCGTGAAGTGCCAGATGTTCACAGATCGCATATTCGCCCTTGGTAAAGGACAGTGTGTGTTCACCAGCAAATGCCGTTTTTGCCTGTATATCGAAGCGGACGCTGCCTCGCTTAAGTATGTGGGTAGGCTGACGCACTTCCCTCCGAAGATGGGCCCCTACCCGGGCACGTAGCTCTGCAATACTGAAAGGCTTTTTAATGTAATCATCTGCTCCCAGGCCAAAGCCCTGGACGAGAGCCGAATCTTCTGCCTTGGCGGTTAAAAACAGGATAGGGCAATCCACTTCGGTACGGATCCGCCTGCAGAAAGAAAATCCATCCTCGCCGGGCATCATTACGTCAAGAAGCAAAAGATCGTATAATCGGCATCTGGCGGGCTGTAAGGAGGCTGCATTTGCTTCAGTGTCCACCTGGTAACCTTCTTTTTCCAGAGCAGTGCGTACCAGAGCCAGCATATCCAGGTCATCGTCGATGACTAACAGTTTTGGCATAGACTATCCTCCTAATCTTACTCTTGTATAATTCTGCCTTCCCATCTACTATACCATAATATTGTGAGAACCAGAACAACCGAAGTAATAATAATCAGAGAAATCACTCCAGGAATAACCGATCCACTGGTCAGGTCAAAATAATCTTTTAAAAACCGTATACCCCATTCCCAGGGAATAGCCGGCCAGATTTTATCACCAATGTAATTTTCATAGTAACCGGCTAAAATTGTACCTGCTATTCCTGATAAAACGGAGACACTGAAACCAAATTTAAATGCAATTGGTACATGTATAAAATATAAAAACAAGTTACTTAATAAAAAAGAGCAGAATACGAAAATATAGGAATCAAAGTCCATAACGTTCATATTTAGAAAAAAATTCACTCCAATATAGAAGCATAGCTCGTATAGTATGATACTTGTGGCAGACAGGAACAGCAGAAACAATAATTTACCAAGATAAGCACTTCTTCTTGATCCCACAATCCCCAGAGCATTTTGAACATTGCTGATATTTCGGTCTAAATTAATAAAAATTGGTACAACAAAACTAACAAACATAGGATAGCAGATTTGTAACAAAATGAAAAACTGCCGAACATCAGAAAAAAGGCGGTATCCACCAGAATTGTAATAAACTAAAAATAAGGTTGTGATTATCACAGGAGGCAGCAGATGTAATAGTAAAAGCGGAGTTCGTTTTATTTTTGTAAAGTTAGAGAAAAACTCTCTTGCAATTGTCAATTTCGATACACCCGCCCTCTGTACCAGTGTGCAAATAAAAATGTAAGAACCACTGCAGTGAGCATGCTTACTACCACCAGCAGTGAACTCTGACCCAAACTCAGAATCTGTCTTGAACCTCCCTGTACTAATAATCCATTTGGCAATACTCCGAATAAGGAAATCATAAATCTGGCGGTCCAGCTATATGGAATAAACCAAAATATAGGCGAAAGAGAAAGAAACAAACCACCAAGTCCAGTAAAAATCAGGTTAATAATCATAGAACCAACGAATCCGGCCTTTTGATCCAAAAACAGGCAGAAAGGGATCTGCCATAATAAAGTTACCCATAATAAGCAGTATCCTAAAACATAAGATCCGGTATGTTTAAATGCACTTAAGACACCTGACATCATATACTCTGAAATAATAGATATCAATGAAAGTAATAATGATATCAGCAAAAGATTAAGTGCTATTAAAATTGTTTTAGAAATAAATGTATTTTTCAAGTCTATAGGCAAGCTGTATATAGTCCGGTAATTGTGTTTTTGTTCCTTATTATTTACTAAGTGGCATAATATCACAATAGATAAAGATGCAATGGGCACACACCAATTACAGACGATGGAGGCTGAAAAACCACCTAAACCAATCCCCACAGATAAAAATATAACTGCTATTAAAATTAAGGCTGCCGGAATGTATAAAATAAGTTTCCGAAACAGGGTTCGTTTAAATTTTAAGTTTTCGGCTGCCAGATAGGTTTGTAACATCAGGAAGCACGCTCCTTTCTTATAATATCCATAAACAATTGTTCCAGATTCTCATTGGCATCAATTTTATCCTGATACAGAAGTGACCCATTATTTAGGATGCCTATGTCATCGGCAACCTGCTGTATCTCGCTTAAGATATGACTTGATACAATGACTGATATCCCGGATACTGCAAATGTCCGGATCATTTTCCTTAAATCTTCCATTCCGAACGGATCAAGCCCATTGGTAGGCTCATCTAAGACTAATAATTCAGGGTCATTTAAAAGTGCTAATGCAATCCCCAGCCTTTGCTTCATTCCCAATGAAAAATTAGCTATCTGCTTATTTTCCGTATCCATTAAGTCCATTCTTTCCAAAACCTCCATGCATTTATCGGATGAGATTCCCAAAAGAGTTGCCCGAACTTTTAAATTTTCAAATGCTGTTAAATTTTCATACAAAGGAGGTGATTCAATGAGGGAACCAATCCTTAACAGATCTTTTCTGCTCCAGGGGTGATTATCAAATATTATTTCCCCGGAAGTGGGGGTGATAATTCCTGTAATCATCTTCAGCAATGTTGATTTACCAGCACCATTAGGTCCTAATAATCCATAAACAGAGTTTTTTCTTACAGACATTGATAAATCATTAATTGCATATGTTTTTTTGAATTTTTTTGAAATGTGGTTTGTTTTTAACATATACTCGTGCATCATAACATCCTCCTTTTCAAAATCAGCAGCCGTTTTGTACCATTTCCGCTCCATAAGGGACCTCCTTTTGACTATATATTGCTATGATAACAGCTAATTTTAAGGATTTTATAAGGAAGAATAATAATACCTGCTTTGTATGTTATAATTACAACAAAATTGAAGGGGGAAAGAGAAATGAATGTGTATAAAGGTGGGGCTGTTTTTTTTATAAGAGGGAGGAGTATCAGTCATAGAAGTAGTATCTGCATCCTCATTCTTATTGTTCACCTGTTATGTATCTGCTATTATTCAACAGCGTTCGCCAACTCAGCGGAACCGCCGGGTTTTACCATAATCGTATTAAACTCTCCAGAGAAGATATCTTTATCCTTAAAAATGTCCAATCATGATGTTACAGACTTAAGAGTGGTAGAAGGGGGAAAAAAAGGTTGGGAAAAGTATTACAGGCTCTATTACACCCACTCATCACCCCAGGTTAAGGATTTAAAGGATGCAGTGCTGGTGGTACAAAGTAATAAAAAAAGTTTTCAATGTGCTTTACCTGAAGAAACATTTGAAAGATATAGTAATATTTTGACACTTGATATGGAAACGGAGACCCTTACATTAGGTCAGGCTCCGTTGCGGGTTCCTGCTCTGGTGGTAATGCGGGTTCTCCTGACAATGCTTATTGAGGGAATTATTTTTCTGCTTTTTGGATTCAGGCAAAAAAGAAGCTGGCTGGTCTTTACAGCAGTCAATCTGATTACCCAGGCAGGGCTTAATGCAATGCTTACAGGACCTGATTTAGGTAATTACTGGATATTTGGTTATCTGTTTTGTGAGATTGTGGTGCTTGCAGCAGAACTGACTGCATTTCTAACCTTTGTGAAAGAATTCAGGAAAAGACGTGTAGCGTTATATGTAATAACGGCCAATATGGCGAGCCTGATCATAGGAGGTATGGTGATTACATATTTACCGGTTTAATTGTATAATACAGTTTTTGATAACCTTTTTGATGAACCATAGTGAAATAACTATGGCTTTTTCAACGTGCAGACCCGTAATTATTACGAGGTAAAACCCATAACCAGTAATAATAGTAAAATAAAATGATTATGCCCAGAAATAGAAAAAACAATTATGTTTTAAAATTTAAAGGGGAAAGACAAATGAATAAACATTTATTCTTATTTTGTTTTCTGATTTTATCTTTAACCGGCTGCGCTAATTCCAACATGACGGGGGGAACTGTTTTGCAGCCAGACGAAAATCAGGTCAGCAATATGGTACAGGAATCAGTTGCTTTGACAGAAGAGGAAATTAACTGGCAAACTGCATATAGGGAGATAATCGACCAGGGGGGAGGTCATCTGCCAGATCCATATCAATTAAGAGGGGATGATGGTTTAAATTCATCTTTTTATCTGGGAATTCACGATTTTAATGGAGATGGGATACCGGAATTAATTCTGGGAGACGGGATATCCATAAGCGTGTATACTTACTTAAACCATGGATTGGAGAAGGTTGCCGATTTGTATGAACCGGAGGGCTGGTATATGATCCATGAATTATATATTCAAAAGAATTGCCTGATTCTGGTGAGCAATGGATCGGATGGATGCGGATATGTGGGATTTACTTACCGGGATGGCTCCTACCTTACTGGTACATATGATGATTCCAGTCCGGATCAGTCAGTTTTAGGGGGAGAAAAATCCGGGTTTAAAGAGTTCAATGATATATTTCATATAACAGAATTAAAAGAGAACAGTAAAAAATCTTTTATAAAGAGAAACAAAGAAAGAGGTGAACTGATACCAGACTGGGCGATGCTGGTTTGGTAGAGAACTATTCAACTAAATAAGGCTTATAAAGAAAAATGCTGAATAATATGGAGATTTCTCCTTATTATTCAGCATTTTTTACGTGTTCCATTAAATAGTGAGTTTTTTATCTACAATCATATTATGCGAAAAAAATAAAGATTCAGAAGAATTTAGTTTACAATATTACCCTTTTTTTCTTTTTGCCTTTTAGGAGGTAAGAAAATGGGAGAAAGTGTTCATGTAATTATTGAGGAAATAAAAAAAGGTAATAAAGAAAAATTCTTACTGATAATAGATAAAATGACTCCACTGATTAATAAATACGTTCGCCTGTTATATAAAGACGAAAAAGAGGACATGCATTCGGAATTTGTACTCAGTCTGCTGGAGGCCATCAATTCAATGCAATATTATAAGGAAGATGGGCAATGTGTATATTTTTTAAGCAGAGCCCTAAAAAACAAATTCTTAGAACAGTATAAAAAAAGCAAGCAGCATTTTGACGCAGAGGCTTCTGTTGAGGATGAGTTTTTTGCTGAGATCAGCATGGATCAGCCTGTTTATGATGATTGGCTGTTTCATGAGGATCTAAAAACTATGCTCTTGGAGACAGAAGGAAAACAGGCGGTTATTCTGTGGGATATTGTCTTTCATGAGGAGTCAGATGCAGTAATTGCAGAACGCCACTCTGTGTCCCGCCAATACGTGAACCGGGTCAGAAGAAATTTTTACAATCTGTTAAAAGAAAAATATTATATATAAGTAAAAAACTATTAGGAGGTGCAGTTATGGAAAAAAAACTGGATTTGGAAAAAAGCGCAATGGGAATCATCAGTGCCTGGATTATGGATCAATTCGGACTTTTATTTCCAGCCATATCTTTATTGACAATACTTATGATTACGGACTACATATCGGGGATGCTGGCATCAAAAAAGGAAGCACTGGACAATCCTGATAATAATCAGTATGGCTGGAACAGCAGGAAAAGCCGGATCGGAATCTATAAAAAGGCAAGCTATATATTCATCATTCTGGCGGCAGTCAGCACGGATTATGTAATCTATAAATTTTCTACTGAGATCGGAATTAAATTTGAGCATAAAACAATCTTTGGTTTACTGGTATCGGTCTGGCTCATTATTAATGAATTAATCTCTATCTTAGAAAATGCAGGACGAATGGGCGCCAGAATGCCGGAATTTTTACAAAAAGTCCTGACGGAATTGCGTGGGAAAATTGATAAAGACTAAAACGCTCATTCCATTTGCTGTTTATTACTGCCGCTGATTTTGGATAATATCAGTGTGATAAATACTAATAGATAAATCAGCGCCTCTAAAAAAATATAATTTTCTAAATTCAAAAAGAGAAAGCACAATGCCGCAAGGAAACTGATAAACAGAGTACGGTCAGTTTTATGAGTCAATGTCTGGTTTTCGTCTGTGTCAACCGGCCGGTTTGGATGGTCAACCGCTCCAGTCAGTTTAATGAGTACCATAAAAACCAGGTACAGCAGAAACGAAACCGGGGCATTCAGACTGTAATATTTTACAATCAGAAGTATGACAGTCATGGTGGCGCAGGAGAAAACCAGACATGAGAAATATGACTTTAAATGCAGTCCTCCGTTAAAGGAGCGAAGAGGAATAAACAATAAAAAGAAGAGCAGGCATTCCACTTCCATATGAATAAAAAACGCAATACAGAGACTGCAGAGCAGATTAAAAAACAGTTCCAGAAAGCTTTGAAAGCCATATAAATAAATTTCATAATCTTCTTTAGAGATCACTTCTTTTTTAAGAATATAATTGGTTAATACAATAGATAACCGCTCCATATTATTATTCCCCCCTGAACCAGATGATTTGTTATTTTTCCGTTTCCTGATATAAAATCACAACCGCTTTAAATATGTTTCCCTCAACCTTCGTGATGGCCTCCCCATTACAGGCGGCTACCGCCTGTTCAATGGAAAACAGACCCAGGCCATGATGGGCGGGATTTTTCTTAGTGGTAAGAAAATGTTTCTGCCCGTCTGTGTATCGATCCCCTTCAAAGGTATTCCAGACAACTATGGATAGAATCCCCTTCTGATAGGACATTTCCAGATCAATTTTTGGATGTCCGCTGTTCATCTGGCGGCAGGCTTCCAGGGCATTTTCCAGCAGGTTTCCCAGTATAATGGTCAGATTTCCGTTTTTAAAAGGCATTACCGGCGGAATAAAAATATTGGTACAGAATTCTATATTTTGTTTCCGGGCTATGGAAGATTTATAATTCACAAGAGAATCCACTACAATATTACCGCTGTGGGATATTTCATTAATTTTTTTTGATGTTCCCTTTTCTAAAAAAGAAGTGAGATAAGTGGCAGCTTCTTCATTTTTTCCGGAATTAACCATGCCCAGTATGCTGACTAAGTGCTGCTTCATGTCATGGCGCAATAAACGTATTTCAGTGTTTTGTATCTCACGTTCCTCAGCCTGGCGGCTGCAAAGTTCTAATTGCTGTTCATAGAGGAGTGTTTTTTTCTGATATTCTGAACTTGCTGCCAGAGACTCAAATACTTCGAAAATAATGTAGTTAATAAACAGCAGTAAAATACCGGATATAAAGGAGAAAAGAACTTCATCCTCAGCCGTGCTGCTGATGAGAAAAATGTTATGCATAATGTAAATACTTCCAGCAGGAACCATAAGTAAAATCGCCATATACCGTAAGGAAATATCTCCTGTACTTTTATGCTGAAGGCAGTGTCCCGTAATAATGGCAAAAACCATCATTATGATTTTTGAGATAATGGCTCCTGAGAGACCGGCTTTATCATCTAAATTCATCATATTTAAGATCATATGTATGATAATTTCCACAAGCATCCAGATTGCACAGATCAAAAAAGAGAATAAGGCACATTTTTTATAACTTTCTGAATAAGAAATACTGGTTGCGAGAAAGACAAAGACCATGTTAAGTAAAAGGGTCAGTGCTGGAGGAATCCCACTTCCAATGCCCAGAAATAACTGAAAGAAATAATACGCGATCCAGATTAAATACGTTGTGGTTTTTTTCCACGAAGGCGCAAAAAACGCATTGATGCATTTCCGTATGACTAAAATATAAAAAAGTGAAAGAAAAGGACTGACAACGGTTGTTGAAAGAATTTTCATACTATTTCCCCCCCGCTTTCTTACTGGCCAGATCACATAACTGCTTCCGGATTTTCTTCTGCCTGTCTTCGCTGATCTGCAGTGTGGTTGACTTCCCACCGTTTTCAATTACAAGACTGGAAAAATTCATGGTACTGACGTAATCATAATTAACAAGATAGGATTGGTGTATCCGCAGGTACCGCTGTTTGTTTCCTGCTAACTCATTTTCCACATCGTTAAGCTTTCCATAAAAAAACTCCTCTCTCCCATCCTTTAAATAGATATATACAATCCGGTTGCGGCTTTCAAAGTAGACCACATCCTTTAAGGCTACCTTTTTAATCTCTTTGTTAAAATTAAATTGAAAATAGACGTTATTTTCATTGATCCGTTCATATGCTTCTTTGAAATACCGGGAGAACTTCTCCGTATCAAGTGGCTTGGAAAGAAAACGAAACGGCTCCACCTCAAATAATTCTTTTAAATACTGCTCATATCCGGAAATATAAATTAATAGTGCAGTCTTATCAACCTCTCTGATGTGGCGTGCTGCCTCAATTCCGTTTTGCTGTGACATTTCTATATCAAGAAAGATCAGGTCAAATAAGTTACCAAGATGTACGTATTTTGTCAGCATGGATCCATCAAAAAACACGTCAACTTCGATTTCAATACCGTTTGCCAAAGCTTCTTCTTTGATTAAATTTTCTAACATTCCTGTAAACAGAACGTCGTCATCACAAATTGCTATTCTTAACATACGTACCCTTCCCCATTAAAACTATTTACTTTATTTATGCAGAAATGAAACATCTATATCTGTATATCGTACGATACCTCCCATTAATTAAAAGAGAGAATTAGGAGCTTTTGTCGCATTTTGTCTAATTGAATAAATTAAAAATTACTTGCAGGCTCGAAATTTCAACATGGTGTGATTTTTTCAATGCAAATATAATATTTTCTTATTGCACTAAAAATTATATCACATTTTAATATTGGAGGTAACAAAATTGAAACACTATCTGCTTTTCATTATTTTTCTTTGTACCGTGTTTTTAGTTGTAAATTTAGTTCATCTGATTCTGGAAAAAAATAATAATCGAAAAACAAACAGAAAAATTTATGTAATAAATATGATGACGGCTGTTGTCATTTCCAATTGTATTGAGTGGAGTGAAATGCAGTTTGAGAGGAGAGCCGCATTTTTGGGGGAAAGCTTTATATCCCTGCTAAATCTGGTTAACATTTTGCTGTGTCTCGTTCTGGTGCTGTTCATGTTCTTTTATAAAAGTGACAATGGGAGGATTCATGAGTATCAAAATCGGGAATAGTTACGAGCAGAGCCGTAATTTTTACAACTTGTCTTTATATAGCTGTTGTTTATGTATAATTGCATTATCTTAATGTCTTTATAATAATGGAGGTAGAAAGAATGAAAGGTAAAAGTAATATCGCAGCTAAATTCATGGAGCAGGTAGCTAGAAAATCTGTGGAGCTGGCATCTCAGAGCAGATGCATGTATATCTATCACCAGCCGAAGATGCCGGATCTTAAGAAATTTAAGAAATAAGCACCAGGGCAACTATAATTACATAATTTTCTGCAGGACATGATATCCTTTGAAAAAGTTGGCTATAATTTTAAGAGGACTTCCTCGAAGGGAACCAATCATGGAGGGCAGATAATGAGAATTCCAAAACACATCGGTATCATTCCTGATGGAAACAGACGTTGGGCTGTGGAGAATGGCATAAAGAAAGAAGAAGGGTATGATAAGGGTATCTCACCGGGAATGACCCTTTACCGTCTTTGCAGGGATCTGGGAGTAGAAGAGATGACCTTTTATGGCTTTACCGCAGATAATACCAAACGTCCGTCTGTACAAAGAGAAGCATTTTCCAATGCCTGCGTAAAGGCTGTGGAAGTTTTGTCGAAAGAGAATGCCCAGCTTCTGGTTCTTGGAAAAACTTCTTCGGCCATGTTTCCGGACGAGCTTAAGCCATATACCAAAAGGGTGTGCTTCGGTACAGGAGGAATGAAAATCAACTTCCTCATCAATTACAGCTGGGAATGGGATTTGGGACTGTCAGACGGAACCATAGGTCCTGAGCTTAAAACCTCTGATGTATCCAGAATGGATTTAATTATCCGTTGGGGAGGAAGGAGAAGACTTTCCGGCTTTCTCCCGGTCCAGTCCGTTTATTCGGATTTATATGTGGTAGACGATTACTGGCCGGATTTTAAAACAGATCATGTTTACAATGCGCTGGAGTGGTACTCCAGGCAGGATGTGACCCTGGGGGGGTAAAAACAGAGAATACAATATTATTTAAGGCAGCCTTTAGGGGGCTGCCTTTTTGTGCGACAGGCAGTCGCACCAGTCCTGGCTTTGGCCAGGACTATCTTGTATATTAAGAATAGCGATTACGATGCGGAGGCAAACACGAATCAAGAGTTCCGAAAGCAAGATTTCTCTGGAGTGAAAATCTCCACCCGTGAGCACTGGTGCAAATCGGGAAGTCTAATCTAGGGCATCATCGTAAGATGTTGTCTGAAGGAGATGCGGAAAGTCGAGAGACCCGTAGACGGTTTAGCAGACCGAAACGAAAAGTGAAGCACATGATGCGGCAGGGCAAGTTGATGACCGTGCGAAAAGTCGGGAAATCTAAATCATTTACCCAGAAGAACCAGTCGAGTAAATGGAGGTTGTCATGTGAAGGTGCTTGGTATGTTAAAAGGGAAGGTGTGATGACCCTGTGAGACCCTTATATCTACCAAAAGGGCTGATATATATAAGAGTAATTCGAAATTATACCAGCATATAAGGGAGTCAGACAATCTCATAGTACAGAAGTAATTACGCGACCAAACGCGGAACGAATGGAAGGGGGTTGACCTTTGTAGACCAAGTCAAGAACTTATAGTTATGTTAATGGCAACGATGTTAAGGTAAATACTTAGCAAAAACGAGTCAAATGGACGTAGGGAGGACAAGGATAGTAATGAATGATGAATTAAAAATGAAATGGCATAGTATCTACGGACAGATCTTATTTGACCGGAAACTAATGTCGGCTTGGAAACAGGTAGAAGAGAATAAAGGATGTGGTGGAGTAGATAAGGAAACCATAAATACCTTTAAAGCAGATGAAGAGAGGAAAATACTTGAACTACTACAAGAACTTAAAAATAAGGAATACAAGCCAACACCAGTAAAAAGGGTGTACATTCCAAAGAAAAATGGAGACAAAAGACCATTGGGTATACCAGTTATCAGGGACAGAATAGTTCAGCAAAGTATTGTGAATGTAATAAGTCCGAAATTTGAGGACGGAATATTTCATAAATGTTCTTGTGGCTATCGTCCAGATAGAGGGATTGAAAGAGTAATGCAGATAATTTTGTGGTATGTAGAGCATGGAAATAATTATATCTATGACTGTGACATCAAGGGTTTTTTCGATAACATACCGCATAAGAAACTGATGAAAGTACTGACGAAATATATAGCTGACGGAACTGTGCTGGATATGATATGGGCATGGCTGAAATCAGGATATATGGAAGAAGGGAAATTTATGGAAAGTAACTCTGGAACTCAGCAAGGTGGCGTTATATCTCCATTATTAGCAAACGTATACTTAAATGAATTAGACTGGGAGTTAGAGAAGGAAGGAATAAAATTTGTACGATATTGTGATGATTTTCTGCTCTTTGCAAAATCAGATGAAGAAATAAAGAGAGCTGGGGAAATAGCAAAGAAAGTAATCGCAGGCTTAGGGTTAGAGATAGCAATAAATAAAACCAAGTTCGTAGATTTTCATAATGAAGACTTTAAATTTGTAGGGTTTGATTTTAAACATTGGAGAGAAAAGAAAGATGGAAGTGGGAAATACTTTATAGTAGAGCCAACGGAACAATCTCTAAAAGATTTCAAGAAGAAAATCAAAGATGCAACGTGTAGGAAACTGACATTAAGCCAAGAAGAGTGGATAAACAGGGTCAATCCGATTATCCGGGGAAAAGTCAATTACTATTTATATCCCTATAAAGCAGCAGAAATAAATAGAAAATACGGACTGGAAAGTCACTGTTATCACAATAGTATCAGCAGACAACTGCATAGCCTGGATATGTACACAAGGCAAAGATTAAGGGTTTGTATGCAACATAAGCATCCTACAGTGAGAAAAGGGTTTCGAATGTTGCAGAAGTGGAATTTAGAATACTTCTGCAAGATTAAACTAATTCCTTCAAACTGGCTATACTATAATAAAATGTATGGTTATACGATAGACCAATATGTCGAAAAGCAGACGATGAAAAACAAGAAGAATCTTGAACGACAGATAAAGAACTTGAAAGCACAAGGAATTGAATACTATAATGCCAGTAGATTACAAGGAATAGCCTTTAACAAAGGTTTGATTACATCATAAATTATAAAGCTACAATTGGTAAGCCGTATGCGTTAATAGCGCACGTACGGTTTGATAAGGGGGTAGCCTAGAAATAGGCTACCCTACTTTATTACGTGAAACAATCCATGTATGTGCGGATTGCCTGTTATTGGCAATATGTGCTATAATAGCAAAAGAAAATACGATTAAATTATCTGAATTATACAACAAAAGGAGCCGGACTTGATAAGAAAACTACTTAACAGATATAAAAGCTATAGTATAGCAAAAAAAACTCTTATTATTTTGCTGGCAGGTTCCATCGTACCGTTAATGATAATGGAGACAATCACCTGCATTATTGCTGCCAGCACGTTAAAACGTCAGACAGACATTTTAATGGAAAGCAATATGAAGCTGTCACAGAAGGGACTTGAGGATTATTTTTCCCAGTATGACAGCATTATCATGTCGATCTATACAGAGAACCAATATGCACTGAAGCTTGAAAAATTAAATGTCTGGGATTCCAGAAATTATTATCTCATAAAGAAGGAACTGGAAGATGATCTGGAAAATATATCTTACTTACACCCGGAGATTCTGGGTATTGCGGTGGTAACGCAGAAAAAAGAGTGCATTGGGTATGACTCTGTTACCAACAGCACCATGAACAGCTTCTGCTTTCCAAACAGGGATAAAAGCTGGCTGGAAGTGGCAGATGAGACGTTTTTAAATACCAGAACTGTTTATTCTGACATGATTAACCGGAAGGAAGATAACGGAACCAGCCGGAATATTATTTACCTGGGTCACAGGATTGCGGATATTAACAATTACAGACAGGGGACGGTAGGAAGTATTTTAATCTGCCTGGATGAAGAACGGATCAGGGAGACGTATTCTCAGGAAGACAAACAGGACAGGACCGTATCCTTTCTTTGTGATACCAATGGAACCATTATCTCCAGTAACCGGGCAGAGCTGATCGGAACAAGAATTGAGCCGGCGACTAAGGTGCGTTTTTCCAGTATCTACACAAAACCGGTTTTAAATGGTCAGTATGTGCTGGTTACCATACGGGATAACAGAGAGCTTTTGAAGGATTTTAAATATATTTTTGAAGTTATTATCCTGTTGACAATCCTGATTATAATCACCAGCATTCTGATCATGCTCCGGTTTGCCCAGTCCCTTCAGGTCAGGGTGGAGAAGATTACATCAGCCATGGATAAGGCATACAAAGGGGATTATACAGTCCAGATCAGCCATTCCTGGCAGGATGAATTCGGAACCATTGCAAGGCATTTTAACCACATGGTTACAAAGATAGACCAGTCAGGCAGGATGGAAAAGGAAGCTCTTTTAAGGGAGAAGAATGCGGAGCTAAAGGCACTGGAAGCACAGATCAATCCCCACTTTCTTTATAATACCCTGGATGCCATTAACTGGATTGCAATAGAAAATGAACAGTTTTTAATCAGTAAGATGTTAAAAAATCTGGCCAATATTCTGCGTTACAGTATCCATAAAAGCAATGGCGTGGTCACTGTAAGAAGCGAGACTGAGTATTTGAAGCAGTACATATTTCTCCAACAGCAGCGTTTTTCCTTTTCCTTCCACTGCATTATGGATATTGAAGAGGTAGTGATGGATCTTAAGATGCATAAGCTTTTATTTCAGCCTCTCATTGAAAATTCCATTAATCATGGTTTCCCAGGTAAATCAGGAGAGGATTTAATCACCATAACCATCAGAAAAAAGGGGGAGAGGCATCTGCTGTTTGAGGTGAAAGACAATGGAAAAGGAATGGATTCTGAATTAATCCATGAACTCAATCATTACGATTATTCCGCCAGCTCTCTGGAGGGGAGCATCGGTGTGAGGAATGTGATTATGCGAATCAAGTATTACTACGGTGACGAGGGTCATTTTGAAATTGAGTCAGACGGAAACGGGACAACAGTCAGGGCAGAAATATTATTTGAATAGCAGGCAGGAGGCAGGACAGGCATGAGAATTCTCGTTGTAGAAGATGAACCCAACACAAGAAACGGAATTATTAAAATTATCGAGACATATACCGGCCACCAGGTGGTGGGAGGGGCAAGTGATGGTGAAACGGGACTTTTTGAGGCTTTGCGGTTACAGCCTGATGTGGTCATTACAGATATTAACATGCCTCAGATGAACGGCCTGGTCATGATTGAGCGGATGAGAAAAGAGGGGTGTGAGGCTGCTGCAGTTGTACTGACTGGCTATTCGGAATTTGAATATGCACAGAAGGCAATTCAGCTGTCTGTAGTGGAATATCTTTTAAAGCCTTTGAGCGTAGAAGATATTATGAGTGTGTTAGAGACGGTGGAAAACAGGCTGTCAAAGACCAGGGCAAAGACGGTATCACCCCAGCAGCTGCTGTTTTCTTTGCTGACAGGAGAGTTAAAAGAGGAAGCTATGAGGCAGTTTGCAGGTGAAATCCGCTACCAGAACGGTCAGGAGATTTCTCTGTTTTTAATACAGTCGGAAAGCATTCTGGAGGATACCACAAAGCAGATGGCTGAACTGCTTAAGGATAGTCTGGAAGTAA
Source organism: Paenibacillaceae bacterium (assembly GCA_015057705.1). GTDB lineage: Bacteria > Bacillota > Clostridia > Lachnospirales > Lachnospiraceae > Lacrimispora. The sequence goes on along the minus strand of SVDU01000002.1, from coordinate 130,687 downwards.
ACTGCCTGACAAACTTTTATACCTTTCTGCTGCCTTATGAAAGGCAGATACTGGTGATGATATTAGACGGACAAAGCGTACGCTATTTAAAAAATCTGTTTCAGACCAGAATTTTAAAACAACTGAAGGAGAAGGGAGAATTTTTAATTAGTTTTGAAAGCATCTATGGGATTGGAGAATTAAAGGATGTCATCCGGCAGATGCAGGACAGCTTATCTTACAGTTTCCTGTTCTCGGAAAGCTGTATTATTGATCAGGAGCTTATGAAAGGAGTGGTTTTTGAGCGGATTGAATATCCGGAATATTTGGAGCATGGAGTAAAGCGGGAAATAAAGAATGGAAATCAGGACGGTATCAGACGAATGGCTGGGCTTTTTGAGGAACAGGTAATTTTAAGCAGAGAACGGCCTGAAACAATAAAAAATCATACGGTACGTTTTGTCATGGCAATTCTTGATACAGCAAGAGAACTGATGAAGGAAAAAGATATAGACGGGCTGTACCAGTATCTTTTAAACGATATGATGAAAACCGGAATCAGAGAGGTATTTTTAAATAATTACTGGAAGATTATCGGTATGGTGACAGATGAAAGGGACAGCGGAGCACTGACAGACAATGGGATGATTTTAAATGTCATTGGATTCATAAGACAGAACTATGCCAGGGAAATATCCCTGACCGACGCGGCGGAGCTGGTAGGAATCACGCCGGAATACTTAAGCAAGCTGTTTACCAAGGAAATGGGGATCAACTTTACTGCATTTTTAGGGGAATTTCGCATCAGTACGGCAAAAAAGCTGCTTGCCTCCGGTAAATATAAAATCTATGAGGTAGCGGAGCTTGTGGGGTATAAGGACACCAAGTATTTTAATAAGGTGTTTCGTTCCATTGCAGGAGTCTGTCCGTCGGATTACAGAAAGGGGGTATAGACCTTGAACCGTAGAATTGGTAAATTACTGATTTTAACCTGGACCGTTGTATTTCTTTTGCTGATGTGTGTTCTGGTTAATTTCAGCAGGGAAACCAATGTGGTACACCGCCCTTCAAATGAAGAAAAAAAGCTGGTGATTATGGCAGTTTATGAAGAGGATGAAAGTGATGAATACTTAAAGAAAATGCTGGATGAATATTCTGCCATACCGGGTAATCCCAAGGTGGTTACTGAATATGTGGCTCAGTCTGCATTTCAAAAGCAGCTCTGTCTATATAAGGATCAGAACAGCCTTCCTGACTTAATTATCTGTGACAGCGTGATGACGCCTGCACTCCAGTCTATGGATATTTTGCGGGATCTGTCCGATTATATGACGGGGGAGAGAACCAGCCGGTTTTTAAAGCATGCCTATGGCAGCTGTGTGGTAAATGGAATCTGCTATGGCGTACCCTTTACAAGCAATCCATATGTTGTGTTTTATAACAAAGACCATTTAGCCAGATACAAAAAAGAGATCCCTGATAATATGGATGATTTTTATAATCTTTGCAGAGAGACCAAAAGTCTGGGGACCTACAGTTTTGGGATTGCAGTCAGAAATAAGGAAGATATTGCTTCCAGTTTTCTTCAACTGGTCTATTCGGCAGGGGGGAATCTTCGGGGCCTGGATTCGGAAAACAGCCTGAAATTATACGAGATACTTGGAAAAATGAGAGATGAAGGAATCATTGCCCAGGACGTGATTAACTGGAATCAGAAGGATCTTATGCAGGCTTTTTCCAGTGGATATGTAAAGATTGCGGTTGCCAAGCTAAGCTCCATGTCGCTTTTAGAGCATTCCGCCAGCCAGATTAATTATGAGATAGCGGAAATTCCTTATATTCAAAAGCAGACTTTTTTATTTCAGGGAGATATGATCGGGGTTACTGAGACAGCAGATGAGGCGGAAGCATTAAAATTACTGGATTACATGACTTCTCCGGAGGTTGCTGAATCTTATTATAAAAACACCTATAGCCTTTCTGTCAGAACTGATGTGCGTATCAATCCGGGGAAAGTGCGGGGACTTTCTGATGAGTTCGTGGAACGGGAACGAAACCAGAGTGTTTTAAAAAGCACCTATTCCACATGGTTTATTATTTCAGATTCCATTGCAGGGGCAATGTCGGACTTTTTCGGAGACAAATCCATGACGCCCCAGGCAGTTTCATCAAGGCTTCAGGGAGAAATCCGCAGCGCCATTCTGGAACGGTAAGGCGGAGGTTAAAATTACACCCCTTTTCTAAAAATTTGGAATACACCGGGGAAATGTCTTATGCTATGATTCATCTAACAAATAAAAAGGAGAGGGTATTATGAAAAAAATGAAACGGATTCAGGCAGCAGCGCTTGCTTCAGTTATGGCGCTTTCCTTAACGGCTTGTCAGGGGGCAGGAGGCAAGTCAGAGACCCAGGGAGGAAGTACAGCGGCAGCAACACAAAAGGAAACGGAAAAACCAGCCGGTCAGACAACAGCGGCAGCAGGAAAGACAAAGATCAGCATTACCTTTCGAAATGACGGAAGCGATGTGCTGAAAAAGTGGTTTGAACACGCCTATGAAACCTATGACAAAAAAGACTCCATTGAGCTGGATATTGCACCAATCACTGCATCAGAGGGAGATTATTTTGCAAAGGTGGCTCTGGCTCTTCAGTCTGCCGATACGGCACCGGATATCGTATGTGAAGATACCTTCCAGCTGCCCTCAGACGTGGCAGCCGGATATTTAACCAATCTATCCAGTTATTTAAAGGATTATAAGGAGTGGAATGACGGAACCTTCTACGGTGCACTGGTAGATGGCGTTACCTATGATGACGGTAGTGTCTATGGAATTCCCTATTGTACAGATACCAGAGGGCTTTGGTATAACAAGGATGTATTTGCAGCAGCAGGACTTGACACCAACTGGCAGCCAAAAACCTGGCAGGATGTTCTTGATACCTGTAAGGTTATTAAAGAAAAATGTCCGGATGTAGTACCATTCTGGTGCAACTCCGGTGTAGCAACCGGCGAAGCCACTTCCATGCAGACCTATGAGATGCTTCTTTACGGAACAGGAGAGCAGCTTCTTGATAACAACAAATGGATTGTAAAAAGCGATAATATTTTAAAATCCTTAAATTTTGTAAGCACAATTTATAAAGATGGTTACGGTCCTTCCTTATCAAAAGTATTAAATGGTGAGGCAGGAAACATCGCTTCCAGAGAGTATTTACCAAAAGGCAAGTTAGCCATCTCCTTAGACGGGTACTGGATGACAGGGAACTACAAGGAGACAGGAGCTGCACCATGGCCGGAGTATAAAGATAAGCTTGGAATTGCAGCGATGCCGACCAGTGAAGGACAGGCGCCGGGCAGCGTTACCATGTCAGGTGGCTGGGCATTATCCATACCAAATCTGTCCGATCAAAAAGATGCAGCCATGGATTTTATCAAACACTGCATGAGCTATGATGTTTACTTAGATACCATTATTGCTCAGGGAAATATTGCCACAAGAACCGACATTGCAAAAGATGCTTCCTATTCATCCCAGCCGTTTATGGAAACCTGCACCGGCTTCCTCTCAGGAGCGTTCTATCGTCCGAGAAACAGCCAGTATACCACCGTTACCACCCACATTCAGACGATGGTAGAATCCGTCGTGTCCGGTACCAGCCCGGAGGATGCAATGGCTCAGTATAAGTCAGATGTGACCAACAGCGTAGGCGCGGAAAATGTAGTGGAAAAGTAAAGTCAGAATGAGGTCAGAGAGGGCAGGTTAGTTCAGTACCTGCCCTTCCCTTTTACCCCATTCCATAAGGAGGCAACTATGAAGAAAAAACAAAGCGGCCTGTTGGAAGAGGCAAAAAAATCGGTACTGTTAATGCCGTCAGTCCTGCTTCTGCTAGTTTTCTTTGTCGCACCCATTCTGCTAACGGTATATTACTCTTTTACAAACCTGGCTTTGTCAGGGGAGAATGCCAGGCAGCTAAAATTTATCGGACTGAGTAACTATTTTACCATGTTTAAAGACAGAACTGTCCGCATCAGCATTGGTAACACTCTGGTATTCCTGCTTGGAAGTCTGATTGGGCAGCAGGTTTTAGGTTTTATCATCGCTCTTAATATGAGAAATAAAAACAGGGTTTTCAGAGGGATTGTAGGTCCCATTTTTTTGGCAGGCTGGATAATGCCTGAGGTTGTGGTAGCTCTTTGCTGCAGTACATTCTTTGGAGACGGCGGGACTTTAAACCAGATTTTTTCTTTTTTCCATCTGCCGCAAGTGGAATTTTTATTTGCAGTTCCCATGCTTACGGTAATACTGGCAAATATCTGGCACGGGACAGCATTTTCCATGATGAACTTCCAGTCAGCCCTTGATGGGGTTCCAGCAGATATTGAGGAAGCGGCAAGAGTGGATGGAGCAGGGCCTTTTCAGACCATGATCCGGATTGTCCTCCCATGCATTAAAAATACCATTGCAACCAATACCATGCTAAATACTCTGTCCACTCTTGGAGTGTTCGGATTGATTTATATGATGACAGGCGGCGGTCCGGGAACAAAAACCCTGACTCTTCCCATCTTTATGTACAGACAGGCATTTATTTCCCAGCAGCTGGGATATGGAACTGCCATATCCATGATCCTCCTGGTGATTGGAATTGTTCTTAGCGTATTTTATACCAGAATTATGAGAAATGATTAAGGAGGCAACCACATGTATTGGAAATTTCGTAAAACAATCCCTTACCTGGTACTCACAATTTTAGCTGTAATATTTGCCCTGCCTCTTCTCTGGATTTTACTTGCCTCCTTTGATGCCAATGCTTCCCAGGCGGTGAAGATGCCGTCTCAGTGGTCCATGGAAAATTATAAAACCATACTGCTTAATCAGGCAAATCAGAGAGCGTTTGGAAATGGGCTTCTAATCTCTTTAGGGCAGTCCGTACTGGTGGTGCTGATTGCCGGTTTTGCGGCATATCCCCTGTCAAGATACGAACTTCGTTATAAGAACATGTTTTTATATACGATTTTATTTATGACCTCACTTCCCATTACAGCAGTAATGGTTCCCGTTTATAAAATGTTTCTGACCGTTGGGTTGTATGATAAGATTGGAGGGCTCATATTATTTCTTACGGCAACATCAATGCCGTATGGAATCTGGCTGATGAAGAATTTTATGGATAATGTGCCAGTGGAGCTGGAGGAGGCTGCATGGGTGGACGGGGCTTCTGCCTTTGACAGCTTAAGAAAGATTATTGCACCTCTCATGTTTCCGGGGATTTGTGTGGTTTTTATTTTCACCTTTTCAGGAAGCTGGGGCAATTTCTTTGTGCCATATATTTTGCTGCAGACCCTGGATAAGTTTCCCGCTTCGGTGACACTTTATCAGTTTTTCGGGCAGCACGGAATGGTGATCTATGGACAGTTGGCAGCGTATTCCGCAGTTTATGCAGTTCCTTCCATTGTCCTTTATGTTCTGTCTCAGAATTACATGTCAAAAGGCTTTAATATGGCCGGAGCAGCCAAGGGCTGATAAAAAAAGGAGGGAATACACGTGATATTAATAAAAGAGAGAATCGGCAAGCTGTTAAGTGATTTACAGTCTTTGATCTATAAAGAAGATATTCTGGTTTCAGAGTACCGGATGCTTAAATCGGCAGAACGGTTTGAGCACGTCAGGGATCTGGATACCCAGTCATGGGAGGTGCTGTCAAAAGAAGAACTTTGGGGTGGACACAGGGAGTATTACTGGTTTGAAACGGAAGTTACCATACCGGAGGAATGGGAAGACCAGTGTGTGGTTTATGAACTGCGGACAGGAAGGGAAGGCTTCTGGGATGCTACCAATCCCCAGTTTACCATTTATATAAATGGAATCAGGCGCCAGGGGCTTGATGTAAATCATCGGGAAGTGCTTTTAACAAGACAGGCAAAAGCAGGAGAAACCTTCCGGATTATTTTATCTGCTTTTACGGGAGACCAGAATTTTAAGCTGGTGATGGATTCTAAAATCCGCATTCTCGACCAGGAGACGGAACAGTATTTTTATGATGTATCCGTTCCCTATGAAGCAGCAAAACTGCTGCCTGACGGTGACAGCAGCTGCATTGCCATTTTATCGGCAGCAAATGAATCTTTGAATCTGCTGGATTTAAGAAAAGAGTATTCACCGGAATACTATGAGAGCTTAAAAAAGGCTTCCAGCTATATGAAGGAAGCATTTTATGACCGCTACTGTGGCGAAGAAAGTAAAACCATATGCTGTGTTGGACATACCCACATTGATGTGGCGTGGCTGTGGACTCTGGCTGTTACAGAAGATAAAGCAGTGAGAAGCTTTTCTACAGTTCTGGAACTGATGAGACAGTATCCGGAATATGTCTTCATGTCCAGCCAGCCCCAGCTTTACAAATATGTGAAAAAGAACGCTCCCGATGTCTATGAAGAGATTAAGAAACGTGTGACAGAGGGAAGATGGGAAACAGAGGGCGGCATGTTTGTGGAGGCGGACTGCAACTTATCTTCTGGAGAATCACTGGTCAGGCAGTTCCTTCACGGAAAGGAATTCTTCCGGGAAGAGTTTGGAACAGACAATGTGATTTTGTGGCTTCCAGATGTATTTGGTTATTCGGCGGCGCTGCCCCAGATTATGAAAAAATGTGGAATCCGGTACTTTATGACAACTAAAATCAGCTGGAATGAATTTAATAAAATGCCCTATGACACCTTCTACTGGGAGGGAATTGACGGAACTAAAATCCTGACTCACTTCAGCCCCAGCAGGGAATATAATAAGGCGGCAGTTTTAGGGGGAACGGAGACAGAGCATTTTACCACCTATAACGCGTATTTAAATCCCACCTATGTAAAAGGTGCCTGGGAACGGTATAGTCAGAAATACTTAAATGATGAAGTGCTGATGTCCTTTGGGTACGGTGACGGAGGCGGTGGTCCTACAAAAGATATGCTGGAAAACCAGAGAAGGCTTGAAAAAGGAATTCCGGGCTGTCCTAAAACCCAAATGACAACCTCCAGACAATTTTTTGAAAATCTGGAACAGGACGTAAAGGGACAAAAGTATCTGCCCTCCTGGGTAGGAGAGCTTTACCTGGAATATCACAGGGGAACCTATACCTCTATGGCAAGAAATAAAAAATACAACCGTAAGTCTGAGTTCCTTTTTGAAAATGCGGAATGCTTCGGAATGCTGAACCGGATACTGACAAACAGTTCCTATCCCAAAAAAACCATAGATGAAAGCTGGGAAGTTATTTTAAGAAATCAGTTTCATGATATTCTCCCAGGCTCATCCATCAAAGAGGTATATGAGGATTCCAGAAACGAGTATGAGAAGATTACAAAGACCGGTAAAGAATTAGTGGATCTGGCTTTGGAAGAAGTGACGAAACAGATAGCCGGGACTAAAAACACTCTGGCTGTCTTTAATCCCAACAGTGTCTCAGGGGAAGGACTGGTAACCATAAAGCTGCCGGAAGGCATGAAAAACCCTGGAGTCACAGACGGAGAGAACAGGCTGCCGGTTCAGATAACAGAAGATGGAACTCTGCTCTTTGGGGTATCCGGGGTACCTTCAAAGGGCTATCGCACCTTTGTTTTGACTGAAGATAATGGAAATGAGGCTGAGACCACGCTCACGGCAGACGTGAAGCATCTGGAGAACCAGTTCCTCCGTGTTGTTTTAAATGAGAAAGGGCAGATATCCTCCATCTACGATAAGGTTATGGAGCGTGAAGTCCTTCCGGATCAGAAATGCGCCAATGTGCTGATGACCTATGAAGATCGTCCCCACAATTACGATGCCTGGGATGTAAATAATTATTATGTGGAGAAATCCTGGGAAATTACCGATGTCGCCTCCATGGAACTGGTGGAAAACGGCCCGGTCCGTGCCACGGTCAGTGTAAAGAGAAAATACCTGGATTCTGTTATCTGCCAGTATATTTCTCTTAACTTTGACAGCCCTGAGATTCTAATTCGCAACGAGATCGACTGGAAAGAAAAAAATATCTTTATGAAAGCCATCATACCCGTTGACGTTCATACAGACGAGGCAGTCTTTGATATTCAGTATGGAAATGTGAAGCGGAAAACCCATTATAACACTATGTGGGATTATGCCAGATTTGAGGTCTGCATGCATAAATGGCTTGATGTTTCCGAGGGGGATTACGGAGTCAGTGTGTTAAATGACTGTAAGTATGGCTGCCACGTTCACAATGGAGAGATTGGAATTTCCATGTTAAAATCAGCGGTATATCCAAATCCAGATGCAGATAAGGAACACCACAGCTTTGTATTTTCCATTTATCCCCATAAGGGGGACTGGAAAGAGGCTGGTACCCCAAAAAGGGCTTATCTTCTTAATAATCCCATGACTGCAAGAATAAAGGAATCGGATGAAGGCAGTCTGCCAGGTACATTTTCTCTTGTTAAAACGGATGCAGACAATGTAATCATTGAAGTGGTAAAAGAAGAACGAAACGGCGATAATATGATCATCCGATTCTATGAGACTGCAAACCAGCGAACCACGGGAAAGATGATCTTTGGAACTAAGATTCTTGGAGTTTGGGAATGCAGCATGCTGGAAGAGGAAGAACAGGAAATCCCATTTTCAGATGCCATCGCATCCTATACCATAAAGCCTTATGAAATTAAAACCTGGAAAATAAAACTGAAATAGGTAATCTGCTCATGCTCCTTCCTGCTTGCATAAATCAACAACCCGTAATAGAATGGATAAGAGAAATTCTAGCGGGTTTGCAGGAAGAGGAAGGAGCATGGAATGATTACTATTAAAAAAATGGCGGAATTACTTGGCACCAGCACAACCACCGTTTCCAATGTGATTCATGGAAAAGAGGGGGAAGTATCCCCTGTTATGGTGGAAAAGGTGAAGAAGCTGATTGAAGAATATGACTATGTTCCAAATAGAAATGCCAGAAATCTGGCCAGTAACCGGTCCGGAATCATCGGTCTGGCGATGAAAGCCAGCGAAAATAAGTACGATAACTTTGTAAAAGATCCTTTTGCAGGGGAACTGATCGGAGCTGTGGAACGGTATGTACGTGCAAAGGGATATTTTACCATGCTTTATGTATCCAGTGACATAGGGGAGATTATCAGCTCGGTATCCAGCTGGAATGTAGATGGTCTGATTCTTCTTGGAATGCAGAAGGAAGACGGGGAATTGTTAAATCAGAAGATGAAAAAGCCCATGGTTTTTGTGGATGCCTATTTTGAAGATGTTCCCTTTGAATACGTGAATGTTGGAATTGATGACAGAAAAGGCGGCAGGGAGATTACAGAATATCTTTTGCAGTCCGGCCACCACAAAATTGCATTTCTGGCAGATAACTGTATGGGAGTAGACTATCAGCGGTTTATGGGATACCGGGATGCACTGACCAGTGCCGGACTGCCATGGAACGATGATAATTTTATCAGGCTGAAACCAAGCGGTGCTGATTTGTCACAAATATTATCCCAGGCATATGAACGAGCAGGGGACTTTACCGCCTTTATCTGCGCATCGGATTATTATGCTGCTTTTATTTTAAATGATCTAAAGGACCGTGGAATGAAAATTCCACAAGAACTTTCCATCGTAGGGTTTGATGATAATGTCTGCAGCCGTCTGGTAAGGCCTGCACTGACCACTGTTCACCAGGATGTAACGGAAAAGAGCCGGATTACGGTGGAGAAGCTGTTTCATATCATAAATGAAGAGGATTACGGGGCAAATTTTGAACAGCTTCCGGTTTTTATCGTAGAGCGTTCTTCCGTGAGAAAAATGTAAGGGTTCCTGTCAGAGGAGCCTTTTTTTGTTTCAAAAATAACTTGGAAAATGAACGAAAAAACTCTTGTTATATCCTCCATAAAGTGCTAATATACTTTATATAGAACTTATGCGCATAAGTTACAATATATTTATTAAAATATCACTTTTTGACAGCATATTTTATAATGGAGGGTATATTATGAAGAAATACTTATGGGTTATGGCGATGGCGGGAGCAGCGGCTGTTTTATCACTTGCAGGTTGTGGAAAGAGCGCACAGTCAGATGGAACCGCGGCCTCCTCTGCGGGAAGCCAGTCTGCAGACAGCAAGAGCGAGAGTCAGAGCCAGGCTAAGTCCGGGGGACAGGCGATTCGGATTGTAAACGGAAAAATCGAAATCGACGAGCCTTTAAAGGCCTTTGCTAAAAAGTATCAGGAGAAGACCGGACAGGAGGTTGTAATTGAGTCCCTTGGAGGCGGAGTTGACATCAATGGAACCATGAAGGGATACTTGGCAGCAGGCAATATGCCGGATTTATTTGTATTTGGCGGCGAAGGAGATTATCAGACCTGGAAAGATTATATGACCGACTTAAGCGGGGAGGAATGGGCTTCCCAGACAGAGTTTGGTTTTAAGTCAGAGGATGGAAAAACCGTAGGATTTCCTTATGCAGTAGAAGGATATGGCATTACATATAATAAAGACGTTTTAAAAGCGGCAGGAATCAATCCGGCTTCTCTTACTAATTATGACGGGTTTAAGAAGGCTTTTGAGGTCATCGATCAAAAAAAGGGAGAACTGGGACTGTCTGCTGTCTGCTCGGTTGCAGCTGAATCCGGACAGATGTACTGGTCAACAGGAAACCATCTGTTTGGTTACTATTTATCAGGCGGGTTAAAGAGAGGGGACACCACTTATATTGATCAGTTAAAATCGGGAAAGACAGACACAGAGCGTCTTGGACAGTTTGCAGATTTTATGAAGCTTCTGTTTGATTATTCGGATAAGAATACTCTGATATCCGGAACTTATGACGATCAGCTGGCTCTGTGGGCACAGGGAAAGACTGCATTTATCACCCAGGGGAACTGGATTGATCCATCTCTTCCTGATTATAGTGTGAAGTTTGAATGTGGAATCGCTCCTCTGGCATTTACAAAGGAAGAGATGAAAGGTGTTCTTGCAGACTGTCCATCCTGGTGGGCTGTTTATAATAAAGGCACAAATATCGATGCATGCAAAGCTTTCTTAAAAGAACTTGCCCTGACAGAAGAAGGACAGGAATGTCTGGTAAGTGACTGCGGTATGATTTCGCCTTATACTACCTGCAAAGTTAGTCCGGGGACACCTTTGGCCATGAGTCTGAAGACCTATGTGGATGCAGGAAACACTTATTCCTGGGAATGGACGAAGATGCCGGAAGGAATCTCCATGAATGCCACAGGTAAAGTGTTTGAGCTGTATGCAAAAGGTGAGATTGACAAAGATGGATTCGTAAACATGATGCAGACGGCCATTGCAGACTATGTAAAAAAATAACTGGGGTGGGGCGGCCAAAAGCCGCCCGTATCCATATGGTAACGTGAAAGCAGAGATAAAGGAGAAATCGTATGGAGGGAAAAGCAAAAAAGATAACGACATATCTGCCGGCAGTGATAGGTGCAGCAATGGTTTGCTGTGGGCTGTATTTTGATTTTTACAACAGGGATTTTTGGGGAAGGGGTCCCTTACTTGCGGGAGGGCTGCTTCTGCTTCTGATTAGTCTTTATCTGATTCCTGGAAAAAAGCACAGGGTGATCGTAAATGGTTTATTTCTGCTGCCTCTCATAGGCGCTTTTTTCATAACCGTGCTGATCCCTTTTATATTTGGTATTTTTTATTCATTTACGGACTGGAATGGAATTAAGTTTACCCAGTTTGTTGGTCTTAAGAATTATGGACAGATGTTTCATGCTCCTGATTATTTATACTCGCTGTTAATTACATTCTTATTTACGGTCTTTAATATGGTTTCTGTCAATTTAGCTGCGTTTTTCCTGGCAATTTTATGTACCTCAGGGGTAAAGGGAAGAAATTTCTACAGAGCTTCCTTTTTTCTCCCTAACTTAATCGGAGGAATCGTACTGGGATATGTGTGGCAGTTTATCTTTAATAAAGTGTACACAAGCCTGGTGGCAGGAAGTGTTTCCATGCTGACCAGTCCCAATCTGGCATTTTTTGCAATTCTCATTGTCAGTACATGGCAGTACGCCGGCTATATTATGATGATTTATGTTACCGGTCTTCAGGGTGTTCCAAGAGATATTCTGGAAGCGTCGGCTGTTGACGGGGCAGGAGCGTTAAAAACTCTCTTACACATCAAGCTGCCTATGATTGCCAATACTTTCACGGTTTGTATCTTTCTTACCCTGGTCAATTCCTTTAAGCAGTTCGATTTAAACTATGCCATTACAAATGGAGCGCCCAGCCGGGTTCTTGGAGCAAAGGCAGTGGCTTCCACAGAGTTTCTGGCTCTTAATATTTATAATACGGCAATCGCCAGAAACAGATATGCGGAAGGGCAGACAAAGGCAGTGGTTTTCTTTCTCATTCTGGCAGCCGTATCTCTTACCCAGGTTTCCATCAGTAAAAAAAGGGAGGTGGAATTATGAAAGAAGATTCCCGGCGGAACAAAACAACATGGGACGCAAATCGGTCAAAACATCTGATTCCTGAACTGATTGGTCTCATACTGTCACTGACTGTTCTGTCTCCTTTTATTCTTGTCATATTTAATGCAGCGAAAAAAAGTGCAGATATCGTAATCAGCCCCATTGCACCTCCGTCTGACTGGGGACAACTGTTTATTAACTTAAAAAATGTCATTGGCAACCAGAATTTCAGCTATTGGAAATCCTTTGGAAGTTCTTTGTACATCACCGCAGTCAGTCTTGTTTTACTGACCTTATTTTCCAGTATGGCGGCATGGGTGCTGGTTCGGAACAAGACAAAATGGTCCCAGGTTATTTTCATGATGTTTGTGGCAGCCATGGTTATCCCGTTTCAGGTGGTCATGCTTCCTCTTTTGTCTACGTTTCGTAAGGTATCAGAATTTACAGGGATTCCTCTGCTAAGCAGCTATACCGGTATTATTACAGCCTATCTGGGATTTGGAGGCTCCTTATCTGTGTTTATTCTTCATGGATTTATAAAGGGAATTCCAAAAGAACTGGAGGAAGCAGCCTGGATTGATGGCTGCAGTCCGGAAAATACATTTTTCCAGATCGTTTTTCCTCTGTTAAAGCCTGTGCAGATGACTGTGCTGATTCTCAACGGAATCTGGATCTGGAACGATTACCTTCTTCCATCCCTGATGCTGGGGCTCAATGGAAGAATCAAAACCCTGCCTGTCGCAGTGAGCAGCTTTGTAGGCTCCTATGTCAAACAGTGGGATCTAATCCTGGCAGCCGCGTTTCTTGCCATGATTCCCATTGTGATTCTGTTTTTATGCGCCCAGAGGCAGATTATACAGGGAATGGTAGATGGGGCAATTAAATAATGAAAAGGAGTCCGAGATGGAACGAAAATGGTGGAAAGAGGCAATCGTATATCAGATCTATCCCAGAAGTTTTAAAGACAGCAACGGAGATGGGATCGGCGACTTAAACGGGATCAGGCAGAAGCTTTCCTATTTAAGACTGTTAGGAATTGACGTAATCTGGCTGTCACCTGTATATCAATCCCCTAATGATGATAATGGTTATGACATTAGTGATTACAAAAAGGTTATGGATGAGTTCGGATCCATGAATGATTTTGATAATCTGTTAAAAGAGGCTCATGAAAATGGAATCCGGATTATTATGGATCTGGTTGTAAATCATACCTCTGATGAGCATCCGTGGTTCCTGGAGAGCCGGAGCAGCAAGGAGAATCCTTACCGGGATTATTACATCTGGAGAGAGGGGAAAGGAGAAAAAGATCCGCCCAATAACTGGGGTTCCTGCTTTGGAGGTTCTGCATGGGAAAAGGATGAGAAAACCGGTATGTTTTACCTTCATCTGTTCTCCCCAAAGCAGCCGGATTTAAACTGGGAGAATGAGGCTGTCAGAAATGAAGTTTTTGAAATGATGGACTGGTGGTGCAAAAAAGGAATCGATGGATTTCGAATGGATGTAATCAGTATGATATCCAAAACTCCTACCCTTCCAGATGGAGAGGTGAAGGAAGGGCTTTATGGGGATTTTTCCCCCTACGCAGTCCATGGACCAAAGGTGCATACCTATCTGAAAGAAATGTATAAAAAGGTTTTGTCTAAATATGATTTGATGACAGTCGGTGAGACTGCAGGGGTAACGGTGGAGGAAGCCAGAAAATATGCTGGTGCAGGAGAACAGGAATTAAATATGGTCTTTCATTTTGAACATGTGGAGGGAGATGGAGAACTTCTAAAGTGGACGGATAAAAAGCCGGATTTGCTGCGGTTAAAACGCATTCTCTCCAGATGGCAGGAGGAGCTGGGAGACGATGCCTGGAACAGTTTATACTGGGATAACCATGACCAGCCAAGAGCCGTTTCCCGATTTGGCGACGACAGCAGCCGTTACAGAGAGGTTTCCGCCAAGATGCTGGCAACCTGCCTTCATATGATGAGAGGGACTCCTTATATTTATCAGGGAGAGGAATTGGGGATGACCAATTATCCATTTACAGAATTATCCCAGTTTCGGGATATTGAGAGTCTCAATGCTTATAAAGAGCTTACTGGAAAAGGCCTTGTAAACCATGAAAAAATGATGCGGTATTTACGGTGCAAAAGCAGGGATCATGCAAGGACTCCCATGCAGTGGGATAATGGCCCGGAGGCCGGATTTACCAATGCAGTACCCTGGATATCCGTAAACCCTAATTATATTGAAATTAATGCACAAAAAGAACTGGCAGATGAAAACTCTGTGTTTCATTATTACAGGAAGCTGATTGAGCTTCGGAAGAATTATGAGATTATTGTTTACGGAAATTATGAACTGGTTATGAAAGAGGACACCCGGGTATTTGCCTATCTTCGAAGTCTGGGAGAACAACGACTGCTGGTGGTTTGCAATTTTTCTGATGAGGAAGCAGCCGTATCCTTACCCGAAGAATTTTTTAGAGAGGATGCAAAGTGCCTGATTCATAACTACAATGACTCTTTGCAACAAAGACATAGCCGGCTGCTACCCTATGAAGCGGCAGCCTTTTACCTGCAAAAGAAATAATCTGAATGGAGAAATAGAATGAAAAAACAATGGTGGCATGATAAGGTTGCCTATCAGATCTATCCGAAAAGCTTTCGCGATACTAACGGAGACGGGATCGGAGATTTAAAAGGCGTGATTTCAAAACTGGATTACTTAAAGGAACTTGGTATCGATATTATCTGGCTTTCACCTATCTATCAGTCTCCCTTTGCAGATCAGGGATATGATATTTCCGATTACTATCAGATTGATCCACGGTTCGGCACCATGGAGGAGTTGCAGGAACTGATTGATGAGGCGAAGAAAAGGAATCTCTATCTCATTCTTGATCTGGTAGTGAACCACTGCTCCGATGAACATGAATGGTTTCAGAAGGCATTGAAAGATCCTAAGAGTGAATATGGAGATTATTTTTACATCAGAGAAGGAAAAGATGGGAAAGAGCCTACCAATATCCGGTCCTATTTTGGTGGAAGTGCATGGGAAGAAATAGGGGATACCGGCCTTTATTACCTTCACCTTTTTCATAAAAAACAGCCGGATTTAAACTGGGAAAACCCAGTGGTGCGAAAAGAAATCTACGACATGATCAACTGGTGGCTGAAAAAAGGAATTGCTGGATTTCGGATTGATGCCATTATGAATATAAAAAAGGCACTTCCTTTTCATGATTATGAGTCTGACCGGGAGGACGGACTGGCGGACTGCAGGCTGATGCTAAAAGAAAATGAAGGCGTTATGGATTATTTGAAGGAGATGCGGGACGCCACCTTTCACAGATATGATGCTTTTACCGTGGGTGAAGTTTTTAATGAGAAAAAGGAAGAACTGTGTGATTTTATAGGGGAAGACGGATGCTTTTCCAGCATCTTTGACTTCAGTCAGACCGTATTCGGGGCAAGTGAAAAAGGCTGGTATGACAATCGTCCTGTTACTCCCGACGATTACAGAAAGTGCTGCTTTGACAGCCAGAAGAGAGCGGAGGGGATCGGCTTCCTTTCCAATATTATTGAAAATCACGATGAACCCAGGGGAGTAAGCAGATATATTCCTGAGGGAGAGTGCTCCGATGCTGCAAAAAAGATGCTGGCAGCTTTGTATTTTCTGCTAAAAGGAATGCCATTCATCTATCAGGGGCAGGAAATCGGTATGGAGAATGTCTCCTTTGAAAGTATCGACCAGTATGACGATATTTCCACATTAGAAGAATACCGGGTAGCAGTTAAAAACGGTTTGTCAGAGGAACAGGCTTTGGAGGCTGTAAAGCGCTACAGCCGGGATAATGCAAGGGTACCATTCCAATGGGACGACAGTGAAAACGCCGGTTTTACCACAGGAACGGCCTGGCTTCCAGTCAGTAAGGACTATCCCGCCATTAATCTTAAGCATCAGTCTGCAGATCCTGATTCCGTTTTTCACTTTTACAAAAAACTGATTGCGCTAAGAAAGAATGAGGAATATAAAGATACCTTTGTTTACGGCCAGCTGATACCCGCTTATTTAGAAACAGACCGGCTCATGGCCTACTATAGAAACGGGGAACATGAGCGGATTCTTGTCATAGGAAACTTTAAGACGGAAGAACAGGAAGTAGATCTGGTGGAACCGTACCGGGAAATTCTGCTAAATAATTACGATACGGTCAGAGAAGCTGGGAAGAAGTTATTACTAAAGGGATATCAGGTGCTGGTGCTGTTATTTTAGTCAGATAGAATCTCTCCGGATTTTATCAACTGACTGCCATACAGGCGTCAGTTGATAAGATCTGGATACATATCCGATGCAAGCTGTTCCACTCCGTCTAGAATCTGATAACTATACCCCCAGAACTGACTAAAGTCTATAATGTATATCTGCTTATTCAAAACTGCAGAAAGTGACTGAAGTGCAGGCATCTTATAAATTTCTTCAACAGATTTTTCTGTCTCCGGGCCCCCTGCGTAACGAGATATCAATAGAACATCAGGATTGGTTGAGACAAGCTGCTCCAGTGTGATCTCACCTGCTGCATGAAAATCGCAGCTACCTTACCTTGTCCGGAGGCGAAAAACAGCGTGTCATACTGGCACGTGCCCTGGCACAGCAGCCATCCTTTCTGGTTATGGATGAACCTACCAATCATCTGGATATTATTACCAGCTGCAGATTTTATCTATTGTAAAACAAATGAATGTTGGTACCCTTGCTGCACTGCATGATCTGGAGCTTGCTGCTGAATACTGTGATTATCTTTATGTAATGAAGCAGGGAAAAGTGATTTCACATGGAACTCCAGAGGAGGTACTGACCAGGCAGCTGATCGGAGAGGTTTATGATGTGGAGTGCGAAATTTATACCAATCCCATTACAGGGGAGTTGAGCATTGCCTATCTGCCGGTACCCATGCATTGTGGAGAAGATAGAAAATAAAATAGAAATATTATCCATAGGGACGTTGACATCGATTCTGTGGAGGAATATAATGAATTCAGGGGTATATACGTTGGTATATGCCCTTTTGTAGTATGACGGGCATGTCCCGAACCTTGGGTGAAAGTCCCAAAGGGCGTAGTTGCCGACGAACCTGATAGCGACTTGCAAGGTTTGCGCTGTGAAGTGCAGGCGAGAAGAAGCAATAGCGAAACCGTGGCTCGACGGACAGAAACCTGATAATAAGGCGTATTAAGCGGATAAGTTGGCTACAAGCAACAAAGTCCCAAAGGCAATCGTAACCTTAATGCGTAAATTAGGCGAGTAAACGGGGAAAGGTTCGGGTCTCCCCTACTCGATTATTATGACATAGGAGGAAAATAATTATGAGTGATAAAAAATCAGATAATCTTCATTGTCCCTGCTGTAAACGTCACTGTTCCGTTGATGATCTTCACTGCAGTAAAGGTAAGGTCTATGCAAAATCATTAAAACGGAAAGAAGAGGCCAGCAAACAGCAGACTGAAAACTATGAACCGTCTTTTAACAGAATTCTTCTTTACTATAAATTTGGGTTTCACCGACTGTTTGGTCACAAGGAGAAAGAATTAAGCAGTAAAAAATTGAGAGCACTGGTAATGGGAGCATTGTTCCAGGCAGATGGAAAGACTGCAACAGAACTGGAATCTGAGACGGGAATCATAAATGAGAAGCTGAAGGAATGTCTGGAAAAACTGGAAAAAAAGGAATATGTGAAAAAGAAAACCCAGCCAGAGGGATTATGTCAGTATACCCTTTCGGATAAAGGAACAAAAGCGGCAGAAGAATTTATAACGGGTGGAGACAAAGAAGTGCTGTCTAGCCTGGAAAAAGAAGAGAGAGACCAGCTGGAGAGATTATTAAGGAAATTATTACCATAGAAAAAATTGATACTGATTCCACCATTTATCTCAACAATTGTCCGACATGTGCACAAGAAATGTAAAAAAACACGTTTATGTTTGCAGTTTTCATCAGATGTGATACAATGATTGTATGACAACATGAAAGATTTAGACTAAAAACATCAATTAAAGGAGTGAATTAGATGGAGGAACTTTCCAGAATTCCCATTGTACAGCAGGTAGTAAACAGCATGAAGGATTATATTGCAGCAGATGGAATTTTGGTTGGGCAGAAATTGCCTACAGAAAAGGAGTGGTGTGAGAAACTGACCGTTGGCAGAGGAACAGTCAGAGAAGCATTCCGCATTCTGGAGGCCAGGGGGCTGGTAGAGATTAAGCCTGGTCGGGGAGCATTTCTGGTCAGCAAAAAGGAATTGGGTCAGGAAGAACTGGCTGAGTGGTTTCTTAAAAATGAAGTTGAATTAAAGGATTACATTGAGGTAAGAAGTGCGGTGGAACCCCTGTGTGCGAGAATTATCGCCAAACGGGCGACGGATGGGGAGCTGGAGCAGATTGAACGAACCCATTTCCGGTTTATCCGGGCTGTGGAAGAGAATGATTTTGCGGGTATGGCAAAGTATGATGAACGGCTGCACCGGCAGATTGTGGAGGCCAGTAAAAACAAGATGCTCATTTTTATGAGTAAAAAAATTGATGAGTGCATTCGTGATTTCCGGTTGAGAACGTTTCAGGTTCCTCAGAATGCCCAGAACGCGATCCGTGCACACCATAACATTGTGGAAGCGTTAAAGGCACGGGATGAAGAGGTTGCAGAACTTTATGCCAAACGCCATATTTCATTGATTAACACTGATATGAATGTAATTATAAAACGGTAATAGAACTGACAAAATTCCTGCCAGAATTGTGGAATTTTGTCAGTATATTAACGTTGCATTTTCATCAATATGTGATACAATGCAACATGTATAAAGAAGTATGCGGGAGATGGAAAAACACCTGCAGCGGGAGGATCTACATTGGAAACCAGGAGGAAAAAGTCTGGGATACATCGTCTGATACTGGCATGTTTTTTTTGCACGGCAGTATTAATGACACAACTGAATACGGTTGATGTGGTCAAGAGCCTGGGACATCCTGGCTTTTTTTCCGTAAGCAGTTTTTCTGGCGATAATCTGCACCATAAAAGATATGATGTAATAATTGAATTGAAGGATGTGCTGGAAGAGGAAGCGGTAAGTGATGTATTTCTTAATATTGTAAGCCGATCCAATCTAAAAAGCGTAATCCTTGATTATATATGTTTAAAAACATTCTTCTTATTTATACCGTTTGCGTTATGGTCACTTCGCACCGTTCTTATGCGGGAGGGATATATAAGCCGGATGTTTGTGATACGTTATATTCATAATTCCGACGGAGAGAAAGAAGCAGCAGGCAGGCTATGGCAGATTGAAAATTAATATAGAAAATGAGGAAAACTTATGAAGCCAGGAAAGAAAATGCTTGCTGCGATATTTTTAACAATTGCAGCCATTGTTTGCATTGCTATATTTGGAGCAGGAGATAGTGTTAAAGGAATCTTCGATATGCGGTTTGGTATCGATATACGCGGAGGCGTAGAAGCTATTTTTGAGCCTCAGAATTTAGACCGTAAGCCTACGCCCCAGGAACTGGAATCGGCAAGGGAAGTAATTGAAAGCCGTATGGACAGCCAGAACATTGCTGACCGTGAAGTAACTGTGGATAAAGAGGCTGGTTATATCATAGTACAGTTCCCATGGAAATCAGGGGAAACAGATTTTAACCCGGAAGATGCAATATCTGAGTTAGGTGAGATGGCAGAACTGACATTTAAGGACCCCGATGGAAAAGTTTTAATTCAGGGTAAAGATGTTGAGAAGGCCACTCCCCAGACGAATACATCCAATGGAATCAAGACATACGTAGTAGCTCTCAGTTTTAACAGCAATGGATCAAAGCTGTTTGAAGATGCCACCGGAAAACTGATTGGAAAAAGAATCGGAATTTATATGGATAATAATCTGATTTCCAATCCTACGGTGCAGAATCAGATATCAGGAGGACAGGCGGTAATCACTGGTATGAAGAACTACGAGGAAGCCAAGGCTCTGGCTGAGAAAATTAATGCCGGTGCTCTTCCTTTCTCCTTAAAGACAACCAACTTCTCTACCATTAGCCCCTCCCTGGGAAGCAATGCTTTAACAATTATGGTCTATGCCGGACTGGCTGCATTCTTTGTGATCTGTCTCTTTATGATCGTGTTTTACAAAATGCCAGGTATCGTTGCATGCGTTACCCTGCTTTTACAGATGGTAATTCAGATGCTGGCAGTTTCGATTCCCCAGTATACCCTGACCCTTCCGGGAATTGCAGGTATTATTCTGACACTTGGTATGGCTGTGGATACCAATATTATTATTTCAGAGCGTATATCAGATGAACTGAAGAAGGGATCATCGGTAAAGGGTGCTGTCATTTCTGGTTATAAGAATGCATTTTCATCGGTACTGGACGGTAATGTGACAACTGCTATTGTAGCAGTGATCTTAATGATCTTTGGATCAGGAACCATGTTAAGCTTTGGTTATACCCTGCTGGTTGGTATGGTGGTAAATCTTCTGATTGGTGTATCCGTATCCAAACACCTGATACTGTCACTGATTCAGTCTGATTTCTGGAGAAATGAAAAAAGGTTCCGAATCAGAAAAGATAAAAAAATCATTCCTTTCTACCAGAAGAAATATATATTTGCGATTATCTCAGGATTTGTTATCCTGTCCGGTATCGCGGGCTGCTTCTTCTATGGAGTGAAACTGGATACCCAGTTTACAGGCGGTGCAGTTCTGTCTTATTCCGTTTCTGAACAGGCAGATACCGGTAAAATACAGGAAGCCATTGAAAAAGAAACAAAGCGTCCCGTAACCGTTCAGATTAAAGAAGATAATATGACCGGATTAAAGAGGCTGTCTGTTACCCTTGCCGGAAATGCAGGTATGTCACCGGAGGAACAAAAGGCCATCACTGATACAATTAACAGTAGCATTGGCAAAAATGATGCAAAGCTGTCTGAGACATTTGTGGTAGAGCCTTATATTGGTGCAAAAGCGCTGAAGAACGCCGCTGCTGCCATTATCCTGTCACTGATCTTTATTGTTGTATATGTCTGGATCCGTTTCTCAGTTATATCCGGTCTTTCTGCCGGAATAACAGCGATGATTGCTCTGGTTCATGATGTTTTTGTGGTATTCTTTGCATTTGTATTGTTCCAGATTCCGTTAAATGATGCTTTTGTTGCGGTAGTACTGACGATCATCGGTTACTCCATTAACGATACTATCGTAATTTACGACAGAATTCGTGAAAACAGAAAACATGATTCCAAGATGCCGGTGGACACTCTGGTTAACGTAAGTACATCTCAGACACTGGGAAGATCCATTAACACTTCTGCAACAACGGGAATTTGCGTATTAATTCTTATGGTGGCTTCTGTGTATTTCCATATTGAGTCCATCATGGAATTCTCACTTCCTATGTTCTTTGGTATCCTGACTGGCTGCTATTCATCAATTTGTGTGGCAGGTACCCTGTGGGCAATGTGGGAGAAAAAGAAAGGTAAATAATAAGTTATTAGGCGAAGGCCGGGTAGTCAGTTTATTTGACTGCCTGGCCTTTTTTTTGATTGTAAGACAAGTTTCCATGATGGTGTATGACTGCTCTTTGTTTGATTTGCATAATTTTAAAAATAATGTTGACAAATTTCGAGTAAAGATGTATTATAAATCTACAATATTGTATGACAGCATACAATAAAAGCGAGCCCGGGAAGCTTAAAAGAATGATATCATACAATGTTATCAGCAAATGTAACAAAAAATGTATGGAATTTAACGACTAAACGTGTTGAGAGGTGGATTATTATGAAAAAAGTAATTGGAATTGTATTATCAGCTATGATGGCAATCTCTTTGACTGCCTGCAGTTCGACTACAGACAATACAGCCCAGACTCAGAGTGAGTCACAGACAACTGCAGCTGTAACATCACAAGCAAAAGGGACGGAAGCAAAAGGAACAGAAGAAAAGCAGAAACCAGTTAAAATCGGGGTTTCCGCACCAGATTTAACCAATGTTTTCTTTATTCAGATTAAAGAGGCGATGCAGAAATCCCTTCAGAATCCGGAAGATGAACTAATCCTGTTAAATTCCAAAGCAGCGGATTACGTAGTGACCGGCTGCGGAACCGGACAGGGAGCCATGCTGGCATTAAACAGTTTCCCGGGAGTGATCTGCGGTCTGGTAACGGATCCAAGTGACGGCTACATGTTTGCCCAGATCAATGATGGAAATGCCATTGCCATGCCATTTGCAAAGGGCTTTGGCTGGGGGGCAGAGCTGAATCTGGAATACGCTTTTGAAAAACTGTTCTCTGAAGAGAGCGGACAGGGCTATCCAAGAGAGCGGGCAGTTCCGGAACAGCGCAATAAAAAGATTTTAGACGGAGTAAGAGAAAACAATTTAAAGGATCTTATTACCTGCTTAAAAGGACTGGACCAGGATCTGGTAAAGGGTGCACTGAGCGGTGAGAAGTTCAAAGAACTGTTTTTTGCAAACTGCAAGGATGCATCAATACTTGAATATGTAAAAAGTCTGCTTGCTTAGGAGCTGAGTGATGATAAAGAATATACCGTCAGGAATTGCCCATGTGGCAATTCCCACCGATGATCCGGAATTAACCGTTTCCTTTTATGAAAATCTGGGATTTATCCGACTGGTTGACCATGGCGTCAGAGGAATGCTTCAGTGTCAGACCTGTGTGATTGAATATTATCCCAGACGTCAGGAGGAAAAGCCGGCTGGCTGTATCGATCACATTGCCCTGATCTGTGAACATCTGGACGAAGCCTATGAGGAGATTCTGGCACAGGGCCACCAGATAATTACAAATGGAATTGAATCCAATGAGATGTTTGCTCCACGAACTAATCGTTTCTTCCTTTTTAAAGGCCCAAATGGAGAAAAGATTGAATTTTGCAAAATTGACGAATAGATGAGAAGATCGGAGCGAAAAGGAGAACTGTCATGAGATTTTTTGTTGATACGGCAAATACGGAAGATGTAAAAAAGGCAAATGATATGGGGATTATCTGTGGAGTAACGACCAACCCATCTCTGATTGCCAAAGAAGGAAGAGATTTTTCAGAAGTAATTAAAGAGATTGCTTCGATTGTAGATGGCCCCATAAGCGGTGAAGTGAAAGCAACCACAACGGATGCGAGTAACATGATCAGCGAGGGAAGAGAAATTGCTTCCATTCACCCCAACATGGTAGTGAAAATCCCTATGACAGCAGAGGGTTTAAAAGCAGTAAAGGTTTTAAATGAAGAAGGAATCAAAACAAATGTGACTCTTGTATTTTCAGCTGCACAGGCTTTGCTGGCTGCCCGCGCAGGAGCAACCTACGTATCGCCGTTTTTAGGCCGCCTCGATGATATCTCTATGCCGGGCATTGATTTAATCCGTGACATTATGGAGATTTTCACCCAGCATGGAATTGAGACGGAGATTATTGCAGCCAGTATCCGTAATCCCATTCATGTGATTGACTGTGCAAAGGCAGGGGCGGATATTGCTACGGTTCCTTACGGGGTACTGGCACAGATGATCCGCCATCCACTGACCGATCAGGGAATCGATAAATTTGTTGCTGATTATAAAGCTGTATTTGGAGAATAGCTTTGAAAAAAGAACGGGACTGTTATAGTTTCGTTCTTTTTCTTATCTGGTTAATTGAGATCTCTACCTGATTGCATTGCTTACATATATAGGATAAAGTGTAATTAATATGTTTAGCTATAAAACACGTCAATAATTTATGTATATCGTATTGAAAAATTTCATCAAAGATGTTAGAATATAGCAATAAACAAGTTGAAATGTTTGATAGTAACTAATTTAATGTGAAATATTGGACAACCTTGTTTTTGTAATTATTTATTATATTATAAAGGAGGATTAAGATTATGCTTAACAAAGAGATTGTTGCTAAGATAAACAAACAGATTAATTTTGAACTTTACTCCGCATATGTATATCTGGATATATCAAACTATTATGCAGATCAGAATTTAAACGGGTTTGCAAACTGGTTTAAAATACAGACTCAGGAGGAGCGGGACCATGCAATGCTGTTCATGGATTACCTTCTTCAGAATGGAGAAAAGATTGTTCTTTCGGATATTAAGGCCCCTTCCTTCGAATTCACCGATTTTCGCCAGCCGGCCATGGAAGCCTATGAACATGAGATCAAGGTAACAGCTTCCATTCACGACATTTACGGAGCTGCTTATGAAATAAAGGATTTCCGTACTATGCAGTTTCTTGACTGGTTTGTAAAGGAACAGAGTGAAGAAGAGAAGAATACGGATGAGATCATTAAGAGATATGACTTGTTCGGTAATGATGCAAAGGGACTTTATCTCCTGGATACGGAGCTGGCAGCCAGAGTCTATACTCCGCCTACACTGGTGATTTAATATCGCTTAAATAGGCGTCAGGATTTAAATAAAGAGCAGTCTCTGCCGGGAAATAAGTAATATTTTCCGACAGGGGCTGCTTTTCATTTTTTTTCAGTAAAGGGGAGAATGAGCAAGTGGCAAAACAAAGGGAAAAGGTAGAGTTTCGTTACTATGAAATCGGGGAAGATGAGCCGGTTTTAGCACTCCTTGGGGAAGGCTGGATCCGTGAATATGGAAAGGAAATTAAGTGCCTCCACTTTCACAATCTGATGGAAATCGGTTACTGCCACTGGGGAACTGGTGAAGTGATTCTTGGCCAGGAACATGTCTGCTATTCACCGGGGACTATTATGATTGTACCTCCAAGGCTTCCACATACCACCAACAGTGAAATGGGGACTCTAAGCTACTGGGAGTGGATGTATGTGGATCTGGAAAAGATTGTTTCAGAGCTAAACCGTTATGATCCCATGTTTCAGAAACGGCTTTTAAAAAGGATTCAGCGGGTGGGATACCTTTTGCCAGGAGAGGAAAACCCAGGACTTACCAGACTGATTTTAGGTGTTATGGAGGAAGCACGCCAGAAAAAGCCTTATTACAAAGACTGTATCAGCGGCCTGCTTCGGGCCTGCCTGGCGGAATTTTTAAGACTGTCTGATGACGAAGAGCGAATCATGAGAAATAAGACACACAGGGCAGTGATATCGGGGGCACTGGATTATGTGGCGGATCACTATGGCCATGAGATCAAAATATGCCAGCTGGCAGAGGCATCCAGTATGAGCGAAAGCCATTTTCGCCGGGTGTTTGAAGAGAGCATGGATATGAAGCCGGTTGATTATATCAACTTAATCCGGATCCAGTGTGCCTGCGAACTATTAAAGAAGACGGAAAAATCCATGGAAGAGGTGGCTGTTGCTTCGGGATTTTCTTCAATTTCTTCATTTAACAGGAATTTTAAAAAAATACTCAATATTTCTCCTTATCAATGGAAGAGATCGGCTGAAAATTATGAGAGCAAGCTTCTATATTGCAGAATTAGTGCGCAAAAAGGCTGGTAAAACAGGATGATATGATTGAATATGCGCATTTTATAATTGAATATAAAAAGTTTTCAAAAAAAGAATTGGTATAATGGGATTATATTCAAAAGAAATTGATCTCATATGCCAATTTTTTAATGAAAGAGGAGGAGTTTTGCTATGAAGAAAAAAATCGTATCACTCTTACTTGCAGGAGCCATGGTTGCTTCCTTAACAGCTTGCGGAAATTCAGGTTCAGGAGGACAGGCTTCAGGAGGAAAAGATGGAGGAGCCAAAGGCGGGAATGAACTGACTGTCTGGTGCTGGGACCCGGCATTTAATATTTATTCCATGAATGAGGCTGCTAAGGTATACCAGAAAGACCACCCCGATTTTAAATTAAACGTTGTGGAAACACCCTGGGCCGATATTCAGACCAAGTTAACCACGGCTGCCACATCTGGTAAGCTGGATACTCTGCCTGATATTATTCTTTTGCAGGACAATGCATTTCAGAAGAATGTTTTAACTTATCCCGATGCATTTAAGGATATAACAGCAAGCGGAATTGACTTTACCCAGTTTGCAAAAGCAAAGACAGCATATTCAGTCGTAAACGGGAAAAATTACGGAGTACCCTTTGATAACGGAGCAGTGGTTGCCTGCTATCGTACCGATGTCTTGGAACAGGCAGGTTATAAGGTTGATGATTTTAAGGATATAACCTGGAGCAAGTATCAGCAGATGGGAGAAGAAATTCTTGCAAAAACTGGAAAACCTCTTTTATCCTGTCAGGCAGGAGAGTCAGATTTGATCATGATGATGCTCCAGTCTGCAGGCGGCAGCTTGTTTGATAAAGATGGAAAACCCAGCATGGTTGGAAACGATAAACTGAAAAAGGTTATGGAAACCTATGCTTCTCTTGTAAAAAGCGGTGTTCTGATTGAAGTGAATGACTGGGATCAGTACGTGGGAACTCTTACCAACAGTACCGTAGGCGGAACTATTAACGGCTGCTGGATCATGGCAAGCATTCAGACCGCTGAGGATCAGTCCGGAAAGTGGGCAATTACCAACATGCCTAAGTTAGAGGGTGTTGATGGAGCTACCAACTATTCCAACAACGGTGGGTCCAGCTGGGCAATTACTTCTGTATGTAAGAATCCGGATCTGGCTTACGATTTCATGGCAAAGACATTTGCAGGAAGCACTTCCTTCTATGAGACCATCCTTCCAAAGTCCGGTGCACTTTCTACTTATTTACCAGCTGCACAGAGTAAGGTTTATGCAGAGCCGCAGAAGTTTTTCGGCGATGCTCCGGTTTATGCTACCATTACCGACTTTGCATCAAAGATTCCTTCCAACAACACCGGTGTTTATTATTATGAAGCCCGTGATGCAGTTGCAACTGCAATTACCAACGTAGTTGCCGGAGCAGATATTGATGCAGAAATTAAGACAGCAGAGGATACCGTTAATTTCGCAATGGGTAAATAGTAAGTCAGTAAGGAGGAATTACCAGTGGACAATTCAAAGAAAAAGTTGTCATTAGGCCAGAAGCAGAGCCTGGCAGGCTGGGCATTTTTAACTCCGGCGGTTTTATTTATCGCAGTCATGAGCTTCCTGCCCATGATACAGGCGTTGTTTCTTTCCTTTCAATCAGGGAAGGGTGCCAATCTAAGCTGGACCGGTGTGACGAATTATGTGAGAATGTTTCAGGATCCTGTCTTTATGCAGGCGTTAAAAAACAATTTTATTTATCTGATCATTCAGGTTCCGATTATGCTGATTCTGGCCCTGATCCTGGCCTCTTTGCTCAATAATAAAGATCTGCGGTTTAAGGGGTTGTTCCGTACGGCAATTTTCCTGCCCTGCGCTACCTCCCTGGTATCCTATGCGGTAATCTTCCGTTCCCTGTTTGCTGTGGATGGGCTAATTAATATTGTCCTCATAAAACTTGGAGTTTTGTCCACAGGATATAACTTTCTCGGACATCCAAACAGTGCCAGAATCGTTATTATTCTGGCACTGATCTGGAGATGGACCGGCTATAACATGGTCTTTTATCTGTCCGGTCTGCAAAATATTGAGTATTCTATTTATGAATCAGCAAAGATTGACGGAGCTTCTCCCATTCAGTCTTTCTGGGGGATCACCGTACCACTATTAAAGCCAACGATTTTATTGACAGCAATTATGTCAACCAATGGTACACTGCAGCTGTTTGATGAGTCTGTAAACTTAACTTACGGCGGTCCTTCCAATGCCACAATTACCATGTCTCATTATATTTACAATGTATCGTTTAAATATGTGCCCAACTTTGGGTATGCAGCAGCAATGTCTTACTTAATTCTGTTCCTGGTAGCAGTTCTGGCGTTTTTGCAGATGAAAGTAGGTGATAAACGTGACTAAAGGAAAGAAGTTTCTTGCATATAGTTTTCTAACGGTTGTCTCTCTGCTTTCTGTTTTTCCGCTGTACTGGATGATGGTGGCCGCTACTAACAAAAGTGTGGCTGTATCACGGGGAACGCTGATGTTTGGGACGGAATTATTAAACAATACGAAAAAGCTGTTTGCTTCCCAGAATGTTTATGCAGCCCTTGGGAATTCTTTTAAATATTCCATTGTCATGACACTGATTTCGCTGTTTATCTGCTCCATAGCAGGATATGGTTTTGAAATCTTTCATGACAAGGCGAAAGACCGGGTGATGAGCATTATATTACTGGCGATGATGGTTCCGTTTGCAGCGATTATGATTCCGCTGTATCAGATGTTTTCAAAGGCGAATCTGTTAAACAGCACACTTGGATTTATCCTTCCCAGTATTTCCACCCCATTTTTAATCATGATGTTCCGCCAGAGTGCAAGATCGTTTCCGGTGGACATTATGGAGGCAGCAAGGCTTGATGGTTTAAATGAATTCCAGATTTTCTGTCGGATGTTCATACCCACCATGCGATCCACTTATGCAGCAGCCATGACGATTACTTTTATGAATGCATGGAACAGTTACTTATGGCCCAAGGTAATCATGTCTGATGCAAACAGCATCACCATGCCGATGATGGTGGCTAACTTAAAATCAGGTTATGTGACCGATTATGGAACCTTAATGCTGGCTGTATTGTTATGTACCATTCCTACAGTGATCGTTTTCTTCCTCCTGCAAAAGAGCTTTGCGGAAGGTATTACGGGAGCTGTAAAATAAGTAATAGAAAACAAACAGGCGAGGTAACCGGAATCCTGATACGGAAATTCGGTGGCTGCGCCTGTTTTTGAGAAAGGAACAGATGGATATGAAACATGCTGGTATCTGGTATGGCGGAGATTATTATCCGGAGCAGTGGCTAAATCATCCGGACATACTGAAGCAGGATATGGATTATATGAAAAAAGCAGGAATCAATACAGTAACCATGGAAATGTTCGCCTGGTCGTTTCTGGAACCGGAAGAGGGGAGATATGACCTTGGCTGGCTGAAGGAACGGGTAGATGAACTTTATCAGAATGGGATTTATACCATTATGGGGACTCCTTCCGGAGCCCGTCCAAAGTGGTTGTCTGATAAATATCCCGAGGTGCTTCGGGTGGATGATACGGGGCGCAGGCAGCTGTTTTCAGGAAGACATAATCATTGCTTTACTTCTCCGGTATACAGGGAAAAAGTAAAGAAGATCAATAAAAAATTAGCGGAGGAATTTGCGTCTCACCCTGGCGTGGTTATGTGGCATATTTCCAATGAGTACGGGGGAGAGTGTCACTGCTCTTTATGTCAGAAGGCCTTTCGTCTCTGGCTGAAAAAGAAATATGATTCCATAGAAGATTTAAACCGCAGATGGTGCACGGCATTTTGGAGCCATATGTACCAGTCTTTTGACCAGATTGAAAGCCCCTCCTCCATTGGTGAGACCATGGTTCATGGTCTGAATCTGGACTGGAAGCGATTTGTAACCGATCAGACGGCTGACTTTGCCTTGTGGGAAGTGAATTCTCTGAAAGAGGCAGGAGCCCTGCAGCCGACTACCACAAATCTGATGTATGATTTCAAGGGACTTAACTACCAGAGACTGGCCCAGACCGTGGATGTGATATCATGGGATTCCTATCCGTTGTGGCACAAAGAAAAAGAAGTTCTGACAGCAAGGGACAATGGGATGCAGCATGATTTTATGAGAAGCTTAAAGGGGAAACCGTTTCTCCTCATGGAATCCTGTCCCAGCAGCACCAACTGGCAGGGGGTGAGTAAGCTGAAGAAGCCTGGTATTCTTTCGCTGGCTTCCTGGCAGGCAGTGGCACATGGTTCGGACAGCGTTCTGTATTTCCAGATACGGCAGAGCAGAGGCTGTTCAGAGAAATTTCACGGGGCAGTGATTGATCATTATGGGGGATCCGACACACGGGTGTTTGGAGAGATCAGCCAGATTGGAAAGGAACTTTCCTGTCTGGAGGAATTAGCTGGTACTGGTGTGAAGTCAAAAGCAGCGGTGATCTATGATGTAGAAAACAGGTGGGCAATGGAAGATGCCCAGGGACCAAGAAATAACGGGCTGTTTTATCATGAAACCTGTGTAAAAATCTACAGCGCCATTAAAAAACTGGGATTTAATGTGGATGTAGTTACCATGGACAGTGATTTAAGTGGTTACCAGCTGGTAGCAGCTCCCATGATCTACTTATACAGAAGTCATATCCATGAGAAATTAAAAAGATTTGTTGAAGACGGAGGCCAGCTGATGGTCACCTACTGGTCAGGAATCGTGGATGAAGAGGACAAGTGCTTTCTGGGCGGTGTTCCCCATGGACTGATGGATGTGCTGGGGCTTCGCAGTACAGAGATTGATGGTCTCTATGACGGAGACTGTAACTATATGGTTTCGTTGCCTGGAACTGGTGAGGAAAAACGGTTTGAATGCAGAAATCTCTGCGAGCTGGTCAGTCTTTCTGGTGCTGCTCCCCTTCTTATTTATGAGAAGGATTTTTATAAGGGATATCCGGCACTTACAAAAAATTCTTATGGAAAAGGAACGGCTTATTATGTATGTGCAGACGCAGGTCAGGATTTCTATGATGATTTCTTTCGTAATGTGACCAATGATGCGGGGATAAAGCCGCTTCTTGAGGGGCGGTTACCGGAGGAACTTGAGGTTTCTTCCAGGGAATCAGAACATTATGAATACCTGTTTATTCAGAACTACAGCGAAAAGGCGGTAAAGCTGGTAGAAAAGACGATTTCCTGTATAAAAGAAGGCACGATTTTGGCTGGAAAAATATTTGAAGATGGTAAAATAAATGGTTATGAAACGGTGATTGTAAGGAAGTATGTCCGATAACAGGTTTCATGAGCAGTTAAAAGAAAAAAAGATGTCTAAGTTTTGGCAGTAATATGCCGGATAAGACATCTTTTTTTTATGCTCTTTTCACAAAAATAGTGAAAATGTTTCAAAAATGACCAATCGAAACTTAAAGATATTAAGTTATTGTATAAAAACTAATAAGTTGAACTGGTTAAAGTTATCTCATATAATCAACAAGCACAAAGGAGAGACGACTATGCCATTACGCTGTACGAAACCAATTCCTCATCCTGTTAAGGATCTGGCATATGGTAATCTATTATATCTGGCACCTGGTATCGGCATCCTCGTTCTGATCTATACAAAAATTGCAAAAGTGGAAGATGTAGTGAAAAACATGACATCAGATATGGTATGGATGATTGCAGGTGTTCTTGTTGTTGCGGATGCACTGGGGAAATCCGGTGCAGGAAACTTAATTGGCCAGTTTATTCTTGCAATTCTGGGTGAAAACCCAAGTTCCATAGCAGTTATGCTGATTTTCTCTGCTGCTACTGTTATTATGACTACATTCCTGTCCAATATGGCGACCCAGACAGTTTTAATCCCCATTGCAGCTTCGGTTGCTCTGGCAGGAGGATGGGATCCCCGTGGAATCATACTTGCAATCGGAACTGCCAATATGCTGGCAATTGGATTCCCATCCGGTTCAGGAGAGGCTGCAGTCTGCTATGCAGCAGGCGGTTACAATCCGGCCAGGGTGATGAAATTTACAATTCCTTACACAATACTTGGAATTATTTCATCGGCAGTTGCAGCAAACCTCATGTTTCCTATTTACGGTTAGTTCCAAAAGATAAAATAGTTTAAAAAGTGCGGTTTCCAGCTTGGAAACCGTATTTTTTACATGCTGGACACCATCTTTTTCTTATAGTAAAATGAACCAGACAGGATAAACGGAAAGAAGGGAATCTATATGGGAAAGATTGCGTTACTCGTTTCGAGAGAAGAGATGATTTATCAGGCGCATAACATTCTTCAGGAGAAAAAACATGAGATTGGGGAAATGCGTGTAATAAAAACAGAGGATACGGTTTCTGAAGCTCGCCAGTCCATTGCAAACGGTGCCTCAATCATTATTGCAAGAGGTCTTCAGGCTTCTCTCATTAAGCAGTACACAGACATTCCTGTAGTGGAAATCGTTATAACTGCCCAGGAAATGGCGCTGTTAGTCAGTAAGGCAAAACAGATTCTTAATAAAGACAATCCGGTTCTTGGAGTCGTGGGATTTAAAAACATGTTTTGTGACATGTCTTATTTTGATCTTATATACGGAATTGAAATGCGGACATATTTTGCAGAAAAGGGAGATCTTCTGGAGGATATGGCGAGACAGGCAGTTCGTGACGGAGTGGATTTAATTATTGGAGGGGATACGGCTGTGGGGATTGCAGGAGAGGCAGGTATCCCATCTCTGTTTTTATCCAATACGGAAGATTCCATGCGAAACGCCCTTTCTATGGCAGAAAGTGTTGATTATGCCATGGGAGTGGAGAAACGGAGTGCTGCCCAGATCGAAACGCTTTTAGATTATTCGTTTAACGGAGTGGCCAGGCTTGATGCCTATGGATTAATTGTGGATATCAACGCAATCATGGAAGATATTCTGGAAAAGAAAAAGGAGGAAATTCTTTTAAAAGCGGCAGGAGAGGTATTCCCTGAGCTTTTGGGAGAGTCCTTCAATCAGGTGCTGGAATACGGAAAAGAATCCTATTCACTGTTTATGGAGATCAACCGCACCTCTGTATTTGCCATTGTGGCGCCTGTGGTGATTGAGAAAAAGGTGGAGGGAGCCATACTTACCTGTCACCGCATGAAACGAAAACAGCATAAGGGGCAGGAGTTAAAAGGAAAAAGTTCGTTACGGGGAGCCGGGGCGCTGGGGGAATTTGGAGATCTTTTGCAGGAATCAAAGAGTATGCAGGACTGTATACGCTTTGCAAAGCTGTATGCACTCTCAGAAAAGCCAGTATTCATAACAGGAGAACCGGGAACGGAGAAGCAGCTTCTGGCGCAATGCATTCATAATGCAGGACTTCATAAAGATGGCCCTTTTGTTAATGTTTCCTGTGACGGGCTGGGGGAAGAGGCGCAGTATGATCTGTTATTTGGTGATAAGGGTGCAGCTGCCCAGGCAAAAGGCGGATCTCTCCTGATTGAAGATGTCCATGCTTTAACTAAGGCAAACCAGTACAGACTTTACCAGCTCATAAGGCATAAGCACAGGATGGGAAGAGAAGGGCAGCGGTATCCAGGAGCAGAGGTACGGGTGATGGTAACTTCCATGGTTTCTTTTACCGGGCTTTTAAAAGAGGGAGAGTTTCGCAAAGAGCTCTGCTATCTTCTTGAGGGGCTGTCAGTTACCATTCCACCCTTAAAAGACCGGAAAGAAGATTTAGAGTTCAAGATCAGGGAAACCATCAGAGACTGCTGTGAGCATTATTCCAGATTTCATGTGCTGACAAAAGGAGCTTATCAGGTGCTGCTTCATTATCCATGGAAAGGCAATTTAATTCAAGTGGAGAATTTTTGCGAACGCCTGATACTGACAGCAGAAAAGAGAAGCCTTGACGAGGCTGCGGTAGAAAATCTTCTCGCCAGACTGTATCCGGACGAAAAAGAGGAGGAATCAGAACCCACCTCCACAGAAAAGGAAGAAAATTCATTCCCCATGGAAGCGGTAAAAATAAAAGAAACTCTTTTTATGCTGGGTGGAAACCGGGAAAAGACTGCAAAAGAACTGGGGATCAGTAAGGCCACATTATGGAGAAAGATGAAAAAATATCATCTGGAATGAAATTAAAATGAAAATATAATGATATAAAAATGAAACGATAATGAAACTATAGAGAGTTTGTATAAATGTATCCTGTCCATTCGTTGATTCCGCCCATAGCGAAACCACTATTTATTATCTATAATCACAGCAGAGATGGGAAGAACCCATCGGTCACAGAAAACAGAATGAAAAAGTGAGGATAAGTATATGAAGATTGGATTTATCGGTTTGGGAATCATGGGAAGACCTATGGCAAAAAACCTGTTAAAGGCAGGTCATGAATTAGTTGTGTTTGATTTTAATAAAGAAGCAGTAGCAGATCTGGTTTCAGCTGGTGCAGCTTCCACTGAAACAGGAAAGGATTTGGCTTCCCAGTGTAGCGTTGTGATCACCATGTTGCCAAACTCTCCCCATGTAAGAGCCGCAGTATTAGGGGAGAACGGCGTTGCAGAAGGTGCAAAGCCAGGAACTGTAATCATTGATATGAGCTCCATTGATCCAACCGAGAGCAGAGCCATTGGCGCAGAGCTTGAAAAGCTTGGTATTGATATGCTTGATGCCCCTGTATCTGGCGGAGAGCCAAAGGCAATTGACGGAACCTTATCTGTAATGGTAGGCGGTAAGAAAGAATTGTTTGACAAGTATTACGATATGCTTATGGTTATGGCTGGCTCTGTTGTTTATGTAGGTGAGCTTGGCGCAGGAAATGTGGCTAAGCTGGCAAACCAGATTGTTGTTGCAGTAAATATTGCAGCTGTATCAGAAGCACTTACCTTTGCAAAAAAAGCAGGAACAGATCCGGAGCTTGTATATCAGGCAATCCGGGGCGGCCTGGCTGGTTCTACCGTTATGGATGCAAAAGCTCCTATGATGCTGAATCGAAACTTCAAGCCAGGTTTCCGCATTGAACTTCACATCAAGGATTTAAATAATGCACTGAATGCAGCTCATAATGTAAGCTCTCCCGTTCCTTTAACAGGTCAGTTAATGGAGATTATGCAGGGACTGAAAGCAGACGGCTTTGATAAAGAGGATCATTCCAGCATAGTGAAGTATTACGAGAAAATTGCTAATACCACGGTAGAGCCACTAAAATAAGCCGGGCGGAGAGGACAATCATAATGAATACAGATTTTATTAAAGGCGTTATCGTGCCAATTCTTACGCCAATAGATGAAAATGAACTGATCGATGAAGCAAAATTAAGAGATCAGGTTGATTATGTAATTAACGGCGGCGTTCTTGGAATTCTTGCATTTGGAAGCAACGGTGAGTTCTACGCAGTGGAAGATGATGAGATGGAGCGGGGATTAAAGATCATGGTAGATCAGGCAGCGGGAAGAGTTCCGGTTTACTTTGGGATCGGCGCCATCAGCACGAAAAAATGCTGCCGTCTGGCTAAAATGGCAGTAGAGAACGGGGCGGCAGGTATATCCGTTCTTCAGCCTATGTTTTTAAAGCCAACAGAAACAGAACTTTATAACCATTTTAAAACAATTGCAGAATCTGTACCAGAAACTCCAATGCTGCTTTACAACAATCCGGGACGTGTGGGATATACCATGTCTGCCAGTCTGGTTGAACGTCTGGCAAAGGAATTTGATAACATTGTGGGAATGAAGGATACCAGCGGTGATATCACCCAGACCGCAGAGTTCATTCGCAGAACCCGGGGAACAGACTTTAAAGTATTCGGCGGAAAGGATACACTGTTATATGCATCCATGTGCCACGGCGCAGTAGGCGGAGTCTGTACAGCTGCCAACTTTATGCCGGAGCTGATTACTGATGTTTACAATAAGTTTGTAGCAGGTGACTTACAAGGATCTCTGGAAGCTCAGTTTAAATTAAATCCGGTCCGTCTTTCCATGGATCCGGCAAGCTTCCCGGTAGCAGCAAAGGATATGGCTAATTTAAGAGGAAGAAACGTTGGACTTCCTTACAAACCCAATGTTGCCACTCCGGAAGGTCCTGTTCTTGGTCAGATCAGAAAAGAGATGGAAACAGCTGGATTGATATAATAAGTAGAAAGAGGGCAGGCTGGTGGCTGTTGATAGGCTGCCGGCCTGCTTTTCGTTTCAGGCGTTAGAGGAAAGGGGCAGGCGATGAAATTTTTATTTGCATCTGATTCATTTAAAGGATCCTTATCATCGGTAGAGATAGTAGGAATCCTGACAGAAGAAGCAAAACGTATTTTTCCGGATTGTGAGTGCAGCGGAGTATCTGTGGCAGACGGAGGGGAAGGAACCATAGAGGCGGTAATTGATGCAATGAATGGACAGATCCGCAGGGTTTTGGTACACGGCCCGCTGATGGAAGAGACAACTGCAGATTACGGAGTGTTCGACGGCGGCCATGCGGTTATTGAGATGGCAAAAGCTTCCGGGCTTCCCATGGTTCCGGCAGAAAAGAGAAATCCTTTCCATACCACTACCTATGGGACCGGAGAACTGATTAAGGCTGCTTTGGATGAAGGCTATAGAAAAATTGCCATTGCAATTGGTGGAAGCGCAACCAATGACGGCGGTATGGGAGCCATGACTGCTCTTGGGGTAAAATTCTTTGATAAAGCAGGAAACCAGCTGACTGGTTATGGAAGAGACTTAGGAGAAGTGGACAGCATTGATGTAAGCGGACTACATCCGGCAGTAAAAGAGACTGAGTTTACAGTCATGTGTGACGTAACCAATCCACTGACTGGGCAAAACGGTGCAACCTATACCTTTGGGAAACAAAAAGGAGGGACGCCGGAAATACTGGAACAGCTGGAAAAGGATATGAAATCCTATGCAGGAAAACTTTTGGAGTTAACAGGTATCGACGTAGACCAGATAAAGGGCACAGGAGCAGCAGGAGGACTTGGAGCTGCTTTAAACGTATTTTTAAATGCCAATATGAAATCAGGAATTGAAACGGTTCTTGATCTGATTCAGTTTGATACCCTGCTGGAGGGGGTCGATTTAGTCGTCACCGGGGAAGGCAGAATGGACTGGCAGTCTGCCTTTGGAAAGGTTCCAAGCGGAATCGGCATGCGGTGTAAGGAAATGGGAATTCCAGCGGTTGCTATCGTAGGCGGCATGGGTGATGGGGCCGAAAAAATCTATGAATACGGAATTGAGAGTATTACCACAACCATTCAGGGAGCAATGCCCATAGAGGAAGCAATGGAACGGTCGGTAGAACTTTATCGGGGAGCGGCACAGCGTACCTTTCGTATGCTGAGAGCCGGAATGAGTCTGAACGGGTAAAAAAGGGGAGAAAATGGATATAACCGGATTATGGTCTCTTCAGTGCATGATGTTTTTGCTGGCTGGGGCAGGTGCCATATTAAAGAGAAAAGGTATTTTAAAGGAATCAGGTAAGACGGTGCTTACAGACGCCGTGCTGTATTTTTTTCTGCCCTGCAATATCATCAATTCTTTCCGTATGAAATTTGACAGTAAAATACTGCTCCGGTTCGGGGCAGTCCTTTTCCTGTCTGTTCTTTTACAGATCGTGAGTTATGTTTTAAGCCGGGTATTATATAATAAAAGGCCCCATGCATTAAAACGGGTTCTACAGTACGCAACCATAGTCTCAAACTCCGGGTTTTTAGGCCTGCCCATTGCAGAAGGAATTTATGGTGCGGAAGGGATGATGTATGCTTCTATATTTATTATCCCTATGCGGATTATGATGTGGTCAGCCGGAATTGCATGCTTTACGGAAAGTCCGGATTTTAAGTCAGTAGTGAAAAAAATAGCAGTTCATCCCTGTATTGTAGCCGTTTATATCGGCCTGTTTCTGCTATTGTTTCAGGCACCAATGGAGGCTTTTCATGCAGGCTTTATGGCTCATCTGCCTTTTGCTGTCCAAACCATACTGAACATAATGGGACTGGCATTAGACAGGGCAGTCCGATCGGCAGGAAGCTGTACAACGGCTTTGACAATGCTTTTAATCGGTATGATGCTTTCAGAAGTGAGCTTAAAAAGTCTCTTTCAACGGGATGCTCTTTTTATATCCCTTATGCGATTAATCGTTCTGCCTGTCTTAACCCTGGCATTGTGCAGAATATTTAAGATGGAGACTTATCTTACGGCAATCTGTGTACTGATGACCGGGATGCCGGCTGGGAGTACATCGGCTATCCTTGCAGCGAAATATGACTGTGATTATGTATTTGCAACCAAATGTGTGGTGATTTCCACACTTTTATCCATGCTTACAATTCCTCTCTGGTCCATGGGCTTTTCATATAATTAATTACCAACTGTCCTGGCTGGAGGAGGAGAACAGGAGGAGAAAATGGAAAATAAGAGTCAATGTGTAATACTTCCCGATGGAACGGCTGTACCTTCACTGGGCCAGGGAACCTGGTTTCTTGGAGAACAAAAAAACAGACGGAAAGATGAACTGGATAGTTTGAAGGCTGGAATTTCAGCCGGGATGACCATTTTAGACACGGCTGAAATGTATGGTGATGGAAGGGCAGAGGAGCTTCTTTCGGAGGCTATACAGGGTTTTGACCGCAGCAGGCTGTTTCTGGTATCTAAGGTATATCCCCATAATGCAGGAAGAAAGAATATATTTAAAAGCTGTGACAAAACTCTGGAGCGGCTGAATACGGACTATCTGGATTTGTATCTTTTACACTGGAGAGGGAGTATTCCTTTGAGTGAGACGGTGGAATGTATGGAGCAGCTGAAAAAAGATGGGAAAATACGGCGTTGGGGAGTATCAAATTTTGATACTGCCGATATGAAGGAACTATGGAGTGTGAAAGGAGGAAGTAACTGCCAGATCAATCAGGTTCTCTATCATGTGGCTTCCAGAGGAATTGAGTACGATTTAATCCCGTGGATGGAAGATCACAAAGTCCCTGTCATGGCATACTGTCCTCTGGCACAGGCGGGTGATTTAAAACAGGGTCTCTATGAGAACCCTGTGCTGGTCCGCATTGCAGATGCCCATCATTGTACGGTTTCCAATGTTCTTCTGGCATTTGTGATACGAAGCAACAATGTGGTGGCCATTCCCCGCACAGGAAATAAGGATCACGCACTGGACAATGCAAAGGCGTGGGAAATAGTTCTGACGGCGGACGAGCTTATGGAAATAAACCAGGAATTTCCTGAACCGGTAAGAAAGACATTTCTGGATATTGTTTAATAAAAATATGCCCCTTCTTTTATCTGTTTCAGAAGGAGCATATCTTTGTCATGTTATTTTAAATACTGATTGAAGAATGAGATCATAAGCTGTTTGACCTCGTCCTGAAAAATTTCTCTGGAACCGTGTCCTCTAATACACCGATCCGATCAGGATCAATTTCATATTTTGGAGCATTTGCCCGAAGAAAACGGATAGCAGTTTTTGCATCGATTATCTGCGCTGGGAAATGTGCCTCATCACTGCTTCTGAACTTAATTTTCCAATGTTCCTTTTACATAATCAATTGCAAGTGACATGAAATATTTTTCCGGTTTTGTTAAATAACTGCCTTTTAAATATGCAATGGTACGCACCCAGGTATCCCTTGGAGGAACTGTAAAGTAGGCGATGGGGGCATCCGGGTCAACATAAGACTGGGGGAAGAATGCGGGGCAGATCTGCTGCTTTACCA
Source organism: Paenibacillaceae bacterium (assembly GCA_015057705.1). Taxonomy (GTDB): domain Bacteria; phylum Bacillota; class Clostridia; order Lachnospirales; family Lachnospiraceae; genus Lacrimispora. The sequence goes on along the minus strand of SVDU01000002.1, from coordinate 91,072 downwards.
TGTTGAAAACTGTCTGGGTAGAGGCAGATTCAAACAGGATATTGGGAATGAAGCCTGCCCGCTCAAACAACTCATCTACCAGATCTCTCATTCTGGAGTCGCGGGCTATTAATGCAAAGCTGTCTTCTTCTAAAAGGGTTAAGTCAATAGACGGCAGGGTATCATAACTTCGTTCTCCTGAAAGACTGGCAAGAGGATGGCTGATGGGCAGTCCAAGCACAATAAATTCTTCCTCCATCTCGTTATATTCAATGGCAGGATTTTTGTGGTTTCCGAAATATGCCAGGCATGCAAGTGTCACCTCTTTTTGCAGAAGAAGCTGTTCCATCTTTTTTACCCGTGCTTCTGCGATCCGGAAGGTGATTTCCGGATAGGCAGCATGAAAGATGGGATAGACATTGGAGAACATAAGAGACCCCTGTTCCGGTGAATAGGCCAGGGAGATCTCCCCCCGCCGCTGCTTTTGATATACTTTTTTCCTGCTCAATGGCAATGATGTTATCAATCTGGCGTAAGTCCATGATACCCTCCTGAATCTATTAAAAAAAATTAGTAAAGGATAAGAAACAATAAATTGAAATAATTTTATCATGCAATTATAATAAAAGAGATAGAATTTATTAATATTAAAATATGCAACATTTAATTTTGTGAAATGAGGACACATATGAAGCAGATAGCGATTCTTCTACCAAGGCAGACCATTTTAAAATATGCTCAGAACGTGCTGGAAAAAGAAAAAACTGAAGTTCAGCTTTTAAAGGTAGTGGATAATTCAAATGCGGTTGTGGAAGCGAAAGAGGCAGTCGAGGCAGGCGCCCGTGTTATTATAGCCAGAGGACTGCAGGCTACGTTGATTAAAGAAAGTTTAAATATTCCGGTTGTGGAAATGCCCATAACGGTACGTGAAATTGGTTTTATGATCTTAAAAGCAAAAAATATGCTAAAAAAGGATCACCCTACCATTGGGATTGTGGCATTTGAAAATATGTTTGAAAGTCTGAATGAACTGGACGAGCTGTTTGGTTTTGAACTGCATTTTTATAAACTGAATGAACTGGAAGATACGAGAAACTTAGTCAGTCAGGCAATTATTGACGGTGTGGACTTAATTATCGGCGGAGTAAAAACCAATCAGATAGCATTTGAAATCGGTTTTCCCAGTTTGTTTATGGAAACGGGAGAAGAGTCCATTAAGAAAGCACTTCAACTGGCTGTTCATATGCTCGATTTGGCGGAGCAGGAAAAACACAATAAAGCGCAGATCGATACCCTTCTTGATACATCCTTTAGCGGAATCATTAAGATAAATGCTTATCAGGAGATAGTGGCAGTAAACCGGGTGATTGAGCAGCTGTTAGGGAGACCGACCAGTGAGGTGATCGGTTTTCCCATTGACAAGGTATTTGATGGAATTGATACAGAAAGTATTAATGGGATCTTAAGCGGAAGGGAAGAACTTTATTCCACCTCTTTTTCCATAAAAAACCAGCTGCTGATGGTAGTCGGGGCCCCCATTCAGTACGACGGACATTACAGCGGAGCCATATTGACCTGCCATAAGGTTCGTATGGCAGTGCGGGAGGAAGGGTTAGAATCAGGGGCTAAGCTGGCAGGCAGTCATCTTGCAGTTCATAATTATCATCATATCCTCAGAGAGTCCGTGGAGATAAAACGGTGCATTAAGCTGGCAAGAGCGTATGGAATTTCTAAAAACCCGGTTTTTATATACGGAGAGACTGGCACGGAAAAAGAAATCTTTGCCGAAGCAATTCACAATAACAGCTCTCAAAAAGGGGGACCGTTTATTCATATCAACTGCAGCACACTTTCGCCGGAGGAACAGAAACAGGTTCTGTTCGGTTTTGGAGAGGAAAACAGGAAAAAGCCGGTCAGTGCTCTGGAAGCCGCGGCTTTTGGAACCATATTTTTAGAAGAGGTGGACCGGTTGTCTCTGGAGTGTCAGTACCTGCTTTTTAAAGCGGTTCGCGACCGGCTTTTCTGGGATCGTGATTCTATGGTAAAGCGTGTTCTGCCAGTACGACTTATTGCATGCGCCGGAAAACAAGTGGCAGTACTTGTAAAACAAGGTAAATTCCGGGAGGATTTATATTTCTATCTGTCTGCTTTAGAGATTTCTCTTCCCCCGATCAGGAAGGAACCGGAAGAAATCCGCCGTTTTACCGGCATATTTCTTGAAAAATACAATACTGCCTATTCCAGATATGTGGAAATCAGTGAGGCTGCCCTGGGTGTGATGGAAGAGTATTTCTGGGAAGGAAATCTGTTGCAGCTGGAGAGCTTCTGCGAGCGGCTGGTTCTCACTGCCCATAGAAGAAAAGTGGAAGAAGGGATGGTGCAGAATCTGTTACAGGAGCTCTATCCGATTACCAGAGAAGACAATGGAAGCGGTCAGATTGTAAAAAACCAGAATCCGGAAGCACTCCGTATTGAGATGCTGTTGGAACGTTTTAACGGAAGAAGAACTGAGGTGGCGGAAGCAATGAAGATCAGTACCACCACTCTGTGGAGGAAGATGAAACGTTACGGAATTGGGAACAGCTATGACGTATAAAAGCAGGGGATTGCAAATAATTGCAATCCCCATTTCATTATTTGAAAGAATAAGAAAGATGACAAAAAAAGACAAAATGCTTGTTGTGTCTGTCAATAGAATGAGAAACAAAAGAAAGTTATAATCAGATTAAGTAAGCCTATAATGGCTTTTGGTAAAGGAGATAAAACATGACACCAGTGATTACTAAAATGGAAGTGTATCCAGTAGCAGGAAAAGATTGCATGGAATTAAATTTAAGCGGAGCTCATGCCCCTTTTTTCACTAGGAATATTGTGATTCTGTATGCAGATAACGGCGAGATGGGAGTGGGAGAAGTACCGGGAGGAAAGAAGATTACCGATGCACTCTTAGAATGCGTTCCCCTTGTTACAGGTACTAAAATCAGCGAATACAAAAGCACTCTTTTAAAAGTGAAGGAATATCTGGATTCCAAAGGAGAAGCAGATGTCAGAGGGAACCAGACTTTCGATTTACGTACAGGAGTACATGTGATAACAGCCATTGAAGCCCCCTGCCTGGATCTTCTGGGAAAATATTTAGAGGTTCCTGTATGTGAACTGTTAGGAGAAGGAAAACAGAGAGACAGTGTACGCATGCTGGGTTATCTATTCTTTGTGGGAGACAGAAATAAAACAGATCTTCCCTACGACTCTGAACCAGATGCAGACTGTGACTGGTACCGGATCCGTCACGAGGAGGCTCTTACTGCGGAGCAGATCGTGGCATTTGCAAAAGCTACAAGAGAAAAATACGGATTCCAGGACTTTAAGCTGAAAGGCGGCGTGCTTCCTGGAAATGAAGAGATGGATGTAATCCGGGAATTAAAGAAAGCGTTTCCTGATGCACGAATTGATTTAGATCCTAATGGCGGCTGGCTTCTTGAAGAGGCTGTGGAGTATGTCAAAGGGATGCAGGGAATTTTAACGTACTGCGAAGACCCCTGCGGAGCAGAAGGTGTTTATTCCGGAAGAGAGATTGTCAGTGAATTCCGCCGCCGTACCGGCTTCCCCACGGCTACCAATATGATTGCAACCGATTGGAGAGAGGTAGGCCATTCCCTGGAATCCCAGGCTGTAGACATCATACTGGCTGATCCCCATTTCTGGACAATGAACGGTTCCGTCCGTGTAGCACAGATGTGCCATGATTTTGGTTATACATGGGGTTCTCATTCCAATAACCATTTTGATATTTCCCTTGCCATGTTTACCCAGGTAGGAGCCGCAGCGCCAGGGGAGTACAATGCACTTGATACCCACTGGATCTGGCAGGAGGGAATAGAGCGCCTGACGAAAGAACCCCTTCAAATCGTAAATGGCTGTGTGGAAGTTCCAAAGAAGCCTGGGCTTGGTATAGAGGCAGATCTGGATCAGATTAAAAAGGCTCACCAGTTGTATCTGGATCACTGCCTGGGCGGCAGGGATGATGCCATGGGTATGCAATATTTGATACCAGGATGGAAATTTAATCCAAAAAAACCCTGTCTTGTTCGATGATTTTAAGGATTATTAACATTTCTTATTGCTGCAATCGGTATTAATTATTGGATTTATGGAAATTTCGTTGGTATAATGCATGTGAAAACAAGAATCGACAAATAAAAAATGTGCAATTTGACCAAAGAAAGGAAATGAAACATATGAAGCACTCAGGAACGCCGGTCGTAACAGAAATGCAGGTCATTCCGGTTGCTGGTTATGACAGCATGCTTATGACATTAAGCGGAGCTCATGCACCGTGGTTTACCAGAAATCTGGTGATTTTGAAGGACAGCGCGGGGAATACCGGAATTGGCGAGATACATGGAGGGGATTACACCTGTGAAGCATTAAGAAGCTGTACTCCTCTGGTGGTAGGCCAGCAGATTGGAAAATACCGTGGAATTTTAAATTCAATCCATAGAGCGGGAACGAGAGCAGAAGGGGATGATGGAGAGGGAATTCAGACCCTTGACATCAGCAAACTGAAATTTGTTGTAAAGGCTGAATGGGCGATTGAATGCGCACTCCTTGATCTTCTGGGACAGCACTTAGGGCTTCCCATGTGTGAACTGTTAGGAGAGGGAAAGCAGAGAAATCAGGTAGAAACACTGGGATATTTATTCTACGTCAGCGAAAAGGAAAAAGCGCTGCCTGAGCTTGGGTATCTGAATGAGAGCTGCAGTGAGGATCCATGGTTCCGCCTTCGCCGCATGGAGATGCTTACGCCAGAACGTATTGTAGAACAGGCGGAGGTTCTTCATGAAAAATATGGATTTAACAACTTTAAATTAAAAGGTGGTGTGCTTTCCGGTTCCGAAGAGATGGAAGCGGTTCGGGCACTGAAGAAGGCATTTCCCAATGGCCGTATCAATATAGATCCCAACGGGGCCTGGAGTTTAAAGGAGGCAATTGACCTTTGTAAGCCAATGGAGGGAATCTTATCTTACATTGAAGATCCCTGCGGTCCGGAATCCGGTTTTTCCAGCAGAGAGATCATGGCAGAATTTAAAAATGCCGTTAATCTGCCAGTTGCAACCAACATGATCGCCACAGACTGGAGACAGTTTTATCATTCCGCAGCATTAAAAGCGGTGGATATTGTTCTGGCAGATCCTCATTTCTGGGGATTCGAAGGAAGTGTGAGAATGGCGCAGATTTTAAATGACTGGGGTCTGACATGGGGGAGTCATTCCAACAATCATTTTGATATTACACTGACCGCGTTTGCCCACGTGGCCGCAGCAGCACCGGGAAATCCGACCGCACTTGACACTCACTGGATCTGGCAGGATGGTCAGAATCTGTTAAACGATACTCCGTCAATTAAAAACGGATATTTGGAGGTACCTGACAGACCAGGGCTTGGAGTAACCATTAATATGGAGCGGGTTATGGAGGCCAATGCATTATATAACAGCCTTACCTCTCATGACAGAGACGATGCTCTTGCAATGCAGTATTTAATACCAGGCTGGAAATATGACTGTAAAAAGCCGGCACTGGTAAGATAAAAGGAGGAGGCCAGTCAATGTTTATTAAAAAATATGGGGATATGATTGTTGGCGGATTTTTTATGATTTTATCCGCCGGAATGATGATAATGGCAAAGATGCTGCCAAAATCAACAATTATGGATATTGGTCCGGATTTCATGCCAATGTGTATTGGTCTTGTGACCTTTGTTCTGGCGGCAGCACTGGCATTCTTAAATCTAAAAAATTTAAAAATGAGAACGGCAGAAGCTGAAAAAATGGAAAAGGAAGAGCTGGATTACAAACGTATGCTTACCAGCTTTATGCTGATCCTGGTCTATGTTTATTTACTTCAGCCCGTTGGCTTTATTGTAACAACAATTCTTTATTTGCCACTTCAGATGTATGCTCTGGCTCCTGATGAGAAGAAAACAAAAAAGGATATCATACAGCTGGCAGTAACTTCTGTCATATTTACGTTTGTTGTATTTTTCCTGTTCCGGTATGGATTTAAGATCATATTGCCTGCCGGTATATTTACCATTAACTTATAGGAGGAGAAGCTATGAATGCATTAATTTCGTTAGGTAACGCTTATGTAAGAATTTTTACTCCGTCTTCTCTTCTGCTTATGGCAGCAGGAGTGGTTGTTGGAATTATATTTGGTTCCATACCAGGTTTGTCGGCTTCCATGGCCGTAGCATTGTTTTTGCCTCTTACGTTCAGTATGTCCCCATCTATGGGTATGAATGTACTGGTTGCTGTTTACATTGGAGGTATTTCAGGTGGTCTGATCTCCGCAATTCTTCTTAACATGCCGGGTACGGCATCTTCCATAGCAACCTGTTTTGACGGTTATCCAATGGCAAAGAATGGAGACGCGGGTAAAGCGCTTGGATTTGGAATTGTATTTTCCTTTTTAGGATCTATTTTTTCCTTTATTATTTTAACTTTCTGTGCTCCGTTGCTTGCTAATATTGCACTTAAGTTTACTCCGGCTGAAAACTTTGGAATTTCCTTTTTTGCATTAACCATGGTTGCAGTACTGGCGTCCGGTTCCATGTTAAAAGGTGTCCTTGCGGGTATGCTGGGACTGATGTTCTCCCTGGTGGGTATGGCTCCAATTGACGGAACGGCCCGTTTTACATTTGGCTCAAGCTCATTGATGGCAGGATATGATACACTTCCCACGTTAATTGGTATTTTCGCCATTTCAGAGATTCTTATAACAGCGGAATCCATGGGACATGGGAAGATGGATGTGATCAAAATGAAACCAATTAAAGGCTTCGGCTTTACCTGGAAGGAATTTGTTTATCAGATTCCAAATGCCATTCGTTCTGCTCTCATTGGAACCGGGATTGGTATTCTTCCCGGAATCGGTGGAAGTACTTCAGGAATGCTTGCCTATGTAACTGCTAAAAATATGTCAAAGCATCCGGAAGAATTCGGAAAAGGCTGTCCTGACGGAATTGTAGCCACTGAAACAGCTAACAACGCTACCATCGGAGGAGCAATGATTCCGCTTCTGGTTCTTGGTATACCAGGGGACGGAGTAACAGCTATGATGCTTGGAGGATTTTTGATTCACGGCTTATCGGCAGGCCCCCTTCTCTTTGTTAAAAATGCAGATGTAGTATACGGAATTTTTGCAGCCTGTATGATCTGTATTACTATGATGCTGTTAATTGAGTTTTTCGGAATCAAAGCATTTGTACAGCTTTTAAAGATACCGAAGCACATCCTGATGCCTCTGATCCTGGTTTTATGCTGCGTGGGCGCTTATGCCACCAACAACCGGATTTTTGACGTACAGTCCATACTGTTATTCGGACTGGTGGGATACTTATATCATAAGTTCAGACTGCCAACTACACCGTTTGTATTATGCTTCCTCATAGGAAAAATGCTGGAGACATATCTCCGAAGAGGAATCATGCAGTACAAATCATTTGGAGCATTTTTCCAGAGACCGATATTCGACGCATTCTTTTTTGTCGCAATCGGAGTAGTGGTTTGGTCGGTTTATAAAGAATACAAGATGTACTTAATTAAAAAAGCGGGTAAGGCAACTGAACAATCATAAAAAAGGAGAGCAAAAACTATGAAAAAAAGATTTTTGGCAACAGTAATGGCGGCAGGAATGGTTCTTGGTATGACAGCATGCGGGGGCAGCCAGACACAGTCAACAACAGCAGCAGAAACAACAAAAGCGGCAGCCAGTTCCGAGGCAGCCACCACAAAGGGATCGGAAGCGGCAACCACTGAAGCAGCAGCTTCCACCTGGAAACCAACCACCACCGTATCCATCGTGGTTCCGGCAGGAGCAGGCGGCAACACAGATCTTTCCGCCCGTGTATTTGCCGAGTATGCAAAGAGAATGACAGGTGCTGACTTTATCGTGGTAAATGCCAATGGAGCTGCAGGTTCCGTAGCAGCCAATCAGGTTCGTTCTGCTGCAGCAGACGGACATACCTTCCTTTATGGTCACAATCTGGTAAACGTGGCAAACATTGCCGGTGTTACCGATTATAATTATACTGCTTTTAAATTAGGACCGACCTTTGCTCTTGATCCGGCACAGCAGTTCTACGCAAATCCGGAAAAGTATAAGACACTTGATGAGTTCATTCAGGCAGCAAAAGCAAATCCAGGCAAGTTAAAAGCATGTACCGAAGTAGGTGCTTATACTTACTATGAGCTGCTTGCATTTGAAAAGGTAGCAGGAATTGATCTGGATCTGGTTGACGTAGGTTCCAACTCCGATAAAGTTGCAGCCATGCTTTCCGGTCAGGTGGATTTAATGCCAGGTGCTTATATTAACTGTAAGGATTATCTGGAAGCAGGACAGTTTGTATGCCTGGGAGCTCCAACGAAAGAGCGCTATGAATTAATCAAGGATATTCCTACTTTAACAGAGCAGGGCGTAGATTTAGTATATCCAAACTGCGAATTTTCCTTCTATTTCCCCAAGGATACATCTGATGATGTCATTGCCTGGTACGATCAGCTGGTTAAGAAAATGACCGAAGATCCGGAAGTAAAAGAGGCAATTGCAAAAGTTGAAATGATGCCTTACTATTTAAGCTCTTCTGATTCTGAGGCAAATGACGAAAAGATTTACAATGAGATTAAACAGATCGCTGATGATCTTGCAAAATAATTAAATTAATTGAATTTAACAGCCCTGTGAGCCGGTTTTCAAAATGGCACCCAGGGCTGTTATTTATTTAAAATAGTTCCTTATGGCATTACAAAAGCATTGGCTCGCCTGGCTTTGAATCCAGTTTTTTCTTGTTACCAAAGCATTTAGCCTGGTAAGCTTTGGTTCCACATGATAATATGCCACGTGTTCCCGGTCTGCTGCACAGGAATCGCTGATAAACGTGACTCCAATTCCCATGGCGACCATGCTTCTGGTTGTGGATATGCTGTTGGTTTCACAAACCGTACTGGGGATCCAGCCGGCATTTTCCAGTACCATATCGGTGAGGCGGCGAAGAGTAGAGCCTTTTTTAGACAGTAGAATATTTTCTTCCCCAAAACTCTCTGCAAACTCCCCAATTCGGATTGGTCTGTCCGGATTTTTCTTTCGATATGGATGATTAACAGGAATGGAAAATAAAACTTCTTCCTCCCGGAGTATGGTCACCTGATCAGGAGAAAATGGATCGATTTCATTAATCGCCATGATTCCACAGTCGATGCTTTCTTCAGATATCAATCTGGTAAGCCCGGGAAGATTGGTTTCAGAAATTTCAATGATAATATCTGGGTATTGGACTTTGAAAGCCGGAATGATATCGGTCAGCATGGTAAGCCCGAACTGTGAGGTCACGCCTACGGTTATATGACCGCGGTTTTCAATGTTCTGAATATTCTGATAGAGGACATTTTTTATGGATATGACTTTTTCGGCAGCTTCTATATAAAGAGAGCCTGCCGGTGTGAGGGTTAACCGACCTTTGCTCCGGTAAAACAATGGGGTGCCCAACTCACTTTCCAGCTTTGAGAGGTACTGGCTTAAGGTGGATTGGGAGACAAAAAGTTCTTCGGCAGCTTTGGTCATGTTCTCTTTTTTGGCGATTGTCAGGATGTAGGTCAGATAGCGGGTGTCCATAAAAGTGCCTCCTTGTTTATGCGGGTGTGTTTGGGATAGGAAGTGTGGTTATTATTATTTATTTATCATATCATAGTTGGGCTGGATTTACATTTCTTTTGTCACAATTTGTTATTTGGTTATTCTTGCTTTCTATCGCTTAGCGTGTTAGTATTGTGATAGAAAAGATAGAAAAGATAGAAAAGATAGAAACTGATAGAAACTGATAGTAGGAGTGGAGCCATGAATGAAAGTGAAACAATAGAGTTAAAAGAAATCTATACTGAAGATTTAAAAAAAGAAATTGTTGCTTTTGCCAATACAATTGGTGGAACAATCTATATAGGTATTAATGATGGAAGTGAAATAGTTGGTCTTGATGATGCTGACTTTGTAATGCAGAAGATATCTAATTTATTAAGAGACAGTATACGTCCCGATGTATCCATGTTTACAAATATTGAGTTACTGCAGGAAAAGAGTAAATTTTTTATCAAACTAACTGTCAGTCAGGGGACAAAAAAACCTTACTACTTGTCTGATAAAGGACTTAAACCTACAGGAGTATATGTCAGGAGCGGAACAACATCAGCTCCTGCTTCTGAAGATGCAATCCGCATGATGATAAAAACAACTGATGGCGATTCGTTTGAAACAAATCGCTCTCTGATTCAAGAACTGACCTTCCACAGTCTTGATGAGGAATTAAAAAAAAGGAAGTTAGAATTTACTGAAATCCAAATGAAAAATTCAGACATTCTTTCTTCAGATGGTATTTATACAAATATGGGATTACTTGTTTCTGATCAATGTAAGCATTCTATTAAATTTGCGATGTTTCAGGGTACAGATAAGTTGATTTTTAGGGACAGAAAAGAATTTACAGGCTCCCTGTTTACTCAGCTTACTGATGCTTACAGAACCATTGATTTTTATAATGGGACAAAGGCTTCTTTCCATGACTTGCTACGAACAGATGAAAGAGATTATCCGGAAGATGCTGTTCGTGAAGCATTGCTGAATGCCATAGTTCACAGGGATTACTCTTTTAGCGGCAGTACATTCATTAATCTATACTCTGACAGATTGGAGATAATATCCTTAGGAAGTATGGTATCTGGATTATCATTAGAGGCGGCTATGTTAGGAGCATCCCAATCCAGAAATGAAAAGCTTGCAGCACTATTTTACAGGATGAAGCTTATTGAAGCATATGGAACAGGTATCAGTAAGATAATCAGCTGTTACAAAGAATTTTCAGTGCAGCCTGAGTTTGAAAATGTGGAAGGTGCGTTTCGAGTTGTGCTCCCCAATACACATGCCAGAATATTGACAAATGAGAATGAAAAGTATTTACCGATTATTAAATTATTTGAGAAACAAAAAGAAATTACCCGTTCTGATGTTGAAGATATTCTGGGGTCTGGGACAACTCATGCAATTAATATGCTTAAGGAAATGCTCGATAAAGATTTGATTTGTAAGGTGGGGAATGGTAAATTAACAAAATATGTGGCAAAGTTTTAAGGAAGGAGGACAAGAGTATGTATTGTACATTAATGAATAAGAATACACCAGTTGTAAAATTACAGATTGATGATGACACAGCAGCAATTGTGAAAATTACAGAAGCATTGGAACTTGCTTACCTTCCGATAGGAATCGATTATAAATCCGGAATCCCCAATAAAAGAGATTTGAATGAATGGTGGTACGGCCGTTCCATACCAGCAAGCCGGTCTGGAATAAGAGAAGCGTTGGAAAAACTGGACGTGTCTCATACTGAGCAGTTGTTAGCGAAATGTTACGGACTTAGTTTATCAGATCAATACTGGATGATGCCGGATCATACAACTTTAAAATGGTCTGATATCAATTTTTTTGACCATGCTTTTTCGGACGATGTTGGTAATATCTTGTTCGGACAACCAGCAGAAAATGAAATAATTGACTTGATGTCACCCTGTAACACATCGGATGGCTGGTTAAAAAAGAAGTGGAAAATTCTAGGTGGTAAACGCTGCCTGATAAAATCAGGCAGTAATCCATATATGCAGGAGCCGCTGAATGAAGTATTTGCGACAAAATTACATGAACGCCTTTGCGGTACAAATTATGTACCTTATACTTTATTATGGGAAAATGGAATGCCGTATAGTGTGTGCGAAAACTTTATTAATACTGATACAGAATTAGTGAGTGCAGTAAATATTAATAAATCCATGAAGAAACGAAGTCAGAATTCGACATATGAACATTTTGTTCAGGCATGTGAACTATTAGGAATTCCACATATAATTGAATTTCTCAATTATTTACTAGTATTTGATTATTTAATTGCAAATACAGACAGACATTTTGGAAACTTTGGAGCCATTAGAAATGTAGAAACCTTAGAATGGATTGGAGCAGCACCTGTTTTTGATTCAGGTACCAGTTTGTGGCATAACAAGTTAACAAAAGTCATTCATTCATATGATGAAACAGAGTCCAAACCTTTTTATACGAAGCAATCAAAGCAGTTGGAGTTAATTACAGATTTTAAGTGGATTCCATTTGATAACTTAAAAAATATGAAAGAAGATTTATATGAAGTATTGAAACAGTCTGAATTTATGGATGAGCAGAGGATAGAAGTGATTGGAGATGCATTAACAGATCGTGTACGGCAATTGCAGGATTTTGTCATGGAACGAAAGCATCAAATCTAATTTACCAAGCAGAAAGTTGGAACTTTTTATGGCAAGTATTAAAGAAATAGCAGAAATGTCCGGCGTTGCCAAAAGCACTGTATCCAGGTATTTAAATCAGGGATCTGTCAGTGAAAAAACAGCCAGGCGGATAGAAGCAGTCATCAAAAAAACCGGTTACTCCCCCAATCAGTTTGCCCAGAGCTTAAAGGCAAAAAAGACAAAAATTATTGGAGTGATTATTCCAAGGCTTAATTCCAATGCCATGTCGGAAACACTGCTTGGCATTGATGATGTGTTGCAGCTGAATGGATTTCAGATGATTATTTCCAATACCAATCAAATGATTGACAGAGAGATTGAAAGCATTTATTCTCTGGCAAAACAGAAGGTTTCCGGTATTATTCTGGCTGCCACGGTAATCACGGATAAGCATAAAAAAGCTTTTGATGAGATTTCAATCCCCATCGTTGTGATCGGTCAGCAGGTGGCGGGTGTCCCCAGTGTGATTCATGACGATTATGAGGCGGGGTATTGCCTGGGTAATTATATTTTCCAGAAAGGCCATCGGTTGGTCACATATCTTGGAATTCCTGAGACAGATGTATCGGTTGGTATAAAAAGGAAACAGGGCGTGATAAAAGCTTCCAAAGAATATGAAAACATAGCTCTTAATATAGAAGAAACTTCATTCTCTTACCAGGATGCTGTGATTATGGCAAAGAAAATTCTTAGGGGAAAAAATCAGCCGACTGCCATTATTGCCGCAACCGATAACATTGCAGTAGGAGTGTTAAAAGCCTGCTGTCTTCTTAATGTAAAAGTCCCGGAGCAGATCTCAATTGTGGGAGTAGGTGGAGATAAAATTACTGATCTGGTGTATCCTGGAATTACGACGGTTAAGTTTTTCTTCAGAGAGGCCGGGGGCATTGCAGCAAATAGTCTCCTTAAGTTATTAGAACATGAAAAAACGGAAGAAGTAATCGTTTCACCATATGAATTAATTGAACGTAATAGTGTTGACAAACCACAATAGAAGAAGTAAAATTCAATTATAAGGAACCGGTTCCAAAAACGAAATCGTTCCTTATAATTTCACCCATTTTTGGAACCGGTTCCAATATGGAGAAGTTGAGGTAATTTATGATAACAAGTGTTACAAAGTTAGATGCTATATCAAAAGAAGAGTATTTGGAACTGGAAAAAAAAGTTCAGAACAGTCCCTGGCGGCAAAGTTTTCATATACAGCCTGTTACCGGGCTTTTGAATGATCCCAATGGCCTGGCCTGGTACAATGGTTTCTACCATTTATTCTATCAATGGTTTCCATTTGGACCTGTTCATGGAACCAAATACTGGTATCATCTACGTTCCAGGGATCTCGTTTCCTGGGAGGACTTAGGGATTGGGTTAGCGCCGGACCAGAGCACTGACAGCCATGGTGTCTATTCAGGAAGCAGTATGGAAAAGGATGGGCTTTTGTACCTGTTTTATACCGGTAATCACAGAGATGATAATTGGGTAAGACACAGCAGCCAGTGCCTGGCGGTTATGGATCAGGAAGGCAGAATTGTAAAGAAGAATACCCCTCTGATACCGGAGCCGCCGGCTGGGATCACAGAGCATTTCAGAGATCCAAAAGTGTGGAAGGGGAAGAACGGGTACCTGATGATAACCGGTGCCCAAAAGATCTCACAGACCGGTACGGCTTTAATCTATCAAAGCGCTGATTTAAAACGGTGGGATTATGGAGGTGAGCTGGCAGTTCCGTGGAAGACGAAGGCTTTTATGTGGGAATGTCCGGATTATTTTGAGGCAGAGGGCTATGGCATTTTAATGATGTGCCCGCAGGGAATGGAAACAGAAGAGCCTGGAAATTCTAATATCTACGAAACGGGATATCTAATTGGGAATCCCATGAATGAGGAGACATTAACCTTTGATGGAAGCCGGTATGAGAGAATTGATTATGGTTTTGATTTTTATGCCCCGCAGACCTTTTTGGATCCATTTGGAAGAAGAATATTGTTTGGATGGATGGGACTGCCTGAGATTTTATACCCTACAGACCAATATGGCTGGGCCCACTGCCTGACAATTCCCAGAGAACTCACAGTTGTAAATGGGCGTTTAAGACAGAATCCGGTTAAGGAAATGGAACAAATGAGAAGTGATCCGGTTTATGAGACGATTCTCATGGATGACGAAAGCTATGAAGACAAAAGATTTTATGGCAGACATTACGAATTGCTGGTTGAGATCGTGGATCAAACGGCAGGAGTTTTTGAGATCAGTATAAGACAGAATAAACAGGAAAAGACAATGATCCGGTACTCCAGGAACGACAAGATGATTTGTGTAGACCGAAGTGCTTCCGGTGAGGTGTTTGCAGAGGACTACGGATTTTTGCGTAAGGCCAGGCTGGAAGGCGGGTTAAAAGAAGTCCGTATTTTTTCTGATGAATCCTCGTTAGAGGTTTTTATCAATCAGGGAGAGGTCTCTTTTTCATTAAGAATATTTCCTGACAAGTCAAGTATTGAGACGGTATTTACAGCAAGAGAAGGTTGTGTAAAAGCATCAATTCAAAAATGGAACTTAAGAATATAGTTAAGGATGGAGTGTAATGATGAACGATAAGAATTTGGCAGAAAAGATTGTCCAGAATATTGGCGGGAAAGAAAATGTGAGGAGTCTCACACACTGTATGACAAGACTCCGCTTTGTTTTAAAGAACGAAGAAAAAGCGGATAAAGAAGCGCTGGAGAAGTTAGACATTATGCAGGTGGTAAAGGGCGGAGGCCAGTATCAGATTGTCATCGGGACCAATGTAAAAGATGTATATGAAGAGGTAATAAAACTGACAGGAGATGAAAATGGCGGAGGAGATGGCAGAGATGATAAAGAACAGAAACTGTCAGCAAAGATCTTCAATGTAATTTCAGGAAGCTTTACACCGATTATACCAGCCATTTTAGGTTCCGGTATGTTAAAGGCATTGCTTCAGATTCTTGTGGCAGCAGGAATAATGCAGTCATCATCAGGAACTTATGCTATTTTAACAGCTGCCTCAAATGCAGTGTTTTATTTTCTTCCAATCATTCTGGGAATAACATTTGGCACACGAATGAATGTGAATCCTTACATATCCGGTGTGATAGGAGCAGCACTTTTAGAGCCAAACTATACCCGGCTTTTAACAGCGGCTGGAGGCAAGACGAATTTCATGCATATACCAGTGGTGCTAATGGATTATTCCTCTACTGTTTTCCCTGTTATACTGGCAATCTGTACTTATGTTCTTATTGACCGGCTGTTAAAAAGGATTATTCCAGGTGTATTTCAGGTTTTGTTTGTACCCATGCTGTCTCTTATACTGGTAGTGCCCATCACCTTAATTGTGTTTGGTCCTTTTGGAATTTATACCGGCACTTTTATTTCCAATGTTTTAACCTTTGCTCTTGGGAAAAATGCGGTTCTTACAAACATTGTATTTGGTTTCATAGGAATTCCTACGGTTATGCTTGGACTTCACTGGGCGCTGATTCCTGTTATTATTAATAATTTATCCACAACAGGCCAGGATTTTCTCCTTCCAACCGTTCAGGCGACTGCTTATGCAGGGGCAGGCGCGGCACTGGGGGTATTCTTAAAAACCAAAGATATTAAATTAAAAGAGCTGTCTTTTTCTGCATTTGTACCCGCTTTTTTAACCGGAATTACAGAACCTGTAATCTATGGTATCTTCTTTAAATTCAGACGTGTGTTACTGTATGCCATGTCCATGAGTGCTGTGGCAGGTGGTCTTTGCGGTATTTTCCATATATCCGCTTCTCAGCTGGCAGGAGGCATTATGGTCATTCCTTCCTATACTCCGGCAATCAGCTTTGCAATTGCTATGTCTGTTGCATTTGCCGGAACTTTTCTTTTGACTTATGTATTTGGCTATGAATTTGTTGGGAAATCAACCGAAACCCCTGCTGACATGGATTCATTAAAGAAAGTTGTGACGTTTAAAGAAACAATGATTGCTCCTGCAAAAGGAAGGGTTGTTAAGCTTTGGCAGGTTTCCGATGAGGTCTTTTCATCAGGCACATTGGGAAAAGGAATCGGGGTGATTCCAGTCAGTGATGAGATATTCGCACCGGCAGATGCAACGGTTGTTTCGGTCTTCCCTACCAGGCATGCAATTGGTCTGAGGACCAATTATGGAGTGGAGATGATCCTTCATATTGGAATTAATACGGTTGAACTTAATGGAAAATATTTTGATATATCTGTGAAGGAGGGTGACAAAATCAGCTCTGGCCAGGTGATTGGAAGCGTGGAGTTTGACAAAGTAAAAGAGGCGGGATATGATACGACTGTGATGCTTATCGTAACAAATACGGATCAATTTAGTGAAGTGAAAATAATGGAGCAGGATTCCTTTAAAGACCCGGTAATCCAGGTTGAGCAGGAGGGAGGATTATGAAAGTAAGAGAAATCGTTGACAGTATCATCACGGAGACTGGTGTGATTCTGGATCCGGTCAAAACTGTGGACCAGATTATTATAGGGGATCCGGATACGGAGGTTACTAAAATTGTAACAACGTTTATGGCAACAGTTGATGTAATTTTAGAGGCGGTCAGTCTGGGGGCCAACTTCATTATAACCCATGAACCAACCTGGTTTAATGGAAGGGATCAAAAAGAATGGCTGATTAAGGATCCGGTTTATTTAAAAAAGAAACAGCTGATTGAAGAAAATCACCTGGTAATATGGCGTTTTCATGATTATATGCATGCAGTATCGGATGACCTGATATATCAGGGATTTGATCAGGACATGGGCTGGAGTGAGTATAAAGAAAGAAAAGAAATCTCAAAAGAGGAGAAAAATCCTCTGGTGAAAGCACAGGTGTGTTATGAGATTCCTGAGATGAAGCTTAAGGATCTGGTTATAAAAGTAAAGGATTCTCTGGATGTGAAATGTGCAAGAGTGCTTGGAAATCATGAGGGAACCTGTCGCCGCATCGGAGTACTGGTGGGAGGCGGCAGCCTGGGCCTTGGCGATGAGAAAAACACCATGGAGTTGGTGCGCAGAGAAAATTTAGATACAGTGATATGCGGAGATATAACTGAATGGACCCTTAGTGCTTATATAAGAGATGCTTCTATGCTTGGGTTTAACCAGTCTATGATTGTCATTGGTCATGAGAGAAGCGAGGAATCCGGTATGAAGCATCTGGCTGGGTGGCTGCAAAATATTCTTCCATCACAATCTGTTATTTTTGTTGATGCAAAAGAGCCTTTTATTATTGGCTGACTGCCTGCCCTAAGGCTGAAACATTAGGAATTCCTATTCCTTTTATTATTAATGTGATACAATATTTATAAGATACACACATAAATGAAAGCACAGAAGAATGAGAGGAAAGACACATACAATGAGAATCTTATTGGTGGAGGATGAACCAGATTTAAATGGGCTGATCGTAAGAAAACTAAAACTGGAACATTATACCGTTGATTCCTGTCTTAATGGTCTTGACGCATTGGATTATCTGGAGACAGAATATTATGATGCTGTTATTCTGGATAGTATGATTCCAGGGGTCAGCGGGATAGAACTGCTAAAAAAGGTACGAAGTCAGGGAAAGAAGACTCCGGTACTTTTGATGACTGCAGATGATACTGCTTTCGATCATGGCACCAATCCGGAATTACAGGTCGATGAATATTTGCTGAAACCATTTGCCTTACAAGTACTTCTTACGAAAGTACGGGCAATGTTAAGGCGGTATCACGGCAATATCAGCAATATATTTGAGGTTGGTGATTTAATTGTAAACTGTGATGCACGGAGAGTGATGAGAAATCAGAAAATCATTTCGCTTTCCTCCAAAGAGTTCTCCATATTGGAGTATTTAATCCGTAATACAGGCGTGGTGCTTTCCCGGGAAAAGATCAGTCAGCATATATGGAATTACGACTATGGAGGAGAATCCAATATGATTGATGTGTACATTCGGTATTTGAGAAAGAAAATTGATGAAGGACAGCCGGTAAAATTGATTCATACAGTCAGAGGTGTGGGTTATGTGTTGCGGGTTCCAGGCGTTGTGAGAAAATAAAAAATGGGCAGAGATCAGGGGGGGTGGCCTGATTTTGCCCATTTTTCTTATTATGGGTCGTGACCCTGTTGAGCTCGGGAAGCGTGGGAAATCATGACCACCCGCTAAGTGGGTGGTCATGATTTCCCACTAAATAAAATCTTGATTAGAAAAATACCTCCTAATAATGATAACAAAATTCCTGCAGTTCTATAATTGTTTGATATGATATTTAAATAATTATAATTAAATTCAAGTGGAATATCTAGTTTCTGCATTGTTAATATCTTTAAATCCAACTTATACTCTGCTATATTATAGCAGTTTAATATTAAAGTGAATCCAATTGCTTCGAAAATAAATGATATAATATAGTAGAAAGGAATTTTATTCATATTTACCTACTTCCATTATCTGGTTATTACGCCCAAGCCTGTTGCAACAGTAAAACCTCCTTTTCCGTAATAATCACCAGAAGGTTTGCCATATACTGAATAATCATATGATTGATAAATTATATATACATCGACATACATTCCTTTTGATGTATTGTTATTTTGGGATATAGTTTTTGAGACTGTAGAAGTACTTGATGAACCATATCCTAACTGTGCTGATATTTCCTTTATTGGTGCAACCCCGACCGTGAAGGATGCTGATTTTGAAACTTGTTTTGTATAAGTATGTGAGATACTTCCACCGGGTGAGATATAGTCAGAAGCCATGGGAAGTTAACATAAAAACAATGAAATCCCCCCTATCAAAGTACTATTTTACGCTCACTGCTTTGGACATCAACTAGAATCCAGACTCGCCTTCAAATCCCCCAACTTTCTTATGGTTTTAGTACTTATGATATTATAATTTATATAATATAACGGTAAACTTAGTTTGTCAATAAAGATTTTAAAAATTAAAATCGTTTTATTATAATTTATGGTTTTGACTTTAATTGACTTTTCTATAATTTTAAATTATAATTTAATAAAAATCACAAGAGGTGAATAATATGCAAGCCGAAAACAGCATGAATTCATGTTTTTTTCTTACAGGTAAAGAAGAAGCTGCTATGAAAGCTCTATGGACATCAGATACTCCTTTATCTGCTACCGAAATTGCAGAAAGAATTCCTAACAGAACTTGGCCTTCAAGTTCAATACAAAGTACTTTGCGAACGCTTGAAAAAAAGAAAGCTATCGAAGTAGCTGAAATAACTAAAATCGGAAAGTCCTATGGTCGTCTATTTCGACCAACAATATCCGCCAATGAATATGCTGTTATGCAGTTTAATAGATATTATCAGGCAGATGATAAAGATAGTTTATCTTTTATATCTACGCTTTTAGGCAAAAAAAAATGCAAAAAGGAAATTGCAGAAGTTTTACAGGAACTATTAGACCAATACAGGGAGGACTAGCTTATGGGCGTAACATTGTTCACGTTCCTGACTTCACTTATTTGGGTAAGTATATTTGCAATAGTTATTAAAATATTAAGCAGACAAATGATTTTATTAAGAACTTTTTCCATTTATCCTTTATTTTTTTTGATTTGTTTATGTTTAATAAGGTTCTTTTTGCCAACAGAACTATTCTATACTCAAATTATCAGATCTAAAAACTTATTGCCCTTTATACAATATGTACTAACTTATCCTCTTATTTCCGTCAAAGGTATTACTATTAACGTATTAGCAATTCTGATTCTAATAAGTGGAGGAATTGCATTATATAAATTCTGCATTAAGATAAGTGAGTATAGAAGATTATATAATATATTCAGTATTTTTCCAGCCTGTCAAGATCAACGCGTGAAATTAACCTTAGAAAAAATACAAAACCTTATTGAAATAAGAAAAGACATAAAAATAATAGTGGACAAAAGCATAAGGACACCGGCAATAGTGGGCTTTCAATCACAAATCATAATTCTTCCAGATATAAACTTCACTGACGACGAATTATTTGGAGTTTTATTACATGAGTTGCAGCATTACCATCAGAGACATGTAATAATCAAAAGTATTTGTGATATTATTCAGACAATATTTTGGTGGAACCCGTTTTTTAGATATTTCAACTCGGAAGTGGAACACACTTTAGAAATGCATTCTGATGAAAAAGTGAGTTATTATTTAAATAGTCAGCAACAAATGTGTTATTTAAATGCAATAATTAAAGTCATACAAAATCAGGAAAAAAGTCAAAAGAAATCTATATTAACTTGTTGCTTAGTTGAAGAAGCGAAAAGCGATCGACTAGAACAACGATTTAAAATGTTACTTGAAAGTAATTATTCAAAAATTAAGAAACAAAGAAGTAAAATGCTTATTCCAATTACATTTTTTTTGCTTATGCTGTCATATACCTTTGTTATTCAACCCTACAGCGAGCCAAGTATACAGAATTACGGAAATATGACTGAAATATCAAGTGAAAATTATTTTGTAAAGACAGATTCAGGTTATGATCTTTACAACGAGCAAGGAGAGATAATAGCTACTATTTCAGTGATCGATGATAGTCTAAAGCATTTGAAAATAATAAACGAGGGGGGTAAACCTTGAAAAAGTTTTCCATAATTAAACTTACCTGCCTATTGGCAGCAACTATGTTTTTTGTATTTTTTCCAACCAACATTTATGCATCTGGGTATTCAAATGAACAAATGCAGGATACTGAAAATACCTTATACTTTATTTTTTGTGGGTTCCAGGCGTTGTGAGAAAATAAAAAATGGGCAGAGATCAGGGGGGTGGCCTGATTTTGCCCATTTTTCTTATTTACTTTAGCAGCCCTATTACACCATTGTTCATAAAGTCATTGAGAAGCACAACCGTTTTTTCAATATCAGGTTGTTCTTCCCTTGTAAAGCAATACGTCATCACTCCAATGATAGCGGACATGGCATATTCCAGACTGCATTCTAATTTGTAATCATCTGATTCATACGATTGTACCATGGGGCGTACCAGGTCTTTGTATGTATTTTTCATCTTTTCCTGAAAGGCCGGATCCCCGTTTTTTCCTAAAAGGACAATAAAATATTGCTTGTTTTTATTATACACTTCCACAAGATGTTTTAGTGGAAATTGCATGCTCCCATTCGGTATCATTTTTTTGTGTCTTTCAATATCTGGTAATACAGAGGCTTCAATTTGCTCCAGCACATCGTAGACATCTGTATAATACTCATAAAATGTACTTCTGTTATAACCTGCCTTTGTTGTTATGTCCTTAACCGTAATCTTTTCAATTCGTTTTTCACAGTAGATCTGCCAAAACGCATCTGCTAAGTTTTTTCTGGTCTGCATTGTGATTTCAGGCTGCTTTATCAAAAAAATTCCCCCTTGCCTTTTAAAATCCAACAAATAAATTATGATTGTCGGTTGATGAAAAATCGTAGTCTCATTACAATATGATAATACAACAGATTGTTGGATAAAGTAAAGTTCTTATTTTAAGGAGGTTTTAATATGGCAGAAAATATAGCAAATGATTCCAGGAAGCAAAAAGATACGCTTGATCCGATGATGCTTAAGGTATCAATAATCCTGGTATTTGGTTCTCTTGCACCGCTATTGGATTCTACAATGGTCAATGTGGCCATAAAAACAATTGCAGGTGAATTTAAAAGTACGGTTTCCGTTATACAGTGGGTCATCACGGGATATGTGCTTGCAATGGCAATTGCAGTTCCCGTTTCCGGCTGGGCCATTAATCGGTTTGGTGGTAAGCGTCTGTATGAATTTTCATTGATTTTATTTTTGGTGGGTTCCGTTCTTTCATCACTGTCATGGAATATAGGAACTCTGATCGGTTTTCGGCTCCTTCAGGGAATTGGCGCAGGTTTATTGATGCCGACCATGACAAACATGCTGGTTCAGATATCAGGAGGTAAAAATATTGGGCATATGGCATCAATTGTCAGCCTTCCCATGCTGTTAGCACCGATTCTGGGACCGGTACTTGGAGGAATTATAGTCAACAGTCTGGGCTGGCGCTGGATCTTTTATGTCAATATTCCGGTGACTATCATCGCTGCATTACTGTCTTTTTGGGGAATACCAGAGGACAGTCCAGCAGAGGAAAAACAGCCTCTTGATATGATTGGTATTTTACTGCTGTCCCCGGCATTTGCTTTGCTCATTTATGGCATTGCACAGATAGCTTCTCATGGTGGATTAAACAGCAGTGCAGTATTTGTTCCCATAGTAACAGGGCTGCTTGTAATGGCTGCATTTATTTTTTACGCCTTAAATACGAAAATATCTCCAGTGCTTGATCTGCATTTGTTTCAATCAACCAATTTTTCTGCTACGTCTGTTTTGCTTTTCATGTCAGGTATTATCACCAATGGCGGTATGCTCCTGCTCCCGCTATTCTATCAGCAGGTACGTGGTGAAAGTGTTCTATACGCCGGACTTATGCTGATACCTCAGGGCGTTGGAATGCTGCTAACACGAACCCAGATGGGAAAACTGACTGACCGGATAGGAGCGCGTCCCATTGTTATGGTAAGCCTTATCATCACAGCGGTGGGTACTTTGCCATTTGCGTTTGCTGATTCCGGAACAAATGCAATTTTGTTAGGTGCAGCGCTGCTGATACGGGGGGCTGGTCTGGGCGGAGTATTCATTCCGCTTATGGTTTCTGCCTATGTGGGACTGAACAGTGAGCAGATTCCTCATGCCAGCATTGCCACAAGAATACTGCAGACAATTGGAGGTGCGTTCGGATCTGCAGTTCTTGCAACAATTGTAGAGCATCAGTTAGCCAGCCACTCTGCATCGGGAATACAGAATGTTGTAAGTGCGTACAATGTTGCTTTTTGGTGGTCAGTTGGCTTTACAATCTTGTCAGTGATTCCTACCCTGTTCCTGACCGTGTATAAAAAATCTGAACCGGCATCGCTTTCAAACCTGCAGGCAGATGGGAAATAAGCGGACGGATTTCAGATTTGAAAAAGGAGAATAATTAAGATGTCAACAATTATTTACTATTTTACAGGGACAGGAAATTCTCTATACTGTGCCAGAAGGATCGGGGATCTGCTTGGGGATACGATAATCGTTCCCATTGAGGCTGAAGGTGAGAAAAAAGCACTTTTGAAAGCTGACAATATTGGCCTTGTATTCCCTGTATATGCGTTTGGCTTGCCAAATGTGGTTAAGCAGTTTATAAAACATCTGTCATCTGATATTAAGGGTAAATATTTTTTTGCCGTTGCTACCAATGGCGGCAGGGTAGCCGGAGCTTTGGTACTTACACGCAGAATGCTGGGGGCAAGAGGTCTTAAACTTTCAGCAGGTTATTCTATAATCATGCCTACCAACATGATATTGTTGCATGAAACAAACGAGGAAAAAAAACTTTTTGACTCAATGGAGAAGAAAGTCCGGGAGATCGTCTCGGCAGTTAAATCCCATGAGTACCATGCAGTGTGAGATGTGTCTTTCGTGCTTAAACCTATGCCCCAGGCAGGCTGTTCAATACGGAAACATGTCGGAAGGAAAACAGAGGTACAGGAACCCTTATGTTGAAGTAAAAGATCTTATGCGCCGGTAAAAGTGCCATTGCTTGCAGCAATGTCACAAAGTCTTTTTAATTTCAGGAATATTGCTGTATAATACATATTTGTAACATTAACTGAAAAACTGGGGGAATTTATATGAAGGAAATAATAACAGACCGATTGGTGATACGTAAGTTTACAGAAAATGACGGGGAAGATTTGTATGAGTATTTTTCTAATCCAAAGGTGTTGGAGTTTGAACCATACAAGCCATATTCAAGAGAAAAATCTTACTCAGAAGCAAAAAGGCGGGCTGATGATGAGCGGTTTCTTGCTGTATGCTTAAAAAGCGGAAAACTCATCGGTAATTTCTATTTTGCAAAAGAAGAATTTGAAACATGGGAAGTGGGTTATGTTTTCAATGATCAGTACTGGGGGAAGGGGTATGCCACAGAAGGACTTCTGGCACTGATGAAATATGGCTTTCATGAGCTTGGTGTAAGAAGAATGATTGCAATGTGTGATCCCCAGAATCCTAATTCCTGGAAACTGCTTGAGCGAGTGGGGATGAGAAGAGAGGGGACATTGCTTAAAAATGTATATTTTTTTACTGATGAGGACGGCAATCCCATATGGAAAGATACCTATGAATATGGGATTTTAAAATCGGAGTTTCAATAATCAGTGAAAGTCAGACGGACCATTTCTGGCCATATTCGCGGCTGAGATTTATCAGTGCCTTTATGGCTGGAGAAATCCATTTCTTTTTATGATACACAATCTGGGTGAAAAAAACAGGGTCTGTTTCAATGAATTTTGTGCGGATTAATCCGCTTTCACTTTCTGATTTCACGGTGTAATAGGGAAGATAGGAAACTCCCAGGCCGTTGGTTACGTATTTTTTGATTGCCTCCACATTGGCTGTTTCCAGTACATTGGTAGGGACATAGTGGTGCTTTTGCAAGTATCGTTCAAATTCCTGACGATAGCTGCATTCCTTTTCTGTATAGAACACCATTTCCCCGGATTCGGGCAAAAAGTCTGGCTGTGTATGACCGGCGGGAGCAACAAGGCACATTTTCTCCTCCAAAAGCAGTTCTGTATGCAGATTCTCATCCATACACTCGGGCTGAAGTACAAAGCTGATATCCAGCTGTCCGGCGGATAAATCTTTTATCAGCAGCTCACACGGGCTGTTGATCATACGAACCTCCACCTGTGGATAAGCCGATTTATAGGCAATGATAAGCGGGTACAAACGATACAGTGTCAGGGATTCAGGGGCCCCGATCCGTAAGCAGCCTTGGGGAATGGCATCGCTTTTTCCCAACTGTTCCAGATTATCGTACTCCCGTAACACCGAATTAGAATATTCCAGCAGCTGCTCTCCAAACGCAGTAAGCTTCAGCGTCTTACCAGTCCGGTCAAAGACAGGACAATTATAGTAGGATTCAATGGCACCTACCTGGAAGGTCAGAGTAGACTGGGCATATCCCAGAGCCTGAGCCGCCTTTGTGTAACTGCCAAGCTCTGCTATTTTAACCAACGTTCTTAAATTACGTATCTCAATCATATCTCATCGCCCTTTCCAGATGTTATTTCATTTCATAATCCTGTTATCATTATTTTATCATCAATTATTCTGAAGTCAATCTTTAGTAACTTCAATTATACAAATGCTTGATTTTTTATTATGATAAATGCGATGGAAGGGAGATGTGTTTGTATGAAGAAAAAATTAAATGTATTTACGGTAAGTGGGCTGATGACCGGGCCGATTCTGGGCTCCGGCATTATCTTTCTGCCATCTCTGGCTTATGAAATGCTGGGTGAGCATGCGATTTTTGCATGGATCATTATTATGGCACTTAATATTTTATTTGCCTATGTCTTTGCAAAGATGACAATAATTGCATCAGATAACCGGGGAATCAGTACCATTGTCGGGGATATGTTTGGCAGCAGATTTGGAACACTTGCAGCCAATTACCTTACGGTAGCGGTCTTTTTTGGTCCTGTTGCAGTGGCAATTACTGCGGCAGAGTTTATTGGGCCGGCTGTTACCTCTGTCTTTCACGTAAATCCATGGGTTATAGCCGGAGGGGTACTTTTTATTTGTGCCATGATTGTTATATCGGATGTTTCCTTTATGGGGAAATTTATGCTGGTATTATCCAGTATCACAGCCTGCCTGCTGCTTGCTGGAAGCGGTGCGACTCTGTTTCGTTTACCCGATCTGTCGATTCCCCACAGCCTGCCGGCACCGGAGGTCTTGGGACAGACGCTTCTTCTTATATTCTGGGCGATTGTGGGCTGGGAGATACTGGGAAATTATGTGGAGGATGTGGAAAATCCCAAACGTACCATGATGCGTGCCATGCAGATTAGTCTGACAGCAATTATTCTGGTATATCTGCTGACTGCTTTCGCATTTCAAAACAGCCCCAGTCATTCCATGCCTGATCTATTAATACCAGTCGCAGGCAGATTTTCAGGAGCAGTCTTTTCCGGGCTGGCTGCAGGTCTTTGTATCTGTACTGTGTCAACTTTTACAGGGGCAGTTGTGCGCCAGACTGCGACTCGGTTTAAAAACGTTGGGTTACCCAAAATATTTCACCATAAATGGCTGACAGCCCTTATGCTTCTGGCGGTGAATTATCTGGTACTCTTTCTTCATGCCTCTGGAATTCTGTCATTTCAGAATATTGTAGGAATTGCAAATACCATGTTTATCGGGAATGCCGTTCTGGGACTGGCAAGTGGTTTTAAACTCATTCCTCATATCGTGATACGGATTGGAATCGGGATTTTGCTGTTTTTACTTGTGATTATTTTTCTATTTTCCTCTGTTTATGCTATGGTGCTGTTTCTGCTGATTACATTTTCATGTTTCATTCCCTGCTCTTATAATATAGAGGGGTATGGTCATCACGGTAACGAATAGTTTTGTATGGAAAAAACCCAAATACCACTTGTGCTTTTTACCTGCAAGTGGTATAATGCTCCCAACATATAAAGCGAGAGAACAATGGAGTCTCAACTGCAAGAATGCAGTTGCGGCTTCTTTTGCTTTTTGAGACATGATGTCTACTTAAAGCATCCCAGTTTCTTTTTGGAGAACAAGGAGGTTTTCCCCAGTATTTAGCGGGAAAGCCTCTTTTTGTTTGACAAAAAACCGTTTTATATAACAAAAAAAGCATGAGGAGGATGGGAATATGAAGAAAAAGTTATTATCAGCTGTGCTAATTGGAGCTATGGCCAGCAGTCTTCTGACCGGGTGCGGATCATCTGCACAGCAAAGTGCAGCAGGGGCAGGTACAAAAGCGGTTTCGGGGGAAACAAAAGCTGCCGGCGATGGGTCGAAAACCATTAAAATCGGTGCGATCTGTTCTCTGACAGGTGGTTCTGCCATCTATGGAGAAGGCGCTCAGAATGCCATTACCATGGCAGCAGAAGAAATCAATTCCAGTAATTCGGAATACAAAATTGAGATTGTAAACGGCGGAAAAGTCGTTGACGATGCCAGCGATGCAAAACAGGCGATCAATGCGTATAACAGTCTGATGAAGGAAAGCCCAAATGCCATAGTGGGATGCTTTTTCTCATCAGTAACCCTCCCCATTGCAGAACAGGCTTCCAAGGATAATATGCTCCTTCTTGCAACTGGAGCTACCAATAAAGATGTTACATTAAAAGGTCCCAGCATTTTCCGCGACTGCTTCATCGATCCCTATCAGGGAAAAATGGCATCTCAGTTTGCAAAAGAAAAAGGCTGGAAAAAAGCAGCCGTTATCTATGCAAAGGACGATGATTATTCCAATGGATTAAAAGATGCATTTATAGAGAATGCCAAGGCAAATGGAATTGAGGTTGTCTATACTGGAGAATGTACCACAAAAGATACGGACTTCTCATCCCAGGCCTCCCAGGTTGTGGCAAAGGGAGCAGACTTCCTGTTTTATCCCTGTTTCTTAGATACGGTTCCTCTGTTAGTGGGAGCGGCCAGAGATGCAGGCTTTACCGGTGCCATTATGGGTGGTGACGGTTGGGACGGTGCAGATACGAAAGGCGTGGAAGACAAGTTTGACAACTGCTATTTTACCAACCACTATTCATCCGAAGACACCGCTCCTGCTGTTTCTAATTTCGTGTCCAAATATAAGGAAAAATACGGGACAGAAAGCTTAAATGCCTGTGCGGCGCTTTATTATGATGCCGTCTATATGATTGCCGAAGCAGCGAAAAACGGTAAGGCAACAGACACCCCTTCCTTAATTAAGGGAATGACGAAAATGACCTTTACCGGCGTAGGGGGAACCTTCACTCTTGATGAAAACGGGGATCCTGAAAAATCGGTTGCCATCAATACCTTTGAGGGCGGCAAGGTAAAATGGCTGATGACCCTGTCACCGGAAGGAACAAAAAAATAGTATTAAAAAGACAATCAGGAGATGTGCATAAAAGCATGAAAATGTCTTTGGTGCACATTTTCCATTTGAAGGAGAAAGGAAACGGCCTATGACATTTTCATTATTTATTCAGAGCCTGATAAACGGACTGAACCAGGGCGCGATTTACGCCCTGATTGCGCTGGGCTATACGATGGTATACGGAATAATCCGTATGATTAATTTTGCCCACGGGGATTTTATCATGATCGGTTCCTATACCCTGTTTTATACCATTCCGCTTATGATCAATGCCGGAATGCCCCCATGGCTGTCCGTATTTCTGGCCATTGTAATCTGCGCCGGAACAGGTGTGGTTGTGGAGGTTGTGGCATATAAGCCGGTACGGAAAGCAGGCGCCATGTCCGCTCTTATTACGGCACTTGCCATGAGCCTGTTTCTGGAGAATCTTGCCATGGTTCTTTTTGGAGCAAAGCCTCGTAATATACAGAAAATTTTTGACCTTCCTTCTATCAGTGTGTTTGGAACAAGTCTCCCTTTGAACGTTGTACTGACAATTGGTATTGGTATATTTATGATGGCAGCGCTGCAGCTTTTTATTAAAAGAACCAGAATGGGAAAAGCGATGCGGGCAGTTCCCCAGGACCGGGATGCCTCCATTCTTGCAGGAATTAATGTAAATAAAGTCATTACCGTCACCTTTGCCATTGGTTCCGGACTGGCAGCAGTTGCCGCCCTGATGTACTGCGCCAAATATCCCCGTGTGACCAATGACATGGGATCCATGATGGGACTGAAAGCCTTTATTGCAGCTGTACTGGGGGGAATCGGAGTCATCCCCGGCGCCATGCTGGGAGGAATTTTAGTCGGTCTCATTGAAATATTTGTAAAGCTGTTTGCTCCAGGGTGGTATGAAGCCATTACCTACGCCATTCTCATCATTATACTGCTGGTTAAACCGTCTGGCATTCTGGGTAAGAATGCGGGCGAGAAAGTTTAGGGGGTGGACCATGGAAAGAAGGGTTAAGATTTCATATGTGATTAATTTCCTGGGTGTTTTAGCGGTGTTTCTTCTCTTTGTTCTGCTTTTTGAGTCAAGAATATTTGGAGCAGCCACCCAGTATATCAAAGGAATATGTACCACTGCCTGTTATACAATCATAATGGTAGCTTCCTTAAACCTGGTCGTAGGCTGTATGGGAGAATTTTCCCTGGGCCATGCAGGATTTGTTTCGGTTGGTGCCTATGCATCTGCCATTGTTTCCGGTGCTCTGACTGGAAAGGGTCTGCCTGATCTGGCACTCTTTCTCATTGCTCTCCTGGCAGGCGGGATTGCTGCTGGTATTACAGGAGTATTAGTGGGAATTCCAGCTCTTCGTCTGAGAGGAGACTATCTGGCAATTGTTACAGTGGCATTTGCAGAAATTATCCGGGTCTGCTTTTGTAATTTCTCCATAACCGGAGGCGGAAAGACCATGAGCGGCATTTTAAAACTGTCAGACTTTTACTGGTGCTACTGGATTATGGCAGCCTGCGTGGCTGTGATGTATTTATATATCCGCAGCCGCTTCGGGAGAACGGTAAAGGCCATACGGGAGGATTATATTGCGGCTTCTGCCTCTGGAATTAATGTGACTTATTATAAAGTGATGACCTTTACCGTAGCCGCTTTTTTTGCAGGTGTGGGCGGTGGAATCTATGCCCATTACATGACTGCCATGATCCCCACCAATTTTAATTTCATGTACTCTGCGGAGCTTCTTTCTGAAGTAATCATTGGAGGAATCGGGTCCTTAACCGGTTCCATTATCGGGGCTGCTTTTCTTTCTTCCCTTCCTGAGATGATGCGTCAGTTCTCCCAGTACCGCATGCTGGCTTATTCTGTGGTTCTTATTATTGTTATGATCTTTAAACCCGGTGGAATTTTCGGCAACTGGGAATTTTCCCTTGTCAGAATATTACACAGGGCAGAAAAAAAGGGGCATGAGAAAGCAGAGGGAGGGGTGCAGCCATGAAATCAGCTGGAATGAAAGAGCCGGTATTAAAGGTTCAGAATTTAGGAATTCAGTTTGGAGGCTTAAAAGCGGTTGACAGCTTTAATATGGAGATCGGAGAATCTGAGCTTGTGGGGCTGATCGGACCAAACGGTGCAGGAAAAACCACGGTATTTAATTTGATTACCGGTGTCTATAAACCTACAGAAGGCTCTTTTTACTTAAATGGACAGCGGATGAACGGGAAGAAAACCCATCAGATCGTAGATGCCGGAATTGCAAGAACCTTTCAGAACATCCGTCTGTTTAAGAAAATGTCAGTCATTGACAATGTGAAAACAGCAATGGTAAGCAAACTGTCCTACGGGCTGTTTCACGCGGTTTTCAGAACTCCGGTCTACTGGAAGGAAGAAATGGCATTAACAGAAAGAGCAGAAGAGCTTCTTAAAATTGTTCATTTAAGCGGGCTGGAGAAACATGAGGCTGGGAATCTTCCCTATGGACAGCAGCGCCGTCTGGAAATTGCAAGGGCTCTGGCTACGGATATGAAGCTGCTTCTTTTAGATGAACCGGCAGCAGGAATGAATCCAACGGAAACAGAAGAGCTTTTAGAAATCATACACTTCATACGCAATGAATTTAAAATATCGGTCCTTCTAATCGAGCATGATATGAGCCTTGTTATGAAAATCTGCGAACGGATTCTGGTGCTGGATTTCGGAACCACAATCGCCATAGGAACACCGGAAGAAATTGCAAACGATACCAGGGTCATTGAGGCATACTTGGGAAAAGAAGATGAGGAGGTGGAAGCGGATGCTAAAAGTGAATAATCTGGCAGTTTCTTACGGAGCCATCAAAGCCATACACGGAGTTTCCCTGGAAGTTCACGACGGTGAGGTGGTGTCCTTAATCGGAGCAAACGGGGCTGGGAAAACCACCATTTTAAGAACCATATCCGGCTTAAAAAAGGCGGATGACGGTGAAATCCTTTTTAACGGAACCGATTTAAGAAAGATGGAGCCCAGCAAAATCATTACCCTAAAGCTGGCTCATGTGCCGGAAGGCAGGCACATCTTCCCTCAGATGACCGTGGAAGAAAATTTAGAGATGGGGGCATTTACCGATAAAAAGGATCTGGAAGCAAATATGGAAGAGGTATTTGAACGCTTTTCGCGGTTAAAGGAACGGCGCAAACAGCTTGCAGGCACCTTGTCAGGAGGAGAGCAGCAAATGCTTGCAGTGGGAAGGGCTCTTATGGCAAAACCCAGCATGATCCTGATGGATGAACCTTCTATGGGGCTGTCCCCTCTTTTGGTAAAGGAGATATTTTCAATTATAAAAGAAGTGAACAGGAAAGGGATTACCGTCCTTTTAGTGGAGCAGAATGCGAAAATGGCTTTGTCTATTTCAAGCCGTGCCTATGTAATGGAAACGGGGAAAATTACCATATCCGGAGATGCCGGAGAATTATTAAGGGATGACCGTGTAAAAAAGGCATATCTGGGACAGTAGGAGGAAGACACATGAACAAACAGAATCAATTTTTTGCAATTGCCATAACCCGCACCTGCGGAAGCGGAGGCGGAAGCTATATAGGAAAAAAACTGGCTGCCGATTATGGAATTGATTATTATGACAGGAAGCTTTTACGGCTGGCGGCAGAGGACAGCGGTATTAATGAAACCATATTTGCACAGGCAGATGAAAACACAAAAAAGACGTTATTGTATGGGGCATTTAAAAGGGTTTATAATGGAGAGATCATCCCGCCGGAAAGCGGAAATTTCTTATCAGACCAGAATTTATTTAATTATCAGGCAAAGGTGTTAAAAGAGTTGCTGACCCAGGAATCCTATGTTTGTGTGGGAAGAGCTGCTGATTTTGTATTAAAGGGGGAACCCAATGTGGTGTCAGTCTATTTAGATGCACCCTATGAGTTTCGGGTAAAAAGGGAAATGGAACGGCAGGGAATTGGGGAAGGGGAAGCACAGCGCTACATCGACCAGCTGGACCGGTACCGCAATGCCTATTACCTGTATCATACCGGAAGACAGTGGAAAAACCCCCGAAATTATGACCTGTGTCTGGATACGGAAAGCCTGGGACTTGATAACTGCGCGGAACTGATTAAAGAGTATATCAGGATGAAATTTGGCATTTGCCCGAAAAAAAAGGAGAGGTTATGAAAGAACTTGCTTATTATGATGGAACAATTGCTGCACCAGAGGAGCTTAAGATTCCTTTTAATGACAGAGTGCATTTTTTCGGTGACGGGGTTTATGATGCGTCAGTGGGGGGGAATCACCGCGTTTATCTGCTGGAAGATCATCTGGATCGTTTCTATTCCAGTGCAAATGCTCTGGATATCCGGATTCCCATGGAAAAGAAGGAGCTTTCAGAGCTTTTAACGGATCTTCTTAAAATGGTGGAGGGAGAGACTCATTTTGTCTATTGGCAGGTAACAAGAGGAGCGGCTCCCAGAAACCACGCATATGACAGTGAGATGACCGGTAAGCTCTGGGTTATGATCCGTCCCAACCGGCTGCGAGGTCCCGAAGTTCCCATCAGTCTGGTCACAGCAGAGGATACCCGTTTCCTTCACTGCAATATTAAAACCTTAAATCTTCTGCCTTCTGTCATGGCATCCCAGAAGGCAGAGCAGCTGGGTGCACAGGAAACCGTGTTTCACAGAGGAGATATCGTGACGGAATGTGCCCACAGCAACGTTTCCATACTAAAAGATGGTGTTTTTTTATCCCATCCCAATGATCAGTACATTCTGCGTGGAATTTCCAAGACTCATATGATTGAAGCCTGCTACCGCCTTGGAATCCAGGTATTAGAACGCCCCTTTACCCTAACGGAGCTGATGGAGGCGGATGAGGTGCTGGTGACCTCCTCTTCTAATTTCTGCCTTCACGCTAAGGAGATCGACGGAATACCCGTAGGGGGAAAGGATCCGGTGAGGTTAAGCCAGATTCAGAAGGAAGTCATCGAAGAATATTTAAGATATACAGGAAAGAGTAGTTTGTTTGATGATGCAGTCTGAACATGCAGGACAACTGTTTGAAAAGGGAGTATGAAATGGAACGGGCAGAACTGGAAAAGTGGAACGTAGGAGAAAATTTAGATGCGCTGATGAATCTGGATCCAAGGGGCTATGGCGTCTGCCGGATTCTTTATGAAGGAAGCAGGAAAGCCATGGGAGAGCCGTTAGCCATGAGAGCTGCCAAGAGATTGTGCGAGACGGTAAAGGAACAGGATCTGGTCTTTATTCTCACAGGTTTTGTCCTTCTGCCTCACAGGAAACCGGAGATGGATGGCATGGTAAGTTCCTTGCTCTTAGCCAGATCTCTGGTACTGGCTTTCGGTGCAAAACCAGTCATCATCTGTCCGGAGGATTGTGTGAAGGCTGTAAAAAAGTGTGCATCCGTAGTTGGCCTTCATATCTACGAAGATTTAAAGACCGTACAGGAGCTTCCCTACTCCATGGGAGTGCATGCATTTACAAAGAACTCCAACAGAGCGTCAATGGAAGCGGAATGGCTGATCAAAGATATCCTGCCTTCTGCAGTAATTTCTGTAGAAGCCCCGGGGGCCAACCATCTGGGGGTTTATCACAATGCAGTTGGTAAGGATGTTTCTGAGCTGGAAGCAAAAAGTGATGTTTTGTGGGAACTTTTGAAACAAAAAGGCGTTTTAAACATTGCCATAGGCGATCTGGGAAATGAAATTGGAATGGGAACCATCGGAACGCATATTAGACAGTACGTCCCTTTTACCGGGCAGGGAGAATGTATCTGTGGCTGCAAAGGAGGCACTCTGGCCGCCAGCAGTGCAGATCATATCATTACTGCCACCTGTTCCGACTGGGGCTGCTATGGACTGATGGCTGCACTTGCCTACTTAAAACGGGATATGGAGATTCTTCACAGAGAAGAGATGGAGGCAGAGGTGATGCGCGTGGCATCAAGAAGCGGGCTGATCGATATGACTGGATCGCTGCTGCCTGGTATTGATGGGTTTAATACCCGGATGAATACGGGGATTGTAAGCCTGATGCGTCAGTGCACGGCATATGCAGTCCGGTATTCCCATAATTCAGATCAATGGTTTGAACCGGTTATCAGGAAGGGCTTTTTCCAAAAAGGGGGGAAGGAAGTTGAAAATCAAAGCTGTGGGTGACCGGGGAGTGCTGCTTGAACTGGGAGAAACCATTGACGAAACGGTAAACCGCCAGGTTATGCAACTGAACCGGAGCATAATGGCTGCCTCAATCGAAGGAATTATAGAGACAGTTCCTGCCTTTTGTTCTGTTCTGGTATGCTACGATCCCCTGATTATGGATTATGCTTTACTAAGCAGCAGACTGGAGGAATTGTCAAAAACGGTTACTTTAGGGAAAAAGTCAGGTGGAAGGCTTGTTAAGATTCCGGTGTGCTATGGCGGAGAGTCAGGGCCGGATCTTTCCTTTGTGGCAGAGCATACAGGGAGGAAGGAGCGGGAGGTGATCCGCATTCACAGCAGCAGAGATTACAGGATCTATATGCTTGGTTTTCTACCCGGTTTTCCTTACCTGGGTGGGCTGGATCAAAGAATTCACACTCCCAGGCTTACCACGCCAAGGACAAAAATACCTGCCGGGTCTGTCGGAATCGGAGGAGAACAGACTGGAATTTATCCCATGGAATCTCCTGGCGGCTGGCAACTGATCGGAAGAACGCCTTTGAAACTATTTGATGTAAAACGGGCAGAACGTCCTCTCTATGAAGCTGGGGATACCATACGGTTCATTCCCATCACATTAGAGGAATACCATAAAATCAGACTGGAACAGGAGAAGGGGTGACTGTATGGGGCTGGAAATAAAACTGCCAGGTGCATTTACATCTATTCAGGATAAAGGGAGGCGGGGATATTTAAGCCAGGGGTTTATCGAAAGCGGAGCCTGTGATAAATATTCCATGGCTGTCGCCAATTTATTTGCGGGCAATTTATCAGAGCCGGAACTGGCAGTTTTGGAGTTTACTTTAAAAGGGGGAGAGATTTATTTTACTTCTGATGAAGTAATTGCCCTGGCAGGTGCAGATATGAAGCCTTTAAAAAACGGAGTCCCCATTCCCATGTATCGTCCTGTGGTTATGAAGGAAGGTGACAGTCTGAGCCTTGGAATGGCATCAAAGGGCCTTAGAACCTATCTGGCAGTATACGGGGGAGTGGCGGTTTTACCCATACTGGGAAGCAGATCCACTGACTTAAAAAGCTGCCTGGGGGGTCTTGATGGCAGGGCGTTAAAAACCGGTGATTTCCTCCAATCAGGTAAAAGCGGGGAAGAGATAAAGCGGTTTGCAGCTGCGGTGTATGAAATGGATTTCACATCCCTGGCTGGGGGAAATGAACCCTGGTTCATAAATCCCTCCAATCCATTCCGTTACAGCGCAGATAAACGATTTGAGCTTCTTCGTACTGTTCCCGGCCCCCAGGCAGAGGCTTTTACAGAGGAAGGAAGAAATACCTTTGTCAGAAATCCTTATCAGCTGACTGCAGACTGTGACCGCATGGCGTGCAGGCTTAGCGGACCCTCTGTTGAGACGGGGAAAGGGGCGGATATTATTTCCGATGCAGTCATGGAGGGATCGGTTCAGATCACCTCTTCGGGACTTCCCATTGTCATGCTTGCAGATCATCAGACAACGGGAGGTTATGCAAAGATTGCTACTGTTATCACCACGGATATTCCTGCCCTGGCTCAGCTGCGTCCCGGAGAGTGGGTGACTTTTCAGTATGTAACTGCCATGGAAGCGGTGAAGATTGCCAGGAAAGAGAATAAAAAGCTTCTGGAGCTGAAAAAAATAATTGAGACTGCCATGGGAAAATGGTAAAATATGAACAGGAAAGAAGGAAAATAATGGGAACAGATTTAAGCCGATTAACGCCTGTGGAAGTAAGAACCATGATCAGAAAGGGACTGATTGATACTCCAACTGCCGGACTGTGTGCAGGCTATGCCCAGGGGAATTTAGTTATGCTCCCCCAGGAGCTTGCATGGGATTTCCTTTTATTCTGCCAGAGAAATCCCAGATCCTGCCCGCTTCTTGAAGTTTCCGACTCAGGCAGCCGGACATTTGCCTTTACAGCACCAGACAGTGACATTACCTTGGATCTTCCAAAATACCGGGTTTACGAAGATGGCATCTGTACCGGGGAGTACATGGCTGTGACCGATATTTTTGAGGAGTATCAATTACATAAGGGAAAGCTGGTGAGTTTTTTAATTGGCTGCAGTTTTTCATTTGAAGCGGAGCTTCTGGAAGCTGGAATTCCCGTAAGGCAGATCGAAGAAGGAGTCAATGTTCCCATGTACCAGACAACCATTCCCTGTATCCCTGCAGGAATATTTTCCGGAAACATGGTAGTAAGCATGAGACCCATTCCTCACAGCCTGGTACCAGCTGCAACAGCTATCACTGCAGCCATGCCCAGGGTGCACGGAGCTCCGGTGCAGATCGGATACCCGGAGGCAATCGGGATCAGGGATATTGAGAATCCGGATTTCGGAGACCGGGTGACAATAAAGGAGGGGGAAGTCCCGGTGTTCTGGCCCTGCGGAGTCACGCCCCAGGCAGTGGTGATGAACAGCCGTCCTCCCTTTGTAATTACCCATGCTCCCGGTCATATGTTTATTACAGATGTGAAGAATGAGCAGCTGAAATACTGAAAACGGTTTTAGAGAAAGGAAGCGTGATTATGGCGGTCATTGATTTGAACTGTGATTTGGGGGAAAGTTACGGAGCTTATAAGATTGGAATGGATGAAGAAGTGATTCCATACGTTACTTCTGCAAACATTGCCTGTGGATTTCATGGAGGAGATCCCATGGTGATGGAGCGGACAGTAGCACTTTGTAAGGAGCATGGAGTGAGAATCGGTGCCCATCCGGGATTTCCGGATCTGGCAGGATTTGGAAGAAGAAATATGGCACTGTCTCCGGAAGAGGTGAAGGCCTCAGTGAAATATCAGATAGGAGCGTTAAAAGCATTTTGTACCGGAGCAGGAGTGCGGCTCTGGCATGTAAAGCCTCATGGTGCCCTTTATAATATGGCAGCAGAGGATTATCAGCTGGCGAGAGCTGTCTGCCTGGCTGTGAAGGAGGTGGATGAAAGTCTGGTGCTCCTTGGGCTGAGTGGCAGTGAGATGATCCGTGCGGCGAAAGCAACCGGCGTATTCTGTGCGAGCGAGGTCTTTGCAGACCGGGGATACCAAAGTGACGGGACTCTTGTTCCCAGAAGCCAGAAGGGTGCACTGATAAAGGATGAAGATCAGGCAGTAAAACGGGTAATCCGTATGGTACGTGAACGGAAGGTGGAAGCTGTGGACGGAAGGGATATTACTATACAGGCTGATTCCGTGTGTGTTCACGGGGATGGAGCCAAAGCACTGGCATTTGTGAAAATGATCCGGGAAGGTCTTATGGAGGAAGGGATTGTAATAAAGGGATTTTAAGTGACAGAGGGATAAAAAACGCCCCCGGAAAATGGTACATATCAGTATGCCGCTTTTTCCGGGGGATTATTTTATTATTTGGAAATAGAATCTGCAATGGTATTGGCCAAAGCAGCGATTTCTGACAGCTGATCTTCTTTCAGAGAAGATTTCACTGTAATGGTCTGATCCAGAATGGTCATGTTTTTCATGCCTGAGATGATTTCGGTCATCTTTTTGGCTGCCATAACGCCCCAGGAGCCGTTCTCGATCAGTGCAACGGTACGGTTCTGCACGTTGTGAGCCTTCATATCCATGAGAAGATGTTCCATATTGCTGAAGATTCCTGCATTATAGGTGGCAGATGCAAAAACCAGATGGCTGCATCGGAATGCCTCTGAGATAATGTAGGAATGGTGGGTTACGGATACGTCATACATCACTATATTGCGGATGCCCCGTTCTGCAAGCCGGCATGCAAGAATATTGGCAGCATTCTCCGTGTTGCCGTATATGGAGCCATAGGCGATTATGACAGCCTGCTCTTCGGGTTCGTAACTGCTCCAGGTACAGTACTTGTCCATGTACCAGCAGATATTGGAACGCCATACCGGTCCGTGAAGCGGGCAGAGAAGCTGTATATCTAAGTCTCCTACCTTTTTTAATAACGCCTGGGTGTTGACCCCGTATTTGCCCACGATGTTAGAATAATATCTTCTGGAGTCATCAAGCCATTCACGTTCAAAATTCAGCTCATCAGCAAATATATTACCGTTCATGGCCCCAAAGGTACCAAATGCATCTGCGGAAAATAAAATCTTATCAGTGGAATCGTAGGTAACCATTACTTCCGGCCAGTGTACCATGGGAGCCATGTAGAAGGTGAAATTATGCTTACCGGTTGAGAACGTGTCTCCTTCTTTTACAATGACAGCTCTGTCATCCACTCCAAATTCATAAAACTGATTGATGATGGGAACAGTTTTTGCATTGCAAACCACTTTGACATCAGGGTATCTGCTTACCATCTCTCCTAACGTTGCGCAGTGATCCGGTTCCATATGATTAACAAAAATATAATCCAGAGTCCGTCCGCCTAAAACTGCTTCCACATTCTCGATAAACTGCCCGCTGATGGCTCTGTCAACCGTATCAAACAGTACGGTTTTTTCATCCAGCAAAACGTAGGAATTATAAGCAATTCCTCTGGGAATAGGGTATGCATTTTCAAACAGGGCCAGACGGCGGTCACTTCCGCCAACCCAGAACAGATCGTCTATTATTTTTTTGATACAGTACATGTTGCAGCCTTCCTTTCTATTGCTCGTTCTAGTATCTTGTATAAAGTATACTATATTATTAACAAAATGTCATGACCTTTTTCTATAAACATAGTAGGAATTCGGTATTTTTTTGAAACCGCACTTTTTATGAATACGGGGAAAATGAAACCTGCTATAATAAGGTCAGATTACGGAGGTAGAAAGCATGGATGAAAAGAAAAAAACAGTTAGTCAGATCATTGATTATATTGAAGTAAATTTATCTGCGCCGGAAAGACTGAATGTGGAAGAGATCGCCCGTCATGCCGGTTATTCTAAATTTCATATCAACCGGATGTTTTCTGATGTCACAGGCTGTACTATTCACCGCTATATTAAGGAGCGCAGGCTCAGTGAAGCGGCCGGTAAGCTAATTATGGAAGAAGAATCCATTGCCAGAATTGCACAGGATGCATTGTATCAGTCCCAGCAGGCATT
Organism: Paenibacillaceae bacterium; assembly: GCA_015057705.1. Lineage (GTDB taxonomy): Bacteria > Bacillota > Clostridia > Lachnospirales > Lachnospiraceae > Lacrimispora. The sequence goes on along the minus strand of SVDU01000002.1, from coordinate 51,496 downwards.
TACACTGGAGTTTAAAAAAGTATATGGCTGTACGCCAATGACATACAGAAAAGCAAGAATTAACAAAGAATTAAGGCGAAAAGAGGTAATAGTGAACCACTCCAAAGCCTGGAGGTGTGCGGCATGAATGTGGTTCCTTATGTGATTGAACAGACTGGATCAGGGGAACGAAGCTATGATCTGTTTTCCCGTCTGTTAAAGGACCGGATTATTTTTCTCGGGGAAGAGGTAAGTGATGAATCTGCCAAGCTGATTATCGCACAGCTTTTATTCCTGGAATCCCAGGACCCGGGGAAAGACATTTCCTTTTATATTAACAGCCCCGGCGGTTCCATAACTGCAGGACTGGGGATTTATGATACCATGAAGTACATCCGCTGCGAGGTTTCTACCATCTGCCTTGGCTTTGCGGCCAGCTTTGGGGCGTTTCTTCTGGCAGGAGGAACAAAAGGAAAGCGGTTTGCACTTCCCAATGCGGAGATTATGATTCATCAGCCCGGAGTATCAGGAGGAATCGGGGGAAAGGCGGCTGACATATGGATTTACTCAGAAAAGCTTCAAAAGGATAAGAGGCGGTTAAACCGGATACTGGGGGAAAATACCGGTCATTCCGAAGAAGAGATTGAACGGGATACGGACAGGGATCATTTTATGACAGCATCTGAAGCCAGGGAATACGGAATTATTGATGCAATTCTGGAAAAAAGAAAATAGAGAATGTTTAAGGGGTTAATCTGAAAAAAGGATTGAACCCCTTTTCATTTTTTGCTACAGTAGGACTTATGAAAGGAGGCGAAAGGAATGAAGGATCAAAAAGAGACAATTCTTGTGAGCGCCTGTCTTTTGGGTGTGAACTGCCGCTATGATGGCAATCATGGAGAAAATAAAGAGATTCTGGCACTGCTTGATGACTATCATCTGGTTCCAGTCTGTCCGGAACAGCTGGGAGGAATGGAAACACCAAGATCTGCGTCTGAGCGTAGAGGTGAACATACAGTTATCAACCAGTCTGGTCAGGATGTTACTGCCTTTTTTGAAAAAGGTGCCAGTGAGACCTTAAAGCTGGCAAAAATCTTTGGCTGCAAAAAGGCTGTCTTAAAGGAACGCAGTCCATCCTGCGGCCATGGAATGATCTATGACGGGACATTTTCCGGAAATAAAATTTCTGGAAGCGGTGTCACCGCGGCTTTGCTTAAGGAGAATGGGATTGAAGTGATTGGAGAAAGCAAAATTCATTCTCTTATAACCGGAACGGACAACTAATTAAGTACAGTAAGGAGAATATCAGTATGAAAACAGAGATAACCAGACAACAGGCACTTAACTTACTCATAAAATATAATCAGGAGCCCTTTCATCTTCTTCACGGGCTGACCGTGGAAGGCGTAATGCGCTGGTATGCCAGGGAACTTGGCTACGGAACGGAAGAAGATTTCTGGGGATTGGCAGGACTTCTCCATGATGTTGATTTTGAGCAGTTTCCAGAGGAACATTGTACAAAGGCGCCGGAGCTTTTAAAAGAAATCCATGCAGAGGAGGAGCTGATTCACGCCGTTTGCAGTCATGGCTATGGAATCTGCTCTGAGGTAAAACCAGAACATGAGATGGAAAAGGTCCTTTTTGCCTCAGATGAACTGACTGGATTAATCGGTGCAGCTGCCAGAATGCGTCCTTCCAAAAGTGTGATGGATATGGAAGTATCCAGCTTAAAGAAAAAGTATAAGGATAAAAAATTTGCAGCAGGCTGTTCCAGGGACATCATTGACACCGGTGCCGGGTATCTGGGCTGGACGTTAGAAGAGCTGCTTGAAAAGACCATACTTGCCATGCGTTCCTGTGAGGAAAGTGTAAATCAGGAGGTGGAAGCTTTGAAAGGAAAATAAGACCGGTCACCATATTTAATTTCACAGATGTCTACAAAAGACAGGATTTTTACAGGAAGGTTCCATATGACTGGGTTGACTGTACAGATTTAACCGGTGTCCACGGTTTTTGCGACGGCGCTTCCTTAACGGAGATTGAGCGGCGGGCGAAAAGGGCAGGGGGCAGTTTCCGGTTCCTGGACTGCGGAAATTTTCATTATGTCAGTTATGTTCTGCAAAAAGATTACAAAGAGCCCTATGATCTGGTTGTATTTGACCATCATGCAGATCTTATGGCATCTAGTTTTCAGGGAATCCTTTCCTGTGGGAACTGGATCCGCCAGATACTGGAAGAGCAGGAGTTTTTAAAGAGGGTTATTTTAATTGGAGTGTCGGATGAACTGGCCTGTGCAGTCAGGGAAGATTTTAAAGACAAAGTGAAGATCTATACGGAATCGGAATTATCAGGGAAAGACTGGGTTTCGGATTTTGCCGGACAGCTTAAGGAACCGGTGTATTTATCTGTGGATAAAGATGTATTTTCTTCCAGTGAACTGCTGACTGACTGGGATCAGGGAAGTATGACACTGGCCCAGCTTTCCAAGGCATGGGAGGTTATCTGCAGAAAGAAACCAGTACTGGCAGTTGATATCTGCGGGGAATATAACAGCATCAGCGGAGGAAACAGGCGGATTGAAGAATCGGATAAACGAAACAGCCTGGCAAATGAAAAGATCTTAAATATGTTCCTGGAAAAGAGAATTTATGCATGACGATGGAAAATTATACATAATTAGAGAAAACCACTTGACAGCTGGTGACAATTAAGATATTATTTCCGTTAAATATGTAGATATTAACCTGTATCAGAGGAGAAAGACGCCATGAAAAAAGTTGTGAAATTCGGAGGAAGCTCTTTAGCCAGCGCCATGCAGTTTGAAAAGGTTGGTAATATCATTCGCGCAGACAAGAGCAGAAAATATGTAGTTCCATCCGCGCCGGGAAAGCGTAATGACAAGGATGAAAAGGTAACAGATCTGCTGTATCAGTGTTACGATGCGGCGGAAGCGGGAAAAAGCTACAAAAGCATTCTGGAAAAAATCAAAGAGCGCTATATGGAAATTATCAGCGGACTTTCACTGAACATGAGTCTTGACGAGGAATTTAATGTGATTGAAAAGAATTTCTTAGAAAAGGCAGGCAGGGACTATGCTGCTTCAAGAGGTGAATATTTAAACAGTCTGATCATGGCTGAGTATCTGGGATTTGAATTTATTGATGCCGCTGAGGTGATCTTTTTTGATGAAGATGGCAACTTTGAAGCAGATCTTACAGATCAGGTGCTTTCTGAGCGTTTAAGCAAGGCTGATACAGCAGTTATTCCTGGATTTTATGGCTCGAAGCACGACGGCACCATCAAGACTTTTTCAAGAGGCGGCTCCGATGTGACAGGTTCCGTAGTGGCGAAAGCAATTCATGCAGATATGTATGAAAACTGGACGGATGTTTCTGGTGTTCTGGTGGCAGACCCCAGAATCATTAAAGATCCGGAAGTCATTGAAACCATTACATACAGAGAATTAAGAGAGCTGGCGTATATGGGTGCCAGCGTACTCCATGAGGATGCAATCTTCCCTGTAAGAAAAGAGGGAATTCCCATTAATATCCGTAACACCAATAAGCCTGAGGACAAGGGAACTTTAATTGTGGAAAGCACCTGCAGACAGCCCCGCTATACCATTACGGGAATTGCAGGAAAGAAAGGCTTTTGTTCCATTAATATTGAAAAAGCCATGATGAATGCTGAAGTTGGTTTTGGGAGAAAAGTGCTGGAGGTATTTGAAAAATACGGAATCTCCTTTGAACATATGCCTTCCGGAATCGATACCATGACGGTTTTCGTTCACCAGTCAGAGTTTGAGGAATATGAGCAGTCTGTCATTGCCGGAATTCACAGAGCCGTTGAGCCTGATTTTGTGGAGATGGAATCCGATCTTGCGCTGGTAGCCGTTGTAGGCAGAGGCATGAAGGCCACCAGAGGCACTGCCGGAAGGATTTTTTCCGCGCTCGCTCATTCCAGAGTCAATGTTAAAATGATTGATCAGGGCTCCAGTGAATTAAATATTATAATTGGTGTGAGAAACAGTGATTTTGAAGAAGCGATTAAAGCGATTTATGATATCTTTATAACGACCGAAGTTTAAAGAGCAAAATTAATATTCATGGCAGAAAGACAGGCATTTGCATGACGCAAAGTCTGTCTTTTTTCGCTCATATTTTGCAAAAAAAACTATTGGACGGGAAACAAATATGATACAATAATGATTAAAGCAGCTTATAGTTCAATTGCGAATCTTATCATGCGGAGGAAAAATATGCAATATCGTGATTTTGGAAAGACAGGAATTAAAGTATCAGCACTCGGGTTCGGAGCCATGCGGCTTCCTCTTTCGGGAGAAAATCAGGTAGATGAGAAGAGGGCGGTGGCCATGATCCGTCATGCCATTGATCAGGGAGTCAACTACATTGACACTGCTTATCCCTATCATGAAGGGGAAAGTGAGAGAATAGTAGGAGAAGCGCTGCAGGAAGGTTACAGGGAGAAGACTTATCTGGCGACTAAATGTCCTGTATGGAAGCTTGAAAAAGAAGAAGATTTTGAAGAAGTTTTAGATGAACAGTTAAAGAAGTTAAAGACAGATCATGTGGATTTTTATCTGCTCCATGCCTTAACAAGAGACCGGTTTGAAGAGAAGATTAAAAAACTGAAACTGGTAGAGAAGATGGAGAAAGCGAGAGCAGATGGAAAAATTAAGTATATTGGTTTTTCCTTCCATGATTCATATGACGTGTTTCAGGATATCCTAGATTATTATGATGGATGGGATTTCTGCCAGATTCAGTATAACTATGTGGATCTCACACATCAGGCAGGCTTAAAAGGACTGAAAGAAGCTGCTGGAAAAGGGCTTGCCGTAGTCATTATGGAGCCCCTTTTAGGCGGAAGACTGGCAAATCCTGCATCTCATGTAAAAGAAACGTTAGGCAATGAAAAAACCAGCGTGGAATATGCCCTTGATTTTTTATGGGATCAGCCGGAAGTCAGCCTGCTTTTAAGCGGTATGAGTGATGAACAGCAGCTGGAAGATAATCTTTTGTATGCAGACAGAAGCCATATTGGAATGGTATCGGAAGAAGAACATGCCATGTACAAGAAAGCAAAGGAGGTCTTTGACTCCATGGCACTGGTTGGCTGTACTGGCTGCCGTTACTGTGTTCCCTGCCCCTTCGGACTGGAGATCCCGGAGATATTCTCCTACTATAATATGACGGCTGCCCACAAAGAGGACGAGGCCAAAGCGGGGTATGAGGCTCTTGCCATAAAAGCAGACAGCTGCAAGACCTGCCACAGATGTGAAAAGGAATGCCCCCAGATGATTAAAATCAGCCAGGTTATGCCAGAAGTTGCAAAGGTGTTTGAAAAGATACAGGCTTAACGGAAACCAGTTAGGAGGGACTGTTTATGCTGGAGAAAATTGATTTATCAAAGAAAATAGATAAGGAAACTTACAAAAAGACAGAGAAAGAACAAAGTGAAAAACTGGGGCTTTTGCAGCGCCAGTTAAAGGAAGCCGGGATTCCGGTTATGATCGTATTTGAGGGTATGGGCGCCTCAGGAAAAGGAACTCAGATCAATCACCTGATTCAGGCCCTTGATCCCAGAGGCTTTGATGTCTATGCCAATGATAAATCGACGGACGAAGAGCGTATGCGTCCCTTCCTGTGGCGTTTTTATACAAAACTGCCTGCCCAGGGAAGAATTGCTGTTTTTGACAGAAGCTGGTACCGTCAGGTAACCATGGAGCGTTTTTCAGGAAAGCTTCCTGATGAAGACCTGCCTGGAGCCTTTCATGACATACAGTCCTTTGAGCGGCAGCTTACCGATGACGGAATGGTTATCATCAAGCTTTTTCTTTATATTTCCAGAGAAGAACAAAAGAAGCGGTTTAAAAAGCTGGAAAGCTCAAAGGAAACCAGCTGGAGGGTAACAAAAGACGATTGGAAAAGGAACACGGAATATGACCGGTTCCTGCAGATCTGCGAAGAGATGCTTCAGAATACAGATATGGATTATGCCCCGTGGACCATAATCGAGGCAAACGATAAAGAGTATGCAGCAGCTAAGATCATGTCCTGTGTGGCAGACTGCCTTTCGGATGCCCTAAATAAAAAGAGTTTAAACGGAGTGCAAAAGGAGAAAGAAGTGCCAGTCCGTTCAGAAAGCTTTAAATCAGGTGTTCTGTCCGGAGTGGATTTAACCAAGTCCATTTCAAAGGAAGATTACAAAAAGGAAATCGACCGTTTACAGAAAAAGCTGGAATTCCTTCACAGCCAGATTTACCGAATGCGGATTCCGGTTGTGCTGGGATTTGAAGGCTGGGACGCAGCGGGAAAAGGCGGAGCCATTAAACGGCTTACCAGCCACCTGGATCCAAGAGGTTATAAGGTATACCCGACTGCAGCTCCTAACGATCTTGAACGGGTTCATCACTATCTCTGGCGTTTCTGGATCAATATGCCAAAAGCAGGCCATATCGCCATATTCGACCGCACCTGGTACGGGAGAGTGCTTGTTGAGCGTGTAGAGGGCTTTTGCAGGGATAGCCAGTGGAAGCAGGCTTATCAGGAAATCAACGAGATGGAAAGCCACCTGGCAAATGCAGGTGCCGTCGTCCTTAAATTCTGGCTTCACATTGATAAAGAGGAACAGGAAAAACGATTTAAAGAACGGCAGGAAGATCTTTTAAAGCAGTGGAAGATTACAGAAGAAGACTGGAGAAACAGAGAAAAATGGGATCAGTATGAATCGGCAGTCAATGAGATGCTGGTTCGCACCTCTACAACCTATGCACCATGGGTGGTAGTGGAAGGAAACTGCAAGTATTATGCAAGGGTCAAGATCTTAAAAACTGTGGTGGAAGCGCTGGAAAACAAGATAAAAGAAGTGAATAATCGTCCCTGACCACTTGTGTTTTCCTATTTTTTCGTGTAAAGTAGGAGGAAGTGAACAAAGGCAGGAGGATAGGGCATGAATACGGTTTTAATCGTGGGCGGGGGCGCTGCAGGGATGCTGGCTGGAATAGCAGCAGCCATGAAGGGCAGTACCGTCCACATTTTTGAGAAAAACGAGAAGCTTGGTAAAAAAGTATATATTACGGGAAAAGGACGGTGCAATGTAACCAATGCCTGTGATACGGAGGAACTGTTCGGGAACGTTGTAACCAATTCCAAATTCCTTTACAGCAGCTTTTACGGTTTTACCAATTTCGATATGATGGAACTTTTAGAGACCCTTGGCTGCCAGTTAAAGACGGAACGGGGAAACCGGGTGTTTCCGGCTTCGGATAAAGCTTCCGATGTAATTAAGGCCCTGAATAACCGGCTTTTGGAACTGGGTGTTACGATTCATTACCGGAAAAAAGCAGAAAAGCTGATTATAGATAACGGAGCTGTAAAAGGAATTGTCGTCAGTGACAGTACAGGTAAGAAGTCCTTTTATGGAGACAGCGTGATGATTGCCTGCGGAGGTTATTCCTATCAGACTACCGGTTCCACGGGAGACGGCTATGAACTGGCGAAAGAAGCGGGCCACACCGTAACCACGTTATCTCCGGCACTGGTTCCTTTCGTTGTGGAAGAGCCCATGATTAAGGAATTGCAGGGTCTTTCTCTTAGAAACGTAGAAGCGACGGTGATGAAAGGCAGCAAGGTTATTTACAGGGAATTCGGAGAGATGCTTTTTACCCACTACGGAGTCAGTGGTCCAGTTCTTTTAAGTGCCAGCAGTTATGCGGCGAAGGAACTGAAGAAAGGTCCTCTTACCCTTTCCATCGATTTAAAGCCTGCTTTGACGGAAGAACAGCTGGATGCCAGGATACTAAGAGATTTTGAGGAATCCATGAATAAGCAGTTTAAAAATGCTCTGGGTAATCTATATCCTGCCAAGCTGATTACTGTTATTATTGATGCAAGCGGAATTTCTCCGGAAAAGAAGGTTAATGAGATTACAAGAGAAGAACGTCAGACGCTGATTCGTGTAACCAAGTCATTTACCATGACTCTCACTGCACTGAGAGGATACAATGAGGCCATTATCACCCAGGGAGGTGTTTCTGTAAAAGAGGTAAATCCCTCCACTCTGGAGTCTAAACTTGTAAACGGCCTGTATTTTGCAGGAGAGGTGCTGGATCTGGATGCGGTGACAGGGGGCTTTAATCTTCAGATTGCCTGGTCTACCGGCTGGGCAGCAGGAAGTGCGGCAGGAGAGGAGAAGGACGAAAGATGACAAAGGTTTATAATATAGCAATTGACGGACCGGCCGGAGCGGGAAAAAGCACCATTGCCCGTGCAGCAGCCAGTAAACTTAATTTTGTATATGTAGATACTGGAGCCATGTACCGTGCCATGGCGTTGCATTTTTTAAGAAAAGGGATATCTCCTCAGGATGAGGCGGCCATTTTAGAAGCTGTTAAGACTGCGGATGTAACCCTGGCCTATGAAAACGGCGTGCAGCAGGTGATTTTAAACGGAGAAAATGTATCAGGACTGATCCGTTCTGAGGAAGTGGGAGCCATGGCTTCTGCTACTTCTGTACACTTATCGGTGAGAGAAAAACTGGTAGAACTGCAAAAAGGTCTTGCAGCCCGGGAGAATGTCATTATGGATGGCAGGGATATCGGTACCTGCGTTCTTCCTGATGCCGATCTTAAGATCTATTTAACCGCCAGCAGCCGGGTCCGTGCTGAAAGAAGGTATCTGGAACTGAAGGGAAAAGGGCAGGACTGCAGCCTGGAAGAAATCGAAAAAGATATTATCAAGCGGGACCGCCAGGATATGAACCGGGAACATTCTCCCCTGAAACAGGCAGAGGATGCGGTGCTTTTAGATTCTTCTGAGATGAGTGCCAGAGAGGTAATAGAACGGATTTTAATGCTGTTTGAGGAAAGAAAACTGGAAGAGAGGAGCTAATGTATGGAAGTAGTTGTAGCAAAATCCGCCGGATTCTGCTTTGGTGTGAAACGTGCCGTTGATCAGGTATATGAACAGCTGAAACGAAACGACAAGCCAATTTATACGTATGGTCCCATCATCCACAATGAAGAGGTTGTAAAAGATTTAGAGGAAAAGGGCGTAAAAGTAATTGAAAGTGAAGAAGAGCTGAAACAGATTCACGACGCCATTGTGGTAATCCGTTCCCATGGAGCTGGAAAGCGGGTTTATGATATCATGGAAAAGAACGGAATTGAGATCATTGATGCAACCTGTCCTTATGTGAGAAAGATTCACAAAATTGCGCAGGAGCAGAATAAAGAGGGCAGACGCCTGATCATAATTGGAAATGATTCACACCCGGAAGTGGAAGGTATTAAAGGCTGGGGAAATGACAATACTTTAGTGGTGGAAACACCCGAGCAAGTGGAAACTTTGCCGCTCACAGAAGGAGAGAGGCTGTGTATTGTATCACAGACGACATTTAATTACAAGAAATTTCAAGATTTAGTTGAAAAAATTTCTGAAACGCGGTATGATATACTTGTTTTAAATACGATTTGCAATGCAACACAGGAAAGACAGGTGGAAGCAAAGCGGATAGCTTCAGAAGTGGATGCCATGATAGTCATTGGCGGAAAAAGCAGTTCCAATACCCAGAAGCTGTACGAGATATGCCGAAGGGAATGTAAGAATACTTACTATATCCAGACACTAGGTGATTTAGATCCTGATTGTGTAAATTCTGTGCGCAGCGTAGGTATTACAGCCGGGGCTTCAACCCCGAATCATATTATCGAGGAGGTTCATACTAATGTCAGAGTTAAGTTTTGAACAAATGTTAGAGGAATCATTGAAAACCATACGTACAGGAGAGATCGTCACTGGTAAAGTCATCGACGTAAAAGAAGATGAAATCGTCTTGAATATAGGGTACAAGTCTGACGGCATCATCCCGCGTAGCGAGTACACGGATGACCAGAATTTAAATCTTACAACCGTTGTACAGGTTGGCGAAGAGATGGAAGCTAAAGTCACTAAGGTTAACGACGGTGAGGGTCAGGTTGCTTTATCCTATAAGCGATTAGCAGCAGACAGAGGCAACAAGAAATTAGAAGAAGCATTTGAGAACCACGAAGTACTTACCGCAAAAGTTGCACAGGTGCTTGACGGTGGTTTAAGTGTGGTTGTAGATGGCGCAAGAGTCTTCATTCCTGCAAGCCTGGTATCCGATACTTATGAGAAGGATTTAACCAAGTATGCAGATAAGGAGATCGAATTCATCATTACTGAATTCAATCCCAAGAGAAGAAGAATCATCGGTGACAGAAAGCAGATTATGGTTGCTAAGAGAGCCGAGCTTCAGAAAGAATTATTTAACAAGATCCATGCAGGCGATGTTGTTGAAGGTACAATCAAGAACGTAACCGATTTCGGTGCATTTATTGACCTTGGCGGAGCCGATGGTTTACTTCATATATCAGAGATGAGCTGGGGCAGAGTAGAAAGCCCGAAAAAAGCATTCAAAGCTGGTGAGAAAGTAAAAGTTTTAATCAAAGATATCAACGGCGACAAGATTGCCCTCAGCTTAAAATTCCCGGAGACAAACCCATGGAAAGATGCAGCTGAAAAGTATGCAGTGGGCAATGTAGTAAGCGGTAGAGTAGCACGTATGACTGATTTCGGCGCATTTGTTGAGCTGGAGCCAGGCGTAGACGCTCTGCTTCATGTATCCCAGATTTCCAGAGAGCATGTTGAGAAACCTGCAGATGTTCTGGCAATTGGTCAGGAAATCGAAGCAAAGGTAGTTGATTTTAACGAAGACGACAAGAAGATCAGCTTAAGCATCAAAGCACTTCAGGGTCAGGACGAAGCAGCTGCAGAAGATGCACCTGTATATTCTGACGAAGTTTAAGCATAATAAAGAATGAGCAGATGGGAAGTGGAGAAATCCGCTTCCTTTTTTCGTACAAAAAATATTATGTAATGGCAAGGAGAGGTAGATTTCATGAAAAAAGTTTTTTTCACAATACTATCGGCGATGATAATTATGACACTGGCGTTTACCGGGTGTAAAAGTAAAACAGAACAGAATCCGGAAGAAGAGCAGACCCAGGCAAAGCCCGCCAGTGGAACGGGAAAGGCCTCTGCAGGGGAAGCAAACCATATACGCCTGGAAGATGATTATTATGACTTTGTCAACGGGGAGATGCTTAATAATACCAAGATTCCAGGAGATGCAAGTGGCTGGAGCCAGTTTTACAAGCTGGACAGAGAGGCTTATGAAATTCTAAATGAAGTGCTCCGTGAATCTGTGAATAACAGGAAAAATGAAAAAGAAGGATCTCTGGAACAGAAAATCGCCGATCTCTATCTGACAGCTATGGATATGGAGGGGAGAAGGGCTGGCGGATTTGGCGGACTTGCTGTTTATATGGACGGGATCAGCCGTGCTTCCACCATTGAGGAGTATCTGGAACAGGCAGGAAAAATCTACAATGATCTGGGGGTGAGCAGCATTATTCTGCCCCAGTGGTCTGAGGACATGAGTAATTCTACCCGCTATGCCCTGTATTTTGATGGTGCAGATCTTGGACCTGGAAAAGAGACTTTAGAAGATTCCGACCAGGAAGAACTGATGGACCATTACCGCAGTTATATATCCCAGATTATGGAATATACAGGAATGAAGAAAGAAGAAGCGGATCAGGCTGCAGATGGCATTTTAAAATTGCAGAAGGATCTGGCCGGGAGTGCACTTCCTCTTAGCAAACAGGGAGACCCTGGCGTTATATATAATCCGTATACCGGTGAAGAATTAAAGAAACTGTTTCCAGATGGAACCATGGAGATCTTTTTAAAAGCAGCAGACTTAAATGAGCAGGATCAATACATTGTGGTTCAGGTAGATCAGATGAAAAAAATCGGTGAATATTTAAATCGGGAATCCCTCCCTCTTTTAAAACAGTATACGTTATTTTGTCTGGTAAATGATTTTGCCCCCAGTCTGACACCCGAAATCAGAGACACCAATCTGGAATGGAATAATTTAAGAAAAGGAATCAAAGAAAGAAAAACAGATGAAAAACTGGCAAGTGAATTGACACAGAACACCCTGGGTTTTGAATTTGGAAAGCTTTATGTTGAGAAATGCTTTTCCAAATCGGATAAAAAGGACATTGAGTCCATGATCCGCCTGATTCTTGCCTCTTATAAAAAACAGATTGAAAATCTCACCTGGATGAGTGATGAAACCAAGGCTTCTGCCATAAGAAAGCTGGAGCATATGAATCTGAAAGTGGGATATCCGGACAAATGGCCCGATGATTATAAGGATGCCAGGGTGCTATCAGCAGAAGAGGGGGGAAACTTAATTGATAATAGCCTTTCTCTTATGAAAGCAGTCAATGAGGTGAATAAAAAGAAATTTAAGAAACCAGTGGATAAAGGAGAGTGGGGTATGACTCCCCAGACTGTTAACGCATATTACAACCCCACTGCCAATGAGATTGTGTTTCCTGCCGCTATTCTCCAGCCCCCGTTTTATGATCCGAAAGCAGACTTCGCCTCTAATTTAGGCGGAATCGGAATGGTTATGGCTCATGAGGTGAGTCATGCATTTGATTCCTCCGGTTCCCTTTACGATGAAAATGGGAATTATCATGTGTGGTGGACAAAGGAAGACCGGGAAAAATTTAATGAACTGGCCAAACAGGTGGAAGAATACTACAGCGGAATGGAGGGATTTCAGGGGAGAAAAGTGAATGGCGCCCAGACATTAAATGAAAATATCGCAGATCTGGGGTCCATGGCATGCATTACAGCGATTGCAGGGGAAAAGGGCAGTGATTTGAATTTATTGTTCCGCCAGTATGCAACAATCTGGGCGTCCAAGTATACTCCGGAAGCGATGCTTGACCGTCTTAATACGGATTCCCATTCCCCGGCTAAAGTCAGAGTCAATGGAGTGCTTAGCGCCACAGATGCATTTTATAAGGCTTATCCGGACATAAAAGAAGGAGATGCCATGTATGTGGCTCCTGATAAAAGAGTGAAAATCTGGTAAAAACAGAATAGGAAGGCTGCGGCAGCAGGTTTTATATGCCGCAGCTTTTTATAATGAAATGTGGATGTAAAAAAATACATTCAGGTAATGAGAAAATTTTTCAATAAAAATCTTGACAACTGGCGAAAGTTAGAATATACTAACTGATGAGAAATGGGAATGATTATCAATAATAAAATGAAAGAAGATGACGAATGATGCCTTTAACAATGGTGAAAGCAGGAGAGCCTAACGTAATACGTAAAATCGGCGGCAAAGAAGAAACAAGACGTTTTCTGGAAAACCTGGGTTTTGTTACCGGCGGAATTGTGACTGTTGTTTCTGAAATAAGCGGAAACATGATCGTTAATGTAAAAGATTCCAGAGTTGCCATAGGAAAAGATATGGCAAATAAAATCATGGTGGGATAGAAAAGGAGAAAAGACGATGACATTAAAGGAAATTCCATGCGGTAAAACTGTCAAGGTAACCAAGCTAAGCGGAGAAGGCCCTGTTAAGAGAAGAATTATGGATATGGGAATCACAAAAGGTGTTGATATTTTTGTGAGGAAAGTAGCTCCTCTTGGAGATCCGGTGGAAGTAACGGTCAGAGGGTATGAGCTGTCTTTACGAAAAGCGGATGCAGAAATGATCATTGTGGAGTAATTTTTTTTACATATTAGTTAGGTGAGACTAATACCAGACAAATCAATTGCTGACAGGCAGAAAGAGGTAGAGTATGTCAATTAAAATTGCATTAGCAGGTAATCCCAACTGCGGAAAGACGACGTTGTTTAATGCACTGACGGGATCAAATCAGTTTGTGGGGAACTGGCCAGGCGTTACCGTAGAGAAAAAAGAAGGAAAGTTAAAAGGTCATAAAGATGTCATTATTATGGACCTTCCAGGTATCTATTCCCTCTCTCCTTACACACTGGAAGAAGTGGTAGCGAGAAATTATCTGATCGGAGAACGGCCTGATGCGATTTTGAATATCGTAGACGGTACCAACATAGAACGTAATTTATATTTATCCACCCAGCTTATGGAACTTGGAATTCCCGTTATCATGGCGGTTAACATGATGGATATCGTGGAAAAGAGTGGGGATAAAATTCATATAAATAAATTAAGCGAAAAGCTTGGCTGTGAGGTTGTGGAGATTTCTGCGCTGAAGGGAACTGGAATCCAGAAGGCTGCTGAAAAAGCAGTGGCGATTGCAAACCAGAAAAATAACAGACCTCCAGTACATAAATTTGCAGCTGAAGTGGAGTCAGTTCTGGATTCCATCGAAGACAAACTTGGAAATGATGTTCCCGAGGAACAGAAGCGTTTCTTTGCCATTAAGCTTCTGGAAAAGGATGAGAAGATCCAGACTCAGATGAAGCGTGTACCTGATGTAACGGAAGAGATTACAAGGATTGAGCGTGAACTGGATGACGATACAGAAAGTATTATTACAAATGAGCGTTATGTATATATTTCTTCTATCATCGATCAGTGTTTAACAAGAAGCATGAAAAATAAACTTACGATTTCCGATAAAATCGACCGGATTGTTACCAACCGGTTTCTGGCACTGCCTATCTTTGCAGCTGTTATGTTTATTGTTTATTATGCTTCTGTTACAACAGTGGGATCCTGGGCAACTGATTGGGTGAATGACAGTCTTTTCGGTGACGAAATGAATCTTTTCGGCCTCCAGCTTCCTGGCATACCAGTCATGGCTGAGAGCTTTTTAACTGCAATTGGCTGCGCGGACTGGCTCCAGGGTCTGTTAGTTAACGGAATTATTGCAGGTGTGGGTGCAGTTCTTGGTTTTGTACCTCAGATGCTGGTGCTTTTCATCTTCCTTGCATTTTTGGAGAGCTGTGGTTATATGGCACGTGTTGCCTTTATTATGGACCGCGTATTCCGTAAATTCGGTCTTTCCGGAAAGTCTTTTATACCGATGCTGATCGGCAGTGGCTGCGGCGTTCCTGGTATTATGGCATCACGAACCATTGAAAATGATCGTGACCGTAAGATGACAATTATGACAACAACCTTTATTCCCTGTGGTGCCAAGCTTCCAATTATTGCACTGATTGCAGGCGCACTTTTTGATGGAGCTTCCTGGGTTGCACCAAGTGCCTATTTCGTAGGAATTGCAGCAATTATCTGTTCCGGTATCATTTTAAAAAAGACCAGAATGTTTGCTGGTGATCCGGCGCCTTTCGTTATGGAGCTCCCGGCTTACCATATGCCTACAGTAGGAAACGTTTTAAGAAGTATGTGGGAACGCGGCTGGTCCTTTATTAAGAAAGCAGGAACAATCATTTTATTATCTACAATCGTTGTATGGTTTGCTTCCTATTTTGGCTGGATAGACGGTCAGTTTAGAATGCTGGAAGCAATGGAACTTGACCATAGTATCCTGGCTAAGCTGGGAAGTACAATCAGCTGGCTCTTTGTTCCTCTTGGCTGGGGAAACTGGAAGTCTGCAGTAGCAGCCATCACAGGACTGGTAGCAAAAGAAAACGTAGTTGGAACCTTTGGTATTCTCTACGGCTTTGCTGAAGTTGCAGAAGATGGTTCTGAGATCTGGGGTACTCTTGCAGGTAGTATGACAGCAGTTGCTGCGTATTCTTTCCTTGTATTTAATCTTCTCTGCGCACCTTGCTTTGCAGCAATGGGAGCCATTAAGCGTGAGATGAATAACACCAGATGGTTTTGGTTTGCAGTTGGATATCAGACAATTCTGGCATATATAGTAGCACTTTGTGTCTATCAGGTAGGAACTTTAATTACCACCGGATCCTTTGGATTCTTTACTGCAGTGGCATTTGCCCTGATTGCAGGTTTTATCTATCTGCTTGTCAGACCTGAAAAAGCTAAAAATGAATCAAAAGTAAAATTAACAAGTATCGCCGGTGTAAAATAATCCGGTAATCATAAAAGAGCCTGCATGGTTTATGCAGGCTCAAGATATCAGGAGGTATCATATGGGAACATTAGCAGTATCAGCAGTTGTCATCGGAGCGGTGGCACTCATTATCAGAAGCATGATTCGGGATAAAAAGAATGGAAAATCCATTCAGTGCGGCGGACAGTGCAAGGACTGTGGCGGACATTGCCACTAAGAGACTGGTATCTGTTTTCCGTACTATATTATACGTCTAAATGGAGGTGCTTAAATGGAAATGCACACAAACATGATTGAAAAGAGAAAAGTAGCTGATTCCAGAAGCTATCATAGAACCAGGATGCAGAAGGATCTTATTATTGAACGATTAAAGGGTAAAGGGTGCAGAATTACAAAACAGCGTCTTACACTTTTAGATATTATCCTGGAACATGAATGTTCCAGCTGTAAAGAAATTTACTACAAAGCGTCCAGAGTGGATGAGAGCATCGGAGCTGCTACTGTCTATCGCATGGTCAATGTCTTAGAGGAAATAGGGGCTATCAGCAGGAAGAACA
The DNA here is from genome assembly GCA_015057705.1 of Paenibacillaceae bacterium. Classification (GTDB taxonomy): domain Bacteria; phylum Bacillota; class Clostridia; order Lachnospirales; family Lachnospiraceae; genus Lacrimispora. The sequence continues at coordinate 35,077 of SVDU01000002.1, read as the reverse complement.
TGTATAAAATTGCTTATTCAGACACCTGCTCCATGGAAGATGCGTGTACAGTAGTACTGGATGATGAAACAACTTATCATCTTTCTGCAAAAAACTGGAATTCCGTTGTGCGGGCAGGTTTAACCGCTTGCGGCTATCTGGAAGATCAGAAGATCGCCTCAATTTCGATTAAACCTTGCGGATGTGAGAATGCCGGTTGCTATTAATTGCAAGTTAGCCAATGCTAACCAGTAAGACAGGTAGAAAAGAGCATGAAAAATGAATCAGGATTTGAGTTATGCAGGAACGGCATTGATTATCATGAAATTATCGAATGCATCGTCAGCGCATTAGATGCCAAAGATCCCTATACGGCGGGGCATTCTCAAAGGGTCAGCGATATGGCGCTGGCCCTTTCCGGGTTTTTAAAGCTTGAAAGAGAGGAAATCGAACGGATACATATTGCCGCTCATCTTCATGATATCGGAAAGATCGGAGTACCTGATGCGGTGTTAAATAAACCGGACAGGCTTTCTCCGGACGAGTGGACCGCAATGAAAAAACACCCACAGACCGGTGCCCAGATTTTAAGCAAATCCCGTCATTTAAATGAGCTGAAAGACATTGTTCTTCATCATCATGAACGGTACGACGGAAAAGGCTATCCTTACGGTTTGAAGGGGGATGAAATTCCACTTGGAGCCAGGATCATCTCAGTCTGCGATTCCATCGATGCCATGACTTCCGACAGGGGATACAGGGATGCGTATTCACTGCAGTATTGTTACAGGGAGATAAAGAAGAATTTAGGTATCATGTATGATCCGGAAATAGGAGCTATGGCATTGGATCATTGGGAGGAATTGACGATGTATGTGGCAAACTGATAAAATTTATCACTAAACAGACTTATCTTTGACTAACTGAAAAACTGCTTGCTATGATATGCAAAAGAATAAAATACAAAAGACAGGAAGGATACATATATGTGGGATATTTTAAAGATGAAAAAGACCGTTATTTTTGCAGGAGGTGTACTTTTTGGAACGGCTGGCGTAAAACTGCTTTCCAGTAAAGATGCGAAAAAGGTTTACACTGGTTGTACTGCAGCTGTGTTAAGAGCGAAGGCCAGTGTGATGAAAACAGTAACAACAATACAGGAAAATGCAGAGGATATACTTGCAGAAGCAAAGCACCAAAACGAAGAGCGTGCAGCCATGGATGAAGTATTTACAGAAGAGTCCGATGACCTTGTAAGAGAGAATGAGTAAGATCAGGTTTGTTATAAGACATGAGATTCCAGGACGGCTGCGGATACATCTGATTCAGAAATCAATGACTTTTAAGGAAGCAGATATTCTTCACTATTATCTTCATTCCTTAAAGAATGTAACAGGGGCAAAGGTGTATGAACGCACAGGAGACGCCGTCATACAGTATGTGGGCAGCAGGGAAGAAGTATTAAAAGCATTAACCTCATTTCGTTACGATGAGGTATCGGTGCCAGAGGAAGTGATTGAGCATTCAGGCAGAGAGTTAAATGCCGGATATCAGGAAAAGCTGCTTTTTAAGCTTTTATTCAGGGCAGTCAGAAAGCTGTTTGCCGGTGGCCCTGTAAGAACCTGTTTTGTTGGATTTAAATCTGCCAGATATTTATTCCGTGGAGTAAAATGTCTGCTAAGAAGAAAACTTGAAGTGCCGGTACTTGATGCAATTGCAATTGGAATTTCTCTGGTTCGAGGAGAGATGGAAACAGCTGGTTCCATTATGTTTCTGCTTGGAATTGGAGAGCTGTTGGAGGAATGGACCCACAAAAGATCGGTGGGAGATTTAGCGAGAAGCATGTCCTTTCGGGTGAACCGGGTCTGGCTGGTAAGCGGGGGGCAGGAGATATTGGTTGACGCGGCCTCAATAATGCCGGGAGATGAGGTCATGGTACATATGGGCAATGTGATACCGTTTGACGGAGTGGTTGCATCCGGTGAGGCAATGGTTAATCAGGCTTCTTTAACGGGGGAAGCCCAGCCTGTAAAAAAAGATGGAGGAGGCTATGTTTATGCCGGAACGGTGGTGGAAGAGGGAGAACTTGTAATTGAGGTGAAAGCAGTAAGCGGGTCTACCAGATTTGAAAAAATTGTTGCCATGATTGAAGAGTCGGAAAAACTTAAATCTGCTTTGGAAAGCAAAGCAGAGCATCTGGCAGACAGACTGGTTCCCTATACACTTCTTGGTACCGGATTTACCTGGCTCATTACCCGTAATGTGACAAGAGCATTATCTGTTCTTATGGTGGATTTCTCCTGCGCCTTAAAGCTTGCAATGCCTATATCCGTTCTTTCAGCCATTCGGGAGGCCGGGCTGTATCACATTACGGTAAAAGGCGGAAAGTATTTAGAGAAGGTGGCAGAAGCGTCCACCATTGTCTTTGACAAAACCGGAACGCTTACAAAGGCCAAACCCGAAGTGAAAGAAATAATTACATTTCATGGAACAGATGCTGATGACATGCTTCGGATTGCAGCGTGTCTGGAAGAACACTTCCCTCATTCTATGGCAAAGGCAGTTGTAAAAGCTGCAAAAGAAAAAGGACTGGAACACGAAGAAATGCATTCTAAAGTGGAATACATCGTAGCACACGGAATTGCATCCTATATAAACGAGAGAAAAGTCGTGATTGGAAGCCACCATTTCATTTTTGAGGATGAAGCCTGCAGCATTGATGAAACTGATTTGGAACGCTTTAATCATCTCCCAGAGGACTGTTCCCATCTTTATCTTGCAATTGACCGTCAGCTTGTAGCTGTAATCTGTATTCAGGATCCTTTGAGGGAGGAAGCAGAGGCGGTTATAAACACTTTAAAAAAATCAGGGATTAAGAAAGTAGTTATGATGACTGGTGACAGCGAAAGAACCGCTGCTGCTGTTGCGGCGAGACTTGGAGTGGATGAGTATTATTCAGAAGTGCTGCCGGAGGAAAAAGCACTGTTTATTGAAAAAGAGAAAAAAGCAGGAAATTCGGTGATCATGGTAGGCGACGGAATTAATGATTCTCCGGCTCTGTCTGCTGCAGATGCAGGAATTGCCATCAGTGACGGTGCGGAAATTGCACGTGAAATTGCAGATATTACGATAGCTGCCGATAATCTTTATGAGATTGTCACCTTAAAACTCTTGAGCGACAGCCTGATGAAGCGGATCCATACAAACTATCGGATGATTGTAGGTTTTAATACAGCCCTGATAATAATGGGAGTGGGAGGAGTGATTCTTCCGACTACATCCTCCCTGCTTCATAATACCTCCACACTTGCTATCAGCCTTGGAAGCATGAAGAATCTTCTGACTTAAAAAATAGGAGGAACCGGGAAAATCATTGTGGATTTTGATACTTGTTATTCTGATAAAATCGTGCTAACCTAGGAGGAAGTGGGATATTTTTCCATAATAACTAATCAGCAAAGGATTTGAATGAATGAGCAGGAGACAGAGTCATGCAGGTACCGTAGGGATAATTGCTTTTCTGACAGCGGTTTTTATGCTGGCAGGAAGTGTGGTTGCACTGGCAGATGATGCTTCTAAGTTTGTGCCCGGAACAAAGATCAACGGAGTTTTGGTGGGAGGTATGACTGTAGAGGAGGCAAAGGTACAGATTGAAGGCTTTTATGGAAGAGAGTATCAGCTTACCGTAAAGGTAAAAGGAGGAGCCTCTGAAGTAATTAAGGGGTCAGATATTCAGTATCAGGTGGTGATTACCGATGGACTACAGAATATACTGGCGCAACAAAATAGTAACGGTCGGGTGGCAGGTCCTGATATCGACAACAGCAGTGTGCTTAAAAGTACGGTGACCTACCAGGAAGAGAAACTGAAAGAACGGCTGGATTCTCTTGCCTGTATCAGCAGCAAAGACATTGTGGTTACTCAGAATGCAAGAATTTCCGCCTGGCAGGAGGGACAGCCCTTTACTGTGATTGCTGAGGTACAGGGGAACAGTGTAAACAGAGGGAAACTTGATGAGGCGGTGAAAGCTGCATTAACTCAGGAAAACAGACAGTTCAGTCTGGAAGAGAAAAACTGTTATGATACGGTAACCGTCACATCCACGGATTCAGAGCTGGTGGCAAGATGCGCTGCCTTAAATCAGATCCGGGATATGAAAGTCACATATTTATTTGGCAGTCAGTCGGAAGTACTGACCGGAGAACAGCTTTGTACCTGGATCGATGGCGCAGATCAGACCGGAATCCATATAAACGGAACAAAAGCTGCGGAGTACATTCAGTCACTGGCCGGCAAGTATGATACGGCCGGAAAAGCCAGAGCCTTTAAAGCAACCGATGGAAGAGATCTGTCTCTTTCCGGTGCATATGGATGGCGGATGAATCAGGAAGCGGAGACACAGGCTCTTATGGCTATTATTAAAACAGGCCAGAGCCAGGAGCGGACTCCCCAGTACAGTCTGGCAGCGGCTGACCGTAATGTGGACTGGGGCAGTACTTATGTGGAAGCGGACATGGCAGCCCAGCATGTGTACCTGTATCAGAATGGGAGTATCGTATGGGATTCTCCCTGTGTAACGGGGAATGTGTCAAAAAAGCTAACCACACCGGAAGGCATCTATACGCTTGCTTATAAGCAGACAGACCGGGTGCTGCGGGGAGATAAAAAGCCGGATGGTACTTACGAATATGAGAGCCATGTGGATTACTGGATGCCTTTTAACGGAGGAATCGGTTTTCATGATGCCAGCTGGAGAAGCAAATTCGGAGGAACCATTTACCAGACAGGTGGAAGTCATGGTTGCATTAACCTTCCACCCCAAAAGGCAAAGGCCCTTTATGGCTTAATCTATACGGGAATCCCTGTTATTTGCCATTATTAATAAAAAAGCTGTCTTACAGCCTGATAAATGGGCGGATAAGACGGCTTTTTTCATGCATTTACTCATCAGAATTACAGAATACGATAATCTTCTGGGGGGTCACTTCCACTGAAGGATTCATGGAATCAGACATGTATAGAGTAAAAAGATAGTGATCTCCAGGATTATAAATAAAATTTTGTCCATTGATCAAAAGAACCTGAGTGCTTCCATCTGACGGAATGTTTAGCTTCATTGTCTGATCTACGCTTAGCAGATCTTCATCAAAATAATTCAGTGCGGCCCGGTAGCCGAAGCTGTTTTGCGCCAGAACAACAGCCTGGTACTGGGGAGGATAGATCAAAGGAACTGGAACACTGGTGTCATATATGCCGATAATGGGCTCACCCTGACCAAACGTGTGCTGTTCCAAAACAAAGGTTTGGGGAGAAACAACAAAATTAATCTGCCCCATGCTTTGGGTATTGACAGAAATAAGCAGGGAGCAGCTGTGGTCAGATACCGTGGTGTAAAAGGGAGTAACGGAACCGACAATTCCGTATACAGTTGAATAATTAGCCATAAATTGGTTCTTTCCGATTGTTCTTACCCATATCATATGAAAGGCAGGAAGTCAATATGAATTTTCTGGAGATGTCAGGTCAAATCGTAATAAAAAAGTCAAGAAATATACCATAAATATTTAGACATGTTTCGTTGTTTTACGATATAATAATACCTGAATAAAAAGGCTAGTAAAGAGGTAGGAAATAAATGGAAAAGCAAATGCCCCACAGCAGGAAGAAAAAGTCATTGGGAATCGGGGGTCTGGCTGTAATCGGAGGCGGGTCCGTTGCCGTAGTCGCATTAATTGCGGCACTTACATATTTACAGATGGGCAGACAGTACAAAGAGGTGTTTTTCCCCAACACTATTATTAACGGTATGGATGCATCCAAAAAATCCATTGATGAGGTTAAGAAGATGGTAGCAGCCGGTATCGACGGTTACCAGATTACAATTAAGGAACGGGGGGAGAATACCGAGATCATAAAAGGCACTGATATCGGTATGGAAGCGGTTTTTGACGGAAGCGTGGAAAAACTTCTGGAAGAGCAGAATCCTCTGAAATGGGGAGAGCATAATAGCAAATTTCAGAATTTTGATATTGGAACTCTGGTAAAATACAATCAGGAGCAGTTTGAAGAGGTAGTATCAAAGCTGGCCTGTTTTCAGGAAGATAAGATAAAAGAACCCCAGGATGCTACTATTTCCCAGTATGAGTCTGGAAAAGGATATCATATTGTTGCAGCAGTAGATGGAAACCGCCCGGATCCGGAGAAGGTAAAATCACTGATTGCAGCAGCTGTTTCGGACTTTAAGACAGAAGTGTCCTTAGAGGATGGTGATGTTTATACAAAACCAAACATTACGGCAGATAATCCGGATCTAATTAATCAGGTTCAGACCTTAAACCGTTATACTAACGTAAAGGTAACCTATAAATTTGGAGATAAGAGAGAAGTATTAAACGGTGATACTATTTCCAAATGGGTGGGAATCGGGGAAGACGGGAAAGCATATTTAAGCAGTTCTGAAGTAACTGCCTATGTAAAAGGTCTGGCCTCCAAGTATGATACTGTATCAAAGGCAAAGACTCTTAATACCTCTTACGGAAAATCAGTTAAAATAACCGGCGGAAGCTATGGCTGGAAGATGAATCAGAGTGCGGAAGCCGATGCGCTGGCAGAAATTATCCGATCCGGAGAAAGTCAGGAAAGGGTGCCTGAATATAAACAGGAGGCGGCAAGCTACGGAGAGAATGATTATGGCAATACCTATGTGGAAGTAAACCTTACCGCACAGCATTTATATTTTTATAAAGACGGTAAACTGGTACTCGATACAGATTTTGTATCAGGAAATGAATCCAAAGGCTGGTCAACTCCTGCTGGCGTTTACTCCCTTACATATAAGCAGAAGGATGCAACTTTAAAAGGAGAGGATTACAGAACTCCGGTTGCTTACTGGATGCCGTTTAACGGTAATATAGGGTTTCATGATGCAACCTGGCGAAAGCAGTTTGGAGGCAGTATTTTTAAAACAAGCGGCTCCCATGGCTGTGTAAACCTTCCCCCGGCAATGGCCAAAACTCTCTTTGAAAACATTCCGTCTAAAGTACCGGTGCTTTGCTACAACTTACCTGGTACAGAAACAAAGACGACTTCTAATGGGACAACAAAGACTGAAACCGCCGGAACTACGCCGACAACAACTCCAACAACGGCAGCGTCTACCCCGGCAGCAACAGCTCCCACAACGGCGGCGCCTACTACACCAGCGCCTACCACAGCGGCACCTACCACACCAGCAGTGACCACTCCTGCCACTCAGGAAGCGCCTGTTACAAACAATCCACAGCAGGAAGTGGGACCAGGTGTTTCCAATTCCACAGGAAAGAAAAAAACAGGTCCGGGCGTTAAATAAGGAGATGATTGATTCATGCTAAAGAAAGAAACCTTTGTTCCAATCCAGTTTTTTAAAAAAGAGGCATATACGGGAAGCATGAATGGGATGCGGTATCGGATAAAAAAGGAAGAAGAAGGACTTGAAGCCACCGTTTACCCCCAGCCATACTGTTACGAAGCGACTGCCGAAGAAAAAAAGACGAAAGCAGTATTTCCTTTTTCAGAGGAAGGAAGGCAGCAGGCACTGGAATGGATCAATGAACAGTTTATTGAGAAACAGGATCTGTGGGCCGCTGCAGAGAGAATATAAACAGAGTTATAAAAGGATGTAAAAGAGAGCTGTCTTGTCACCTGACAATTGGTTGACAAGGCAGCTTCTTTGTGTTAAATTCAGAGAATAGAAAAGGAAGGAGATGGTAGTTTTGGCAGAAATTATGCCCCATATCAGGCTGTCAGACAGTCAGGCGGCTCCCTATGCTCTGCTGCCGGGAGATCCTGCCCGATTAGACCGGATTGCTTCCCACCTTACAAATGTGGAACAGCTGGCTTACAACAGAGAATACCGAAGCATAAAAGGGTTCTATCATGGAGTACCTGTTATGGCGGTTTCTACGGGAATAGGAGGAGCCTCTGCATCAATCGCTGTGGAAGAGCTTTCCAGAATCGGAGTACGTGGAATGATCCGGATCGGCAGCTGCGGAGCACTTAAAAAAGGAATCCGGCTTGGAGATTTAATTCTGGTAAACGGAGCTGTCAGAGATGATGGTGCATCGTCCTCCTACGTTGACTCTAAGTATCCTGCAATTCCGGATACAGGTCTTTTGATTGCCTGTATGGAGAGTGCAAAGGCACTGGGAGCGACGGCTCATGTGGGAATTGCCAGAAGTCATGACAGCTTCTACATCGATGAGGAAGAAAAAATCTGCGATTACTGGTCGGGAAAAGGCGTTCTTGGGTCAGACATGGAAACAGCAGCCGTATTTGTAACCGGGGGCTTACGTGGAGTTAAGACAGCCTCCATACTGAATACGGTGGTGGAATTTGAGGAAGAGCTGACCGAACAGATTAACAGCTACACCAACGGCGAATCTGCAATGATGAGAGGGGAACAAATGGAGATCCTGACTGCGCTGGAAGCGTTTGTACGAATGGATCAGTCAGAATCATGAACGGAGGATTGAGATGAATCATTTATTTAAAACCAGGTTAAACGCGGCTACTTTTGTTCTGATACCTGCTTGTATCGGAATCAATTATTTAGGAAAACTATTTGCATCTGTTTTAAAGCTTCCCCTTTGGCTGGATTCCATCGGCACCTGTATTGGCGGTGTGCTGGGAGGTCCCATAATCGGAGCTGTCTGCGGGGCAGCCAATAATCTGATTTTTGGATTTACCACCGGCGATTCCATTACTTTGATTTATGCCCTCACCAGTCTTGGTATCGGAGCTGCAGTGGGTATTATGGCAAGACTGGGTCATATGGAAAAGCTTTCGGGAGCAATTCTTACAGCAGTAGCTGCAGGACTGACTGCAGTTGTTATCTCCACTCCTTTAAATGTAATCTTCTGGGGAGGAGCAACCGGCAACGTTTGGGGAGACCTTTTATTTGGCTGGTCCCAGTCGGCTGGACTGCCTGTATTTTTGGGATCATTTCTCGATGAACTGGTTGTAGATGTGCCGGACAAGTTGATTACAGTCCTCATTGTTTTTGCTATTATGAAAGGACTGCCTAAAAAACTCACATCTCTTTATGATGTGAATGATGAGGTAGAAAGTCTGGATTAAGAAAGGGTTTATTCCTATGAAAAGCATCAGTCTCTACGTAGATAAGGACAGCTATTTAACCAGACTTCACCCCTTTGCCAAGATGGTATATATTCTGGCGGCCATCAGCGTGCCTCTTATTGGAGGCGCGCTGTGGATGTATGGGCTGTTTCTGGCGTTCAGTCTGATCCTTTTGATCAGCGGAGGAATCCTTAAAAAGGTTTTTCCGCTGATTGCATTTTCATTTACCATTCTCATTACTATTTTTTTGATCCATGGTCTGTTTAACAAAGAGAATGAAACCATCCTGTTTCGAGTGGGAGCTCTGGCATTTTACCGGGAAGGTCTTCTTTATGCATGCCGGATCGGTCTGAATATTTTAAATATGCTTCTGGCTTTTGCTGCGTTTGTTCTTACCACCAGACCGGCAGATCTGGTTGATGATCTGGAACAAATGGGTTTTTCTCCCAGATTCGGATATATGATCACCTCTGTTTTTCAAATCATTCCTCAGATGATGGGAACCATGAATACTATTTTAGATGCCCAGAGAAGCCGGGGAATGGAAACCGAAGGAAGCTTATTTACCAGAGCTAAGGCATTTATTCCCCTGATTTCTCCAGTAGTCAGCAGCTCTCTCATCAATACCAGAGAACGGGCGATTGCTCTTGAGGTCAGAGGGTTTGGCTCTAAAAATAAAAAAACATTTTTAAGAGAGCACCGGCTATCGGGAGGGGACAAAGGGTTTATGATTCTTATGTCCCTTCTGATTGCAGCCTCGGCTGTCTGGAGGGTGGTATATGGCATTCATTGAAGTAAAAGGTTTAAAATATAAGTATCCCCATACCAGTAAGCTGGTTCTTGACGGAATTGATTTTGAAGCAGATAAGGGACAGTTTATCGGCATTATTGGTGAAAATCAGGCTGGGAAAAGTACACTCTGCCAGGCATTTGCAGGGCTGGTTCCAACCATGTTCCGTGGGGCGTATGGAGGAAAAGTGATCATTGGCGGTGTAGAAGCATCAAAGGTACCAATCGCAGTTCTTTGCCAGAAAGTGGGCCTTGTGTTTCAGAATCCGTTTAATCAGCTGTCTGGTGCGAAAGATTCGGTTTTTGAGGAAATTGCTTTTGGACTTCAGAATCTGGGAATTCCAAAGGAAGAAATCGGAAAAAGAGTGGATAAAGCGCTGAAGCTTTTAGATATAATTAAATATAAGGACAGGAATCCCTTTGATTTATCAGGGGGACAGATTCAGAGAGTGGCAATTGCCAGCATTCTTGCTATGGAACCTGAGGTTTTGGTCCTGGACGAACCAACATCCCAGCTGGACCCTCAGGGCAGCGAAGATGTGTTCCTGGTGGTTGAAAAACTGGCAAAGACGGGAATCACCATTATTATGGTGGAACAGAAGATGGAAAAGCTGGCGGCCTATTGTGATAAAATACTCCTGCTTCATCGTGGAACACAGGTTGCTTATGATGTTCCGGAACGTATTTTTTCAAGAGACGATTTAAAGGAGCTTGGAGTGGAACCACCCGTTTATACTCAGGTTTCAAAAGCACTTTCCGTCTATAGGAAAGAGGGCGATGAGTTACTTTATCCCGTAACCTTAAAACAGATACAAAACCACAAGGATCAGTTTCCCGTTACCATTTCAAAAACAGCAAGAGAACGAACTCTTGATAAACTGGGGCAGAATATATTTACCATAAAGGATCTGGGCTTTCATTATATACCCGGTGCTCCGGTAATTGAAAACCTCACCCTTTCCCTTGATATAAGGCCAACTGCAGTGATTGGTCAGAACGGTGCCGGAAAAACCACACTGGTTAAGCTGCTTAAGGGACTTCTAAAACCCGGGGCAGGAACGGTACTTCTGGAAGGGGAGGATATTTCCGGGCGGACTGTAGCCCAGCTTGCAAAAAAAGTAGGATATGTATTTCAAAATCCCGATGACCAGATTTTTAAGAATCAGGTTCTGGAAGAAGTGATGGTAGGTCCCCTAAACATCGGTATGACAAGAAAAGAAGGGGAAAAGCGTGCCAGGGAAGCTCTTGAGATGGTAGGCCTCCTCCATGCAGAGAAAGAAAATCCTTATGATCTGGATTTGTCTGAACGAAAGATGGTAGCAATTGCATCTGTCGTGGCAATGGATCCTAAGGTGCTGATATTAGATGAACCCACCATTGCCCAGGATGCCAGGGGGCGGGAGGTACTGGGACAGCTGATTCGTACCATGACTGAGAGAGGAAAATTTGTACTTGCAATCCTTCATGATATGGATTTCGTTGCCCGGTATTTTGAACGGGTTATTGTTATGGCAGGAGGAAAGGTGATTTCAGACGGACCGGGAGAGAAGATATTTTATGAGAAAGACACGCTTACAAAAGCCCGGCTGGAACCGCCTCATATCACAAGGCTTTGTGAGATTCTCGGATACGAAGGCACATTTTTGACAACAGAGGACATCAGAAAAATAAGGCAGGAGTAATAAAACGTGGAAGGCAGCAGCAGAAGAAAGAAAATAGTGGAACTGTTAATCGAAGAAGGAAAACCCATATCCGGAGGAGATTTAGCCCAGAGACTTGGCGTCAGCAGACAGGTGGTGGTACAGGATATTGCACTGTTGCGTGCGGAAAATAAAATAATCCTGTCCACCAATAAAGGCTACCTTCTTCATCTGGAAAAGAGAGAAGAGGAACCTTCTTTTGTAAGAATTTTCAGGACCAGTCATAAGACAGAAGATACCCTTAAGGAACTGAATACCATTGTTGATTATGGCGGGAGAATCAGGAACGTGTTCATCGAACACCAGCTATACGGACAGATTGAGGTGGATTTAATTATTAACAACCGTCTGGATGCGGCGGAGTTTATGGAGCATTTAAATTCCTCCAAAGACCAGCCCTTAAATGTACTGACAGGAGGCTGCCATTATCATACCGTAGAGGCAGACTCGGAGAAGAATCTTGATTTTATTGAGGCAGAGCTGAAAAAGAAAGGCTATCTGTTATAGGATAAGACGTTTTCCCCCTTTTCGAATCGTTTGAAGTATGATATGATATTGTATTATTGAAGTGACTGATATGGAGGAAGAAAGATGGAAGATAACAAAGAAGAAATAATTTCTAAAAACTTTATTGAACAGGAGATAGACAAGGATCTTTCAGAAGGCGTTTATAACCATGTGCAGACCAGATTTCCGCCGGAGCCAAACGGTTATCTGCATATTGGACATGCTAAATCCATCCTGTTAAACTATGGCCTGGCTAAAAAGTATGGCGGAAAATTCAACCTCCGTTTTGATGATACAAACCCGACAAAAGAAAAGACGGAATTCGTGGAATCTATTATTGAAGATGTGAAATGGCTGGGAGCAGAATTTGATGACAGACTTTACTTTGCTTCCAACTACTTTCAGGAGATGTACGACTGTGCCGTTCTTTTAATCAAGAAGGGAAAGGCATTTGTCTGTGATTTAACTGCCGATGAAATAAGGGAGTACCGGGGAGATTTTAAAACTCCTGGTAAGGAGAGCCCTTACAGAAACCGGAGTGTGGAAGAGAACTTAAAGATGTTTGAAGAGATGAAGGACGGTAAATACAAAGACGGCGAAAAGGTTTTAAGAGCCAGAATTGATATGTCATCTCCCAACATCAACATGCGTGATCCGGTTATCTACCGTGTGGCACGTATGACCCATCATAACACCGGGGATACATGGTGTATCTACCCTATGTATGATTTTGCACATCCAATTGAAGATGCCATTGAACATATTACCCACTCCATCTGTACCCTGGAATTTGAAGATCACAGACCGCTGTATGACTGGGTAGTAAAAGAGTGTGAATTTGAAAATCCTCCCCGTCAGATAGAATTTGCAAAGCTTTATCTGACCAATGTGGTAACTGGAAAGCGTTACATCAAAAAGCTGGTAGAGGATAATATCGTTGACGGTTGGGAAGATCCAAGACTGGTATCCATCGCAGCATTAAGAAGAAGAGGCTATACGCCGGAATCCCTTCGCATGTTTGTAGATTTAGTGGGTGTTTCCAAGGCAAACAGCTCTGTTGACTACGCTATGTTAGAGTACTGCATCAGGGAAGATTTAAAACTGAAAAGACCCAGAATGATGGCGATTTTAGACCCCATCAAGCTGGTAATTGATAATTATCCGGAAGATACCACGGAGTATCTTGATGTAGCCAATAACCTGGAGAATCCGGAACTGGGTGAGAGAAAAGTTCCATTTGGAAAAGAACTTTACATCGAACGGGAAGATTTTATGGAAGAGCCCATTAAAAAGTACTTCCGTCTATTCCCGGGCAATGAAGTCCGCCTCATGAACGCTTATTTTGTGACCTGTACCGGCTGCGAAAAAGATGAGAACGGCAATGTGACCGTTGTTCACTGCACTTATGACCCTGAAACAAAGAGTGGTTCCGGATTTGAGGGCAGAAAAGTGAAAGGAACCATTCACTGGGTAGCCGCTTTAACTGCACAGAAAGTGGAGTGCCGCTTATATGAGAACATCGTAGATGAAGAAAAAGGAAAGTTAAACGAAGACGGAAGCTTAAACTTAAATCCCAATTCCCTGACTGTTTTAAAGAACTGTTATGTGGAGCCCAGCTTTGAAGGAGCCAGGGCATATGACAGCTACCAGTTTGTAAGAAACGGCTTCTTCTGTGTTGACTGCAAGGACAGCACACCGGAGCATCTGGTATTCAACCGGATTGTATCCTTAAAGAGTTCTTTTAAAATTGGAAAATAGTACAGCTGAACAAAAATGCCGCATGACCGCAAGATAAGGGACGTGCGGCATTTTTTCCTATCCGGTAAAGGAGGATTGTTGTTACCATGGAACTGATGATACCTTTAAAGAACCAGTCAGGCTGGCCTTATTACAGCCAGATTTACAGTTACATTAAGAATGAAATTGTAAAGGGCAATCTAAAGCCTGCGGTCCGCCTGCCTTCCACCAGACTATTGGCGGAGCATTTAAAAGTCAGCAGGAGTACCACTCAGATGGCCTACGAGCAGCTTTTATCAGAAGGCTATATTGAGTCGGTTCCCTGCCGTGGTTATTTTGTACTGAAAATCGACGGACTCATTCATACCGGACAGGAGACTTTAAAAAGCCAGCCCTCTTTTTTTACTGCTGCAAAAGAAGAAGGGGAGAAAAAGAACTGGGCTGTGGATTTTTCCCCAAGAGGAATTGATCTTTGTAATTTTCCCTTTAATACGTGGAGGCGGATATCAAAAAATACGCTGATCGATGATAACAGAGAGATCTTTGCAGCGGGAGATCCCCAGGGAGAATACCTGTTTCGGGAAGCAATCCGTTCCTATCTTCATTCTGCCAGAGGAGTCAACTGTCTCCCAGAACAGATCATTGTAGGTGCAGGAAGCGAATATCTTCTGATGCTGTTGTCCCAGATTCTGGGAAGGAACAGAACCATCGCCATGGAAAATCCCACTTACAGGCAGGCATACCGGGTGTTTGACAGTCTGCAGTATCAGGTGGTACCAGTGGATATGGATCAGTCGGGAATGGATGTCTCGCTGCTTGAAAAAAGCGGTGCGGATATTGCTTATGTTATGCCCTCTCATCAGTATCCCACCGGAATTATTATGCCGGTAAAACGAAGACAGGAGCTGCTTGCATGGGCGTATGAACAGAGTAACCGGTATTTAATTGAGGATGATTACGACAGCGAGTTCCGTTATAAGGGAAAGCCCATTCCTGCCCTGCAGGGTATGGATGACAGGGAGCGGGTTATTTACTGCGGCACCTTTTCCAAATCCATTGCTCCTGCCATCCGTGTCAGTTACGTGGTATTACCCATACCCCTGTACCAGATTTATCAGAAACGGATTAGTTTCTATGCTTCCACGGTATCAAGAATTGATCAGAACATATTGTATCAGTTCCTGTCTGAGGGACATTATGAGCGTCATTTAAACCGAATGAGAGCCGTTTATAAGTCTAAGCATGATGTGTTAACTGCCGGTTTAAAGTCCTTTGAAGATCAGTTTTTAATTGGAGGAGAGCATGCAGGACTGCATCTGCTGCTGACAGACCAAAAGGGAAGAAGCGAAGAAGAACTGGTTTTAAGGGCAGAGAAGAAAAATGTAAAAGTATATGGATTGTCCGGATCCTTTATTCATAAGGAACATAACAAATATCCACCTACGGTCATTCTTGGATTTGCAAATTTGACTGAGATGGAAATACAAAAAGGGATTGCTCTTTTAAAAGAAGCCTGGTCGGTTGACGGCAGTAAGGGGGGAAGTTGGTGAATTATGATGGAAATAAAGACAGAAGAGAAGAAAATATAAGAATCGGCGTCACCATTGCCCTTGTATCCCTGTTGATGCTTCTTTTAAGTGTGGCTGGAACCATGAGAAACAGTAAGGAAGTACAGAATAAGGATAAACAGCTTAAGAAGACAGAGTTATCTCAGATTCAGGCAAAAGAAACACCAGCACCAGAAACGGCGGTTATAGAAATGGCAGATACGGGAATTTCTCTGACTGCGGCCAATCGTGAATTTTTAGAAGGGCTGAACGGCAGATTGAAAGATGGGGATCTGGAAGGAGCTGCAAGGTTAATAGAAGCAAATGGTGATTCCATTGTTGAATTTCCCTGTATGTATTCAGAAGAGATGTTGAAGCGTGAAATCAAGGATGGAACTGGAATCGTATTTTTAAAGCCCACCGTTGTATTTTATGGGGATTTTAAAAATGGAATGCCGGATGGAACTGTTTCAGCCATCTCAGTCCTTACTCTGGAAGAAGGCAAACGATATGATTATTCCTATGGAAGCTGGAAGAATGGAAAGATGAACGGCAGCGGTGAATGCGGTTACCGTTATTACGATGGGGTCACACAGGATATTACTGTTAAAACCTCTAAAAACGGAATGTTTCAGGATGATCTCATGCAGGGAGACATCACTTATTCCAGTACCAACAGGCAGGGAGAGACCGCTGTGTGGCAGTTTCAGACGAAGGACGGAGTAATTGTATTAAATGACCGGTGGATCAAAGAAACAGATGCAAAGGGGGCAGTGATTTATAAACTCCTTGCCAATGGGGAAAAGGATCACGCCTATGCTCTTAGTGAACGGGCCATAGGTGAGGATCGATGGAGAAACTTAATTTCATTCTCCCAAATAGAAGGAGGAGGCACCAGTCAGTGAATCAGGAGATTATAAACCGTCTTGCAGTGATTACCGATGAGGAACGGGAGATCATAAACGGCCGGACGGAAATCGACCGGAAGAGGTATACAGAGGGCCAGGAGCTGGTGATCGACAGCAGAAAGATGTTAGAGCATGGTAAAATGATCCGCATCAGACCTCATACCAGATTTGTCCATTTCCCAAGACATAAACATAATTATATAGAAGTGATTTATATGTGCCAGGGAGAGACCACCCACCGGATTGACGGGGAAGAGGTAGTATTAAAAACCGGGGAACTGCTGTTTTTAAATCAGCATGCAACACAGGAAATACTTCCTGCAGGTGAGGGAGATATTGCCGTTAATTTTATCATTCTTCCTGAGTTTTTTGATACTGCTTTTCAGATGATGGGAGAGGAGAAGAACCTTTTAAGAGATTTTCTGGTAGGCAGTCTTTGCTTTGATCCACGCTATGCCAGTTACCTGCATTTTCAGGTGGCTGACGTTCTTCCAGTACAAAATCTGGTGGAAAATATGGTATGGACTCTGCTCAATGACCAGCCAAATAAAAGAAGCATCAATCAGGTTACAATGGGGCTTTTATTTCTTCAACTCATGCACTACACCGATAAGATCAGCCATACATCAGAAAGTTTTGACCAGAAGCTGACTTTTCAGGTTTTAAAATTCATCGATGAAAATTATAAAGATGGGGAACTGACAGAACTTGCAGCCAGCTTAAATTACAATATTTACTGGCTGAGCAGAGCAGTAAAACGTCTCACCGGCCGGACATTTAAGGAACTCATTCAGATTAAGCGGCTGAATCAGGCATCCTTTCTTCTTCTGAATACCAGACTTTCTATCACAGATATATCGATAGCAGTAGGATATGACAATACCAGTTATTTTCATCGGATTTTCCGAAATTACTACGGCATGTCTCCAAAAGAATACAGGGATAAGAATGTAACGCTGCCATTTCCCGATGGGAAGAGATAGTAGTATTAAGGAGTATCCCTTTTCTTCTTTGTTAAGGATGAAAAACCGGAAGAGATGCTTAAAAAATGAAGAAAAGAAAACAAAGATAATTTATTAATAACTTGTATTTTTGTAATAATGAAAATCATTTCTGCATATACTTGGTTATATATGGTTAATTTAATAATATCTGTAAAGGAGAGGACCAATATGCCAAGAGGAGTTAGAAAAACAGCGCTTGAGAAACTTCAGGAAGAGTTAACGGAAGTTCAGGAATCCATCAAGCAGTATAAGGAAAGTCTTATTACACTGGATGAAAAGGAAAAAGAAATTCAGGATAAAATAAAGCTGGAACAGTTTAAGGAAGTATCCACAATACTGGACGAGCACGAAATGTCTATTATGGATTTAAAGGAATTACTTATTTCTTCCAAGGCTGAGTAGGAAGATTAAAAGCAATTGGGTGGGGATGCGAATAAGGACGCTAATTTATCTATGCTTCAATTTATTATTCGTTGTTCTTATTTATGCAAAATGGTGTTAAAATATAATCAAGCGTCACGAATATACTGAATTTCAGTATTTCCGTGACGTTTTGAATTGTGGTTAATTATTAAGAATTGTCTTTGTGTGGGCATGGTGAATATTGGAGTCGAAGATAATTGAGAAACGGCAGCAAGGCCGTTACTTCGCCTGCAGCCTGGGAAAAGTAATTGCACATTGAAATAGGATATGTTACCATAGTGAGATGGAACAATCGTGTCACTGCAAGGGCGTTGGCCTTCTATCTTTACATAGATAGGAGGTGGTGCGAATGAAATATGACTTTAAAGACCTTATGGCCTTTGGTATGTTCATTTTAGCATTGCTTACCTTTATTTTTTATAATTGTAAGTAGCGTTTTTCTATAAAGTCCTGGAAACAGGCATAGAAAACCACCCTTGTAAAACATTGGACGTGTTTGAGGGTGGAATTTTCTATCTTATTCATGGCCAACCCCTTGTGGAGGGGCGGTTGTTCCTTTTGTAATTCTAATATAGCATATCTGGAATTCAAAATCAAGAGAGCAGCCGCTATTTTCCTGCCCTTTCATTGCCACGCTTGTGTTCTCTAAAATGACAAACTTTTGGAGGATTTATGAGAAAATTATTAACCGTAGGTACGCTGTCAGCGTGTCTCGCACTTACTATGCCCCATCATCGATCTCATGGAGGCAATGAAGAAAACTTTTGAAAGAAATAAAAAAAGACCACTCGAAAGCAGTCTTTTTAATGTTTATGCGAGGTTAACGTTTACAGCTTGTAACCCACGATTACCCTCTGTAACATCAAATGTTACAGACTGTCCGTCATCTAATGACTTATAACCGTCCATAGCCAGACCTGAGAAATGAACGAAAATATCGTTACCCTTCTCGTCGCTGATAAAACCAAATCCCTTTTGTGCATTAAACCATTTTACTGTACCTTTATTCATTAAAGATACCTCCTTAAATTAAAATTATATTTGATAAAACTAAAAATCGCACATATGCGTAAATCATCAATAGAATAATGACTTACGTATATATGCGAAATCAAGACTTTATTAAAATACTATCCGTAGTATAACACGATAATTTGAGTATGTCAAGAAAAAATGAAAAAAATAATAAATTGAATAGTCGGGAGTTTATGGGTGTTCAAGTCCAAACAAGGTAATCTAATGATTAGTTAGGTTTCAGCCAACCACTAAATACCTTATGAGGGATTTCTCACTGGTGATTATTTCAGCTTTTTATATTTTACTATAAATTCAGGTTCGTTTTGTGTTAAAACAGATATTATCTGTGGGAAAAACAATAATGAAATAAGGGGTTGATTTGTATGAGATTTAAAGTGGTCTTGACATGCCAATAAGGAATGAAATTAAATTAATCGATTACATGTAAAATGGGTTAACATCACTGTTCATAAATAAACGGAATAACCTCTTCACGCTTGATGTTCAATACATAAGCAAACTCCTCGCAAAGCGCTTTTTCAGCATCCTTAAGAAAGTCTTCATCGGAAATCTGTAGTTTGTTATTTTTATTTGTGTTTTTTATCTCTTGCTTGTGCCAACGTAAAGTTTTTATCATTTTTAAAAGTTCGGAACGGTTACCATCTGCAAGAATCTGGCCGTATAATTCTTTTCGCTTACGATTATCTTTATTCCAAATGTGATCTTTATCCGGCATTTTTTTTAGTAGAGAGAAAATTTCATCTGCAGAAAGAATATGGCGAATTTCAGTTTTTCTTCTGCTACTTATAGATGAAATGTATACTGTGGCGGCAGCATGGTAAACAGGTTTGAGTACATAATATTGGCCGATTTTTTCATCCATACACATATCCTGTAATCCGGTAACCTCACAAATACCATGACTTCCGTATATAAAGACATCACCTATGTTCATAATATCTCACCTCTTTCTGATAAAATAAAAAATGCAGTTCACTAAAACCGGACTCACGTACCCGTAAAGCAAACCACACATTTGATATTTATATTATAGCACAATTGCAGACGAGGTGTATACGGCGATTATACCCAAACTTACGACTATATTACGGGTTAATCTATTTAATATTTTCCTGTGACTTTAAAAGAAAATGCAAATAAGGACGCAGTTTTAATTAAACAGCGACCTTATTTTTTATTTAAATATCCGTTATGATATAAATAGAAATGTGGGTGGGCAATAATAATGAAATAACCTGCGGGTATCCCTTTATGCCCAGAGAGCGTGGGCAATAATAATGAAACACCCTGCGGGTATCCCTTTATGCCCAGAGAGCGTGGGCAATAATAATGAAAGAGTGTGGTGCGTATGGAAAAATATTATCTTGCCGTAGACATTGGAGCCTCCAGTGGTCGTCATATACTCGGCACTGTGAAGGACAACAAGATAATTCTGGAAGAGATTTACCGTTTTGACAACGGCATGAAGCAGGAGAATGGTCATTTATCCTGGGATGTGGAGTCCTTATTCGCTGAAATAAAAGAGGGACTGAAGCAGTGTAAAAAACTTGGTAAGATACCCGTCAGCATGGGCATTGACACCTGGGCAGTGGATTTTGTCCTTCTTGATGAGGAGAATAAAATTCTTGGAAGGGCAGCAGGATACCGGGATGACAGAACAACGGGAATGGATGAAAAGGTATATGAAATCATTTCCCAGAATGATCTATATACGAGAACCGGAATTCAAAAACAGATCTTCAATACGATTTATCAGCTGATGGCTATTAAGGAGAAAGAACCAGATCTTCTTAATAGAGCCGAATCGCTCCTTATGATACCGGATTACTTTCATTTTCTGCTGACGGGAGAAAAGAAACAGGAGTATACCAATGCTACCACTACCCAGCTGGTCAGCCCTGTAACCGAGGATTGGGATTATGAACTGATTCGTATGCTTTCCTATCCGGAGAAGTTATTTAGACCGCTTTCCATGCCTGGAACTAAGGTGGGCCTATTCACTGAGGAGATCATAAAAGAGGTGGGATTTTCCTGTACTGTGGTATTACCTGCGACTCATGATACCGGATCTGCGGTAATGGCTGTTCCTAAAGTTCCGGGAAAAGAAGAACTTAAGGAGGACATACTATATATCAGCTCAGGAACGTGGTCGCTTATGGGAACCGAACTTCCGGCTGCCGACTGTTCCATCAAAAGTATGGAAGCTAATTTTACCAACGAAGGCGGGTACGATTTCCGTTATCGGTATTTAAAAAATATTATGGGACTTTGGATGATACAGTCAGTGAAAAAAGAGCTGGCGGGGAGAGGAGAGATTTATTCCTTTGCAGAACTGTGTGAGCTTGCATCAAAGGAAAGTATTCCTTCTCTGGTTGACTGTAACGATAACTGTTTTCTGGCTCCTGAGAGTATGATCAATGCGGTTGCTGAGTTCTGTCAGAGAAATAACCAGCCCGTAC
Source organism: Paenibacillaceae bacterium (assembly GCA_015057705.1). Classification (GTDB taxonomy): domain Bacteria; phylum Bacillota; class Clostridia; order Lachnospirales; family Lachnospiraceae; genus Lacrimispora. The sequence goes on along the minus strand of SVDU01000002.1, from coordinate 13,872 downwards.
CAAAAAGTGCAGGAGAAATTGCGGCAGTGATTTATAACAGTCTTGCTGTATGCTATAAAGAGACAGCCAAAGAGCTTCAGTCCATTACAGGAAAAACATATTCCAGTCTTCATGTGGTGGGAGGCGGTTCCAATGCAGCTTACCTAAATGAATTAACTGCAAAACAGACGGGGAAAACCGTTTATGCCGGACCGGGAGAAGCCACTGCGATTGGAAATCTGCTGGCTCAGATGATCTCATATGGAGAATTTGAAGATTTAAAAGCAGCAAGAGAATCAGTATACCAGTCATTTGCTGTAAAAGAATATAAGCCGCTGTAATCGGCCGTGAACAGGAGAGGAACTATATGATCAGAAAATCATTTAAAATGTATTTAAATGAAGGAATGGCGGAGGAATATGAGAGACGCCACAATCTGCTTTGGCCGGAAATGAAAGAAATGATTCATGAATGCGGCGGACATAATTATTCCATATTTTTAGATGAAGAAACCAATGTGCTTTATGGATATATTGAAATAGAAGAGGAAGAGAAATGGGCGAAATCTGCCGATACACCAATTAACCGTAAATGGTGGGACTATATGGCAGATATTATGAAAACAAATCCTGACAATAGCCCTGTTTCAGACGGGTTAAAACCAGTATTTCATTTAGATTGAAAAAAAGAAAGGAAGAAATAAATATGACAATCAAAGAAAGATATGAAGCAGCAAAGGAATCATATAAAGCAGTAGGCGTTGATACAGACCAGGTACTTCTTGCACTGAAACAGATCCCCATTTCCATGCACTGCTGGCAGGGTGATGACGTAACCGGATTTGATGGAGCCGGTGCATTATCAGGAGGAATCCAGACCACCGGAAATTATCCGGGACGGGCACGCAATCCCAAAGAACTGATGGCAGATATGGACAAGGCGCTGAGCCTGATTCCTGGAAAACACAGAATTAATCTTCATGCAAGCTACGCAGTCTTTGAAGAGGGAGAATGGGCTGACCGGGATCAGCTGGAGCCAAAGCATTTTGCAAAATGGGTGGAATTTGCGAAAGAGAGAGAAATCGGCATTGATTTTAATCCTACCTTATTTTCCCATTCAAAGGCAGAGCATGCCACCTTATCAAGCGAAGATCCTGAAATTAGGGCATTCTGGATCCGCCATGTACAGGCGTGCATCCGTATTTCCCAGTATTTTGCTGAAGAGTTAGGTACACCCTGTACCATGAATATCTGGATTCCGGACGGATTTAAGGACATTCCTGCCGACCGTACCTCACCGAGAGCAAGATTAAAAGATTCCCTTGACCAGATTCTTTCTGTGGATTACGATAAGTCTAAGGTATTCGTTGCAGTGGAATCAAAGGTATTTGGCATTGGTATGGAAAGCTGTACCGTAGGCTCCCATGAATTTTATATGAACTATGCATCAAAGAATGATATTCTCTGCCTGTTAGACAGCGGACATTATCATCCGACTGAGGTAGTTTCCGATAAGATCTCTTCCATGCTTCTGTTTTTTGATAAAGTAGCACTTCATGTAACCAGACCAGTTCGCTGGGACAGTGACCATGTGGTACTGTTTGACGATGAGACGAAAGAGATCGCGAAAGAGGTTGTGCGTGGCGGAGCAGACCGTGTCCTTTTGGCTCTGGACTTTTTTGATGCCAGTATTAACCGTTTAAGCGCCTGGGTAGTAGGAATGAGAAATATGCAGAAAGCTCTTTTAAATGCCCTTCTGCTTCCCAATGAAAAACTGGCTGCGTTACAGGAATCCCGTAATTTCACAGAGCTTATGATGCTTCAGGAAGAGTTAAAGCTCTATCCAATCGGTGATGTATGGAATTATTTCTGTGAGTTAAACGGAGTACCTGCAAAAGAAGACTGGTTCAGCCAGATTACCGCTTATGAAAAAGAAGTGCTGACAGACCGCAAATAGAGGAGAAAAAAATGAAGATATTAGATGCAGAATTTGTAAAAGGCTTTATCCGTATGTGTGACGATGGTTTTAAACAGAACTGGCATGAAAGAAACGGTGGCAATTTAAGCTACCGGATTAAGGCAGAGGAAGTGGAGTCTGTAAAGGAAGAGTTAGATCAGAACACTTCCTGGCAGCCTATCGGAACAACGGTTAAGGACCTGGCAGGAGAATATTTTATGGTCACAGGAAGCGGAAAATATTTTCGCAATGTGATTTTAGATCCGGCTGCCAACACCTGTATCATAGAAATCGATGAATCCGGAGAAAATTACCGGATCTGCTGGGGACTTGTAAACGGAGGACGCCCCACCAGTGAGCTGCCTTCCCATTTAATGAACCATGAAGTAAAGAAGATTGCCACCAATGGTATGCACCGGGTCATTTACCATGCTCATCCGGCCAATGTAATTGCATTAACCTTTGTACTGCCATTGGAAGATCGTGTATTTACAAGAGAGTTATGGGAGATGGCTACCGAATGTCCCGTTGTTTTCCCAAGTGGTGTTGGTGTCGTTGGCTGGATGGTACCAGGCGGACGCGAGATCGCTGTTGCTACCAGTGAGTTAATGAAGAAATACGACGTGGCAGTATGGGCCCATCATGGTCTTTTCGCTTCTGGTGAAGACTTTGACTTAACCTTCGGATTAATGCATACGGTTGAAAAGTCAGCGGAGATTCTGGTAAAGGTTTTATCCATACGTCCGGATAAACTGCAGACAATCACACCACAGAACTTTAAAGATCTTGCCCGTGATTTTAAAGTTACCCTGCCAGAAGAGTTTCTTTACGAAAAATAATGTAATGTTAACCTAAAATCATAATGTGGTTGACAATATGAAATTCCCTTTGTATAATGATGAAAAATGACATCATTATACAGGGGGATTTTTCATGAAAAATTTAAAAACTAAAGAAATTACGTTATGTGCTTTGTTTGCATCTCTGACTGCAATCCTGTCTCAAATTACCATCCCCATCGGACCGGTACCCGTTAATTTCGCTCATCTTTCTACCTTTCTAGCGGCAGGGTTACTGGGATCAAAGCTGGGGGCATTAAGCCAGCTTACCTTTGTTTTGATGGGAGCAGCAGGTCTTCCGGTATTTTCCGGATTTAACGGCGGGCTGACCAGGATAGCAGGTCCTACGGGAGGATATATCATCGGTTATGTAGTATCAGCTTATGTGACCGGCTGGGTTTTGGAGCGTTTTGGAAAACGCACGGTTAAAACTCTTGCTTTGTCCATTCTGGCCGGCTGGCTGGTTACTTACTCATTTGGAACCCTGTGGTTTTCCTATATTACCCACACTTCTTTTACAGCAGCACTTAGTCTTTGCGTAATCCCGTTTCTGCCAGGTGATTTATTAAAGACATGCATCACCATCGTTTTAGTCCGCCGTTTATATTCTGTATTTCATAGAACTTTGCAGTGGTAATGAGGAATAAAAGGAGGCCAGAAAATGACAGATCCGTACATAAATCTTACAAAGGAAGATGCCAGGTCCATTCTTCTGATGCCGGATGAAGAACTTCCCAAACTTCTTGAAGCGGCATATACATTACGAAAGAAGCATAAAGGAAATATAGTGAGTATACATCTGCTTACCAATGCCCGCAGCGGAAACTGTTCCCAGAACTGCGTTTATTGCGCCCAGTCCGGACAAGCGAAAACAGACATTGATACCTATGAACTGATCACCAGTGAGAAGCTTTTGCAAGACAGTTATCTGGTTAAAGAAAAGAAGCTGTCAAGACATTGCATCGGATTAAGCGGAATCCGCTTTTCTGATCAGGAGATTGTGGCATTTGCCAATGAGATTAAGAATCTGAAGAAAGAAAGCGATACTCCGGTCTGCTGTTCCATCGGATTTCTCACAAAAGAGCAGGCGATGATCTTAAAAGAAGCCGGTGTGGACAGAATCAACCATAATTTAAATACAGGCAGAAACTATTATCCAAATATCTGCACCACCCACACCTATGAACAGCGGATTGCCAATATTCAGATGTTAAAACAGATGGGGTTTGAACTTTGCTGCGGCGGAATCGTGGGATTGGGAGAGAAGCCGGAAGATGTGGTGGACATGCTGTTTGAGATTCGGGATTTAAGTCCAAAAGCAGTTCCCATTAATTTTCTGATACCCATAAAAGGTACGGCGCTGGAGCATCAGAGTACAGCCATTCTCACCTCTGAATACTGCTTAAAAGTACTTTGTCTGGCCAGACTTTTAAATCCCCAATCAGACATCCGGTGTGCGGCGGGAAGGGAACTATATTTAAAAGGAAAAGAAAAATGGATGTTTTATGCGGTTGATTCTGTATTTGCTTCCGGATACCTTACTGCAGGCGGAGAAAGCATTGACAGCACCATAAAAATGATTGAAGAATCCGGGTTTGAATATTGTATTGAGTCTTAACGTTTATGTAAGAAATATAAAGAAAGGAGCAGATTCCCAAACGCATCTTCCGGGATCTGCTCCTCTTTCCTGCATTCAGCAGAATATTTATTGTAATTCTTCTTCCACAATGGTGGTGGTATCATCTGAAGATTCTAAAGCTTTGGAATCTGTGTTATCTTCTGGTGTCACATCTGCAGCAGGTTGTCCTGATTCAGAAGCGGAATAGTCAAGACCACCGTCTTCGGTAATATCCATATCTTCCTCTTCCATATCTTCCTTCTCCATTGCAGAATCAAACATATCCCTGGCTGTGTCAGCCACTGCAGAAGCTGCTTCCTTCGCTGTATCACTGACGATGGTAGCCGCATCCTTCATCATATTTTTTGCCGCGTTCGCTGCGTCTTTTGCTGCATCTGCCATATCGGAGGCTGCTGTCTTCAGCTCATCCTTGTTTGCATGAAGGGAAACATAGTTGCGGTTCATCGTACTGTCAATTTTGGAAATGTCATCATTCCCGTCATCTTCAAAATCATGGAAGTTTTCTTCCAGCTCCTTATGGAAGGATTTGTATTTTGTAAAATAAGAGATGCCGGCGGCAACAGCACCGGCGATAGTGGCAAGTGCCACGAATTTCCCAAAACCATTACCTCTTTTTGCCATTTTAAACACTCCTTTCATTCTCTTACCTATTGTAATACTTACCCGAAAAAAAATAAAGGTATATAATAAGAAAATTTCTATAAACTATGTAAGTAACGGGTCAATCCGTTTAAATATGGTAAATTTGTAAAAAAAACATAAAGTTAGCACTCAACTATTGACAGTGCTAATAATGAGTGATATAACATATTATGTGAATAAAATATAACTTCTTTCTAAAGGCCAATCAGAAAGAAATAATAAGAAGGTTATGAGGAGGAATTGCAATGAAATTAGTACCATTATTTGACAAAGTTGTGTTAAAACCATTGGTTGCAGAGGAGACAACAAAGTCCGGTATTGTTCTGCCGGGTCAGGCAAAAGAAAAGCCACAGCAGGCGGAAGTCATCGCAGTAGGACCTGGCGGTCTTGTAGATGGTAAGGAAGTTTCCATGCAGGTGAAAACAGGCGATAAAGTAATCTTCTCCAAATATTCAGGAACAGAGATCGAAACCGGAGAAGACGACGAGAAGTATGTAATTGTAAAACAGAGCGATATTCTGGCAGTAATTGAATAATAAACGCAGTACCGGCAGGTAACAGCAGATTTTGATAAAAAGGTGTGATTTCCTTATATAAGATCACAAATTAAACTTTAAACTGGAGGAATGAATCATGGCAAAGCAGATTAAATATGGCGTAGAAGCCAGAAAAGCACTTGAATCAGGAGTGAATCAGTTAGCAGATACCGTTCGTGTAACCTTAGGTCCGAAAGGAAGAAACGTTGTACTTGATAAATCATTTGGAGCACCGTTAATCACCAATGATGGTGTTACCATTGCAAAAGAGATCGAGCTGGAAGATGCATTTGAGAACATGGGCGCACAGCTTGTAAAGGAAGTTGCTACCAAAACCAATGATGTTGCCGGTGACGGTACCACAACAGCAACTGTACTGGCTCAGGCTATGATTAATGAAGGTATGAAGAACTTAGCAGCTGGTGCCAACCCAATTGTTTTAAGAAAGGGTATGAGAAAAGCTACCCAGGCAGCCATTGATGCAATTGCAAAGATGAGCGAGCCGATCAAAGGAAAAGCTTCCATCGCAAGAGTTGCAGCTATTTCTGCAGCAGATGATGAAGTTGGCGAGATGGTAGCTGACGCTATGGAGAAGGTTTCCAATAACGGCGTTATCACCATTGAAGAATCCAAGACCATGAAGACAGAGCTGGACCTTGTAGAAGGTATGCAGTTCGACAGAGGATACATTTCCGCTTACATGTGCACCGATATGGAGAAGATGGAAGCTAATCTTGACGATCCATATATTCTTATTACTGATAAGAAGATTACCAGCATTCAGGAGATTCTTCCTTTATTAGAGCAGGTTGTTCAGTCCGGCGCCAGACTTCTTATCATTGCAGAAGATATTGAAGGCGAAGCATTAACAACTCTGATTGTTAATAAATTAAGAGGAACCTTTAATGTAGTTGGTGTGAAGGCTCCAGGCTATGGTGACAGAAGAAAAGAGATGTTACAGGATATCGCAGTATTAACAGGCGGTACAGTTATTTCAGAAGAACTGGGTTACGAATTAAAGAACGCAACTCTTGATATGTTAGGCCGTGCAAAATCAGTGAAGATCCAGAAAGAGAATACCGTTGTTGTTGACGGATATGGTGACAAAGCTGCCATTGATGCAAGAATTGGTCAGATTAAGAGCCAGATCGAAGAAACAACTTCTGAATTTGATAAAGAAAAATTACAGGAAAGACTTGCAAAATTATCTGGCGGCGTAGCAGTAATCCGTGTTGGTGCTGCAACAGAGACTGAGATGAAGGAAGCAAAGCTTCGTATGGAAGATGCTTTATCTGCAGCCAGAGCAGCAGTTGAGGAAGGCGTAATCGCAGGCGGCGGTTCTGCTTATATCCATGCAATCACTGAAATTGAAGGTCTTGTTAATGGTCTGGAAGGCGACGAGAAGACCGGCGGAAAGATCATCTTAAAGGCTCTTGAAGCTCCGTTATACCACATTGCAGCCAATGCAGGACTGGAAGGAAGCGTTATCATCAATAAAGTAAAAGAAGCAAAAGTAGGCACTGGCTTTGATGCATACAAAGAAGCTTATGTAGACATGGTTGATGCAGGTATTCTTGATCCTACCAAGGTAACAAGAAGTGCACTTCAGAATGCGACCAGTGTTGCATCTACCTTATTGACAACAGAGTCTGTTGTTGCTAATATTAAGGAAAAAGCACCCGCAATGCCAGCTCCAGGCGGAATGGATATGATGTAAGATTTGTACAGAAGAGACGCCTTGCAGGTATGAGAAAGGATCCAGTATTATTATGAATGAAATGTATGCAGAATGGCTTGTAAAGAGGAAGTCTCCGGCTTATACCATGTTACTGAAAATTGTGATGGGAATTCTATGTGTCATTGCATTTTTCCTGTCCATCTCTCCGGTTTTCGGTATCTTTGGAGTGATAATTTTGTTTGCTGCCGGAGCGGCAACCTACGTCGTATTCCGAAACAGTGATGTGGAATATGAGTATCTGTTCGTGACCAATACCTTGTCCATAGACAGAATTTACGGCAAAAGCAAGCGTAAGAAAGCCTGGGAAGGATCGATGGAGGAAATTCAGATTGTAGCGCCTACCGGTTCTACAGAAGCCAGAGATCACGAATCAGGCAACATAAAAGTACTGGATTTCTCTTCCAAAACACCTGATGCTAAGACTTATACACTGATTAGCCAGTCTGGTTCAGAACGGACGAAGATTATTTTTGAACCAAACGACAAGCTGCTCCGCTGTATGAAGATGACTGCACCACGCAAAGTTGTAACTCAGATGTAATAACAGGAATCAGACGGTTTAATAAGGCCGTCTGATTCTTTTTTTTGATTTTTGGGAAAGTTCTTTTATTTGACTGACATATACGTATATGTTACAATGAAATCAATACTTATCAGAAATATAAAAATAAACCCGGTAAAATGGAGGTTAAACAATTATGGAAAGTAAATACAGGCATCTTTATAAGCTGCTTTTAGATAAGATTGACAGGCGGGAATATGAACCAGGAGATAAGCTTCCGGCAGAGGGTGAGCTGATGGAGGCTTACGACGCTTCCAGGGATACGGTGCGCAAGGCTCTGGAACTTCTGGTTCAGGACGGCTATATCCAAAAAGCCAGAGGAAAGGCGGCGGTAGTCCTGGACAAGAACAAGTTCAATTTCCCTGTATCGGAAATCGCAAGCTTTAAGGAAATCTACCGGTTTTCTGATTCTAAGCCCAATACTATTGTGGAAAATTTAGAAATCGTCAAGGGAGATAAAAAGCTGATGGCGGCCCTGCAGATCGGACCGGAAGATGAGGCATTTTTGCTTGAGAGAGTGAGGGAGATCGAGGGAGAGAAGATCATTATTGACAAGGATTATTTTTCACGGAAGGTGGTGGAAAATCTGCCTCTCCGTGCGGCTCAGGATTCTGTTTACGAATATCTGGAAAAGGAGATTGGCCTAAAAATCGGATTTGCCATGAAGGAAATCACGGTACACATGGCTACAGATGAGGATTACCGCCTGCTGGATATGGGAAGCTACGATATGATCGTGGTGGTGAAGAGTTATACCTATCTGGAGGATTCCACCCTGTTTCAGTTTACCGAATCCCGCCACAGGCCGGACAAGTTTAAGTTTGTGGATTTCGCCCGAAGGAAGCTATAAGAAGATATATCCAAAGACAGGAATATATTTTTTCATATATGTTGACAAAGATATACGTATATGTTATAGTCGAAACACAATAATAACATATAAGTTGCAACTATTTTAAAAACATATTGAAAAGGAGTATGGATATGGGGAAATATGAAGATGATTCCAGGCAGCTTTTGGACCTTGTCGGAGGTAAGGGGAATATAGGGGCTGTGACTCACTGTATGACCAGAATGCGTTTTGTGCTGTCAGATCCGTCAAAGGCTGATACGCAGAAGATCGAAGCATTGAAAAGCGTTAAGGGTACCTTTACACAGGCTGGGCAGTTTCAGGTCATCATTGGAAACGACGTACAGACTTTTTACAATGAATTTGCAGCGATTTCAGGAATTGAAGGTGTATCAAAGGACGAAGTGAAGAAAGAAGCAAAGGGCAACATGAACGCGCTGCAGAGAGTGGTAGCAGATATAGCGGAAATATTCGCTCCCCTGATTCCCGCCATTATCGTAGGCGGTCTCATCCTGGGCTTTCGCAATATTATTGGTGAAATTAAATTCATGAACGGCGGGACAGAGACTTTGGTGGCCGTATCCCAGTTCTGGTCCGGCGTTTACAGCTTCCTCTGGCTCTTAGGCGAGGCTATCTTTCATTTCCTCCCGGTGGGTATCACATGGTCCGTGACGAGAAAGATGGGAACCACCCAGATCCTGGGAATCGTGCTGGGGCTGACCTTAGTATCTCCCCAACTTTTGAACGCCTATGCCATGGCGCCGGGCGTAGAGATTCCGGTCTGGGATTTCGGTTTTGTAAAAATGAGAATGATCGGTTATCAGGCTCAGGTTATTCCGGCAATTTTAGCAGGCTTTGTACTGGTTTATCTGGAGAGGTTCTTTAAGAAGATCACTCCTCAGGCTATTTCCATGATTGTTGTTCCTTTCTGTTCCCTGCTTCTGGCAGTGATTGCCGCCCATGCGGTAGTAGGACCCATCGGCTGGGCCATTGGCTCCGCTATATCAAAGGTGGTTTATGCAGGACTTACTTCTAACTTCCGCTGGCTGTTTGCCACCTTATTCGGCTTCGTATATGCGCCCCTTGTCATCACAGGGCTGCACCACATGACAAATGCCATCGATCTCCAGCTCATGGCGGAATTCGGCGGAACCATGCTGTGGCCAATGATTGCTTTGTCCAACATTGCCCAGGGCTCTGCAGTACTGGGTATGATATATTTACAGAAAAAGGATGAGGAATCAAAGCAGATTTCCATTCCAGCCTGCATCTCCTGTTATTTAGGAGTGACTGAGCCAGCAATGTTCGGCGTGAACTTAAAGAGGGGCTTCCCCTTCCTTTCCGCTATGATCGGCTCTGCCATTGCAGCAACCATTTCCGTTGGAATGAACGTTATGGCTAATTCCATCGGAGTTGGCGGTATTCCGGGTATTCTGTCCATACAGCCTCAGTATATGGGAATCTTCGCCATCTGCATGCTGATTGCTATTGTAGTACCTTTTGGGCTGACTGTCGCTGTGGGCAGAAAGAAAGGAATTTAGTAAATGCGCAATTTTAAAAAATCATGTGTGTATCAGATCTATCCCAAATCCTTTATGGATACAGACGGAGACGGAATCGGGGATTTAAAGGGCATTATCGAAAAGCTGGATTATTTAAAAAAGCTGGGAGTGGATTACCTCTGGCTCACGCCGTTTTTCCTATCGCCTCAGAATGATAACGGCTATGATATTGAGGATTACTGCCGGATCGATCCCTTATTCGGAACCATGGAGGATTTGGATCGCCTGATATCCGAGGCAAAAGACCGGGATATGAGACTCATGTTTGACATGGTTTTTAACCACACTTCTACGAAACATGAGTGGTTTTTGAGGGCTCTTGCCGGTGAGAAGAAATATCAGGACTACTATTTCTTTAAGGATGGAACGGCGGGCAGTCCGCCCACCAACTGGCAGTCCAAGTTCGGGGGGAATGCATGGGAATATGTAAAAGAGCTGGGAAAGTATTATCTTCACTTATATGATGTGACCCAGGCGGATTTAAACTGGGAGAACCAAGACGTGAGGGAAGAAATAAAAAATGTACTCCGCTTCTGGAAAGAGAAAGGAATCCGGGGATTCCGGTTCGATGTCATCAATCTGGTTTCCAAACCAACTGTTTTTGAAGATGACGAGGAGGGGGATGGACGCCGTTTCTACACGGATGGTCCCCGGATTCATGAGTTCCTGCGGGAAATCGTGGAGGATACAGGGCTTGATGCGGAAGATGTGGTCACAGTAGGGGAAATGTCTTCCACCACCATAGACCATTGCATTCGTTACACAAACCCGAAAGAAAAGCAGCTGAAGATGTGCTTTAACTTCCATCACTTGAAAGTGGATTATAAGGACGGGGATAAATGGTCTTTAATGCCCTATGACTTTGGGCGGCTGAAAAAGATTTTCCACACATGGCAGGAGGGTATCGCCGGGGGAAACGGGTGGAATGCAGTATTCTGGTGCAATCACGACCAGCCGAGAGCGGTATCCCGGTTTGGTGACGACGAAATCTTTAGGAAGCAGTCCGCCAAGATGCTGGCTACGGTGATTCACGGGATGAGAGGAACGCCCTTTATCTACCAGGGAGAGGAAATCGGTATGACCAATGCCTGCTTCACGGATATTTCCCAGTACCGGGATGTTGAAAGTCTTAACTATTTTGATATTTTAAAGGAGCAGGGGCAGAAGGAAGAGGATATCTACCGGATACTGAAGGAACGGTCCAGGGACAATGCCAGGACCCCTATGCAGTGGGATGGAGAGAAAAATGGCGGATTTACTTCCGGAACCCCGTGGCTGATTGTCAATAAAAACTGCCGGGAGATCAATGTAAAAGAGAGCCTTTCTGATCCTGATTCCATCTTTACCTATTATCAGAAACTGGTGGAATTGCGAAAGCAGTATGATATCATCAGCGACGGAAGCTACGAACCCGTTTTTGTGGATAATCAGGGCATCATGTCCTATAAAAGGACCTTGTATGGAGAAAAGCTGCTGGTATTTGCCAACTTCACCGGGCAGGAGCAGATAGTAAAACAAAAAGAGGTACTGGATGACTGGGAGGTATTACTGTCTAATTACGAGAATGTAAAAATCTTTGAGGACAGGGTGACGCTGAGCCCCTTCGGCGCGGTGATGCTGTACTGGAGAGGATGACCCCCAGGACGGTTCAGGGTCTGGAGCTGGAAGTGGAAGGCTCCGGACCCTGTATTTCCCTGTGAGATATTTGACGTGACGTGTTACTGCCGGTGCAAAAAAGATCGTACAGAATTCATTGCTGTAATCAGCAAAAGTGAATTTCTGCCGGTCTTTTTTTTGCACCTGAAAATTGCCAGGCTTAAAGCCGGAGAGGTGGACCTGGTTAAGTAATTATTTATTAGAAATGTTCATTTTACTGTCCACAGAGGGCGGAAAAAAACAGGAAAATGTCCGTTGACAACCAAAGCAAAGTTTGCTAAACTATTTAACTAATAAGCAAAAATGTTTATATTAAAAAGTATAAAATTAAGCGAAGGAGAGGAAAATAATGGGTACAATTATTGGCGAAGGCATTACATTTGATGATGTGCTGTTAGTTCCAGCTTATTCAGACGTAATACCCAATCAGGTTGATTTATCGACCAACCTTACAAAAACCATCAAGCTGAACATTCCACTTATGAGTGCAGGAATGGACACCGTAACCGAACACCGCATGGCAATTGCCATGGCAAGACAGGGTGGCATCGGCATTATTCACAAGAACATGTCGATTGAAGAGCAGGCAGAAGAGGTTGATAAGGTTAAGAGGTCAGAAAACGGCGTCATAACGGATCCATTCTATCTTTCCCCGGAACATACATTAAAAGATGCGGACGAGCTGATGGGTAAGTTCCGTATTTCCGGCGTACCGATCACAGAGGGAAAAAAATTAGTCGGTATTATCACCAACCGAGATTTAAAGTTCGAAGAGGACTTTAGCAGGAAGATCAAAGAAAGCATGACTTCTGAGAATCTGGTGACAGCAAGAGAAGGAATCACTCTTATGGAAGCAAAGAAGATTCTTGCCAAGGCAAGAGTTGAGAAGCTGCCGATCGTAGATGAAGAATTTAACTTAAAAGGTCTTATTACCATCAAAGATATAGAAAAACAGATCAAATATCCATTGTCTGCAAAAGATGGACAGGGAAGGCTTTTATGCGGAGCAGCAGTTGGAATTACCGCCAACGTTCTGGATCGTGTGGCAGCCCTTGTAGAAGCGAAGGTAGATGCTGTGGTTCTTGACTCTGCCCACGGACATTCAGAGAATGTAATCAACTGCGTCAGAATGATCAAGGAAGCCTATCCAAACCTTTCTGTCATTGCCGGTAATGTAGCGACAGGTGAAGCAACTAAGGCTCTTATTGAAGCAGGAGTTGATGCAGTTAAGGTAGGAATCGGACCTGGTTCCATCTGTACCACCCGTGTGGTTGCAGGAATCGGTGTACCGCAGATTTCAGCAGTTATGGATTGCTACAACGTAGCAAAGGAACATGGGGTTCCTATCATTGCAGACGGAGGAATCAAATACTCAGGAGACTTAACAAAGGCCATTGCAGCAGGCGGAAGCGTTTGTATGATGGGAAGCATGTTTGCTGGCTGTGATGAAAGTCCGGGAACATTCGAACTGTATCAGGGAAGAAAGTATAAGGTTTATCGTGGCATGGGCTCTATCGCTGCCATGGAAAACGGCAGCAAGGACCGTTATTTCCAGACAGATGCGAAAAAGCTGGTTCCGGAAGGCGTGGAAGGCCGGGTCGCATATAAAGGTATGGTAGAGGATACGGTATTCCAGATGCTTGGCGGTCTCCGTTCCGGTATGGGATACTGTGGAGCAAAGGATATTAAGACCCTTCAGGAAACAGGCAGATTTGTTAAGATCTCAGCTGCTTCCTTAAAGGAAAGTCATCCTCATGACATTCATATTACAAAAGAAGCACCCAACTACAGCATTGACGAATAATACAAAGCAGGCGGAATTCATGTTCCGCCTGCTTTTTTTACTTTATAGGAAATTGCGCAAATAGTCAAAGATAGTGTATAATGACTTTGAAATAAAAAATAGCATAGCA
>SVDU01000024.1 GCA_015057705.1 Paenibacillaceae bacterium | reverse complement strand
ATGACATTATATCGAGCAAGTCCCTGACAAGCAAGCGGAGCAGTATTTTGTTAAAATAAATAAGCTACAACACATATGGGCAATGCTTTAGGGGATTCCCCTTTAGCAGAAACAAAGAGGTAAACTCTTTCACTGTCAAATGGTAAAATTTTTCAGTGTCACGAGTGGTAAACTTTTTGAATGTCAAAATAGTCGGATTGGTAAACTAATTTGGCGTCAACCTGGTAAATTTTATGTCAGGTGGTAAATATTTCGTTGACATTCACATTTTACAGCCAAAAAATCAATTAGCACGACGGTAGATTATGTTGCGTTTACTGTTATACTGCTATATATTTCAAACATAGCAATATCAACTTTTTCTTTGCAAAAACTTTCTGCTCGGATCTCATTTCTTTTGCCCATTTCTTTTAACAACTTTTTGTTATGTAAAATTAAATAAATTGCCTTACTATACGATTCTAAATCAGTAGGCTTTTTTATCAATATACCGCCATCACACATATCTACTGCTGCTATTGCACATTTTCCCATTAAATCTCTGCTTCCCCGTATATCAGAACAAATAACTGGCAGGCCGTAAGCCATTGCTTCTAGTAGGGCCATAGGTAGTCCTTCCTGATATGAAGGGAATATAAAAAGATCTGAAATTTGAAAGATATCCATCATATCATTTCGATAACCTAAAAATGATATATGTTCAGATACCCCCAAGTTGTCAGCCAAGTCTTTTAGATACTCTTCTAAAACTCCTTGGCCACAGATAATGTAATGGAAAGGAATTGTATTATTAATATTTTTATAGTACTGAATCGTTCTAATAATAGTCTCATGATTTTTTCGTTTTATTAATTCTCCTGAAGATAATAAAATAAATTTATCTGCGGGAAGCCCTAGTTCTTGTTTTTTACCATTTTTGTCAATTGATTTTTGTACTTTATTGATATCCAGACCTACTCCCGGAATATAGTTAATATGCTTTGCATGAAAATGCTTTTGTGCTCTATTATAATCTTCTTGATTAATACATATAAGCTGGTCTGTAAAAAATGAAAGTAGTTTTTCTACAGGATAATAAAACAACCAGTTAATACATGAGGCACCTTTAAAAAAATGAAAACCGTGAGCTGTATATATTACAGGACCTGTTTTTGTTGCACGGGCTGCAAGCCTGGCAATGACGCTACCCATTGGGGTATGGCAATGCACAAGATCAAAGTGTTCTTTCATCATCAATTGTTTTAGTTGACGGTAAATATTTATATTATGAATATTAAATGGACTGCGAACAAAATCTATCTGGTGCTGAATTATCCCAGTACCGTCCAATCGTTGATTATCTTTTCCGTAGGCAGGTTTATTATAATTGGTAGCATAATGGATCTCGTATCCCATATTTTGCAGAATATGAACATTTGACATTTCAAATTGTGGGATGAATCCACTTACCGTTGTTACTAATAACGCTTTTTTAGGGGGGATCATAATTAACTCCTTTAATAAATATATTGATATCTATGTTAAGATACATACGTCATCGGCATATAATTGAAAAACAGAGTATTAGACTAAAAATATAGTATATTATGCTTGAGGGAAAAATAGTTTGAATATTTCCTATAAATAGAATAACTAATCTACTCTTCACCTAATTATATTACTTTTATACAGTGATAGCAACTGTATCTAAAATAAAACGATGCATGCGGTTAGGTAAGTGCTCCAAAACAAGGCGTCATTCCATCTGAGCTTTAAAAATGGTATTCTTCCATCAATAAGATTACTGGAGGAAAATCATAATGAAAACTAACAATGTCATCCTGTGGAAGGAGCGCTTAGCTGACAGAGCAGCCAGTGGCTTAAAGGTTGAGGATTGGTGTAAAAGAATTGGAATTACGAACATGCTTATTATTACTGGCACCGTAAAGTCCAGGATGACCAGCTGGGTTTAATGGAAAACAGATTCGTTGTAGTCATGGTCAATGATTCATTAAAAGAAAAGAAGGCTGTTGCAGCTGATAGCGAAATAATCGTCAATTGGAAGAATTTTTCGATTTTTGTAAATGCCCACAACAGATTCCGCTCTTGGCAGAACTGATGCAAAGGAAGAACTTATTAAACTACGTGCACTTTTGGCTGAAAAAGAACAACTGATAGCTGATCAGAACAATCAGAACAAGCTGATTGAAAAATAGCGTATCCAGATCGAAAACATGATACAGGCACTGCTTCATGCACGGAAAAAGATCTTTGGCACATCTTCTGAAAAATCACAGACGGATGGTCAGCTGAGTCTTTTTGAATCTGTTCAGGAACTGGCCCAGGAACTTCTAAAAGACCAGCGGAAAATCACGGTCAAGAGCCATGAAAAAACTCCACGGAAATCAGGAGTCAGAGAAGAAATGCTTTCCGGATTAAAGAAAGAACTTGAAGAATACGTGATCAATGAAGGGGAAGAATGCCCAAAGTGTGGTGGCAAGCTTGAAGTGATTGGGAAACAGATCATTCGTACTGAAGTTGAATTTATACAGGCAAAACTGATTGTAAAACAGATCGTGCGCCAAGTTGCCAAGTGCGAGAACTGTGGAAAGAAGGATAGTGAAAATAAAACTCCTGTATTTGTGAAAGCGGGTGTTCCAGTTCCAGTTCTTCCCCATTCATTTTCAACACCATCATTGGTGGCACAGACCATGTATCTAAAATTCATGCTGGGAGTTCCTTTTAACAGACAGGAAAAAGAGTGGTTCCGTATGGGATTGGTGCTTACCAGAGCAGACATGGCTTACTGGACAATTAGGTGCAGCGAAGAATGGTTCCTGCCTCTCTATCAGAAGATACATGGACAGCTTTTAAAAAGTGAAGTACTTCACATGGACGAAACCAGAATCCAGTGCAATAAGGAAGATGGAAGAAAAGCCAGTACCGATTCTTTCATTTGGGTCATGCGTAGTGCTGCATGTGAAGAAGTTCAGGCAACATACTTCTACTATTCCCAAACCAGAAGTACGGGAGTTGCTAAAAGCCTGTTGGGAGAATATACTGGATATCTGATCACAGATGCATACGCCGGATATAATAAGGCTGGAAATTATAAAAGATGCCTGTGCTGGGCCCATTGCCGCAGATATTTTATAGAAAGTATTCCTTTGGATAATAAGGGGAAAGAAATCCCTGGTTCTAAAGGAGCGGAAGGCCGTGAATACATCAATCTTCTGTTTAAGATTGAAGAAGAAATAGAAAACCTCTCTTTTGAAGAAAAGAAAAAGAAGCGTCAGGAAGCGTCAAAGCCGATCCTTGATGCCTTTTGGTCGTGGATTGAAAAGACTGCAGCCATGCATACAACAAATGAGAACCTGACCAAGGCTTTGACCTATGCTGTAAATCAAAAGAAAGATCTGGAAACCTTCCTTGAAGATGGGAGAATTCCACTATCTAACAATCTTTGTGAAGCAAACATTAAACCATTTGCAACCGCAAGACGAGCCTGGCTGTTTGCAGATACTCCAAAGGGAGCCAGGGCTAACGCCGTCTTGTATACCCTGGTGGAAAGTGCCAGAGCCAATCAACTGGATGTGTATGAATATTTGAAGTATCTTCTTGAAGAGATGCCAAACAACAATCATCTCCAACACCCAGAACTTCTAGATCAGTATCTTCCATGGTCAAAAGAACTGCCGGATAGATGCCGGCTTACATTAAAGCATAAAAAATGCCTCAAAAAATGATGCCTTCAGTTTATCATGAATAATGTAAACTGAATAGGACGCCATCTTTTGAAGCACTTACAATCCATCTTGAATACAATGGCTTCGTTTTGGCTATCAGTAACGATGCAGATGCCGCCATTATTGCAGCAACATTAAATGCGTTGCGACAACTGTGCTAGGTGATCTCTCCGGTGTGGCAAAGATATTTCTTGTGGCCGGCTACACCGATATGAGGCGTAGCATAGACGGCCTTATGGCAATTGTCCGGGATACCTATGAGTTAGATCCTTTCAGTAATTCCCTTTTTCTTTTCTGCGGAAAAAGATGCGGCAGACTGAAAGCATTGCATTTTGACAAAAATGGTTTTGTGTTACTTTATAAACGGTTAGATTCCGGACGTTTCCAGTGGCCACGTAATTCAGAAGAAGTTAGAAATTTGACAAGACAGGAATTCCGATGGCTCATGGAAGGTCTTTCTATTGAGCAGCCAAAAGCAATCAAGCCCGTTACCAAAAAAACCTTTTAAGCATTTGATAAAGTACACGCAGAAGGGCTTATTTACTGGTTTTGCGGCCTTTTTTATGGTATAATATTTGTATCATAAAAGGAGGTGCATGGTCATGAAAAAGTCTGTTGAAACCGAAGATCTTAACATGAATCAGCTGGTTAATAATCTACTCAAACAGCTGGAAGCAAAAGATCATCAGATGGAACAATTAAACCAGACCATTGCAAACCTCACGGAAACAATTAATGAACTCAAACGAAAAATCTTTGGTATCTCCAGTGAGAAATCATCGAATCTTCCTTATATTGATGGACAACTCAGTTTGTTCGATCAACTGGGAATTGATGAACCGATTCAGGAACCGGAAATGATCAATGTGACAGCGCATGAGAAGAAAAAATCCCGTGCTACGCATGATGAACTCACAAAGAATGTACCGACCAGAACCATTGAACTGGAACTGGAAGGTGATGCGCGTAACTGCCCTTACTGTAATACTCCAATGGAAGATATCGGCTCCAAGATTGTTCGTGAAGAGATTCATATCACCCCAGCGAAAGTCGAGCGTGTCCAATACGTACAGCATAGCTATGCATGTCCACAGTGCCGTGAAGATGGTGAGTCAACCATTGAGAAAGCACCTGCGCCAAAACCACTAATCAATCACAGTATGGCTTCTGCTTCTGCGGTCTCTCACATCATGTATCAGAAGTGCAAGAACTATCTCCCTTCCTATCGCCAGGAGCAAGATTGGGCACAACTTGGAGTCAAACTGAATCGTGGAACAATTGCCAGCTGGTTCAATACATGCGCGGAAGAATATCTGGAACCTGTTTATGACAGATTTCATAAAGATCTACTTCAGCAGACAGTAATTCATGCAGATGAGACCACATGTCAAGTTTTGAATGAAGATGGCAAGACTCCAGAATCAAAGTCTTACATATGGTTGTACACCAGCGGTGCATTTGAAGAGCACCAGATTCTGCTTTACGAGTATCAGCCATCAAGGGGCGGCTATCATGCTGCAAAGTTCCTTGCTGATTATCACGGGTTTGTTCACACGGACGGATTCAGTGGCTACAACCGTTTGAGCGACATTACCCGATGCGGGTGCTGGGCACATCTTCGAAGATATATGTTCGAAGCGATTCCCAAGAAGAAGGGATCATGCTCCGAAACAGCTGAAGCCTACACAGGCTATTCTTACTGCAACCAACTCTTTCAGATAGAGAAAGAACTGAAAGACTTAGAACCAGAAGAGCGACAGAAAAAGCGTCTTGAACTGGAGCGACCTGTACTGAATGCATTCTGGAAGTGGACGAATGGGATGAATGCCCTTGGCGGATCAAAGCTTGCCAAGGCAATTAACTATGCCCAAAACCAAAGATCATATATGGAGAATTACCTTCTTGATGGAAGATGCTCCATTAGTAATAACGCAGCTGAAAGAGCCGTGAAATCATATGTTATGGGAAGAAAAAACTTACTCTTTCATGACACTGTAAAAGGTGCCAAAGCAAGTGCAATTGTTTACACGCTTGCAGAAACAGCCAAAGCAAATGGATTAAATATCCGTCTCTATCTGGAAACAGTTATGACTAAGATGCTGGACTACAAAAATGAGCCCAATAGTATCATGGAAGAA
The DNA here is from genome assembly GCA_015057705.1 of Paenibacillaceae bacterium. Lineage (GTDB taxonomy): Bacteria > Bacillota > Clostridia > Lachnospirales > Lachnospiraceae > Lacrimispora. The sequence goes on along the minus strand of SVDU01000024.1, from coordinate 71,625 downwards.
CTGATGCCTTGGTCAGATGCAATGCAAAAATCTTGTGGCTTGAATAATGGTACTATTTGATTTTTTCAGAGGTGAAAAATTCAGAAAGATCAATACGATTCTTTATGTAGCGCTTACCATTTACCAAAAAATGATGCCTTCAGTTTACCATTTACATCATTTCAAAAACAAGCTTTTTCAAGACAGGATGCTTTCGAAAAGTATGACAAACCGTGCATGAGACCACTGCCAGGCGGATGCTACACGACTTGTGATTACAAAGCTGTCACCAAAGTCCCTAATAATTACCACATCGAGTATGACGGTCACTACTACTCCGTATTGTACTCTTATTGTGGAAAGCCAGCAATTCTGAAGGCAACGCCATCAGAAATCAGGATCTGCGATCAGTACAACCGGCTGATCTGTACGCACAGGCGGTCTTATCGTGAGTTCCCTCTCTACATTACAAAGGATGAACACATGAGACCGGAACACCTTTACTACAAAGAGGTCAACTCAAAAGATGGTAACTACTATAGGCGCTGGGCCTCTGTAGTTGGTTCTGCCATGTCCGAATTAGTAGAAAGAGTCCTTAAATCATCCAAGCACGAAGAACAGGCTTACAACGCGTGTGCAGGTATTCTGCATCGTATAAAGACACTGCCGCAGGGAATTGCTGAAGAAGCGGCCCGAAAGTGCATTGAGATGAACTCCTGCAAATATTTCACTTTTAAGCAGATGCTTAAAAGATGGAAGCCAGAGAACTTCCGGATACTTTTCCGGGATCACTTCCATCACATGAAAACATTCGAGGAAAGGATTACAATAAGTAAGGGTGGATACCATGGCATACAGGCTGAAAGAATGCAACTACAACAATAAACTTACAAAAGATCAGAACCTTATACTGGACAGACTATATAAACTGCGGATGTCAGGTATGGCAGAGGCACTGGAAAACCAGCTTCTGGATACGAATACCAGATTGGAATCCTTTGAAACGAGATTTACAGATATCGTCAACTTCGAGTGGATGCAGCGTGAGAACAAGAAGTTCAACCGGCTTCTGAAACAGGCAACATTAAAATATCCATCTGCAGATCTTGACCAGACGATCTATGAACCGGAACGCCAGCTTAATACGCATGTAATTGAACTTCTGGCTAATTGTGACTGGATCGATGAACCGAATAATCTATTGATGACCGGTGGCGCAGGCGCAGGAAAAACTCACCTTGCCTGTGCGCTATGTATAACAGCAATGCATCAGATGCGGACGGTGAAATATATCCGTGCCAACTATCTGCTGCAGGAGGCAGACCATGCGCACCATGAAAGCAGCTACTATGAATACTCTAACAAAATGACAGCATATGATCTTCTTGTAATTGATGACTTCGGATTAATGAATCTGGATATGGAAAAGTGCCGTGATCTGTTTGAAATCATTGAATCACGGGACTGTAGAAAATCAACAGTCATCATTCCCCGATACCTGTTGCGAAATGGTATCAGCTGTTTGGAGAAAACACATATGCAGATGCCTGCCTCAGCAGGATGACATCAAAGGCATACCGGCTTGATTTTCCAGGCCGAGACAGGAGAATGAATAACAGTAACTAATCCACAAGGCTGAGCGACGCTCAGTTTCAAGCGGAACAGCGCTCCGTTCCTTTGGAACGGATGCGCAGATTTCCCGGAATATGCAGTATGGGAAATGTCCGCAAGGAGTAGCGTCTCGTATTTACGACAAATTTCACTTAATTTAGAATAGTCTATTTGTCTTGGATACGAGCTGCATCCTGAAATTAATAATTTAGGTTTGTGCTGTTTGCAAAGACGTTGAATTTCATCATAATCTATTAGGCCATTCGAACCTAAAGAATATTCTATTAAATTATAAAATTCTTTTATGTAAAAATAATGTGAAATATGTCCCCCTGAACTAGGGGCCATTGCCAGAACAGTATCACCTTTTTGCAATGCTGCATAATAAACAATTTGATTTGCTTGTGTTCCTGAATATGGCTCCACGTTACAATAGTAGTCGTTGCATTGAAATAATTTTTGAATTAATCTTTCACTTTCTTCTTCTAGCGAATCTATGCTATCACACAAAGGAAAATATCTGTGTCCCCTCCTGCCTTCTGATGGATTTGCATTAAATGGGGTATCCAAAGCCTGTAAGACTGAAGGAAAAAGGATAATTCGCACTCCCAATCAGATTTACATAATTTGATACCCGACCATACTCTATTTCCATTATTGAACGTATTCTATCATACTTATCACCTAAAAAATTCTGAAGTTTATACATTTTTTCGTTCCTCCGCTAGACAATTATCATTATCTATTTAACTAATTGTAAGGACTATATTTAGAGGATAATAGTATATTATCCTTATCTCCACCTTATCCACCCCATAATTTCTACAAAACCATTGAATTTCCACCCCCCATCTGCTATCATAACAGCATAAATAACGAAGTCAGGGAGCAAAACCATGGAGTTAACCGAAAAGCTATTAAAACCAATCCGTGAAACAGCCTATTTAACGGCGGAGAATGCCAGACGTTATCGTGTCATTCTTCGCTATTTCTATATGCAATACGAGAAGATCAAGTACTGGATGGAGCAGGAAGAAATCCACCGGGAGCTTTCCTCCCACCCGGAATTTTCCGGCTACTCCATTGATCAGTGTCGTCAGGATCTCGATGCCCTGGTTAACTGGGGGAACCTTCTGACCATGCAGGATACCAAGCGGGTAACTTCAATCGAAGCCTTTAAGAACAGGCAGTACCGCTACCAGCTTGCAGAATATTCCGTAGAAATTGAGCGAATGACCATACGGTTAGAAAAACTCTTCGTGGAAGGGGCCTCCTTAGAACCCACACTCCTTGAAAAAATAAGGATTGAATTGTCAAAAGTCTTTGAAATATCAGAAAAATCCCCCTTAGATGTATATGGCTGGTGGAATAGCCTAAACAATGATTTTATCCGCTTAAACCAAAACTATCAGGACTATATGAGAGACCTAAACAGCGCAAGAGCGGAAGAATTAATGAAAACCGCTCAGTTTTTGATGTATAAGGACAAGCTGATTGAATATCTCCGTTCCTTCGTGAAGGGACTTCAGTTAAATGTAGGTGTAATTGAAGAGATTATGCGCCGTATCACGCCCGCGACTCTGGAACAGATATATCAAAAAACTGTAGAATATGAGTTATCTATCCCCAGACTCGATATGGAACCGGACAGAGAGGAACTGTATGAGCGGACCAGAGGACGATTTGCCAGTATGCAGGAGTGGTTTATGGAGATTGGCGGGGTACAAAGCGAGGCATCAAGACTGTTTGACATGACCAATGAAAGTATTCGAAGAATTACCAGATATGCCACCCAGATCAGTGAGCAGTTCACAAGTGGTGCTAATCGTAAGGAAGAATACAGAAAGTTGTGTGAGACTTTTTTATCTTGCAGTAGTTTAAAGGAAGCTCACTGCTTATCTGCAGTTGTATTTGGAGTGGAGAAACCCATGCATTTGAAGGGAGATTTCCAAAAGACCACCGACAGCATTAATGCCGGAATTTATGAAGAACCTACCTGCGCCCTGGAGATCGCTCCAAGAATACGGGAATTCAGAGAAAAAGCAGAACGCAGCTTTATCAGGGATTACACTGCAGAGAAAGAACAGGCAAAAATAGAAGAGATGGAAAAGCAGGAGAAGGAGCAGCTTATGATGGACAGCTTCTTAAATAACGGGGAGATTCATTTTGATAAGCTTCCTGTTCTTGAAAAAAGCGCCCGGTATATTCTGCTTCGCTGGCTTGCCAGAGCATTAGAAGGCGATGGGCTGGGGAAAACAGGGGACGGACGGGTTTACTATGTGGAAAACCCTGGAACAAAAGAACGCTGCATCGTAAATTGTCAGGATGGCAGCTTTGAAATGCCGGCATTTGTGCTTTGCTTTGAGGAGGAATAGAATCTGTGAATATACTGGAAGAATTGATGAATGAACGGTGGATATCCAAATACAGGGACAGAGATAAATATTACCGGATTAAGGACGAGATCAATGAGGTTCGCCCCTTTCTTGTAGAAAAGCTTGGGTACCGGATTATCAGTAACAGCAGTCTGGTAAAGCTTGAAAAGCTGCCTGGAGAGGCCCTTCCCTGGATGGGCATTCGAGAATTCAAAGATATATCCGACTACGCTTTATTTTGTGTAATTCTAATGTTTTTGGAGGATAAGGATGCAGAGGAGCAGTTTGTGCTATCCCAGCTGACGGAATATATTACCGGCAACTATCCGGAAGGACAGATGTCCTGGACCGTGTATGCCAATCGTCAGAGACTGATTCGCGTAATGAAATTCTGTATGAAGAACGATCTCTTTGTTATGGATGACGGAAATGGGGACCAGTTTGTCACGGACCTGGAAACAGAAGCCTTATACGAGAATACAGGTCTTTCCAGATATTTTGCCAGAACATTTACCCGGGATATCAGTGCCAATAAATCCGTAGCAGATTTTTTCCAGAGTGAGTGGCTTGACATGAATGAGGACAGAGGGGTGATCAGGCGGCAGAGGGTATACCGGAAGCTGCTTCTCTCTCTTGGCCTGTATCGGGAGAATGGACAGGATGAGGATTTTAACTATGTGAAGAATTACAGGAGCGTTATAGAAAATGATTTGGAACAGTTAGTTGATGCGACTCTTCAGGTTTATAAATCAAGTGCTTATTTAATTCTTGGCGAGACAGGAGACCTTGGAAAGATATTTCCTGCCAGAAACAGCTTATCTGACGCCATCTTACTCCTTCATGGAGAGATCAGGGAGTTGGTAGAATCAGGCGGGTTAAACGTTGAAGTGAATGAAAGAATCAATCTTCCGCTCATAAAGCTTGAAGAAATCATACGGACAACCAGGACAAAATACGGCAGCGGATTTTCAAAGGCTTTTCGTGAGATGCCTGATCCAGAGTTTATCCAGACAATTGTAGAAGAAATGGAAGGTCTGGATTTTTTAAGAATTGATCAGGTAACAGAGGAAGCAGAAATTATGCCGGTAGCAGGAAAGTTGACAGGAAAATATCCAGACCGTTATCTGGAACGAAAAAGCGGGGAGGAAACGTTAAATGAAAACCAGTAAATGGGTAATTAACCGGATTGGGCTGATTGATTTCTGGTATTATGACGAGGAAGAATTTCACTTCAGGGATGGGCGTCTGTTGTTGCGCGGATCAAACGGATCAGGAAAATCTGTTACCATGCAAAGCTTTATCCCCCTTCTTTTAGACGGCAATAAGGCAGCAGAGCGTTTGGATCCCTTTGGAACCAGAGCGAGAAAGCTTGAGAACTACCTACTTGAGGAGAATGACGGCAGAGAAGAGCGGACTGGTTATTTGTATATGGAATTTAAGCGTAAGGACAGTGATTCTTATATCACCATTGGCATCGGCCTTTGTGCAAAGAAGAATAAAAAACTTGACTCCTGGCATTTCATAATACGGGACGGACGCCGTATAGGAAGAGATTTCTTTCTGTATAAGGAACTGAAAAATAAGATTACTTTAAGCCGGATAGAGCTTGCGAACCGCCTGGGTGAAGGCGGTCAGGTAATTGATGGCCAAAATGATTATATGAAGCTGGTCAATGAAACTCTTTTTGGCTATGAAAATGTGGAAGAGTACAAAGAATTGGTGGATTTACTCATACAGCTGCGTACACCCAAACTTTCCAAAGATTTTAAACCAACCGTATTAAATGAGATATTAAGCAGCTCAATGTCACCTCTTTCCGATGAGGATCTTCGCCCCATGTCAGAGGCAATTGAGAACATGGACAATTTAAAGACAAGGCTGATGGAACTGGAAACGGGAAAGAAAGCAGCAGACAGAATCAACGAAGTCTATCAGCAGTACAACCGGGCTGTTTTGTACGAAAAAGCAGATCGGTATCTGAATGCAGATCGGGAATATCGGGAATATGAGAAGGAATATGCAGGGATACAGAGAAAAATAGAAGAATGCAGCCAGAACCGTCAGAAGGAGATTCAAAGAGAAGATGCCCTGAATATTGAGAAAACGGCTCTTGAGGAGAAGAAGGAGCGTTTGGACAGCAGCGACATCTCAAAGCTGATGGAGCAAAAGCTGGAGGCAGAACAAAAACTTCATCAGGCTGAGAAGGAGCTGGCCGAAAAGGAAAAAAGTCTGGAAGAGAGAACCAGAAAGGAAACCGAGCTTTCTTATACCGAAAAAGAACAGACTGACAAGCTGGAGCAGCAGGAAAAAGAAATAGAAGAAGTTCTTGATGAGATGGAAGCAGGCCTTGATGTATTAAACTTTGATGAGCATATGTTTATGGCCGGTGATCTAAAAAAAGATATTTCCAACCCATATCCATTTCACACATTAAGAGAGCAGATGGCGGGGATACGGCGGGATATTGATCTTGGAATCGGTTTTTTGGAAAAAAAGCAGCGGATTGCTGAAAAGCAGGAGGAGGAACTGGTCCGACTGGAGAAGACCAGGCAGGAAAAGCAGCGTTATCTGGTTCTTAAAAAAGACCAGGAAGAGCAATGCAGAGAAATAAAGAGTGAATGGGAGGAGCAGTTTTATCAGTGGGTCAGAAGCAATTCCATATTGACATTTTCCGAAGAAGAGGAACGTTACTATACCAGCAGAATTCGTTCCTACGATGCACTTACAGATTCTCTTGAGGCAAGGGAAATGCTTCGGGAGCATAAGGACAGAATTCTGGCTGTTCTTCAAAAGACTGGTGTGGAACTGGAGCATCGAAGAGAACTGGAGAAAGATGATTGGGGGAAAGTAAGGCAGGAGCTTGAAAGCTGGAAGAATAAGAAGGATCCTGAGCCGGAAAAACAGGAACCCGTACTTGCAAACCGTTTGTGGCTGCGTCAGCATAAGATTCCACATTACCCCTTCTATAAGGTCGTAGATTTTGCAGAATTTCTGGACGAACAGAAAAGAAACCGCCTGGAGGAGGCACTTTACTATATGGGAATGCTGGATGCTGTTGTGGTGCCCGCAAACTATCAGGAACAGGTGCTGGCATTCAGAGAGGGAATGAGAGATACCTATATTTTCGGAGATATTAGTAAAGTGAAGGAAAATATTGCAAGACTTCTGGAGATATCCTCTGAAGTTGACGATATTTTGTTTTATCAGGAACTTTCCTCTGTTTTAGGAGCAGTCGCCACAGCACCGGGAGGGCAGACCTGGATTGATGAGGAGGGTAGATTTGGTTTGGGATTATTAAAAGGAACCATCACTCATTCCTATGAAGCAAAATTTATTGGTGTAAGAGCCAGAGAGCAGTACCGTATGGCAAAGATACAGGATCTGGAAGAAGAACTTTCTCTGTGCGCCGAAAAACTGGAGGAGACACAAAAGCAGCTCTTAAACAATAAAAACCAGATAGCCAGACTTGAGGATGAGTATGGTAAATATCCATCGGAGTTTGATGTAAGAGAGTCCATAAAGGATCTTTATGAGACGTTGGAACGGTTAAATAAGCTGGAAGAAGAACTGGCGGAAAAAGAGAAAAACGTGGCTTTGCTCCAAAAAGAACTGACAGAAGCAGGACTTGCAGTAGCTGAAAACAGTAAAAAGCTCTATTTAAAAGGTGAACTATCCATATACAGAGAAGCGATAGAGGAAGCCTCATCCTATTACGATTCCATCGGATCACTGGAGCTGCTTCATCAGTCATATCTGCATTCTCTTGAAAATGTCCGTGTTCTGCAGGATCGTATGGAAGAGATTTTGCTCCTTCTTGATGAGATCCGATATGATATCGGTAAAAAGCATCGGGAAGTATCGGGTCTTAACAGCACCATATCCGCTTGTGATGAGCAGTTAAAGGCAAAAGATTATGAGTCTGTGAGAGAGCAGCTGGAACATTGTATAAAACGCCTGGCTGCTATTCCGGATGAGTTAAAGGACTGTTATTTAAAGCAAAGCGGTTATGAAAAGGATTATAAATTCGGTGAAGACAGGCTGTTGGCGCTCAGGGAGCAGAAGGAAAAAAGGCATCTGGATCTGGCACTTCTGGAAAGATGTCTTTTAGATGAGAAGAATTTATCCCTTGTTAACGTACTTGATACATTGCTGTGGGAAAACATTCCTGAGGCAGCTGCCAGTGTTTGCCGCCAGTTGAAGTCTGAGGGACTGAGAAACAGCGGAGAATTAAGCAGTTTACTCCAGCAGAGATTTTACGAGAATTTAAGTGAACTGGTGGACTATAACCTGACTATTCAGCCGGTTTTTGGGAAAGAAGACTACCAGGATCTACCCAGAGGTACCATAGAGCCTGAGTTTAAGCGTCTTGTCATACTTGCCAAATATAAGGGCAGAGAGGTTTCCTATGACACTCTCCTTTCAGGTCTTTCCGGTGACGTGGAGATTCAGAAAAGTCTGGTAAAAGAAAGCGACAGAACCTTATTTGAAGACGTGCTTGCTAATACAGTGAGCAAGAAAATCCGTTATAAAATTTATAAAAGTGAGAGCTGGGTGGAAAAAATGAACCGGCTCATGGGCACTATGAATACCTCCAGCGGATTAAAACTAAGTCTGGTCTGGAAAAAGAAAAAAGCCGAGGAGGAAGGACAGCTGGATACCAGAGAGCTGGTAGAACTGTTGAAAAAGGACGCAGGGCTGATGCGTGAAGAGGAATTAGAACAGCTGTCTCTTCATTTTCAGACAAAAGTTCAGGAAGCAAGAAGAATTATGGAAGATACCGGAAGTATCCGCAGCTTTCATGCAGTCATGAAAGAAGTACTGGATTACAGAAAGTGGTTTGAATTTCAGCTGTTCTTTCAGAAAACAGGAGAAAATAGAAAAGAACTGACCAACAATGCGTTTTTCACCTTCAGTGGTGGAGAAAAGGCCATGTCCATGTACGTTCCGCTGTTTTCTTCCGTAGTGGCTAAATATGACGGTGCCAGAGATGACGCCCCCAGACTGGTGTCTTTAGATGAGGCATTTGCGGGTGTGGATGAGCAGAACATCAGCGATATGTTCCGGCTTATGGTAGATATGGATTTTGAATTTATCATTAATTCACAGATTTTATGGGGAGACTGCGAAACCGTTCCCGAGCTGGCGATTTACCAGCTTTTACGGAAAGAAAATGCAAAATTCGTTACAGTACTACCCTATATCTGGAATGGAAAGGTTAGAAGGCCTGCAAAAGATGGAGAAATGGAACGGCGATGAGCTTTTGGAGGAAGCGGTCAGGTATTTTAGCAGCATGGGGTTTCGGCGTTTGTTAAAAGGACTTCGGGAAAAATATCAATCCCTCTCCCGGCTGGGTGGTAAGATTATTATATCTGAACTGACAAAGGAAGAGGCAGAGTCTCTGGAAGGTTTTTTGCAGGTGGAGATAAATCAGGGGCAGACACTCTGCGTCTCTGTCAGACAGATTAATAAGGCGATAGAACGGACTCGTTTTGCCGGATGCTGCTTAGAGGCACTGGTTACCATGGTTCTGGATGATACGCTGGTTTCCAATAAGGAAAGAAAGGCCAGAGAAGAGGAAACACGTGAAAATTATTTCATGGAGTATGCCCATACCTTTCATGGAACTCCGGCCGGGATGTGGTTGGAGAGTGGTCTGATAAAAGGGAGTGCTTTAAATACCTTAATGATAAGGGATTATAATTCCAGCCCGGACTGGTTTTTAGAACAGCTTCCAGTCATATCGTGTGGTTTAAACAGCCTTCCCGTTTTTTCAGACAATTATTTAAGGCTGCCGGTATTTGCTGCTTCTATCACTGGCAATCCTCATTATTTTGATGAAGGAAAAAGAAGCTTAACGTATCTTTTGCAGGGGATTCGTACTCTTTTAGGCGGTGAGTGCAATCTTTTCCAGACTGCTCTGGAAGAAAGAACAGAACTTTTTTACAGGGCAGGCATTATAAAAGATGATTTATATAACTGGGTTCTTTGTTATGGAATCAAGGGATATGTCTTAGAGGGAACAGTCCACAAGGGAATGGAAGCATATCTGAAAAGAAGAGAGCCTCAGATATTAACTCTGCAGAATTTGAGCCTGTTAAAGTATGCAGAGCCGGTGGGACCTCGGGTTTATGTTGTAGAAAATCCTTCTGTTTTCTCAATGCTTACAGAACGAAATGGAACTGATGTTTCCTGCGTCTGTTCCGGCGGTCAGCTTCGTCTTTCCGTGCTTGTCCTTCTTGATTTACTGGTCAAGGGCGGTGCAGAGATTTATTATTCCGGTGATTTTGATCCGGAAGGGCTTGATATTGCCCAAAAACTGATTACCCGCTATCGGGATCAGCTTAAGCTGTGGCGTTATGAGCCAGAATTATATCAAAGTTCCATTTCTACTGAAACAATCAGCGAATCAAGGCTTAAGAAGCTTAACCGTCTTACGGACAAGAGACTGGTGGCACTTGGCTCACTTATAAAAGAACACAGGCATCCCGGATATCAGGAAAATATCATGGAACAGTTTAATCTGATCTAGAAGATATCCGGGGGCTGTATCCCCATTCAGATCTAAAGGCTTCGGTCTATATGTAGGCCATAAGATCAATAAATCCCATACACACAATTCATCAATTTCAATCTAAATGTTATTAAAGAAACGGATTGTTGCATTTCGTTTTGATTAAAAAGTCATAATTAATTTCGGGTTTTATACCTCTCTAATTGGTATGATAAAGCATACTCAGCATGATAAAACGCAATAGGCAGGCTTAATTTTAACAAGTCATTCTCACCCCGCGTCTATGCTGCATACCGCCCAATCAAGCGGAATTTGTTTCAATCAACCAACTGACGAAAACAATCAGATTAAGGAGGAATTATTTATGGACCCAATAATTGGCCAAATTCAGTTATTTCCCTATAATTTTGAACCGAGAGGCTGGATGCTCTGTGATGGAAGATCATTAGATATTGGCATGAATCAGGCATTATATTCTCTCTTAGGTACTACCTTTGGGGGAGATTCCACTAATTTTAAGCTGCCGGACTTGAGAAATGCAAACCCCCTTGCGGCAACCAACCAAATGAAATATTACATAGCAGTTGAAGGTCTGTATCCGGAGAGATTATGATTTTTGCTGTGATTTCTGGAAAGGAAAGGAAAGGAGAGAAGATACATGGATGAAGTTTTGCTAGGTCAAATATTAACTGTACCCTATACGTTTGCCCCTATGGGCTCGGTGTATTGTGATGGAAAGGAATACCCGGTACTGCAATATCAGGCATTGTTTTCTTTGCTTGGATATACATTTGGAGGCAATGTTAATACCACATTTTGTGTGCCCAATTTAAAGGGGTTTGAGCCAAACCCCGGTGTTCATTACGTTATTGCCATGTATGGTTACTATCCTATTCGACCTTAGCCATCAGGGGGGGTGAAAGAATAACCGTATTTCAATTTACCGGAAAGGATTGATGAGATAAATATGGGTAAAAATTTAGCTTTAAATGCTGATATAACTGCAAGTAGTTATATCGATCCTTACGAACCTGGCAGAGCTGTAAACGGTATAGTGAGTGACCCAACCTCCAGATGGCTGTGCGCTTCATTGCCAGGGTGGCTACGTCTGGATCTGAATAAATCTTGTTGGATCGGTCAATGGACAGTGAAAAGTATAGGTGGATATGCTGGTTGGCCGATTAATTATTGTATGACTTCGTTTAGTCTGGAGAAAAGCTTAGATGGAACTAATTGGATCGCAGTTGATACAGTAACAGGCAACACAAATAATCTTTGTACCCGTGTCCTGACCAGCCCCGTATATGCCAGATATTTCAGATTCTTTGTTCCTAATTATGGAGGATTACAAGCCAATAAATCCGCCGCGTCCGTCATGGAACTGGAGTTGATAGAAACAGATGTAGACGTATTGACTTCATTGGTAATAAAAGATAAGGAAGAACACACAGCAATGCTGACTCCTGCTTTCCATTCAGATATACTATCATATACTTCTAATGTGGGATACGATTCTGATTGCATTACCGTAATTCCGGTAGCATCAAAAACTACGGCATCTATTACGGTTAATGGGCAGGAATTGATAGGGGGAAAAGCTTCTGTTTCCATGACTGGTGAGCTGAATAACGTTGAAATTAAAGTGACGTCAGCAGGCGGTTATACATTGACTTATATGGTAACTGTTACAAGGGCCAGCAGCCCTTATCTGGCTTCTGTGGCAATGACTGGATTCCGCATACCCGGTTTTTCAAAGACCACGTATAGTTATAATCTTACAACCCGGAATCTTGCCAGTACAAAAGTCACTCCTACACCAGAAGATCCAGAAGCAGTTGTTGTTATTTCGTTAAATGGCACCACATTTAACAGCGATCAGGCAATACCACTTAGTAAAGGTTTAAATCCAATCGAGATTGTGGTTGCTTCCAAGGCCGGACTTGATAGCAGAACCTATATTTTCAATATAAATAAGACGTCATAGTATTCAAAAATGTTTTCAGCGGCATAGAGGAGGAAGCTTGTTTTCCCTCTATGCCTTTGAGAATTGTATGGGAGAGAGGGATTGAATGTTTTTAAATAAAAAGTTCCGCTGCTTAAGCGGGGTACTCACTGTGGCACTGCTTGTTACTACAGTCCCGGTGTGTGTTTATGGTGAAACAGGAGAATTAGTTAGTACAGAAGATCAGGATGCAACCTCAATTTCAGGCTGGGTTGGAAACATTGATTTCAACAATAATTTTGATTTTTCCACGGTGACCCCACAGAAAGGCTGGTATCAGTATAATCAATTAAACCTGGCTGGGGAACCTTCACCTAAGGATCTGAATGACAACGATGGTAACAATGATATTATAGAATACTGTACTGCATATGGTACAAATACGGCTGTGGGAAAAATATATAAAGATTATATTTTAAAGACTCCGGGATATTATAATCTGAATGCTTTTGTCCAGGTTTTTCCCTATATGAATACAGATAAAGGAACACTGCGAATTGAATTGTACGATAATGCAGCAGGAAGTGGCGAGCCTATTGGGAGCAGTTATGAGGTGAGTAAGAGCACAGCTGGGATAAGCACAGATATTCCCGCCTGGGAAACAGTTACGGTGCCAGTTCTGTATGTAAAATCAAAAGTTAAAATGATACGTGTTGTGCTGGAGGCCGAAGTCACTTACCCAGGCGATGCAGGTGACTATGTGGATTTTGACGGACTGAGTGTAGCACTTACTGACGCAGCCGCACCTCCGATTATCTCAAATTTAGATGGAGATACAGTGTCATTTACAGAAGGAGGATCTGCAGTACCTCTGGATAAAGACAGCGATGCCACAGTAAAAGTAGATTCCGCTCACGGCAGTTTCTATACTGGGGGTTCAGTTACTGCTTCTATTACCAGTAATATAGTTGCTTCAGAAGATGTGCTTGAAATTGCCCAGACAGGTGGGATCACACTTTCCGGAAGCGATGTCCTCTATAGCGGAACCTCTATTGGCACGTATTCAGGAGGAACTTCAGGAACGGGATTAACTGTTTTACTAAATTTAAATGCAAACGATACCAATGTTGCGGCATTAATAAAAGCGATCACATACAAAAATACAAATATAGTAAAACCAGATACAAAACCGAGAACGATTAAGGTAGCCGCAGTAGATAATCTTTACCATTCAGAACCAGTTTGCACAACCGTTAATGTGCAAGGTGTAAACTATTCTCCTGTCAGAAGAAGCGATGTAGGAGCCAGTGTATCAGCCAGTTTGCCAGTTAAAACCGCATTTTCTGTGGACTTAAGTACAATATTTGAGGACCCGGATACAGACTCTATGACATATAAAGTAAAGATTAACGACACGTCGTTCGTATCAACAGAATACAATTACTCCTATACCCTTTCGCCAGCAGGCACATATACCCTTGTATTTATTGCTAATGACGGAACGGTGGACTCTTCAGACACCTATACAGTAACACTTACTGCAGTTAATACAGCACCAGTAAGGAAAAGCGGGGTGCCAGCATCTAAATCGGAAAACGTTACAAAAGGTGATCCAATAAACATTAATTTAAATGATATTTTTGAGGATGCGGATCATGATGATTTAAATTATAAGGTTAAAGTTAATGGGGGAACAGAAACTGCGGCAGATGAAGTGCTTCCTTATATTCCTTTGGTTATTGGACCGTTAACCCTGGAATTTATAGCAAATGACGGAATTGCAGATTCGGAAGATACCTATACTTTAAATCTGAATGTGAAGGCGGCAAATACGCCTCCTGTAAGGCAGGATGATATAAATGAAGCGGTACCAGACAGTGTGGCAGTTAATAAACCATATACAATCAATCTAAATACAATATTTCAGGATAATGAAGGTGATTATTTAACCTATAAGGTAAAAGTAAACGGAGGTGCGGAAGAGACAGCAGATGCGCATTATTCATTTAAACCAACCTCTGCGGGAACCAATACACTGGAATTCAGGGCGAATGATGGATCAGTCGATTCCACAGAGACCTATACGGTAATACTCACGGCTGTAAATACGATTCCAAATAGAAAATTTCATATAGGAGCCGCGACAACTGAAAATATAACAGTCAGTGCCACCTATGCATTAAATCTGAGTACAATATTTGAAGATGAGAATCTGGATACCTTAAACTATAAAGTAAAAGTTGACGGGGGTACTCAAACGGCAGCTGACAAAGATTATACTTTTGTACCGGATCAGGTTACAACGTATACACTGGAATTCACCGCCAATGACGGAACTTCCGATTCCACAGATACCTACAAGGTAATTCTGAATGCAAAAGCAGCAAACACACCTCCAGAAAGAAAAAGCGGAGTAAGTGAGTCCGTAGTGGACAGCGTAGCAGTCCAGAAAACCTACTCCGTTCAATTAAATGAAATCTTTGAAGATGTTGATCATGATGCTCTGACCTATAAAGTAATAGTAAACGGCGGGGCGGAAGAAACAGCAGATGCAAGTTATTCCTATAAGCCTACCGCTATAGGAACAAATACACTGGTATTCAGAGCGAATGATGGATCAGCCGATTCCACAGATACCTATACGGTAACGCTCCATGCCGTTAATACAATTCCAGAGAGGAAAAGTGGAGTAGATGCAGCAGAGTCCGCAACAATGATAGTCAATCATGCTTATACACTGGATTTGGATACAATATTTGTTGATGAAAACAAGGACGATTTGAACTATAAGGTAAAAGTAAACGAGGAAGCAGAGAAGTCTGCTGCCAGGAACTATTCCTTCACACCGACAGAAGCAGGAGCCTATACACTGGTATTCAAAGCCAATGACGGAACTACCGATTCAGACGATACCTATACCATAACTTTATCAGCAACCAAAAATCCGTTGAGATCTATTACATCTCCTGCGCCGGTTACTGGAATAGCAAATGGCGCATCAAAAACTGCTTCTGCACTAGGGCTGCCTGAGAATGTATTTCTTGAGACTGATATGGGTGAGGTATCCGCAGAAGTCACCTGGGACGTGGAAGGAAGCTCTTATAATCCCGATCAGAAGGAAGAGCAGACGTTTGATGTGGAAGGAACTGTGTTTCTTCCTGACGATGTATATAATCCAGATGGGATATCCCTTCAGGCAACGATCCATGTTACTGTAAATGCTGAAGTGCTTAATAAAGTTCTGGAGAGTATCTCAGCATTACCCGCTGTAACAGGGGTTTCCAATGGTGCATCAAAAACTGCTTCTGCACTTGGGCTGCCTGAGAACGTGAACATTGAGACAGATAAAGGGACTGTATCAGCTGTTGTAACCTGGGACGTAGAAGCAAGCTCCTATGATCCTGACCAGAAGACGGAACAGACCTTTACCGTGGAAGGAACCGTGACTCTTCCCGATAAAGTGGTGAATCCCGATGGTATACCCCTAACTGCCACCATCGAAGTAACCGTGGATGCCGAAACAGCAACGGATAAAATCCTGGAAAAAATTTATCCTCTGTCTGCTATAAAAGGAATTACCAACGGAACCGCCAAAACAGTTACTGCCCTGGGAATCCCAGCAAAAGTTACGTTAGGAACCAATTACGGAAACGTCCAGGCAGATGTGGTCTGGGATTTAGATTCAAGCGCATATGATCCGTTACTAAGTGAAGAACAGAGCTTTACCGTGGATGGAACCGTAGTACTTCCAGACAACGTGATTAATCCCAGTGGAATCCCTCTTGATGTAATCATTCACATAACGGTTTTGGAAGAACAGGAAGAGCAGGAATACTACACCCTTCGTATCAAAGTAACAAAAAGACCGGATAAAGTCAGCTATACATTGGGAGAAGACTTGGATACACAGGGTCTCGAAGTAACCGAATATCAGAAAGCCAGTCCTTCCAATGCAGTCAGAAAAACAGTTTTAACAGAGGGGCAGTATGATCTGGAATATAATCTTACCAAAACAGGAACCCGGACAGTTAAGGTTATTTATTACGCAGCAGACCGGTATGGGAATGAGAAAGAGTTCACAGATGATTTCACAGTCACAGTAAAAGAACTGCCCCAAGACGACAGTGACGATGATGACAGAGAGATCACAGAGCCCGGAAAACGAACTGGCGGAGACGATGATCATTACTACCCAGGTAACTGGCAATCAGATGAAAATGGCTGGAAGATAATCGGAAAAGATGGAAGCCGACCGGTGAACCGGTGGGTGTATACTGACTGGAAAGGAACAAATGACTGGTATTTCTTTGATGATAACGGATATATGGTAACTGGCTGGTTTGAATACAAAGGAAGTGTGTATTATTTAAATCCGGTCAGTGACGGGAAAAAGGGATCTATGTATACCGGCTGGAACATGATTGATGGGAAATGGTACTATTTCAGTGAGGCAGCAGACGTTACCAAAGGTTCCATGCTCAAAGATACTGTAACACCCGATGGACATCGGGTAGGGCCCAATGGAGAACGTATTTCTTAATACCATAACATTTAAAAAGCCCATTACACTATTTATACCGAAATAGATTATGAAGTTCCCCAGATGCAAAAAAGAAAGAGCGCATGCAACAGCCTGTTTGCGCCCTTTCTTTTTGCTGTATTATGAAAAATATTTATATTGCTATATTTTTCCATAAATAGTAAAATAAACAAAAATACATGAAATTTAATGCGTGATCGGCAACGGATCCGGGGGAAGAATTAAACAATTAATGAAAGAAAAATACAAGAAGAACAGAAAAGCCCTGTTATTTTTAATTCTGTCAGTCTGTCTGATATCAGGTTTGGTAAGCATCCGGAATCAATATATTTCTTATCCTATAGCGGATGGGTTTTTAAACCTGTCAGAAGAAAATTTGGAGAAGAAGGCTGTTCAGTTAAATGGTGTTTGGAAATTTTATGAAGGTACATTAGAAGATACCGGCTCACAGACCGCAGACAGCATAGAGGTTCCTGGATCCTGGCGGGGAAAGGTAATAAACGGAAAGAAGCTGGGTAAACATGGCATTGGCGTATATGAACTTCGTGTAAAAGTTCCATCTCCCGGTGATTACTGCATGAAGCTTAATTATGTCTCCAGTGCATATGAGCTTTTCATAAATGATATAAAAATTGTTGGCAATGGGAAAATCGGAGCTGATAAGGAGTCAGAAATATCCAGCTGGGTCCCTCAGTTTGTTTACTTCCATACAGATCAAAACGATCTTGTAATTAAAATTAAAGTATCAAATTTTCATTGTAACAACGGAGGGATTGTCCTTCCTGTCTATATAGGGAAACAGGTTCCTCTGTTTCGGTACCACCTTATTAACCTGATGAAAAACATCGGATTTATAGGTATCCTGGCCGGAATGGCGTGCTATTTGTATGTTTTTAACTGGTGTCTGAATAAAAAAGCCCAGTCCATTTATCTCTGGATTTTTTGTATTTCTGTGCTGATTGCTGCTTCTATAATAGACGGCGAGAGTCTGGTCAGTATTTTTCCGTTTCTTACCATTGATGCAGTTCTAAAGATAGAGTATGTGTCGTTTATGGTTCAGATCACCTCCATTCAGTTTTATCTGTGGAGCATGTACCCGGAGCTGGGGAAAAACCACCCGTTTCGCTTTTTAAAGATTTTTGATTTTTTCTATACCGCAGTTCTTATATGTCTGCCGGTTATGCCGGTTTTATATGACGATATGGTATTCGTACCCATTCTGGTTGTAAATGCACTTTGTTATTTTTTTAAAATTGCCAGGGCATTCCAGTTGAAAAAACCCAATGCCGGCCCGGTTTTTCTGGGCTATTGTGTATTTCTTGCTTCGTGTGTCCTGCAAATTGTGGATATCCAGCATAATATTGATATACAATTTTTAAGCGATTTCAATTTCTACTACTTTGGGGTGCTTTTTTTCCTCCTTGGCCAGGGATATGTTCTGGCAGTCAATGTAGAGGATACCTTCCGCCAGTCGGAACTTGCCCATGAGATGGAGATTGCTTCTTTGCAGGCGCAGATTTCTCCCCACTTCCTATTTAATATTCTCCACAACATATACTGCCTTATGGATACCAATGTGAACATGGCAAAAAATATGCTCATGTGCCTGTCTGACTTTCTAAGGGTAAAATACAGGTTTGATTACAGAACCTATACACTTTATCAGTTAAAAGAAGAACTGGATCTGGTAAATGCATATGTGGAACTGGAAAATGTGAGAATGAACGGTGCCTTAAAGTTTGAGATTGATGCACCGGCTGAACTCCTTTCAAACGACATTCTTCCACTGACCATTCAGCCTCTGGTGGAAAATTCCATTAAGCACGGATATAAGTCTGGTGAACTGAATATTCTGATACGGGTGGTGGAGGCTGATGACAGGCTGGTAATCAGTGTAGAGGATGACGGCAGGGGGATCAGCCCAAAAATCAACTCTACAAAAAGCAGCACCTCAAAAAGCGGTGTTGGGATCAGTAATATCAATTACCGGCTTAACATATGTTTTCAAAGCAGACTGGTCATTGAAAGTCAGGGCTTTAAGGGAACAAAAATCAGTTTTCAGATACCAAAGAGGGGGTAATGTACAGGTATGCAGGTTGTAATTATTGATGATGAAAAAAATTCAATTGAATATCTTACGGAAATGCTGAAGAAAAAAGAGGGATTTACTCTGGCTGGGGCATTTTCTGATTCCAGAGAGGGACTGGCATATTTATTAAAGAACCCCTGCGACCTCCTGTTTTTAGATATAGACATGCCGGGAATTAATGGCATGTACATTGCAGAGCAAATCAGCAGCCTTCACCCCAAGACTAAGATCTGCTTTGTAACTGCTTATAATGGTTATGCAGCTAAGGCATTTGAACTGAATGCAGTGGACTATCTGCTAAAACCCTATACGAAAGAACGGCTTTTTAAATGCCTGAATAAATTAGAGACTACCACCACCGGACAAAACGTGTATCAGGAGATCAGCGGGCAGTATGATTATAATTTAGATATGATCTGCGGGTTCAACGAGGAAGACATTGTTCTGATACCGGCGGCTGATATATTTTATATAGAAGCGTTACAGGGGGTTTGTATGATACATACCAGGGATCACGTATTCCGTGGAAATAAAACTCTGAATTTTTATGAGGAGAAGCTGAAGAAGAATTCATTTTTCCGCACTCATAAATGCTATCTGGCGAATTTATCCAGAGCAGACAGGTTCCGGCCGCGGATTAACTATACCTATGATATGTATTTTAAGGACATTTCCGATGTGATACTGGTCAGTCGGAATAAGGTAAAAGAACTGAAACAATATTTTAATTAATTCAGGAGGAAGAAACGATGGGTGAAAAAGTCAAAGTAAGTGAACTAAAGGCAGGAGATATCCTTTTACTGGAGCCGAATAACGAAAAGATATCCCAAATTATTGCCTGGGTTACCAGATCAGAAGTAAGCCATACCGCCTTAAGCTGCGGGCCGGACAAGCCTGTAGGAACCGTAATTGAGGAAACGCCCCCCAATGCCATCGAGGATACCATTCTTACCAGAACAGCAAGAACCGCCTATGTGATGCGGTTAAATCCGGGGAATTACAATTGCCAGCCAGTTATGGACATTGCAGCCCGCTATGTCAGTGAGAAGCTGCCCTATGCACATGCCCAGCTTCCGTTTATCGGCCTTTATTGTATCGCTAACAACATGTTAGGTGATACAGGGCTTCAAGGTCTTGTAACAAGGATTGTGAAGCTTTCCATGGGTATTCTGATGGAACTTGAAGATGCCTTAATATACAAGGGCAGAGAAGCGATGATGTGCTCCCAGTTTGCTTATCATTGTTATAAGGAAGCAGGAGACGAGTATGAGATTCAATTAAAGGGTACTCCAGGATTTCCTCTAATTGATCGGATTATTGAAATCATACAAAAAGATCCTTCCAGCTATAACAGCCGTATATTTCAGTCAGATGTGGAAAACAGCCCTGTATCCGATGAAAATGTGGATGAAGCAATTGACCAGCTATATGAAGTGCTCAGTAACAATCAGAATGAAGAGGAACTTTCTGCTTCTTATGAACTGTCGGATGACCTTATTATAGAAGTAACCCGTTTTTGTATTCAATTTGTTAAGACTTTTGCCAATGATACAGATCGTGAAAACGAGGACGCAGTATCTTATCTGCAAAAGTTAAAAGATATGTATGAGTACTTCATCTCTCCTGGAGACCTGTTAAAGAATACCTTAAACTTAACCTGTATCGGCACAGTTGATTACCAGGGATACCAGGGTTAATGTGTTTTCTGCTAACCCTGATAAACCGTTTACCCACGCCGATTTACCAGTTGTGGCGGTTTTTTGCATCATAAGGATATCCCCCCTACAATTAAAAGAATGCAGATATAATATAGCCAGTTGATCGTTATAAATCAGCTGGCTTCTTTTTGTGTTAAAAAATCACATAAATTAGCCGTTTAAGAAAGGCGGGGGAATAAAATGGATTATAAAAAAACCAAACAATGGCTGGATGATCATGGCGTAATATTGGAAGAAAGCTTCTACACTGCATTAAACAATCTGGCCAAAGACTATAAGAAAACAAATGATTTAAAGCTTCTCGAGGAGGTCTATCAGAAACTGGGCGTTAATAAACAGGCTGTTTCCTGGTGGAAAAATCACCCATGCAGCACCCAGACAAGGCAGTCCAAGATACAGTTGATCGTCTCTTGTGCAGAGATATTTCATTTGACAACAGAGGAAACCGAGCTTCTGGCTAATAAGGCAGGTCTTTCTCTAAGCAGTGATCATAATTTTAGCGTATATTTCAGACAACTGTTAAATGGCAGGAGAGGAAGGTGCAAGTCCATCTGTGACGCGGCCAATGTCAGCGAACGGATGTTCCAATACATTAAGCACTATAAACAGCCGTCAAAGGAGACACTGCTGGCAATAGCCATTTCACTTGGTCTTGGAATAGATGAAATACAGCATCTGCTTAAAAAAGCGGGATACACATTGTCTGCATCTCTTCCCAATGATGCAGTTGTCTGCTGGTTCCTTTCCGGTGACAGAAAGGCGGATGGAACTGTTCCAGTGCTGTTTCATATTAATGAAGTGCTAGACGAGCTTAAGCTCCCTCTTCTCATGACGAGGCTTAAAAGTTCGTGAGTATAATAGTTCAGAAAAATATAACCCTTTTTTTCAGCCGGACTCAGTGCCGGCTTATTGAAGTTGGACTATCAATAAATAGATATATAGCATTATATATGTGAAAAATCTGACGAGATCAAAAGAGCGTGTGATAAATTAAAAAATTATCAAAAAAACATTTATAATTAATATCAATTATGTCGACAATATAAGATTGAAGGTAATCGCATATCTAGTGCCAGACTGATATCGACATGGCATATGTAGTACTTCTTTTAAAATTGACATAGATTAATTGATTAAATTGACTAAAACAAAGTGAAAAATGTCGAATAATGCGATAAAATTCACTTTTCAAACACTTAGAAAGGACTTATATTGATTACAGGAAAAGCAGAAGAAGGAGGGGGTATCTTTATGACAGATGCTGAGAAACTGCGGATTGTAGAGATGGAGAATGAGAAGCTGATGGAAGAAAATTCGAGACTCCATAAAGTGATTGAAAGGTTGAATCAGACGCTGAACAGATTGATCGGACGTTACATAAGTACTGATAAAATCGCCTGACAGGGGATGGCTAAGGAGTGCAGGGGGGCACTCCCGGAATGTCCCTGTCAGGGATCAATCCCCTTATGGGATTCAGCCTGATCACTTATATTTAATCCTTTGTTTTTACGTACCATTTCCCAAATTGTCTGGTGCATCCATTCAATGGTTTTATTCAGTTTTTCGTTTTCAATCTCCAGTTCGGTGATGCGGTCTCCCATTCGGGCAATGATTTCCCGGTTATTATTCACTTTGTGAGGCACAAGAATGCGCTTTACATAGGGAGACGATGAAGCAATGATTTGAGAGGAAAGCAATTCATCCCTTTCTTCACAGGACAAATCCATGAAAGCCTGATAGCTGATGGACAAAGCAAGCATGTCCACCTTGCACTTTGGGCATACCGCATTCCTCTCCAGCTGATAATAACCATAATACCCGCATTTGGAACAATAGTATACGGACAGTTCTCTCATTGGTCTCCTCCTTTTATTATAGATTGATAAACAATCTACTCCTATATGTATAACGTTAAATCGACAAAAATATAACGCAAAAACAGAAATATCGATAAAAAAAATTACTATTTAGGCATTTTGTATAGTTATAACTCTTTTAATTGTTAAAAACAAATAAAAGCCCGCAGCTGTTACACTGCGGGCTTTTTGGCAATTGAACGGATGTTTCATTTATAAAGGTGTTCTATTTACTGAATAATACCATTTACATCAACAACATAAACTTTTTCATTGGTGTCTTTGAAATCTCTGAAGCCTGCGCCAAGCTCTGGTTTTGCTGTGGACTTAGATGTGGAGGAAGCTTTCTGAAGAACACCGTTGGTATTCACCAGATAGTTTTTGCCGTTAAGAGCGAATGCTGCAACTCTTAAATCCGCATCTGCCTGTTTTCTTAAACCATACTCGTAAAGAGTATCGTCAAGAATACCGTGGAAGCCCTGACCTTTTTTGCTTCCGGAAGTTACAAAGTACCAAATCTCGTTCTCACCTGAATCTTCGTTCATAATGGACTGTTTTCCAGTGTTGATCACGCCGTTGTCTGCGAAATAGAAGTTTGCAGTATTACCGTCTTCCAGATTAACAACCTTAAGACCGGTCTGCATTTCACCTTTTGTATTAAATCCATATTTCTGGGAGTTTACAGTGAATAATTCAATACCCTTTTTCGCAAAGTAAGGAGCACCGTTTTTAAAGAAGAACCAGTGCTGTTCGCCTTCTGCGCTAATGCCCTCGATGCCTTCGATTTCTCTCCAGCCCTCGACTCTTGCACCGCTCTCATCATAGTACTGATAGCCTGCTGCGGAAGTCTTGTTGTCAGTATTTTCGGCCGCTTCTGAAGGAGTTGCTGTTACAGGAAGTTTGTACCAGCCGGTCTGCATTTCGCCATTTACAAAGGTGAAGTAGGAACCGTTAATTTTTTTATCTACCTGATCTTTAACCATAACGCCGTCTTTGTCAAAATAATACCAAGCACGTGTATGATCGGAATCTTCTTTCGCACTTTCAAGCTCAAACCAGCCTGTTTTCTGTGCGCCGTCGTTTTCGTTACCCAGGTAATAAGTAGAACCAGCGATTTCTACCTTGCCAGTAAGCATCTGACCCTGTTCGTCAAAATAATACCAGTTGTTGTTGATCTTCTGCCATTTGGAAACGACTTCTTTTCCGTCTTTTCCATAATAATGCCAGTAATTTTCCGGTGAATCAGGGGAGTCCCAGTAGCTGTCATTGGTAACAGAAACCCAGAAATTGGATACTCTCTTTCCGCTCTCGTCTACATAGTACTCATCAACTTTCTGACCAACAGCGATTTCGCCATCCTCATTTAAGTAATACCAGTCTTCTCCGTACTTCTTCCAGGAATCAGTGGCGAAGTAATCACCCTCCTCATAGAATTTCCATGTACCGTTTTCTTCTACCCAGCCAGTTGCCTTGGCATAGACAGTAGAGGCTGTGTTTAAGATGCCCATCTGTGGGGCAGCTGCAGTTAAAATACCGGCAGCGGATAATACAGCCATCAATTTGATTTGCTTTTTCATAAATATGTTCTCTCCTTTTTTGCAGTAAGTTTTATCGTGGCCGAAAATCCATAGTTGCATTACTCTGCGATTATAACGTAAATGAAAGGAACAATGAAAGTGTGGTTTGATGGCAGATATGGAAGGAGCTAACAGAACAGGAGAAAAGTTGCTGACAGGCAGGGGTTACCCGGAATGTGCCAGAACGCTGTAACCAAGAGAGCACCGGCAGTTGCCTGTAAAATAAGGCGGAGCGGGGAAACAAACGGCACATAACTGGTAAAGTTGCCAAAGAAAGCCTGTTTCTTGGAAAAATGGAAGCTTTTAGAAAGTAAGAAAACTTTAATAGGAAAATAAAGTACGGTGTGGTATAATCACAGACAGATAATTACCATTCCTTAATAAAGGAGAAAATAACATGAGAATGAAAATATCCAATTATATAGCCCAGAGGCTGGTGGAGCTTGGGATCTCCCAGGTGTTTACGGTAACAGGAGGAGGTGCCATGCATTTAAACGATGCATTGGGACATCAGGAAGGGCTTACCTGTCTCTATAATCATCATGAGCAGGCATGCGCCATTGCTGCCGAATCCTACGCCAGAATCAGGGGCCAGATTGCCGCTGTCTGTGTGACCACAGGCCCAGGAGGTACCAATGCCATAACCGGAGTGTTAGGCGGCTGGCTGGATTCCATTCCCATGCTGATTCTGTCAGGACAGGTTCGCTACGATACCACAGCCAGATGGTCCGGCGTAGGAATCCGTGCCATGGGAGATCAGGAATTTGACATTACAAAGGCAGTTGACTGCATGACCAAATACAACGAGATGGTGATTGATCCCATGCGAATCCGTTACTGTCTGGAAAAGGCAGTTTATCTTGCGTATTCCGGCCGTCCGGGACCTGCCTGGTTAGATATTCCTTTGAATGTGCAGGGCGCTTACGTAGAAACCGGCGATCTCATTGGCTTTGATGCGGAAAATTATGAGAATGGGGGAGACGGCTGGGGTTCTGCCAGTGATGCTAAGATAACTGAGGACGAGAGCGGGCTTGGAGAAAAACGTCAGATACTGCCTCCAAAGCCGGACAAGAATGCAGTACGTGAGATTCTTTTAAAGATAAAATCAGCCTCCCGCCCCGTGATTAATGCAGGTAACGGTATTCGCATCGGACAGGCCCATGACGCATTTATGCGTGTTGCAGAAAAGCTGGGAGTTCCTGTTGTAACCGGCTGGAACAGCCAGGACTGCATCTACGATGCCCACCCTCTTTATACCGGAAGAGGTGGTGGAATGGGAGACCGTCCCGGTAATTTTGCCATTCAAAACAGTGATCTGGTGCTTTCCCTTGCCAGCCGTTTAAGTATCCGTCAGGTTGGATATAATTTTGCAACCTGGGCCAGAGAGGCTTATGTAATTGTGAACGATATTGATCCCGAGGAGTTAAAGAAACCATCGGTACATTCCGATATGCGGATTCATGCAGATGTAAAAGATCTGCTGGCAGTGATGGAAGATCTTCTGGATCACGAATTTATGGCAACCAGGGAAGATCCTTTCTTTCAAGGCGGAACAGGGATTGATTCCCTTACCTGGAATGAGACATGCCGCATGTGGAAAGAGACCTATCCGGTGGTTCTTCCAAGGCATTACAGCCAGGATGACCACAAGGAAGTAAACATTTATGCATTTATAAAGGAACTGAGCTCACGTCTTCCTGAAAACAGGATTACCGTGGTTGGCAATGGATCAGCCTGTGTGGTAGGCGGTCATGCTTATGTGATAAAACCGGGCCAGCGCTTTATTTCCAATTCTGCTGTAGCCTCCATGGGATATGATCTGCCTGCAGCCATTGGTATTTCCAAGGGCGATCCGGGAGAAGACATTATTCTGGTAACAGGAGACGGAAGTATCCAGATGAATCTTCAGGAGCTGCAGACTATTATACATCATCGCCTCCCCATTAAGATATTTGTAATCAATAACGGGGGTTATCATTCCATTCGCCAGACCCAGAAGAATTATTTTGGAGAACCGCTTGTGGGAATCGGAGATGACAGCAGGGATTTAAGCTTTCCCGATATGGAGAAACTTTCTGCTGCATACGGATATCCCTATGTCAGTGCCCGCCACAACGGTGAGATTGACCAGGCGCTCCTTCGCACCCTTTCTTTAAACGGACCGGTTATTTGCGAAGTTTTTGTCAGCAGAGATCAGAATTTTGAACCAAAATCGGCGGCAAAGCGGCTTCCCGATGGAACCATGGTTTCTCCGCCCTTAGAGGATTTGTCTCCGTTCCTTTCCGAGGAAGAGATGGACCGGAATATGATTATTCCCCGGATCAGGGATTAGATTTTTATGCAGGGAGGAAATAAGGTGAACATTGTTGTAACAGGAGCGACCAGCTTCCTGGGAAGAGCTGTGGCGAACCGCTTTTTAAAGCAGGGCAGCAGGGTATATGCGGTGGTTCGCCCTGGTTCGGAGAATTTAAGATATCTTCCGTCAAATCAAGACGGTCTGGTAATAATAGAACGGGAACTTGGTGAGCTTGATACACTGGATCAGATAATTGATGAACCTTGTCAGGCTTTTTACCATTTTGGCTGGGATGGATCCGGAAGTGAGAACCGGATGAAACAGGAAGTCCAGCAGAAGAATGTGGTGGACGCTTTAAAGGCATTAGAGGGAGCCAGACGTTTAGGCTGTAGCCGTTTTCTCTTTAGCGGTTCCCAGGCGGAATACGGAATCCACAAAGGCCCCCTTTCTGAGGAAACTGACTGCAGCCCGGTTTCTGAATACGGAAAGGCAAAGCTGGACTTTTTAAAACAGGCAACAGAAAAGACCAACCGGTGGCAGCAGGAAGGGATATCTTCCATGGAGTATATCCATGCGCGGATTTTCAGCGTGTACGGGCCGGGAGATCATCCCTGGTCCCTGGTGGAAAGCTGTTTAAGGGCATTTGGAAGAGGAGAATACATTTCCCTTGGGGAATGCACCCAAATGTGGAATTTTTTATATCTGGAGGATTGTGTCCGGGCGCTGATACTTTTAATGGAACAGGAAAAAGAATCGGTTTCCGGAATTTATAATGTAGCAGCGCCGGAACGGGAAACAAAGCCTTTGCGGGAATACATACGGCAGATGTATGAAACCATGGGATATCATGGCAGCTACAGCTACGGAAGAAGACGTCCCAATGCAGAGGGACTTGCAAATCTGATTCCGGACATTAGTAAGCTGGAGAAAAACACAGGATTTTCCCCTCTTGTAAGCTTTTCTGAGGGAGTGAAGAAGACCTGCGGTTATTAAAAAGGGATTGACATGGAGGAAATTTTGTGGTATGAGAGATAGGATTTGTATTGTATGCGGACAGGAGCTTAATGGGCAGTCTTTGATGTCACTGGATCACATGCCGGCTTCTGCCCAGGATATCCCGGGTATGGAAGATCTGGCAGAGGACAGGGGAATCAGTTTAAATCTGCATCAGTGCAGCTGCTGTGGTCTGGTTCAGTTTGATTGTGAGCCTGTGCCATATTATAAGGACGTTATCCGGTCAGGCGGATTCAGCACCACTATGGTGGAGCTAAGAAAACGCCAGTACCGGCATTTTATTGATTTCTGCCACCTGGAAGGGAAGAAATTAATAGAGGCTGGCTGCGGTCAGGGAGAATTCCTTTTCGTTCTTTCCCAGTTTCCCGTTACTGCATGCGGGATTGAGCACAGGGAGAGCCTGGTTTCACTTGGAAAAGAAAAAGGACTGAATATCTGGAAGCAGTTTGCAGGGGTGGGAGAGATCCTTGCATCTCCCGATGGAAGCACCAGTGGCCCTTATGATGGATTTTTGTCCTTTAACTATCTGGAACATCAGCCGGATCCGGTGGGGATGCTTCGGTGCATCGCAGATAATTTAACAGATGATGGCGTGGGGCTGATTACTGTGCCCAGCCTTGAATATATTCTGGAATACGATGGCTACTACGAACTGATCCGGGATCATATCGCTTATTACACCTTTGACACGCTTCGTTTTGCAGCAGATCAGGCTGGATTTGAAGTGCTTGAAGAGGAGATGGTTAACCGGGATACTCTGTCCGTCATTGTCAGAAAGAAAAAGACTGTAAAAGAGAACACGGGAAGAAAAAATCCCGACAGACTGGATGTCTCCGGTCTGCTTAAAAGCCGGGTGATCATCGATGAGGAACTGAAACGTCTGGTTGATGAGTTAGAATCAGAAGGAAAGAATCTTGGGATCTGGGGGGCCAGCCATCAGGGATTTACCCTGGCATCCACAACGGTAATCGGGAATTTTGCCAGATATATCATTGACTCAGCACCCTTTAAGCAGGGACGGTTTGCACCTGCTTCCCATTTGCCTATCGTGGCACCGGATCATTTCCTTACGGTTCCGGTAGATGCCATTTTAATTGTGGCGCCAGGCTATACAGAAGAGATCGCTAAATCCATTGTGGAAAAATTTGGACGGAATGTGGAGATTTTAGCGTTGAAATCCAATCATTTGGAAAGGATATAAGAAAAAAGTATGAAAGCATTTGTTTTAGTTGAACCGGGAGTAGTGGGCTGGCATGATGCGCCAGAGCCGGAGCTTACGCCTTATGGGGCGATTCTTAGACCTGTGGCTGTGGCACCCTGCTCCTCAGACGTTCATACCGTTTACGGCGGAGGTTCAAGAAAAGCTCCCAATCTTATTTTAGGCCATGAATGTGTGGCGGAGATTTTAGAAACCGGAGATCTGGTAAAAGATTTTAAGCCTGGAGAAATTGTTGCAGTTCCTGCAATTACACCTGACTGGAGAGCCATGGGCATTCAGGAAGGGAATTATAAGCATGCATCTGCTCCGTTTTCCGGTCATCAGCTGGGCAGATCCATTCCCGGCGTATTTGCGGAACGTTTTCTCATTCCAGATGCGGATACCACACTGGCAAAGATTCCTGAGGGAGTTACTCTGGAACAGGCTCTGATGTGTGTGGACGTTGTGACTACCGGTTTTACCGGAGCGGAATACGCAGATATTCAGTTTGGCGATACGGTGGTGGTTATGGGAATTGGTCCCATTGGTCTGATGGCCATTGAGGGCGCCAGACATTTGGGTGCAGCCCGGATCATTGCAGTGGGAACCAGACCTGTCTGTGCCAGCCTTGCCCTGGAATATGGAGCGACAGAGGTTTTAAGCTATAAAAACGGCAATATCGTTGATCAGGTGATGGAACGGACCGGCGGTCTGGGCGCTGATGGCGTTATCATCTGCGGAGGCGGTGATGAGGTATTTACCCAGGCTGTTGATATGGCCAGGTACGGAATTGGAACCATTTCCAACGTAAATTATTTCGGCGGTACGGGAAGTCTTGCTTTCCCTAAGTTTTCCGGGGGCAGGGGTATGGCTGGAAAAACCATTCATACAGAACTGGCAAAAGGCGGAAGAATCCGGATTGAACGACTTTTAAAGATGATACAGTATGGCAGAATTAATCCCCAGAAGCTGGTGACCCATCACCTGCATGGACTGGATGAAGTGGAGACTGCGCTCCAGATGATGAGAGAAAAACCTGCAGATTTAATAAAAGTGATGGTTAAGACAGATGGGAAGTGAACAGATGAAAACAATAAGCATTGTAGTTCCCTGTTATAATGAGGAAGAAAACGTAGAAGCCATGTATCAGGCAATATCAGGCGTTTTTAAAAGGGAATTAAACAAATACCGTTATGAACTGATTTTTATTGATAATGATTCCGCAGACAGGACCAGGGAGATCATTCGTAATTTATGCTCAAAGGACCAGGGGGTAAAGGGAATCTTTAATGCTAAAAATTTTGGACAGTTCAACTCCCCATACTATGCCATGCTTCAGTCGGAGGGCGACTGTACGATTTTGATGGCGGCAGATTTTCAGGATCCGGTGGAAATGATCCCCAGATACGTAAAGGAATGGGAAGACGGCTATAAAATCGTAATCGGAATTAAAAAGTCCAGCAAAGAAAGTAAGATCATGTACTGGCTGAGAAGCTGTTACTATAAGATGATTAAAAAACTGTCCGATGTGGAGCAGATCGAACATTTTACCGGATTTGGACTTTATGATAAGACATTTATTAGCGTTTTAAGACAGCTTGATGATCCCACTCCGTTTCTTCGTGGAATCGTGGCAGAACTTGGCTTCAGAAGAAAAGAAATTCCTTATGAGCAGCCCAAACGGCGGGCGGGAAAAACCAGCAATAACTTTTTTAAGCTCTATGATGCAGCCATGTTAAGCATTACTTCCTACACCAAGGTCGGACTTCGTGTGGCAACGATTTTCGGAAGCATCTGCTCCTTCGCCAGCATGATGGTTGCCCTGATTTATCTGATTTTAAAGCTGATTTACTGGGATCGTTTCCCTGCTGGAATGGCACCTCTCCTCATTGGCATGTGCTTTTTAGGATCCGTTCAGATATTCTTTATCGGTCTTGTAGGAGAGTACATTCTTTCCATCAATGCCCGCATTATGAAACGTCCTCTTGTGATTGAAGAAGAGCGGATTAATTTTACCTGCGATAAACAGGAAGATACAGATGAGGATCTGCTTCTTATGGCAGCCTCCATGGAGGATGGGAATCAGAGATGAAATATAAGATAGATGTTATGAGGATCCGGGACAATTCCATCGTACTTAACGGCTGGGTGATCGGAAGAACACCGGAAGAAGAGGTACAGTTCCAGGTTCTTGGCGAACAGGATACCCCTGTGGAATTTAAATACGTACCGGTACGCAGAGACGATGTAAGCCAGATTTATTTTAAGAAGACGGTTGAGAAAGATCTTGGATTTGATATCCGGATTCCTTATGTCAGGGACAGCAAAAAAGACCGGACTCTTGTGATTAAATGTGAAAACAAATCAGTAGCGGTAAAGCTGAATGCAGATATTATTGAAAAGCAGAACAGTTCTTCTCACAAAAAGTCGGCTAAATTAAAGAGCATGATGAATAAGCAGACCCTGCAGTCTGCCATGGATTTTCTTATGGAAAACGGACTCAAAGCCTTCGTGATTAAATCCAGACATAAACTTCAGGGCATTGACAGTGATTATGATTATCCGGAATGGGTATCCCTTACAAAAACAACGGAGGAAGAGCTGGCACAGCAGAGAGAGATTGTATTTGACTATATGCCAAGACTTTCCGTTGTCATACCTGCTTACAAAACACCAGAACGTTTCCTTTCCGCAATGCTTGATTCCCTTCTTGCCCAGACCTATACAAACTGGGAGGTCTGCGTGGCTGACGGAAGTCCAAAGGGAGAAGGTGTGGAGCGGGTATTAAAACGCTACGCCATGAAGGATGAAAGGTTTCGTTATGTGATACTGGGAGAAAACAAAGGCATTTCCGGCAATACCAATGCTGCAATTGAGATGGCTACCGGTGATTTCATTGTTCTCGCAGATCATGACGATACTCTGGCACCGGATGCACTGTTTGAATGTGTAAAGGCCATTAATCAGGACCCTGAGATTGATGTGGTTTATACTGATGAAGATAAGCTCGATATCGACGGAGGGGAGTTATTCGAGCCTCATTTCAAACCTGACTTCAATCCGGATTTATTAACCAGTGTCAACTATATCTGTCATTTGTTTGTGGTAAACCATGAACTGCTTCTGGAAGTAGGATTATTTAAGGAAGAGTTTGACGGAGCTCAGGATTATGATTTTATTTTACGTTGTACAGAGAAGGCAAGGAAAATCTGTCATATTCCAAAAGCACTTTACCACTGGCGGTGCCATCAGGATTCAACAGCAAGTAATCCGGAAAGCAAACTTTATGCCTTTGAAGCCGGTGCCAGAGCTGTGAAAGCCCATTATGACCGGTTGGGAATCCCTGTGAAGTCTGTTGAAAAGGGGATAGACTACGGCATCTACCACACAACATTTGAAATTACGGGAGATCCTCTGGTATCAGTGATTATTCCAAACAAGGACCACAGTGCAGATCTGGATTTATGCATGCGTTCCCTGATTGAAAAATCAACTTATAAAAATCTGGAATTCATTGTAGTGGAAAATAACAGCGCGGATCCGGCAACATTTGCTTACTATGAGAAGATTCAGAAAGAATTTGAATTTGTTCATGTTGTATCATGGGAAAGAGAATTCAATTATTCTGCCATTAATAATTTTGGTGTTACCTTTGCAAAGGGAGAGTACCTTTTGTTCTTAAATAACGATACGGAACTGATCAATCCCGAGAGTATTGAAGAGATGTTAGGATACTGCCAGAGAGAAGATGTGGGAATTACAGGAGTGAGGCTTCTGTATTCCGATGATACCATTCAGCATGCCGGAGTGGTAGTTGGTTTCGGCGGAATTGCAGGCCATACCTTTATTGGTCTTCATAAGGCGGAGAGCAGCTATTTCAATCAGGCCATGTGCGCAAGAAATTACAGTGCGGTTACTGCAGCCTGTATGATGAGCAAACGATCCCTGTTTGATCAGGTAGGAGGATTTTCCGAAGATCTGGCGGTTGCATTTAATGACATTGATTACTGCATGAAGATTCGTTCCTTAAATAAACTGATTGTTTACGCGCCCTATGCCCTGTTCTATCATTATGAGTCAAAGTCCAGAGGACTGGAGGATACACCAGAAAAGGTGGAACGTTTCAACTGGGAGATTAAGAAATTTTCAGAAAAATGGCCGGATATTTTAAGGGACGGTGATCCCTACTATAACCCCAATTTAACTCTTCGCAAATCCAATTTTGCACTGAGGGATTTAAAGAAAGAAAAAATAGGGGAACCCTATCAGTTAGAGGTTTAAGATGCAAAAGAAAGTAACAATCATTATTCCCAATTATAATGGATTAAAATTTATGGAACCCTGTTTTAAGGCCTTAAGAGCTCAAAGTGATCAGAACTTTGAGCTTCTTGTGGTGGATAACGGCTCCACTGACGGCAGTGTGAAATGGCTGGAAGAACATCAGATTCCATCCATATTTTTAGAAGAGAACACGGGATTTTCCGGTGCAGTCAATATCGGGATCCGTGAATCCGTGACTCCCTATGTCATACTACTAAACAATGATACGGAGCCTCAGCCGGATTACGTAAAAGAGATGGTAAAAGCCATCGAGAATTCACCAAAGATATTTTCCGTCAGCAGTAAGATGATTCAGCTTTACCATAAAGATCTGATGGATGATGCCGGAGATATGTACAGCGTACTGGGCTGGGCCTATCAACGAGGTGTGGGACAAAAAAGCAGCGGGTATAAAAAAGCCTGCCGTGTATTTTCCGCCTGTGCCGGCGCGGCCATCTACCGGAGAGAAGTTTTTGATAAGATCGGAGGCTTTGATGAAGACCATTTCGCATATCTGGAGGATATCGATGTGGGGTACCGTGCAAAGATCTGCGGCTATGAGAACTGGTATTGCCCCAAAGCTGTAGTTTACCATGTGGGGAGCGGAACCAGCGGTTCCAAATACAATTCCTTTAAAGTAAAGCTGGCTGCAAGAAACAATCTTTATCTCAATTATAAAAACATGCCTCTGTTGCAGTTAATCCTGAATTTTCTTCCCATTCTGGCCGGAATGGCAGTAAAATATATGTTTTTCCGCCGGATTGGCTTCGCATCTGATTATATAGAAGGGGTGAAGGAAGGGCTGAAAACTTTGAAAAGAACAAAGAAAGTCAGGTTTCAAATGTCCCGCCTTGGCAATTATATAAGAATTGAGGGAGAGCTGATCTTGGGCACATTTCTCTATGTTTGGGAATTTATGAAAAGGAAACTAAAAATTGACAGGTCAATTTAAGAATATTTTAATGGCATCATATTGACATATCATGTATAATAAACGGGAAATTATCATGGAAGAGTATGGAGTCATGCAAGTAGGAAGGTTTTGCTGCTATGATTAAAGATAATCAAAAAAAATTTAATGGGTTTCATGTAGTACTGGATGGACTGGTTATAATTCTGTCTTATGTGATAGCCTGGCTGTTTCTTTTACTGGGCAACTGGTTATTCAGTCCCTATAAGCAGGTTCTGCCACCTCAGTACTATTTTGCGGCGCTTCTCCTGATTTTGCCGACCTATCTGCTCCTCTACGGCATTTTCCAGCTGTATGCACCGAAGCGGGTACAGGAAAGGCGATACGAGTTCACTAATATCTTAAAAGCCAACGTGCTGGGGCTTCTGCTTTTTACCCTCAGTCTGTTCCTGGTTAAGAAAAACCCGTATTTCAGTGAGTTTTCAACCAGAATGGTATTCTATTTCTTTGCTGCCAATGTCATATTGGAGACAGCGGAACGAAATTTAATCCGTATGGCCCTTCATTCCATGCGCACCAAAGGATACAATCAGAAGCATATTCTTCTGATTGGGTACAGCCGCGCAGCAGAAGGCTTTATTGAACGGGTGCGTATGAATCCTGAATGGGGCTATCAGATCAAAGGAATTCTTGACGATAAGAAAGAATGGGGTTATGAATTTAAAGGAATCCATGTCATAGGAAAGGTAAGCGATTTAGATGAGATACTTGCCCTTAATTCCCTTGACGAAATTGCGATCACCCTAAGCATCAGCGAATATGCGGATTTAGAACGGATTGTGGCTTCCTGTGAAAAATCAGGAGTTCACACCAAATTTATACCTGATTATAATAATATGATTCCAACAAGGCCTTACATCGAAGACCTCCAGGGGCTTCCAGTGGTCAATATCCGGCGTGTGCCGTTGACAGACCCGGTAAACGCCATGTTAAAACGGGCGGTAGATATATTCGGAGCAGCCTTTGCTCTTTTGGTCTTTTCGCCGATTATGCTTCTTACTGCCATATTAATCAAGCTTACTGCTCCCGGTCCTCTTATCTATAAGCAGGAGAGAGTCGGGCTTCACAACCGGTCATTTCATATGTACAAATTCCGGTCCATGGTGGTACAGGCTCCTTCAGAAGAGAAAATGAAGTGGACAACCAAACACGATTCCAGAGTTACCCCAGTAGGGCGTTTTATCAGAAAGACCAGTATCGATGAGATGCCGCAGTTTCTTAATGTATTAAGGGGAGATATGAGTCTGGTGGGTCCAAGACCGGAACGCCCTCTTTTTGTAGAAAAATTTAAAGAGGAAATCCCAAGGTACATGATTAAGCATCAGGTACGCCCCGGAATCACAGGCTGGGCGCAGGTAAACGGGCTTCGGGGAGACACTTCCATTACAAAACGGATTGAACATGATCTTTATTATATTGAAAACTGGACACTGGGATTTGATATTAAGATCCTGTTCCTAACTATGTTCAAAGGGTTTATTAATAAAAATGCGTACTGATATCGGATACGACACAATTAGGATGAGGATAAGTAAATGAGAAATGATTTTGATGATGAATTAAACCGTGAAAACACAAGAAAAGAAAGACGCGGTTCTGATTCGAAGCCAGATTCTGCCAGCAGCAGCGGGCAGCCCATGTTCAAGGGACAATCATCAGCAGGCAGACAGCAGGCAACGGCAGGCACAACACGCAGACGGCCGGAAGACGCTGCCAGACCCCAAGGGTCTGGTGCAAGGCAGCCGGAAGAAAACAGGGCCAGAACGGCCATGGAACAGGAAAACCGCAGAAGCCGGGCTGTGAAACAGGAAGGAAGAACTCCTGCGAGAGATATTGTGATCGGAGACGGTGCTTCCAGACAACAGCCAAGGATTTCTCCTCAGGAGAAGGCCGTTGCAGCAAGCCGGTTGGCTGCTCATACAGAAAAAAAGAGACGGATCCGTAAATTCATAATCCTTGCAGTTGCAGAAATATTTACTCTCGCACTTATTTTCTCCTATGCATATGTGGCGAGACTCATGGGTTCCATCCAGAAGCCCGATAATTTTAATGCAAATCAGGTACGCAACGAAGTGATGACTGCAGATCAGAAGAAGCATATGACGGGATATCGAACTATCGCAGTATTTGGTGTTGACAGCCGTGATGGCAATGTAAGTAAAGGAACCAATGCCGATGTTATTATGCTTTGTAATATAAACAGAGGTACTGGAGAAATAAAAATTGTATCCATTTTCCGTGATACATATTTAAACATCAATGAAGGAAATACTTATAATAAAATTAATGCAGCCTATGCAAACGGCGGTGCTGCCCAGGCACTTGCAGCAATTAACAGAAATCTGGATCTGGATGTCACGGAGTATGTGACCTTTAACTGGAAGTCCGTGGCAGATGGAATTAACATGCTGGACGGTGTTGATATCGATATCAGCAAGGCAGAATTCCGTTATATCAACTCCTTTATTACAGAGACTGTTGAGAAAACCGGGGTTCCATCGGTTCATTTAAAATCAGCAGGTCTTAATCATTTAGATGGTGTTCAGGCTGTGGCCTATGCCAGACTCAGAAAGATGGATACAGACTTTGCAAGAACAGAGCGTCAGCGCCTTGTAATCCAGAAATCCTTTGAAAAGGCAAAGAAAGCGGATCTGGGACTGCTTAACAGAATTCTTCTTATGGAAGTTGATCAGATCGGCTCTAATTTAACATTCAGTGATTTTACTGAACTGTTATTAGATATTGGTAAATATCACATTGGTGAAACAGGCGGCTTCCCATATGCTCGTGGCGATATGGACATAGGTAAAAAAGGTGACTGTGTAATTCCTCAGACATTGGAAACAAACGTGGTACAGCTGCATAAATTCCTTTTCGACAAGGACAGCTATGAACCCTCCGATATGGTGAAAAAGATCAGTGCCAAGATTGCGGCTGATTCCGGCATGTATAAGCAGGGAACAAGCGTCGATCATGTGCCCACGGACAAGGGATATGATGGCGGAGACAAAACCAAACCGGCGGTAAAGGAGACGAAGAGTACAGAGGCAGAAGAGACCAGCAAAGAGGAAACTGAAAATGCCACTGACGAATTCGGAAACCCAGTAAAGACTACTGAAAGCTCTGAAAACGTCACAGGTCCCACAAAGGAAACCAAACCTTCAGAAACCACCAAAGGAAACGGAAAACCGGGAGAAACAAAACCAAACACCTCAGGAACCACTGAGACAACTACTGCATCGGCAGGACCTGGAACCAGAGAGACAACCAAGGAAGCTGTCCCGGGGGAAACAAAGACGACAGGCCCTGGTGAAACTCCCACCAATCAGCAGTCCGGTACCGCCCCCACCACAGCAGCAACTGCTCCAGGGGGCAATACAGATACAGTTGTAGTTCCTGCACCTCCTGTAAATTAAATTTAAAATATAAACCAATCCCTGCACACTGCGCTTTGCAACAAGGCTCTTTTTGCAGGGATTTTTTCAATTCACATATTCAATATAGATTTATCACAGAATGGTCACATTTCATTGGTAGACTTTGTTTATCAGATGAGATAACAAACATACATGAAAGGAGATTGATGTTATGTATGACGAAAATGACAATATTGAAACAGGCCGGGTAAACCCGGAAGCCAATAAAGAAGAAGCCGTAACAACCAATTTTATAATGAGAGATCCGGAACCGGAAAAGGAACAGTCTCAGAACACCATTCCCCATTATCAGGAATACCGTTATCAGAGAACACCGGATCAGAACCCTTACGAGGAAGAAGGGAAGAAACGGAAAAAAGGCAGTTTTGGAAAAAAAGCAGCAGCAGTTGTAGGAAGTGCCCTGGTCTTTGGAATCGTTGCCGGCAGTACCATTGTTGGAATCAACTGGGCAGCAGGCTCCTATGCTCAAATTAAATCAGTAGAGATAAGCCGTGCGGAAACCCTCCCCACAACACCAGCAAACAACTCACTTCCCGCTTCCAATACCTCCAGTATTTCCACAATCAATGACGTCTCTCCTATCGTTGACAAAGCAATGCCATCGGTAGTTGCCATTACTAGCAAGGTGGTCTATGAAAGCCAGACATGGTTTGGCCCCATGCAGCAGGAAGGAGAAGGAAGCGGTTCCGGAATCGTTGTTGGCAAAAACGACGATGAGCTTTTAATTGTCACCAACAACCACGTAGTTCAGGGAGCCAAGGAGTTAAAAGTTACCTTTATTGACCAGACAGCCGTAGATGCAGCCATTAAAGGAACCGACGCAGACAGTGACTTAGCAGTGATAGCAGTTCCATTAAAAAATATCTCCTCTGACACATTATCCAAAATAGCCATTGCCTCACTTGGAAAATCCGAAACATTAAAAGTAGGTCAGGGCGTTATTGCCATCGGTAATGCACTTGGATACGGTCAGTCCGTAACAGTAGGTTATATCAGTGCACTTGACCGTGCTGTACAGACAGAAGACGGAACAAACCGTGATCTGCTTCAGACCGATGCAGCCATTAACCCAGGTAACAGCGGCGGCGCACTTTTAAATATGCAGGGAGAAGTAATCGGCATTAACTCAGCCAAATATTCCTCCACAGAAGTAGAAGGTATGGGATACGCCATTCCGATCTCCAAAGCCCAGACAATCATAGACGGTCTCATAACCAAGAAGACCAGAACCCAGGTTGCAGACAATGATCAGGGTTATTTAGGAATCCAGTGCAAAAACATTGACTCCACCACCAGCCAGCAGCTAGGTATGCCTCAGGGTGTATTTATCTACAAAATTGTAGAAGGCGGAGCGGCTTCCCAGTCAGATCTTCGTGAAAAAGACATCATCACCAAATTCGACGGACAGGGAATCAAAACCTATGATGACTTAACAAGCATGCTCAAATACTATGCAGGAGGAACAAAAGTATCTCTGACTGTACAGTCCCTTGAAAACGGCCAGTATGTAGAACGTAACGTTGACATCACCCTTGGCAAAAAGCCAGCAGACACCAATCAGCAATAACAGATAAAAATCAGACTCCCGGAATCCTCAGAGGAATTCCGGGAGTTTTTCCATTTCATTAAAAAACTCTAAACTGTCTGTCTCCTCTTGTACGACTCTTTTAAATGCTTTATAATAATCTGATATACAGTATAGAATTACAGACAAAAGGAGATTATACTTTGAACGATAAAGATTTTCTGGAGGAGAAGATGGAAGACGATAAGATCCAAAACTCTGATATTGATAAAGAAAAAAAAGATGACGAATCAGAATACGAAAAAATATGTTACGTATGCCGCAGACCAGAAAGCAAGGCAGGATCCATGGTATCCATGCCAGGAGGCATGAACTTATGCCACGATTGTATGCAGAAAGCCTTTGATTCCGTCACTCAGGGAGGTCTTGACCTAAGCAAGCTTCCCGGAATGCCCTACATGAACTTAAACCTCAACGATCTGGGAAGCCTAAACAAAGATCTGGAGATCCCCAAAAAACAAAAAATCAAAAAGAGATCCGACAAAGAGCCAAAAAAACAGCTGGAGCGAAAAGACATCCCAGCCCCTCATACCGTTCGTCAGAAGCTTGACGAATACATCATCGGCCAGGAGCAGGCGAAAAAAGCCATATCCGTAGCGGTCTACAATCACTATAAGCGGGTATACTTAGCAGACACAGCGCAAAACGTCGAAGATGCCGTCCAAATAGAGAAATCCAACATTCTCATGATCGGGCCAACCGGCAGCGGCAAGACCTATCTGGTAAAGACACTGGCCAGACTCCTGGATGTCCCCCTTGCAATCGCAGATGCCACCTCCTTAACAGAGGCCGGATACATCGGCGATGACATTGAAAGCGTGGTATCAAAGCTTCTTTCTGCCGCAGACAACGATGTAGAGCGGGCAGAACGTGGAATCATCTTCATCGATGAAATTGACAAAATAGCAAAAAAGAAGAACACCAGCAGCAGAGATGTAAGCGGCGAGTCCGTTCAGCAGGAACTATTAAAGCTACTGGAAGGAAGCACTGTAGAAGTTCCTGTAGGCGCAAACCAGAAGAATGCCATGACCCCCATGACAACCGTACGCACCGAGAACATCCTGTTCATCTGCGGCGGTGCCTTCCCTGATCTGGAAGATATCATCAAAGAGCGTCTCAAAGAAAAGACCTCCATAGGATTTTCCTCCGAATTAAAAGACAAATACGACAAGGATGCCAACATACTCTCCCGTGTAACCAACGAAGACCTAAAAAAATTCGGAATGATACCCGAATTTCTCGGACGACTCCCCATCACAGTCACCCTGGAGACCTTAACCAAAGAACTATTAGTCCGGGTATTAAACGAGCCAAGGAATGCCATATTAAAACAGTACCAGAAGCTTTTAGAGCTGGACGAAGTAAAACTGGTATTTGAAGACGAAGCCCTGGAATGGATTGCCGAGGAGGCACTGAAAAAAAAGACCGGTGCAAGAGCCCTCCGTGCCATCATAGAGAGCTTCATGCTGGACATTATGTATGAGATTCCCAAAGACCCAAACATCGGTTCCGTCATCATCACCAGAGCTTACCTAGACAAAAACGGAGGCCCTCTCATCCAGATGAGAGGATAGAAGAAAGGAGAGTGAAACATGCTATATATCGTTATCATAGGTATCCTTGCGGCTCTCGACTTATTCATCAAGCAGGCCATAGAACAGCAAAACGAATCAGACTTCCCCAAAGAATTACAGAAAAGCGGAGGTAAGATCCTTTTATACAAGAATCACAATCCCGGCTTTTCCTTTGGCTATTTAAAAGACCACCCGGAACTTGTTTCCATGATTCCCCTGGCAGTTGCCTCCTTCATCGGAGGAATGTTAGCATGTCTATTAAAAAGCAAAGGAAAAACAGCTGAAAAGCTTGCCTTCTCCATAGCCCTTGGAGGAGCGGTCAGCAATCTGTACGACCGTCTGGTCCGCCATTACGTAGTAGACTATTTCAGCATTCAATACGGAAAACTGAAAAAAGTGGTCTTTAACCTGGGTGATTTCTTCATCTTTCTGGGCGCTGGCCTCATCATCATCATTGAAACCATACGTGCATTCAAAGAACGCTAAACTAAAAAAACGGCTGTCTTCTTGACACAGCCGTTTTTCTATTGTACAATCATTCGTAAAATATAAAAAAACAGGAGTTGATTTTTTTGGATTCGAGTGACTATATACAGTTGCTTATGTTAGTTTTATTAGTTTCATTATCAGCATTTTTCTCATCCGCAGAGACAGCACTTACGACGGTGAACCGGATCAGGGTCAGAACACTGGCAGAAGCAGGCAACAAGAATGCCATCACGCTTACAAAGATACTGGAAAACCAGGGCAAGATGCTCAGCGCGATTCTTGTAGGGAACAATGTGGTTAACCTAACCGCCTCATCCATGTCCACTACGCTGGTCATGAGTATCTGGGGTAATAAGGCAATCAGTATTGGGACCGGCATTCTGACGCTTGTAATTCTGGTTTTCGGTGAAATTTCCCCTAAAACCATATCTACCTTATATTCCGAAACAATTTCATTAAAGTATGCAAAATTTATCTACGCATTTATGACAATCATGACACCAGTCATCTATGTGGTGCACATCCTCTCCTCCAGCTTTTTGCGTTTCATCCACGTAAATCCCAACAAAAAGCAGGATTCCATTACAGAAGATGAACTAAGAACCATTGTAGATGTAAGCCATGAAGAGGGCGTAATTGAATCAGAAGAAAGAAAGATGATTAACAATGTATTTGATTTCGGTGATTCCGTAGCCAGGGACATCATGATACCCCGTATTGACATGACATTAGTATATGTGAATGCCACATACGAAGAGCTGATTGATATTTTCCGCGAGGAGATGTATACCAGAATTCCTGTATATGAAGAAATCAATGACAATGTAATTGGAATCATCAACATGAAAGACCTTCTTTTAACCGATAACAGCACCGATTTCAACATCCGTGATTTCCTAAGAGAGCCCCTCTATACATATGAGTACAAGAAAACGGCTGAACTCATGATAGAGATGCGCCAGACCTGCAACAACGTAGTTATTGTCCTGGACGAATACGGAGCGACAGCCGGCATGATC
This sequence comes from Paenibacillaceae bacterium, assembly GCA_015057705.1. Lineage (GTDB taxonomy): Bacteria > Bacillota > Clostridia > Lachnospirales > Lachnospiraceae > Lacrimispora. The sequence continues at coordinate 29,525 of SVDU01000024.1, read as the reverse complement.
ACTCTGGAAGATTTACTGGAGGAGATTGTAGGAGAGATCCGGGACGAATATGATGAAGACGAAGAGAACGAGCTGGTAGAAGTAGCCCCTCAGGAATACCTTGTGGAAGGCTCCATGAAGCTAGACGATCTAAATGACAGACTTGGTCTGGAACTGGAATCAGAGGACTACGATTCTATAGCCGGCTTAATCATCGGACTCTTAGACCGTCTTCCCGAGCAGGGAGAAGAAGTGATTTACGGTGATATCAGGCTGGTAGTAGAAGCCTTGGATAAAAACCGAATTGATAAAGTGAGAATGTATCTGGGGGTTGAAGAAACAGGACAGACCAAGAGGGGCTGAGACGGAGTTTCAGCGGGAGAACTTCTAAGACCGGACAGGCACAAAAAACATGGGATCGGAAACACTTCACCCGAATTTCTGAAAGAAATTCGCGTTCAGGGTTTCCTCGGAAATTGGCTTTGAAGCCAATTTCCGCCCATGTTTTTTGCACCTCTCCGGCCTAAGAAGTTCTAACCCCGCCTCCAAACCGTCTCAGCCCCTCTTGGTCTGTCCTCTTTCCAGCGACGCCTCAGGCCCCTCTGGAAATCAAACCTCCTCCACGTATTCCATTTTAACGAAGTAAATATGCTTATTATAACGTTTCGTCCGCGACGCTTTTTCCCAGATGGAGAATCAATGTTGAACAGAAAATGAGGAGTCCGGTCCCCGGATACAGCGATTTGTGGAGGGCGTCGATAGGTGTTAGGGAGAGGAAGTGCAAAAATGAGGACAAAAAACGGACTCACAAAGTCCGTTTTTTAGGCGCCCTGAGTCGGGTTTTCATCAGGAAAACCTGACGAATGGTGCCGATGCCCTTATTTTTGTGCTTTCTCACCCTTACACCTATCCCGCCCGAAACCATGAGCGTATCCGGGGACCGGACTCCTCATTTTCCGCCAGCCCCCCCATGACCCATCCATCTCTCAACCGTCCCCCACTAACTAAGCATCCCCCCCGCAGTCCCACTAGCTACGCAGATCGCCATAGTAGTCAGTATCTGATTCATCGACCCGTTAATCCCTCTGTTCAGCATAAAGGAAACTGCCAGCAGCACAAGGAAATACAAAAGACCCAGTAACAGGCCCCAGAAGAATCTCCTCTGCTTTATGCTCTTCCCCATGAGAATCCCTCCAAAGAGACAGGTGATTACGTATACTGCATTGACACCCAGCCGGATCTGACCTTCCTTCAGCCGGAATCTATAAAGCGCTAAGGCCAGGATCACCAGCAGGACTCCGGTCAGTATGTAGGTGACAAGCAGATTTCTAAGTGTGACCTGAAGCTTTGATTTTTCCATGTTTTTTCTCCTTATGTCTTGTCTTCTGGTTCAGTATATTCGTCCATCAGGGAGGATATTCGAATATATTGGCGGTTGAAAAAAATGTTTCGCCATTTCCCTGAGGGGGCAATTCATCTTGCACTGGTTAAAAACATGTGGTATAATCTCAAAGAATTAGGCAAATACAGGAGGTGTAAGTTTATGAAACACGTAAAAACATTAAGTTCCAGTACATTAAAAGAATCTATGAAAAAAGGCGGCTGCGGTGAGTGCCAGACTTCCTGTCAGTCAGCTTGCAAAACATCCTGTACAGTAGGTAACCAGAGCTGCGAGAACAGCAATCGCTAGTATAAAACTGTATAGTACAGCCATAAGGCAGATAAGCACATGCCCCTACGGTCGTTAGACGGTAGGGGTTGCTTCGCTTGTCTGCTAAATATGATTACGGGTTTAAATCTTAATTAAGGAGAATACAAGTGATCCATCAATATATTAATAATGGCTTCCATATTATTATGGATGTCAACAGCGGGTCTGTTCATTCGGTTGATCCGGTTATGTATGATGCTGTAAAGATTGCAGCACCGCTGGTGCCGGATATGGAAAAGGCCGCAGCGCTTCCAAAGGAAGCAAAAGAGAAGGTGCTTTTGGAACTTTCAGGTACTTATGAAGAGACTGAGGTAAGAGAAGCTCTGGAAGAAATTCAGTTTCTGATCGATGAAGGGGAACTGTTTACCAAGGATATTTACCATGATTATGTGGTTGATTTTAAAAAGAGAAAGACCGTTGTGAAGGCTCTTTGCTTACATATTGCTCATGACTGCAACCTTGCATGCAAGTACTGCTTTGCGGAAGAAGGGGAGTATCATGGACGCCGTGCACTGATGTCTTTTGAGGTTGGTAAGAAGGCACTGGATTTTCTGATTTCCAATTCCGGCAACCGTAAGAATCTGGAAGTGGACTTTTTTGGCGGCGAACCGTTGATGAACTGGGACGTTGTAAAACAACTTGTTGAATACGGACGCTCAAAAGAGAAAGAATATAATAAGAATTTTCGTTTTACCATGACTACCAATGGTGTTCTTTTGAATGATGAGATTATGGAATACTGCAATCGGGAAATGAGCAATGTGGTGTTAAGTCTTGATGGACGGAAGGAAGTCAATGATCAGATGAGGCCGTTTCGGAATGGGAAGGGAAGCTATGAGCTGATCGTTCCGAAATTTCAGAAGTTCGCAAAACTGAGAGGGGAAAAGGATTATTATATCCGGGGTACGTTTACACGGAATAATATGGATTTCTCAAATGATGTTCTGGAGTTTGCAGATCTTGGGTTTGAAAGCATGTCCATTGAACCGGTTGTTGCTCAGGAAGAAGAGGATTATTCCATCAGACAGGAAGATATTCCGGCTATTTTAGATGAGTATGATAAGCTGGCTGTTGAGTATATTAAGAGACAGAAGGAAGGAAGAGGATTTAATTTCTTCCACTTTAATATTGATCTGACTCAGGGACCCTGTGTGGCAAAGAGATTGTCTGGCTGCGGTTCAGGGACCGAGTATCTGGCGGTTACGCCATGGGGTGATTTCTATCCATGCCACCAATTTGTCGGAGAAGAGGAATTTCTTCTGGGCAATGTAGATACAGGTGTGACAAACACACAGATCCGTGATGAATTTAAGCTTTGCAATGTTTATGCAAAAGACAAATGCCGGGATTGCTTTGCAAGGTTTTATTGCAGCGGAGGCTGTGCAGCTAACTCCTATAATTTTCATGGAAGCATTACGGATGCGTATGATACCGGCTGCGAGATGCAGAAGAAACGGATTGAGTGTGCGATCATGATTAAGGCAGCATTGGCTGAAGAATAAGACTGAAAGTTCCAGCTTTCAGACTTAAACTTGTTTTATTCCAAAAGTGAAGGAGAAAAGTCATGAAAAGTAACAAAGGCAAGGGCCTGTTAGGGCTGATTTTTGCACTGGTGATGGTTGGGGTATTCGGTTATTTTGGATATACTACCATGGGTGACATTAAGCTTGGACTTGATCTGGCGGGGGGCGTCAGCATTACCTATCAGGCAAAAGAAGAAAAACCAAGTGAAGAGGACATGAAGGATACCATCTACAAGCTGCAGCAGAGAGTTCAGAACTACAGCACTGAGGCAGAGGTATATCAGGAGGGTGACAACCGTATTAACGTTGATATCCCAGGCGTTTCAGATGCCAATGCAATTCTTGAAGAACTTGGAAAACCTGGTTCCTTAACATTTACAGATGAAGCTGGAAAAGTTATTTTAAATGGTAATCAGGTGTCTACTGCAAAACCTGTTATTACTGAGAATAACGGTATTAAGCAATATATGGTAGATTTAACATTTACTGATGAAGGAAAAAAAGTATTTGGTGATGCGACTACTGCCAATGTTGGGAAACGAATTGCTATTATCTATGACGGAAAGATGTACTCAAATCCAGTTGTTCAGGAACCAATTACTCAGGGTCAGTGTCAGATCAGCGGCATGAGCTCTTATGAGGAAGCGGAAACACTGGCTTCTACCATTCGTATTGGATCTCTTTCTCTCGAGCTGGAAGAATTACGTTCCAATGTAGTGGGTGCAAAACTGGGACAGGAAGCAATCAATACCAGCTTAAAGGCAGGTGTAATTGGATTTGCCATTGTGGCTGTATTTATGATTCTTGTTTATTTGCTTCCAGGAGTTGCTTCTGTTATCGCACTGTCTATTTATGTAGGCGTGATTTTGATTTTGTTAGAGGCGTTTGAGGTGACTCTTACTCTTCCAGGTATTGCAGGTATTATTCTGTCCATTGGTATGGCGGTGGATGCAAACGTAATTATCTTTACCCGTATCAAAGAAGAGATTGGATATGGAAGAAATGTGAAAGGTGCCATCGAGGCTGGCTTTCATAAAGCGCTGTCAGCGATTATTGATGGAAATGTTACAACATTGATTGCAGCAGCTGTACTGTTCTGGAGAGGATCTGGTACAGTAAAAGGCTTTGCGTCCACACTTGCTATTGGTATCGTACTTTCCATGATAACTGCACTGTTTGTGACAAAGTTCGTATTAAACAGTCTTTTTAAACTGGGATTTGAAAATGAAAAAATGTATGGTATCAAAAAGGATAGAAAGCCCATCGATTTTGTTTCAAAGCGTATGATCTGGTTTTCTGCCTCCCTCATTGTTATTGTTATTGGTCTTGCATGGCTTGGAGTGAATCAGTCCCAGACTGGAAGTATTTTAAATTACAGCATGGAATTTAAAGGCGGTACTTCCACAAATGTTACATTTAATGAAGACATGACTCTGGAAAAGATCTCTTCCGATGTGGTTCCGGTAGTTGAACAGATTACCAAAGATGCCGATGTACAGACTCAGAAGGTAGCAGGTACAAACGAAGTTATTATTAAGACTAGAACATTAACTGTGGATGAGAGAGAAGCGCTTAATAAATCCATGGTAGAGAATTTTGGAGTAGAATCAGAAAAGATCACTGCAGAGAGCATTTCCGGAGCAATCAGCCAGGAAATGAAGCGTGATGCAATTGTGGCTGTTATTATAGCTACCATCTGTATGCTTCTGTATATCTGGTTCCGGTTTAAGGATATCCGGTTTGCAAGCAGTGCGGTACTGGCACTGGTTCATGATGTGCTTGTTGTACTTGCTTTTTATGCAATCTTAAAATGGTCTGTAGGCTCTACATTTATTGCCTGCATGCTTACGATTGTAGGTTATTCCATCAACGCTACCATTGTTATTTTTGACCGTATCCGTGAAAACTTAAAGACTCAGAGTAAAATGGAACTTGCTGAGATTGTAAACTTAAGTATCACTCAGACATTTACCAGAAGTATTAATACCTCTCTTACCACATTTATCATGGTATTTGTTCTGTATATCATGGGTGTTTCCTCTATTCGGGAGTTTGCCCTTCCGCTTATGGTGGGTATTGTATGCGGAACCTATTCTTCCGTATGCATCACAGGATCCCTGTGGTATATTATGACTGTGAATAAGGGTAAGAAGAATTCTGGTGTTAAAGCAACTGCGAATAAAAGCAAAAAATAAAAGTAAGGAATTGTAAATGAACTATAAAATCATTGCAAAAGACGGACGTGCAAAACGGGCGGAAGTGACTACGGTGCATGGAACAATAAAGACGCCGGTGTTTATGAATGTGGGAACGGTAGCAGCCATAAAAGGGGCTGTGTCCACCGATGATCTCAGGGAAATTAAAACCCAGGTGGAGCTTTCCAATACCTATCATCTTCATGTGCGTACAGGCGACCGGTTAATTAAGGAGTTTGGCGGTCTTCACCAGTTTATGAACTGGGACCGCCCCATTCTTACAGACTCTGGCGGCTTTCAGGTGTTTTCCCTGACTGGTCTCAGAAAGATTAAGGAAGAGGGTGTGTACTTCCAGTCCCATATTGACGGACACAAGATCTTTATGGGTCCGGAAGAGAGCATGCAGATCCAGTCTAATCTGGCATCTACCATTGCTATGGCATTCGATGAATGCCCTCCGCATCCGGCTACCAGGGAATATATGCAAAACAGTGTGGACCGTACTACCAGATGGCTGGAGAGGTGCAGGAAAGAGATGGCAAGGTTAAAGGAGCTGCCTGATACCATTAATAAAGATCAGCTGCTCTTTGGTATTAATCAGGGCGGAACGTTTGAAGATATCAGAATAGCCCATGCCAAAACCATATCTGCCATGGATCTTGATGGATATGCTCTGGGCGGTCTTGCAGTAGGAGAGAGTCACTCGGAGATGTACCGGATTCTTGATGAGACGGTGCCTTATCTGCCTGAGAATAAGCCAACTTACCTCATGGGAGTCGGAACTCCGGCCAATATCCTGGAGGGTGTGGATCGGGGCGTGGATTTCTTCGACTGTGTTTATCCGTCAAGAAATGGCCGTCACGGTCACGTTTATACAAACCATGGAAAATTAAATCTATTTAATTCCAAATTTGAACTGGATCATAAGCCGATTGAAGAAGGGTGCCAGTGCCCCACCTGCCGTTCCTACAGCAGAGCTTACATCAGGCATTTATTAAAAGCAAAAGAAATGTTGGGCATGAGATTATGTGTCTTGCATAATCTGTATTTTTATAATACAATGATGGAAGAGATTCGCGAAGCAATCGAGAATCACCGTTATGGAGAGTATAAGGAGAGGAAACTTTCCGGCATGATGGCCGGTAGTTCCGAGGCATAAGGCCCCCTTTTCGGACAGGCAGACGGCAGATCGATATTTAAGGAGGAAACGGTTATGTTATTAGCAACAGGCGGTACAATGGGCATGGGTTTCTGGGTAATTTACATTGCAGTAATCTTTGGCTTCATGTATTTTATTGCAATCAGACCACAGAAGAAAGAGAAAAAAAGACAGCAGGAGATGTTCGCCAGTATTGCAGTCGGTGACAGTATATTAACCAGCAGCGGATTTTATGGAGTTATTATCGATATGACTGATGATACCGTTATCGTTGAATTCGGCAACAACAAAAACTGCAGAATTCCTATGCAGAAGTCACAAATTGCACAGGTTGAAAAGCCAGAAGCATAAAAATTATTACCCGGAAAAGGATTTCTTTTTCCGGGTTTTTTCTATACGGGGTTGACAGGCGCTTTTTTATGAGATATACTTCAAAAGTAAACGGTTCAATAATGAACTATTGAAAGCGTTGTAATAGCTGACACAGTATACAGCGGGGAATTTTTCTCATATGATTTAGTAAGGGTGTTGTTATGAATGAGTCTATAACCAGTATGCCAGGAGAAAAAATGAGACAGGAAGAAGAGTGCTGTCTGGCATGTTTTGTAAAAATCGATAAGGTATACCAGAAGCTGTGCAGCCAGTCTGTATCGGAATATGGTTTCACTCCTAATGAGATAGTAGTTATGATGTTTCTGGCAAATAGTGAGGGACTTAAAAGTGCTTCGGAGATTGCGCAGTATAGAAATATCTCCAAGGGCCTGATTGCAAGATCTGTTGATTCTCTCAGTGAGAAAGGATATTTAACAGCAGACAGAGATAAAAATGACAGAAGGCTGGTACGCCTCCAGCTTACGGAGAAAAGCGAGGAAATTGTGGAACGGATCAGGCGGTGCAGGAAGGAATTTGTGGAAGAACTTCACAGGAACATTCCCGAAGAAGATCTTAAAATTCTTCACCGCACCGCGTCAATCATGAATCAGAATGTGGAAAGCTTTTTAAATAAATCCACCGTCAAGACCGATGATCTGACCGGTTAGATAGGAGTTTTTATAACCCAGGTGATAGACAAGATCTGCCACTTCTTCCGCTTTTCCCAGTCTTCCGGCTGGAATCTCATCGATGAGAGCGATTAATTCATCTTCGCTTAGAAACTGATTCATCTCCGTATCGATGGCTCCGCATGCCACTGCATTGACCTGGATATTACTTGGAGCCAGCTCTTTGGCCAGAGCTTTGGTGAATGCATTAATCCCACCCTTGGTGGCGGAATAGGCTACTTCACAGGATGCACCCGAGACACCCCAGATAGAGGAGATGTTTATGATTTTGCCCTGCTTGCGTTCCAGCATTCCCGGAATTGCCAGCTTGGAACAATGAAAGGCAGAGGTTAGATTGGTCCGTATAATCCGGTCCCAGGCTTCTGTCGTCATATCCTGAAGGAGTCCGATGTAGGAGATCCCTGCATTATTAACCAGTACATCCAGAGAACCAAACTGTTTTTTTATCATCTGGAAGAGTTCCTGGCACTGATTCATATCTCCCATATCACCCATATAGGAAAGGCAGGAGATCTGATAGGACTCCAGTTCCTTCCTGGTCTGCAAAAGGCGGTCTTCATTATGAAGACAGTTAATGACCACATTGTATCCTTTTTTTGCAAATTTGACAGCAATGGCCTTTCCGATTCCCCGGGAAGCGCCAGTTACAAGTACTGTTTTTCTAGACATAAAACCACCCTTTCTGTCGTTATGTGATGCTATTATTTTAACAAATTCTGCTTTAAAATGCAACGAGGGCGTTGCATACAAAAAGATGGGTGAGATATAATGATTACAAAAGAATCTGTAATACAAAATAAAGAAAGCAGGTAGATAAAATGAATGAGATTTATGACGTTGTGATTATAGGGTCAGGTCCGGCAGGTCTTACTGCTGCAGTATATGGAAAAAGAGCTGAACTAAAGATGGTAGTGATTGAAAAAGAAGTCGCCAGTGGCGGACAGATTCTCAATACCTACGAAGTCGATAATTATCCGGGGCTTCCCGGAATTAACGGATTTGACCTGGGTATGAAATTTCGGGATCATGCAGAAAAACTGGGAGCAGATTTTGTTACAGACGAAGTGCTTCGTATTGAGGCAGCAGACGGAGAATTTACCGTTGTAGGTCAGGAGAAGTCCTATGTGACAAAATCAGTCATTATCGCAACAGGAGCTCTGTACAGAAAACTCAGCGTCGTTGGAGAGAAAGAACTGACCGGAATGGGTGTTTCCTATTGTGCAACCTGTGACGGAGCATTTTTCCGAAACAAGGTAGCCGCCGTTGTAGGCGGAGGCGATGTGGCAATCGAAGACGCCATATTCCTTTCCAGAATGTGCAAGAAGGTGTACTTAATTCACAGAAGAGATGAATTGCGTGGAGCAAAGACATTGCAGACACAGTTATTTAATCAGGAGAATGTTGAAATCATCTGGGATACAGTAGTCGAAGAAATAGAAGGCGGAGACCAGGTTGAGTCTCTTACCATAAAGAACTCCAAAACGGAAGAAACAAGCAGACTTTCCGTTGACGGCGTGTTTATTGCAGTGGGAATTAATCCACAGAGCGAAGCCTTTGATAACCTTGTGGAAATGGATCATGGTTACATCAAGGCAGGAGAGGACTGCGAGACCAATATTCCTGGTATTTTTGCGGCAGGTGATGTTCGGACCAAACAGCTAAGACAGGTATCAACGGCTGTTTCAGACGGAGCCAATGCAATTACAAGTGTAGAACGTTATCTGACAAGATACGGAAAATAAAAGCTGATTATAATAAATCCTCCGATAAGGGTATGTATTCCCTTAACCGGAGGATTTTTGCTAACCGTTGAATTCCTGTTTTTCTGATTCATAGGTATCAAAAGGATTTCTGGAAGAAACTGCTTCCTTATTTTGGCTCTCTGTTTTTTTCTGAGCGGAGGATGCCTCCGCTTTCAATTGCTGTATCTGCTTGTCTAATTCCTTAATTCTTTTTTCCAGCTCTTTGTATTTCTCGCTTTGCTGCAGCGCGAAAGGATTTCTTTCTTTATCCCGCTGCCCTTCCAGCTTCCCCTTTTCCTTATCCAGGTTTTTTATCTGCTGTTCTATATCGCTGTTGCTGCCCTGTTCTGACTGTGGAACCGGGTCTGTCTCGGCTGGGGATTGAGTTGGATATGTCCTTATGCTGTTGATATTCATCGTAATGCCTCCTTTTACTCAAGATACAATATATAAAGGATAACGATGAGTTTCAAGAGTGATGCATTGAGATGCCGTCTGAATGTTGTGGAATGAGGAAAAGTACTTTTAAACGAAAGGTTTCCGGAGTTTTTTCAATATGGACTGTTCCATGGTACTTTTCAGCAACAGCTTTTATACTTTGAAGTCCGATGCCCGTTCCGCCGACAGGCAAAAAAACGTCAGAACGGCTGTTTTTGATGTCAATCATTAGAAATTCGCCTTTCTGGACTGTTTTCAGAGATAGATATGAGCTGGTTTGATTTCCCGCAATACAGGCCTTTACAGCATTATCCACAGCATTGGAGAATAGAATACACAAATCCATATTATCGATGATACAGTTGTCAGGTATTTTTACGGTGCAGTCAACATCAATTCCCTTTTGGTGTGCAATCCCCAATTTATTTGTTAAAAGGATATTTAATACGTCATTTCCTGTCTGGCATGGAAAGGTAAGCTGGTCGGATAGAGTGGTCAGCTTCTCAAGATATTCCATAGCCTTTTCTGTTTCTCCTGTTTTTAAAAAGCCGCCAAGAACGGTCCAGTGACCATTTAAGTCATGACGGAACGTTCTTGTCATTTCATATCGCATCTGCATTTCATGGACCGAGTCAGCCTGAGCTATTACCTGCTGCTCCAGAAGTTTATTGCGCATCTGAAATACGAAACCTTCCAATAATTCTTTATAAGCAAAAAGAACTGCAAACAGGCACAAATAGGCTGCTATCTGAATGACCAGCATGGTCCAGTCGTTTACATCAGGAGAAATTCTGGTTCCATCTGTACTGACTGTAACGGTGTTTCCGTATACTGCAAAAACATGCTGCATGACCAGAAGCACAAAGAGGATAGGCAGCATCAGAATCTGAATATAACGCTGCATGGAAAATTTTCTCTCTTGCAGCCATGTCAGGACAAGCCGATAGGAGAAAAATACAATTATCATGACTAACAAACCGCTTATAGTTGTAAGAACCATTGTGTAGGGAAACAGGACTTTTAAGATGATGCTTAACAATGACTGAACTATGCCGTTAACAACTTGCATGATGCAGATGGCAAGTATGGCTGCAGTAGCGGACGTTGACGGTGCACATTTTAAAACCAGCCAGCCGAATAAAAAAAGTGTTCCCAGTTCCATAAGGGTAGATAGAGGAAATGGAGCAAGGATGAATATCTCAATTGAAGACAACAGGTATAAGATCAGAATGTAAGAAGCAAAAGAATACCATTTTACTTTCTGATTGGCAAATCTGCTGAAAAACCAGACTTCCATGCAGGCCAGACAGGCATTTAAAAAGCAAAAAAAGTAAATAAAATTATACCACCTGTTGAACAGTTCCGTAAATGGCATCTATCTGTCCCCTTTCTTCATATAGTTTAACATTGCTTCCATGAACGCTTGCATGCGAAGTCTTGAAACGGGTATGTTTTCCCCGTTAACAAGTTTTGCCTGGCCATTTTCATATCCGCAGACGGCCTTAAGGTTAACAAGATAGCTGCGATGGCAGCAGAAGAAAGCCGGTTCCAGCTGTTTTTCTAATAAATTAATCTTATAATAGTAGTCGATAATTTCCTGTTTTGTGTGAACGAAGATTTTTCTGTTAATCGCTTCGCAGTATAAAATATCCGTAAATCGGATTGATTTACACCAGACCCCTTTCTGAATGGTTAAAACGGCTGTTTTTTTATCCTGAACATGTTGAAGAACCCGGCTCATTGTGGATTGAAAGCGCTGACTGTCTAAGGGCTTTAACAGATAATCAGAAGCTTCTACGGAAAAGGCATCATAGACATATTCTTTTAGGACTGTAACAAATATAAGATAGCTTTCCAAACCTGACTTCCTGATTTGTTTTGCCGCTTCCAAACCAGTCATATTGCCCATCTGTATATCCAGAAAAATAATATCATAGGAATCATCACTTTTAAGCAGGTCCTCAGCACTGGAAAATGTATGAATCTCAGCTTTAAAACCTGTCTCATTTATATAATCGGATATCCTGTTTTTTAACTCCAGTATCATTATGTCATCATCATCACATACCGCAATATTAATCAAAATCAGTACCTCAGTATCAAATAGTATAAGAAACCACATTAAGGATACCTTTGATGTTTAAAAAGTTCAAGTGAAATGTTATGAAATGCGGTCAGAATGAATTGATATGCCAGATAAAAAAATAAGGGTGGAAACCGATTCTGGTTTCCACCCTTAACTGACTTTATTTATAGTAATTCCGGTTCAATCAACCCATAAGTGCCGCCTTTTCTTTTATACACCACATTTACTTCATCGGTATCTCCATTGAGGAATACATAGAAGCTGTGTCCAAGAAGCTCCATCTGTACACAGGCTTCTTCCGGATCCATGGGTTTAACAGCAAACTTCTTTGTTTTGACAATTTCCACATCGTCATCGACTGCACTTTCATCTTCCAAAAATGCTGTTGAAAAGGAGGGAGCGTTTAATTTTTTGTCGATTAACTTGTTTTTATATTTTTTCAACTGGCGTTCCAGGATCTCTTCTACCAGATCGATGGAAACGTACATATCATTACTTGATTCTTCAGCTCGAATTATATGTCCTTTCACTGGAATAGTAACTTCAATTTTCTGAATATCTTTCTGCACGCTGAGTCTTACTGTTGCCTCTGTAGCAGGTGCGAAAAAACGGTTCAGTTTTCCAAGCTTGTCCTCAACTGCCTCCCGTAACCCTGCTGTCACCTCAATATTTCTTCCTGTAATTGTAAAACGCATAAGTCATCAGCTCCTTTTTCTTGAGATAGGTATAGTATAGCATATTTATTAGAATAATTCAATCATGTTGTAAAGTATTAAGATAATTTAAGAAAAGATTTTGTAAAAAGGCTCTTCTTATATTTTATCAATTTATTGAAAAACTATAGATAAGGTTAAAAAAAAGTCAAGGGAAAAATGGATTTTTTCGTCGAAAAAGAAAATTTTATGACAAGTATACAAAAATTAACGTATTTGTCATTGTGATGGGATTGCTGGGATTATGTGGAGAATAAATGTGGATAATGTGGATAACTCGGTGTATAACTGATTTTTTTCGCAAATTCGAGGGTTGGGGGTGGGGATAAAAATGGGGGAAAAATACACAATCCAATGTGGATAATGTGGAAAAGTCGGGAATCGAACAAATTTTTTGTGCAATGTGTCGGGTTAACCATAATTTTAACTTAAATTTGCTGGAGGTTGCCGAAGAAAATGGAAGTACCTGGCAATATAAGGTCAGATTATTACCAGAATGTTAATTTTTTATGAATTCGTTGAATTAAAGGCAGGTTAGTGCTACAATATACAGGATTGTACGGTGTATATTGAAAGATAGAGTAGGAGAATAAATCATGAACTTGGTTCAAAAAATATTTGGAACTCATAGTGAAAGAGAATTGAAAATCATTAATCCCATTGTGGATAAAATAGAATCTCTGCGCCCGACCATGGTTGCACTTACGGATGAGGAATTAAAAAATAACACGAAGCTTTTTAAGGAAAGACTGGCAGCAGGGGAAACTCTTGATGATATCTTGCCTGAAGCGTTCGCAATTGTAAGAGAAGCCAGCAGGCGAGTTCTTAATATGGAACATTTCCGTGTGCAGTTAATCGGTGGTGTAGTATTACACCAGGGTCGTATCGCGGAGATGAGAACTGGTGAAGGTAAAACTCTTGTATCCACATGTCCGGCTTATTTGAATGCGCTGGCAGGCAACGGTGTACAGATTGTAACCGTTAACGACTATCTGGCAAAGCGTGATGCGGAGTGGATGGGAAGAATCCATGAGTTCCTTGGAATGACAGTAGGCGTTGTACTAAACGATATGAGCTCAGATGAGAGACGTGATGCTTATAACTGTGATATTACCTATGTAACCAACAATGAGCTTGGTTTTGATTATTTAAGAGATAACATGGCCATCTATAAAGAACAGATGGTTTTAAGAAATTTAGATTTCTGTATCATTGATGAGGTTGACTCTGTTTTAATTGATGAGGCCAGAACACCTCTTATCATTTCCGGACAGAGCGGCAAATCCACAAAGCTCTATGAAGTCTGCGATATTCTTTCACGCCAGTTAGAAAAGGGCGAAGCTTCCGGCGAGTTTTCCAAGATGGGTGCCATTATGGGAGAAGAAATCACTGAGTCCGGTGATTTTATTGTGGATGAGAAGGACAAGGTTGTCAACTTAACAGAGCAGGGTGTGGAAAAAGTAGAGCAGTTCTTCCACATCGAGAACCTGTCAGACCCACAGAACTTAGAGATCCAGCATAACATCATTCTGGCTCTCCGTGCCAATTATCTGATGTTTCGGGATAAGGATTATGTGGTAAAAGACGATGAGGTTCTCATTGTAGATGAGTTTACAGGACGTATTATGCCAGGCAGACGGTATTCTGATGGTCTTCACCAGGCAATTGAAGCAAAAGAGCATGTGAATGTCCGCAGAGAGAGCAAAACTCTTGCGACCATCACATTCCAGAACTTCTTTAATAAATACAACAAAAAAGCAGGTATGACGGGTACTGCTCTTACAGAGGAGAAGGAATTCAGAAATACCTATGGAATGGATGCCATTTCAATTCCTACAAACCGTCCCATTGCCCGTATTGACCAGGAAGATGCGGTTTATAAGACGAAGAAGGAAAAATTTGAAGCAGTATGCGACGAAGTGGCAGCTGCTTATGAAAAGGGTCAGCCAGTACTGGTTGGTACCATAACCATTGATACATCTGAGATGTTAAGCGGTATGTTAAAACGCAGAGGCATTCCCCACAAAGTCTTAAATGCAAAGTATCACGAGCTTGAGGCGGAGATCGTTGCTGACGCAGGTGTGCATAAAGCAGTTACCATTGCCACCAACATGGCAGGCCGTGGTACGGATATTAAGCTTGATGATGAATCCAAAGCTGCCGGAGGTCTTAAGATTATCGGTACAGAGCGTCATGAGTCACGCCGTATTGATAACCAGCTGCGTGGTCGATCCGGCCGACAGGGAGACCCGGGTGAGTCCAGATTCTATATCTCTCTGGAAGATGATTTAATGCGTCTGTTTGGTTCCGAACGTCTTGTAGGCATGTTTAATGCACTTGGTGTACCGGAGGGCGAGCAGATTGAGCATAAGATGCTTTCTAATGCCATCGAAAAAGCTCAGATGAAGATCGAGACCAACAACTATGGTATCCGTGAGAATCTTTTAAAATACGATGAAGTCATGAACGAGCAGCGTGAAGTCATTTACGCAGAACGAAGAAAAGTTCTTGACGGAGACAACATGCGTGATGTTGTCTTAAAGATGGTTACTGATATTGTGGAGAATGCTGTGGATCTGTCCATCAGTGACGAACAAACTCCGGAAGAATGGGATTTAAATGAATTAAATACCCTGCTTCTGCCAGTTATTCCTCTTCAGCCAATCACCATTCCGGAAGATGGAAAAGTGAGAAAGAATGAGCTGAAGCACATGCTGAAAGAAGAAGCCATTAAGCTTTATGAAACCAAAGAGGCAGAGTTCCCTGAGGGAGAGCAGATCCGTGAAATCGAGCGTGTGATTCTCTTAAAGGTTATTGATAATAAATGGATGTCCCATATTGACGATATGGACCAGCTGCGCCAGGGAATCGGTCTTCAGGCTTATGGCCAGAGAGATCCTCTTGTAGAATATAAGATGAGCGGCTATCAGATGTTTGATGAGATGACAGCAGCGATCCGGGAAGATACCGTACGTATCCTCTTCCACATCAGAGTTGAGCAGAAGGTGGAACGTGAACCGGCTGCCAAAGTGACAGGAACCAACAAGGATGACAGCTCAGTGAAAGCACCGGTGAAAAAGGCTGATAATAAGGTCTATCCCAATGATCCATGTCCATGCGGTTCCGGCAAAAAGTATAAGCAGTGTTGCGGACGCAAACTAGTATAGTATTTTTATGAGATTGGAGTCCGCTCCCTTTTAAGGGATTGGACCCCAATTTTGTATTTATAAATTAAAAAACGAAAGTGGGTGACACAATGGTAGAGTTAGATCAGTACAAATACGAATTATCATCGTATGAAAAACCATTAGTGGAAGTGAGGGATTCACTTTGACTTGGATAACAAGTTAAAGCGAATTGATGAGTTAGACAAGTCTATGGAAGAGCCAGGCTTCTGGGAAGATCCGGAAAAGTCAGGTAAGATCGTCCAGCTTGCAAAGAATTTAAAAGATACCGTACAAAGCTACAAAGAATTAGAGCAGCAGTATGAAGACATCGGGGTCATGATCCAGATGGGCAACGAAGAAAACGATGCCTCCCTGATTCCGGAAATAGCCCAGATGCTTGCTGAATTGAAAGAAAGTCTGGAAGAGATGCGTATTAATACGCTGCTTTCCGGTGAATATGACAGCCACAACGCCATATTAAAACTCAATGCCGGTGCTGGCGGAACCGAATCCTGCGACTGGTGCAGTATGCTTTACCGCATGTTCTGCCGATGGGCAGAGAAAAAGGGCTTTCAGACGGAAGTGCTTGATTATCTTGACGGTGATGAAGCTGGAATTAAATCCGTAACCATACAGATCAATGGTGTTAATGCTTTTGGTTATTTAAAGTCAGAAAAAGGGGTTCACCGTCTGGTACGTATTTCACCGTTTAATGCGGCTGGAAAGCGTCAGACTTCTTTTGTATCCTGCGATGTTATGCCGGATATTGAAGAAGACCTTGATGTGGATATTAACGATGAGGATTTAAGAATTGATACTTACCGTTCCAGCGGAGCAGGTGGACAGCATATCAATAAAACCTCATCTGCCATTCGAATCACTCACCTTCCTACGGGAATTGTAGTGCAGTGCCAGAATGAACGGTCTCAGTTCCAGAACAAGGATAAGGCGATGCAGATGTTAAAAGCAAAGCTTTATATGTTAAAACAGCAGGAGAATGCGGAAAAACTTTCCGGTATCCGTGGAGATGTTACGGAGATCGGCTGGGGAAACCAGATTCGTTCCTATGTACTGCAACCCTACACCATGGTGAAAGACCACAGGACCAATTCCGAGACAGGTAATGTTAACAGTGTCCTTGATGGAGCGTTAGACCAGTTTATGTACGCCTATCTGCGCTGGTTAAGTACCGGAGCAAAAGCTGGTGAGGATTCAGCAGAAATCTAGTTTTTTCATGCATTTTTTTAAATACCGAATAAAATAAACTCAAAAATAGTTGCATACCATGCACAAATATGATAATATCTTCCCTATGAGCACAGATGTATTTCCGATGCGGACACAGAAGGGAAGATATTTTTTTATGGAAGATAAAAGTAAATATTTTGTGGTAAAGCAGAAAGCTGTACCTGAAGTATTGCTGAAAGTTGTTGAGGCAAAAAAATTATTAGAGTCGGAACGGGTTATCACCGTACAGGAGGCAACTGACCGGGTTGGAATCAGCCGCAGTTCCTTTTACAAATACAAAGATGATATCTTTCCGTTTTATGACAATGCCAAGGGAAAGACCATCACACTGGTTATGCAGATGGATGACGAACCTGGTCTTCTTTCGGATTTGCTTCATGTGGTAGCTGTGTACCGCGCGAATATATTAACCATTCATCAGAGTATTCCGGTCAATGGCGTTGCCACCCTCACACTGAGCGTGGAGGTTCTTGAAACAACAGGCAATGTTTCAAAGATGGTTGAGGATATAGAAGAAAAGGATGGAGTCCACTATGTAAAAATTTTAGCCAGGGAGTGAGAATATGATGAATGTTGCAGTTATGGGCTATGGTACCATCGGATCAGGAGTTGTTGAAATTCTGGAACAGAACAAAGATATAATTGCCAGACAGACCGGTGACACGGTGAATGTGAAATATATTCTCGATTTAAGAGAGTTCCCCGGTACACCGATTGAAAAAAAGATTGTTCATGATTTTTCCGTTATTGAAAAGGACCCGGAGGTATCCATGGTAATTGAAACCATGGGAGGTTTAAACCCGGCTTATCCTTTTGTGAAAGCAAGCCTTCAGGCAGGCAAGCATGTGGCCACCTCCAACAAGGCGCTGGTAGCAGCATATGGAACGGAACTTTTAAAAATAGCTAAAGAGAATCAGGTAAACTTTCTCTTTGAGGCAAGCGTAGGAGGCGGTATCCCCATAATCCGTCCTTTGTATACTTCACTGGCCGGTGAGCAGATTGAAGAAATAACCGGCATATTAAATGGTACCACCAACTACATACTGACTAAAATGGACAAAGCCGGAGAGACTTTTGAAGAGGCACTGAGCAAAGCCCAGGAACTGGGATATGCGGAGCGCAATCCGGAGGCAGATGTGGAAGGACATGATACCTGCAGGAAAATTGCCATATTAACTGCTCTGGCTTCGGGACACGAAGTGAATTACGAGCATATTTATACAGAAGGGATTACTAATATAACGGATGTGGATTTCCGTTATGCCGACGCTCTTGGAACTTCTGTTAAATTATTTGGATCCAGCAGAATCAGTGATCAGGGAGTTCATGCGTTTGTAGCTCCGGTTATGATAGGAAAGGATCATCCGTTGTATTCTGTAAACGACGTATACAACGGCATTCTGGTAAAGGGAAATATGCTGGGTACTTCCATGTTTTATGGAAGCGGAGCCGGAAAACTTCCGACAGCCAGTGCAGTTGTAGCAGATATTATTGAAGCCCTTAAAAACCCGGGTCATCATGTGAAGATGGGCTGGGATGGAAATCGCCTTAACATCTCTGCCATGGACAGCGTTTCCTTCCGGTATTTTGTAAGAATCAAGGGAATTGCTGCAAAGCGGCTTGCTGAAGCAGAGGCTGCTTTTGGAAAGGTAGAAGTAACAGAACTGGACCACATGGATGAATTTGCAGTCATGACAGAGGTTATGACTGAGGAGGAATACCATTTAAGAGCGAAAAAGCTGTCAGGAATCAGACAGCGCATCCGCGCAGAAATTTAATTTTCGCCAGGAGGCATCAATGTTAGTTGTTAAAAAATTTGGCGGTAGCTCCGTCGCAGACAAAGAAAGAATATTCAATGTAGCAAAACGCTGCATTGAGGATTATGAAAAAGGCAATCAGGTAGTTGTGGTTTTATCCGCTATGGGAAAGACAACAGACGGTCTGATCGCCAAAGCTCATGAGATAAACCCCAATCCTCCAAAGAGAGAGCTGGATATGCTTCTGGCAACCGGAGAGCAGGTGAGTGTGGCACTGATGTCCATGGCCATGAATGCCCTCGGCGTACCGTCTGTATCATTAAACGCGTCCCAGGTAGCGATGCATACCTCTTCCGCTTATGGAATGGCTAAGTTAAAGAAAATTGATACAGAACGGATCCAGCATGAACTGGAAGCAAAGAAAATCGTTATTATCACAGGTTTTCAGGGCATTAATAAATATGAGGATCTGACAACTCTTGGACGAGGGGGATCAGATACCACGGCTGTGGCTCTGGCTGCCGCACTCCATGCCGATGCATGTGAGATTTACACAGATGTGGACGGAGTTTACACAGCAGATCCGCGAATTGTTCCCGATGCCAGAAAGCTATTGGAGGTTTCCTACGATGAGATGCTTGAATTTGCTTCTCTGGGAGCCAAAGTGCTTCACAACCGTTCGGTAGAGATGGCGAAACGCTATGGAGTACAGCTGGTTGTACGATCAAGTCTGAACAGAGAAGAAGGTACCATCGTCAAGGAGGAAACGAAATTGGAAAGAATGCTGGTGAGCGGAGTTGCCGCAGATAAAAATGTAGCCCGTATATCCGTAATCGGGGTTAAGAATGAGCCGGGAGTGGCATTTAAAATCTTTAATCTTCTGGCAAAACACAACATTAACGTTGATATCATTATCCAGTCCATTGGCAGGGAAGAAAGAAAAGACATCTCCTTTACGGTGGCAAAACAGGATTTAAAAGAAACCATGGATCTTTTAAACCAACACAAGGATGGGATTACAGCCCAGAATGTAACCAGTGAAGAGGATGTGGCAAAGCTTTCCATCATCGGCGCAGGGATGACCAGTAATCCAGGAGTTGCAGCAAAGATGTTTGAAGCCCTTTACAATGCCAATATTAACATCAAGATGATTGCAACATCTGAAATAAGGATTACGGTTCTCATTCATGAAGAGGACGTAAACCGCGCCATGAGAACGGTTCACGATGCCTTTGATCTTGCAGATTAAACGAAGGTGGAACGAATGATCTGGTTAGAAAAAATTTGGAAAATAGGATCCGTCTGTATCTTTCATTCCCTCACCGGGCTCTACTGTCCCGGCTGCGGGGGAACGAGAGCAGTGCGGACTTTGTTACAGGGGGACCTGCGGATGAGCGTTCAGTATCATCCGCTGGTCCTTTATACTGTTATCGCTTTTTTTGCTGAAGTAATCATCCGGTTTTTATCAAAAAAAAGAAAGCACCCGTTGGACCATAAAAAAAGGGAACGGATACTTATTCTTATTGGAGCTGCAATTGTAGTTATAAACTGGATCATCAAGAACTATATGCTGGTGGTGAAAGGGATTGATCTTTTACCACCATTATAATAATTTACCTGCCTACGCCGCCCGTGGGCATCAGTGCCTGGGTGGTTGCTTCAAATACCTGTCTGAAATACAACCCCAATGGGGTATTGGTATCCATGACATCATAGACAAATATAATGAACAATGCCAGTAACAGGCCACAGACAGCAGATATAATGGAAAGAATCAGTCCAAGCTGTGCCTGGTGGCTGAAGGGCTTTCCTTTTTTTGATAATATAGCAAGAGCAATGCCTGTGAGACCAAATATCAGACCTGCCGGCAGATTCCAGATACTAAATAAGGGAAGGCAGTCTGTCAGCAGTCCCAGGCCGCCTAAAAGGACAGACCAGAATGCCAGGAACGAACCTGTATTCGGAGTTTGCGGAAGCATTCCTTTATTGCTGTTATAATTTTCTCCCATTGGTGTTTACCTCGTATGTGTATAGTACAGAAGTCATCCAGGATTTTCCTGAACTGAATCTGTATTTTATGATTGTAGCACGAAAAGACCGCTGTGTCCAGACGGGTATTGCATAACGGAGAATGATGAATTATAATAGTTGAATTGAACCAACTATGAAAAATAAGAGGTACAGCATGGATATAATAAAGATTTTACAGGAAGAACTTTCCATTTCCAGAAATCAGGTGGAAGAGACAATCAGACTTATTGATGAGGGGAATACCATTCCTTTTATAGCCAGATACCGAAAAGAGGTAACCGGCTCTTTAAATGATGAAGTTCTGCGTAATTTAGATGAAAGGCTTCGTTATTTAAGGAATTTAGAGGAGCGGAAAGAGCAGGTACTTTCATCCATCAGAGAACAGGAGAAGCTGACACCGGAACTGGAAAAGAAGATTCTTAATGCCCAGACGCTGGTTGCAGTGGAAGATTTATACCGCCCATATAAGCTAAAAAGGCGGACAAGAGCCACCATCGCCAAAGAAAAAGGATTAGAACCATTAGCAGATCTCATCATCCTTCAGATGATAAAGACCCCCCTTCTGGAAGCTGCATCGGACTATATTTCGGAAGAAAAAGGCGTGACCACTGCCCAGGAAGCAATTGACGGGGCAAAGGATATTCTGGCAGAGCGGATTTCCGATCAGGCGGAGTACCGCACTTATATCCGGAATGCAACCATGAATCAGGGAAGCCTTTTATCTTCTGCAAAGGATGAGGAAGCAGAGTCTGTATATGAAATGTATTATAATTATGAAGAACCTTTAAAGAAGGCAGCAGGACACCGGATTCTTGCCATTAACAGAGGCGAAAAGGAAAAGGTTCTTACTGTGAAGGTGGCGGCACCGGAAGAAGTGATTCTCCGTTTCCTGGAAAAGCAGGTGATTATTCGGGACAATCCCATTACTTCTCCCATATTAAAGGAAGTTGTAAAAGACAGTTACGACCGTCTCATCGCACCTGCAATTGAGCGGGAGATCCGTAGTGATTTAACGGAAACAGCGGAGAATGGAGCAATCCGTGTATTTGGCAAAAATTTAGAGCAGCTTCTTATGCAGCCTCCTATTGTAGGAAGAGTGGTTCTTGGCTGGGATCCGGCTTTTCGTACCGGATGTAAGCTGGCGGTCGTGGATGAAACAGGAAAAGTGCTGGATACCGTTGTAATTTATCCCACTGCACCTCAAAATAAAGTGGAAGAAGCCAAGGCTGTTTTAAAGAAGCTGATTAAGAAATACGGAATTTCCCTGATTTCTGTGGGAAATGGAACCGCCTCAAGAGAATCGGAGGCCATTATTGTAGAATTGTTAAAAGAAATCCCGGAGCAAGTTCAGTATATTATTGTAAATGAAGCAGGAGCTTCTGTTTATTCTGCCAGCAAGCTGGCAACAGAGGAATTCCCCAATTTTGATGTAGGCCAGAGAAGTGCAGCCTCCATTGCCAGAAGACTGCAGGATCCTCTTGCAGAGCTGGTAAAGATTGATCCAAAGTCCATTGGTGTGGGTCAGTACCAGCATGATATGAACCAGAAGCATTTAAGTGAAGCATTACAGGGAGTTGTGGAAGACAGCGTAAATAAAGTAGGTGTTGATTTAAATACGGCCTCTGCTTCTCTTCTGGAATATATATCCGGTATTTCAAAGCCCATAGCAAAGAATATTGTGGTTTACCGGGAGGAAAACGGCGCGTTTGAAAGCAGGAGCCAGCTGTTAAAGGTAGCAAAGCTTGGACCAAAAGCATTCGAACAATGTGCCGGCTTCATGAGAATCCAGGGAGGAAAAAATCCTCTTGATTTAACCAGCGTTCATCCGGAGTCCTATGATGCGGCTAAAAAGCTGTTGAAAAAATTGGGATATGAGGCAAAAGAGCTGATGAACGGGGGATTAAACGGAATCAGTAAAAAGATTCATAACTATAAAGAGCTGGCTGAAGAATTAGAGATTGGTGAAATCACCCTCCGCGATATAGTAAAGGAACTGGAAAAGCCGGCAAGAGATCCCCGTGATGAGATGCCAAAACCCATATTACGCACAGATGTTATGGAGATGAAGGATTTACAGCCCGGGATGGTTTTAAAGGGAACAGTTCGAAATGTAATTGACTTCGGTGCGTTTGTAGATATAGGAGTTCACCAGGATGGCCTGGTTCATATTTCCCAGATATCAGACAAATTTATCAAACATCCCTTAGAAGCTGTCAGCGTAGGTGACATCGTTGAGGTGAAGGTAATAAGCGTAGATGTTCCCAAAAAGAGAATCGCTCTTACCATGAAATTCTAAGCAGATACAGTGAAATGCTGTATAAAAGGAGGAAAATGTGGAACAGAATAATCCGCTTGTAATAGAAGTGAAACTGACTGCAAAAGATCTCTGGAAATTTTCCATGTACCATTCATACCGGGGATTCCAGGGGATTTTCAGTTTTCTTTTCAGTGCTGCTGCTCTTTATGTGCTCATCGCAACCTGGACGACATCATCCCGTCCTTACCGGATTCTCATTCTTGTCTGTGCGCTGATGTTCACGGTCTGGCAGCCTTTTGTCCTCTATACGAAGGCAGCAAGACAGGCAAAAAAATCTGCCATTCGTGATGGTATGACCCTTTCTTTTTCAGCAGAGGGAATTGTGGTAACCCAGGGGCAGGAGAAGCTGGAATTATTATGGGAAGATGTGATGGTGGTAAAACGAATCGGCAAACTGTTGATTATTTATATGGACCGGATTCATGCCTATCTGCTTCCGGATTCTGTTGCAGGTGAGAAAGCGCCGGAAATAACGGCATTAATGAAAGAAAATCTGCCTCCGGAGAGGCGAAAGAGGATATAAATGATGGTAATAGAAAGCTGGAAACCAGAAGATACCTTTGAACTTGGAAAAAAACTGGGAGAGGAAGCGTCTCCTTCCACCATATTTTGCTTAAATGGAGATCTGGGGGTGGGGAAAACCGTATTCACCCAGGGGTTTGCCGCCGGGCTTGGCATTACAGAACCGGTGGACAGCCCAACTTTTACCATAGTAAAGCAATATGACGACGGACGCCTTCCGTTTTATCATTTTGACGTATACCGGATTGGTGATGTCAGTGAAATGGACGAGATCGGCTATGAAGACTGTTTTTATGGGGAAGGTGTCACATTAATTGAATGGTCCGGTCTGATCCAAGAGATTCTTCCCCAACAGGTTATTACAGTAACCATTGAAAAAGATTTGGAAAAAGGATTTGACTACAGAAAAATCACCGTGGAGGGAATGTAAATGAACATATTAGGAATTGAAAGTTCGTCTCTTGTTGCATCGGTCGCCCTTCTTTCGGATGACATACTGACTGCAGAATACACGGTCAATTTTAAAAAGACCCATTCCCAGACACTGCTCCCCATGCTTGACGAGATTGTAACCATGACAGGGGTCAGCCTGGAAAACGTTGATGCCATCGCAGTTTCTGCAGGACCAGGCTCCTTTACCGGACTCCGGATCGGTTCTGCCACAGGAAAGGGTCTGGGACTTGCGCTGAAAAAACCGCTTATTTCTGTTCCTACCATCGATGCAATGGCCTATGAGTTCTATGGCTGCGCTTCTATTATATGCCCGATTATGGATGCCAGAAGAAATCAGGTCTATACCGGTATTTATGACAACCGAAGCGGATTCTCAATTATAAAGGAATCCTGCGCCATGGATATCAGAGGTTTAATTGAAGAACTTAATTCCATGGGAGAGCGTGTGATTTTCTCAGGAGACGGTGTACCGGCATATAAAGAAAGTATAGAAGAATTCATGAAGGTTCCATTTGAATTTGCACCTGCGCATTTAAGCAGACAGCGGGCAGGTGCAGTAGCAGCTTATGGAGCCCGTCTGTACCTTGAGGGGAAAACGGTAACAGCAGCGGAGCATGCTCCTGATTATCTGCGAAAGCCTCAGGCAGAGCGTGAAAGAGAAGAGGCATTAAAAGGAGAGTAAGATGGTTCGTGAGATGGCGCCGGAGGACATATCCGGTGTACTGGAAATAGAAATGCAATGCTTTTCCGATCCGTGGTCTTATGAGATGATTAAAAAGGGACTGGAAAGCAGTCTTGATACCTGGCTGGTACTTTGGGAAGATGGAGCAGCAGCGGGATACTGTGTTTTCCGGACAGTAGCAGATGAATGCGAGCTGCTTCGAATCGCAGTACTTCCTGAACTCAGGGGGAGGGGCCTTTCCAAGAAACTTATGGACCAGATGGTTTTTTATTCCAGACAAAAAGAAGTAAAATCCATATTTTTAGAAGTGAGAGAAAGTAATGACAGGGCAAGAAACCTTTATAAATCCTATGGATTTGTGGAGGAGGGGATCAGAAAGCATTACTACTTCAATCCCACTGAAAATGCGGTCCTTATGGTCTGCCACCATATTTGAAACATTTACCACTAAAAATAGGGCATAACACCGTTTATAATGTAGGGGTATCCAGTAAGGATGCCCTTTTTTCTATCCTGGTGTTCAGGGAGGGGGAAAAAGAGATTTTTCTGGAAAATGTGAAAAAGGAACGCCTTGCAGGCATACCATTATGCCCGGAAAGAAAAGCATGGGCGGTAAAAGGAAAGGTGAGAGTAAGATGAGAAAGTACAAAAACGGCGGTCAGCTAGAAACAGTTGTTTGCAACTGCTGCGGCAAAAAAATTATTGTGTCAGAAGGGATTGCCAGGGAAGGGGTCATAAACATCAATCACGCATGGGACTTCTTTTCAGAGAAAGATGGGGAGATCCATCATTTTGATTTATGTGAAACCTGTTACGATGCATTGATATCTGAGTTTAAGATACCGGTGGAGGTAGAGGAACAGCTGGAATATTTATAGTTGCTAATTCCCTCTGCTTTGTGTTATGATTTTATGTGGCAGTTTTTTGTTCTGCCCACTGAATGAGACAAAAGCGAGGAAATTCTATGTTGGATATATGTTTACTGGGAACCGGGGGCATGATGCCTCTGCCATACCGCTGGCTGACAGCCATGATGGCACGGTGTGATGGCAGCAATCTTTTGATTGACTGCGGGGAAGGAACTCAGATTGCATTAAAAGAAAAGGGCTGGAGCCCAAAACCCATTGATATTATCTGCTTTACCCATTATCATGCGGACCACATCAGCGGTCTGCCCGGACTACTTTTGACAATGGGAAACGCAGAGCGGACAGAGCCTTTGACCCTGATTGGTCCGAAAGGGCTTGAGCGGGTGGTGGGAGCACTTCGTACCATTGCGCCGGAGCTTCCTTTTGAACTTAAATTCATTGAACTCTCCGAAAACAGAGAGCAGATAACCATGGCTCCTTACGTAATTGATGCATACCGCGTCAATCATAACGTTGTCTGCTATGGTTATTCCATTTCTATTCCAAGAACCGGAAGATTTGATGTGGACCGGGCCAAAGCGGCAGAGATTCCTCAAAAATTCTGGAGTCGTCTTCAAAAGGGAGAAACCATGGATTATGATGGTAGAATTCTGACGCCTGATCTTGTTTTAGGGCCGGACAGGCGTGGCCTTAAGGTGACTTACTGCACAGATACCAGACCCGTACCGGTGATTGCTGAGTATGCAAAGGATGCTGATCTTTTCATATGCGAAGGCATGTACGGCGAAGATGGAAAAGAGGCAAAGGCAAGGGAATACCGTCACATGACATTTTATGAGGCTGCCAGACTTGCAAAGGAAGCTCAGCCAAGACAGATGTGGCTGACCCATTACAGTCCCTCTTTAACCAGACCGGAGGATTTTATGGACAAGGTTCGTGAGATTTTCCCCAGGGCAAAAGCAGCAAGAGATGCCTGGACGCTGGAACTGGAATTTGATGAGGAATGAGGGAATGGCGATGAAGAAAAATAATACAGAAGAAGATGTCTATATACTTGCAATTGAAAGTTCCTGTGACGAGACGGCAGCAGCAGTAGTTAAGAACGGAAGGGAGATATTGTCCAATGTAATCTCTTCCCAGATCGATCTTCATACTTTATATGGCGGTGTCGTTCCTGAAATTGCTTCCAGAAAGCATATAGAAAAGATCAACCAGGTCATAGAGTCCGCACTTTTGGAGTCTGGGCTTACACTTGAGAATATGGATGCCATCGGGGTTACCTACGGTCCCGGACTTGTGGGAGCACTTTTAGTGGGAGTGGCGGAAGCAAAGGCAATGGCTTATGCAGCAAACAAACCATTAGTCGGAGTCCATCATATAGAAGGTCATGTATCCGCTAATTTTATTGAGCATCCAGACCTGGAACCGCCTTTTATGTGTCTGATTGTATCAGGCGGCCATACGCATCTGGTGATCGTAAGGGATTACGGAGAATTTGAAATACTTGGAAGAACCAGAGATGATGCGGCAGGCGAAGCATTTGACAAGGTGGCCAGAGCTGTGGGGCTTGGATATCCAGGCGGACCAAAAGTTGACAAGGCAGCAAAAGAAGGCAATCCACAGGCAATAAAGTTCCCGAGAGCAAAAGTAGACGGAAATATATACGATTTTAGCTTTAGCGGGTTAAAGTCTGCAGTATTAAATCACATCAATCATGCCAATATGATGGGAGAAGAAATCAATGTGCCCGATCTTCTGGCATCATTCCAGAATGCTGTGGTTGATGTTCTGGTATCCCATACTGTCGATGCTGCAAAAGAATATGGTTTTAAAAAAGTTGCCATAGCAGGGGGCGTGGCGTCTAACTCTGCTCTTCGAAAAGGCATGAAAGAAGCCTGTGAAAAAAATGGAATTGAATTTTATTATCCTTCTCCCATTTATTGTACTGATAATGCTGCCATGATTGGAACAGCGGCTTATTATGAATTTATTAACGGAGCCAGGGCTGGCTGGGATTTAAATGCAGTTCCCAATCTGAAACTGGGAGAAAGGTAACCGGACTATGGAAAGAACAGCAGCAGTCGTCCTGGCAGCAGGAAAAGGCTCCCGCATGGAAAGTACAATCCACAAACAGTATATGGAGCTGTGTGGCAGACCCCTTCTTTATCATACCTTAAGAGCCTTTGAAGAAAGCTCTGTAGATGAGGTTGTTCTGGTAACTGGTCCCGGTGAGGTTTCTTTCTGCAGAACGGAGATTGTGGACCGTTATGGGTTTCACAAGATAACAGACGTAACAGAAGGCGGAAAAGAGAGATATCACTCCGTTTATGCCGGACTGAAAGCGGTAAAGAACTGCTCCTACGTTCTGATCCATGATGGAGCAAGACCCTGTGTTACTAAAGAAATTATTGATACATCAAAAGCTGCGGCAATAAAATATGGAGCTTGTGTGATTGGCATGCCTGTTAAGGATACCATAAAGATATCTGATGAAAATGGGTATGCTGCATCAACTCCGGATCGTGCAAGCCTCTGGCAGATCCAGACACCTCAGGCATTCCGATATGATCTGGTTTTTAATGCATATCAAAGACTGATGGAATCGGAATCTTTTCAAAAAGGGGTTACGGACGATGCTATGGTGGTAGAATCCATGACAGAAGAAAAGGTGAAGTTAATTAAGGGCGATTATACCAATATAAAGGTAACTACACCGGAGGACTTAGAGATCGCCAGCGTATTTCTTAACAGAATATATGGGAAAAAATAAAAGGAATGCTGTAGGAGCAGCTTCCTTTTATTTTTTTCCACCTGTTTTTAATAGATCCTTAACTATCAGATGTAGGTGCTCAAGCTGCTCTCGATTTAAATGCTGTGCATCATCCATAAGTTCTTTGACTTTGGCAGGACTGGTTACATCGCGGGAAAAGAATTCAGCTGGTTCAATATCCAGATACTCACATATATAAAAGAAACCCATCATGGACGGAAGCGCCCGCCCATTTTCTATTTTATGGATATATGTGGGATTCTGTCCGAGAGAAAGACTCATATCACGTGCGGACACACCCTTTTGAGCTCTGAGCTCTGAGAGGCGTTTGGAAAAATTGAAGTCTATATACATGGGTAACTCCTCCTGATTCCATAGTATTGCATTAAATGAAATATGTGTAGTAAATAATGCATTCCATCACTTGACATGTTGCATTCATTACAATATTATTATTTATATAAAGTATTTAATGTATGATCAGGCTAAGAAATCCGTTATTAGGATTACATGGCTATTAGATAGTATCAGCTGTTTCGTCAGATGAAAAGTAGGAAAGAAGGTACAATAGATGGAAACTGGAAAAACCAGGAATGAAACGGATACAGGCACCAGGGAAGGTTTGCTGGAACGAATTGCATCAGAATTAGGCTGCATGTATTTATCGGATCTGCGGGGAAGCACAGGCAAAGCAAGATTCAGGATCGTCGTTTCTGATATTCCTGCAATTGATTATTCAGTAAAAGTATGGCAGGATGCGCTTTATTATATAACAGGAATAGAAGAAAACTTTAGCACTGCTGAGCAGGCAAAGCAACGTCTTTTAGAGCATTTGTAGTGGGGTTAAAAATAATTTGAAAATTATGTAAAAAAATGTTGACAGATGAAACAAACAATGATAAACTATCCAAGTTGCCGCTGATGAAGACGGCAAATGAGAGAAAAAAAGCTCCAAGAGATTTGAAAGAAAATAGAAAAAAGTGCTTGACAAAAACACAAACTTCTATTAAAATGTAAAAGCGCGTTTGGAGAGGTATCGAAGTGGTCATAACGAGGCGGTCTTGAAAACCGTTTGTCCGCAAGGGCGCGTGGGTTCGAATCC
>SVDU01000023.1 GCA_015057705.1 Paenibacillaceae bacterium | reverse complement strand
TGATAATGACATTATATCGAGCAAGTCCCTGACAAGCAAGCGGAGCAGTATTTTGTTAAAATAAATAAGCTACAACAGTAAAGCACGAAGTTCAGCACTACGGCATATAAGGTAAAAATCCAGTTGAACAGCAAGACTATATATATCGTTTATAGGTTCCAGATAATCCAATAGCAGTTGTCTTTCAGCCAAGGTAAAAATCTCTTTTTTTCTATTAACAAGTTTAAATTGGAATTGACGAAAGTTTATTTCTTTGATGGGGTTATGATTCACACTTCCGATTTCAATCGCGTAGTAAAACAATCCATTTAAAACACTTTTCGCGTCGTTAAAACGCTTTCTGGTCATAGACTCTGCTTTCAACATAGCACGAAAGAATTTTATAAACTCCGTAGCGTTCAAATCCTTAATAGGTATTTTAACAATGGACTTGTCTTTAAAATAAGCATTCCATAAGAAAATATTTTCTTTAATGGTCTTATTACTTACGTGAGTACAATCCCTCCGCCATCTTAGCCAGTCCGGGTATAGCCCCTCTAAAGATGTTCCGTAGAAGTGATCATATAGTTTGTTTATCAGGTCTGTTCGGTCACTTCCAATAAATTGTTTCCTGTTGATGTAAATATAATTTCTACCATCATTAGGACGTATTTTAATTAATTCTAAGTTACAGACCTCTTTTAATTCATTCTCTTTTTGCATAAATTTATATAATTCTGCAATTCCCTCTAGCGATAATGTATCATGGGTATGGGGATAAATCAACTCGTTTTTAGATTTACTTTTCATTTACGCCACCTATTAGGTGGTGTAAGGGTTCTAATTTCATATTGGATTTTTTATGATTTTCACGATAGATTTTATTTATATTATGTAAGAGTTGCTTATATTTTATATTTGACTTGAATAAGTTTATTTATCTAGTTGTTTTCACAATTCAGTGAAAACAGCCTTTCTTTACTTTTAGTGCATTAGATTAATTTTTTTGACATTAGTGCATTTCTTTTTTAAAAAATTTTTCCAGTCTTCTTTTGATACATTAGATAATGATTGTTTTGTTATTATTATAGGATTTCCTGCATTAGTTTTCATAAGGTAAAGATTTTTTGTTTCAATTATTTTGACAAAATTAGAATATGGAATTCGAGTATAGATGTCTGCTTCATAAATGGATACACTAAGGTACTCGTTATCAAAACTAAGATGATAAACTAAGTTGTCTGTATGCATATACCCTTTCATACTTTGCATATAGCGATTAACAAGCGAAATTAGGAAGTAGCGATATAATATATACATCAATAAAGCTAAGAGAATAAAAAAGATAGACATAAATGTTGACGTATGAAGCATCTCATATACAGATTGAAATAAAAAAATACTAATTATTATTATCGTCATGGAGTGAATAAAACCTGGAAGCAAATATTTTTTAATTTCCATTATCGTTTCCTTATTTGATACGCCTATTGCTTCAAACGAATACTCCATATGAGAATACTCCTCACTGTATATTGTATAATTTGATTTTCTTGTTTTTATCTATTATATAATCCAACCATTCATATTTTTCTTTATCATTATAAAACGTTTTATGAACGGGAAAACACATGTTCTCACGAGTGAATAGCACTACATATTTCTTTGTCTCAGTAATACGACTTATATTTGAGTAATCTATGTTAAAACCGGATTCTTCTAATTCTTTGGAAATAGTCATATAATCATCATAAAATTTTAATATATAATTTTGTTCAAAGTTTATTGCAATAACCAGTTTTTTTATAATTATTTTTCTTCCAAGTATCTTTTCAATATATATGAACAAAGCACCTATCAATAAAATATTAGCAAGAGAATTGAACCTAAGCAAAAAAAGGCAAATTGCCAGTGATACACATATTAATATGACAATATTGATAAATAGATTAAATGATGGTCTCAATATATATTTCTCAAAACTTTTTAGTATTTTTTTATTTATTGATACTCTTACAACAAAAGCAGGTTCCATTTATCTCCTTTCCAATTAATTATATGAAATTAATAATACTAAAAGCATCTGTTATAGTATCGGATTTTTATTTCTAGCATGTATTAAAGAAGATTGTGCTTTATTAAAAAAAGTTATATTATTAGTTTTTGCGCAAATATTTACTGTGATCATGTGTTCTAGTTTAATTATCATAGCATTGAATTAAAATATAAGCAATCCACTATTTATGTTTAAATTTATATCAGCTGAAATGTTACCTAGCCTATCTATACTAATATTGTTATGGTTAATAAGCTACGTGATCTGACCAATGCAGTAGGTGGTATATGTGTAAACGGTAAAACATTCGTACCTTTACAATAATGCCGCCATTACTGGCGGCACGTACTTTATTATTTATTAACTACTGTTTTAAGGCATTCTTTTGGAAGTGATTCTGACCATGGAAGTAATTCTTTCATGAAATCCAGGCTGGTATCTTCCTGATGTTTCGGGATTTCTGTCAGCAAATATTCGAAATAATTGTAAGGCTTTAAGTTGTTGGCTTTTGCAGTTTCAGCAATGCTATAGATAACTGCACTTGCCTTTGCTCCGTTGATGGTATCAATCATGTGCCAGTTGGCTTTTCCAATACAGAATCCACGAATTGCCTGCTCTGCAGCATTGTTATCTGCAGGAACCATGCCGTCTTCCAAAAATACTTTTAGATATTTCTCCTGATTCAGTCAATAAGTAAAACCCTTACCTGTCTCCGATTTTGGTGGAACTTTATCACGGTTTTCATGTATCCATGCAAAGAAAGCCTCCACCAGTGGTTTAACACTAAGTTGACGCCTTTTTACACGTTCCTCGGGTGAGAGTTCTGCAAGATCTTCTTCAATCTTGTAAATGGCACTGATCTGTTTTAGCGCCTGATAGGCAAGGGTATCCTTGGCCTTATCCTTCCCGACGGCCTTTACTACATCGGCAAATTTACGCCGTGAATGAGACCAGCACCCCGCTATGATCAGATCTTCCCGAATCATTACCTGCATAATCGTCTGAAGAAGTATCGGTGATAACGTATTTTGGAATTCAAGAACGCAATTCCCAATACGAAGGATTGCCTCCGGCCGTTCGCTATGAGAGATAGTTGATGAGGGTACATTTAGTTCAACAAAGGTTTGTGCAGGAGAAAGAGACGGTTGCAGTTCCTGAAAGACTTCTTCCCTGACATGACGCTGCCAGTAATAGAATTGTTTCTCGTCAATCCCATTTGCAGTTATCCAGGATTTCTTAGATATTCCGCTGCTGTTACATTCGCGGATAATGGAAGTCCATTGGGCAAGCCGCATTTCATGTGAGATTTTATCCATAGATTAAGTACCTCCCAAAAGCATGTAGTTTTTTAAAGCTATAGACATTATCTCAAAAAAAAAACTAACTAGGAGCTAGGTACTAATGTTTTACCGTATACCTTTTTGAGGGTAGTTAATCCAGAATTGCCCTCATTTTTGATGCTGTTTTTTCATGAGAAGTGATATTTCGGAGATAGTGGTGCGTCATGGTGAGACTGGTATGGCCCAGGAGCTTTTGAAGCTCGGTGTCTTCCATTCCGTTCTTGTACATGATGGAAGCGGTGGAGAAGCGGAGCTTGTGGGAGGAGCGGTATTCTATGCCTAATTCTTCACAGCATTTCTTTAAGCGACGGTTAAAGGTTACTGTTGCCAAGGCTGACCATTACGTATGAAGATATAGTCGCTTGCCAAATTCATAGAGTAAATCTGTTTCAATATTTCCTTAGCTCTCACTGTCAACGGCATATAACGTTTACCTTCACTTGTATGACCTTTAATATCTTCGATAATCTCATTTTTGTCATCTACAAAGCGTTGAATGTGCAGAAAATCACCAGAAATATCATCCCATCTTAATCTCTTCAATTCACCTATTCGTAGAATTAGGTAGAAGTCTAGTTTTATTGCCAAAGAATAAAAATCATCTCCCAAGTGGTTTATAATTTGCAGACGTTCTTTTTCTGTATATGGAGTAATGCTGGTATTTTCAGACTTGTAGGTAAACTGCTTATAATTAATGTCTCTAAGACAGTTCCGTTCTATGATATCATTTCCACTGCAAGATACAGAATGCCACTCATAATACTTTTTAGATCATTGAAACGTTTTCTAGTCATTTGTCGGCCTTTTGTTATGTTCCTGAAATAGACAATCAGATCCTTTGCTGTCAGGTGCTTTAAGGGAATTAACGTGATATCCTGATCTATCAGTAAAGAATTCCACATAAAACGGTTTTCCTTAAGTGTCTTTCTACTAACGCTTGTCTCATTTTCTCTCCACTCCATCCAGGTATTAAAGTGCGTTTCCATGGTAGCAGCATTATCTCCTAAGAAATAATCATATAGCTTATCAATTAATCCCTCATAGGTACTGCTACTTATTGGCTTTCTATTGATGATAAAATACTTTCGACCAATATCCGGCCGGGTTTTTACTTTTGATAGGTCACAGACCCTCTTTAATTGTTTTTCCTTTGATTTTATATTCATAATGTGTTTACATGCCGGTGACGTTATCATGGCACTATACATAAAAATGTGCAATTAGCTTTTTGATTATAAAGTAAAAGTCAGTGCGGTAAAATTAACTGTCAACTTCGGTTTGAATTTACAGGCTTTCGTCAGCTTAATATAAATCCTACCCTGTATTTTGGCTAGATTAGGACTATTGAAGATTGGGATTTAGTATACTATCTTTTCATGTGGCACTGATGTACCTCATATATAATGCCAGGGCTGTCCGTTTACATTTTACTGTCGACTTGGGTTTGTTTTCGGAAAATTAATCAATCTGATTACCTAATTGATCACTTATCATTGAAGAGGATAAGCATAGAGAGTATAATATCATAATTAGAGAAAGTGGAATAAAATGTAATATATTACTTTTGGTGCGTTTGATGTATTAATAAAGACTATCGGATTTTGAGAATATTAATGAAAATTGTATGTCTCGAAGTTACTTAAATAGCATAGGAAACATCAGAAGAAATGCGACGTATACATTTTAAAGCACCTGCACATCTAAGTCTATAAATGATTTAAACAAAGCTCTTGCAATATAGCCCATCTTGCAGTTAACCATATATAAGAATCCAAATTCCAAAGAATCTGAATGTATTAAAGCCACAAAAATAAAAGAAAGGAAAAGTATGTATATTAGTTTTAAATACATCATAATAGCTAGCTATGAAAAAAAGAACTGCATTTTTTTTACTGTTTTTGTTGTGTGTCACCTTTATTTCGGCATGTTCGCAGAATAAAAAAGTGGTAAAGGTTGTAACGGATATTTCTGAATATGGTCAGTTTGATGATTTCAAAGGACCAAGCACATTATCCATATTCCCAGATACTATATTAGATTCTGCTCAGAATGTAAAATATTATTATGGTTCTGTGGATAGTATTTTAGGAAATGATTATCAGATATATCTTGAATGTAATTATAGTGACAATGACTATAAAAAAGAAACAGAGCGTCTTTCAAAAATAACAGAAACCTATTTAAATCGCACAAATAGTATAAGGTATGATACTGATACATTTATCTGTCCGTCCTATGTTGCTGTTTTAGGTAATAACCAGACATATGAGTATGCCTTGGTTTTTAATGAAGAAAAAAAGATAGTTTATGTTTTTACGCAGTTTATGGATCGAGATGATATTGTTTTTGATGAACAGTATTTACCGCCAAATTTCATGGAAGGGGACAGTGAACATGGCTTTTCTATTTATGCTTTTAAATATGATGATGTTTACATGGTAAATAGTAGAGGATCAAACAATGTTTTTAATAAACATATAGTTTCCAATGGAACGTATAACTTTTATGTCTTTACAGAAACAAAGAATGACAAGGAGATTATTTACAGAATTGTAATAGATAATATGTTTCCTTCAGATTCTGAAGCTTTTAAAGAATGGACTATTAATAAGTTTATGGGTTCAGGATTAGTTAAGACAGAATTTAGTGATTTAAAATTATCTCCTGATAATAAGACTGTAACGGTAACGTACATAAAAGATGGAGATTTTAAAACAGCACTTTATAATATGGAGGATTACACTAATAATTCAATTGGTAAATAATTTCCTTCTATGGATAAAATCAGGGTCGAAATTCTACTGCATTGATTTCACCCCGATTTTTCTCTGTCTTTTTGTTTAGAGACACAAAATGGAACTAATTTTATATAGATAAAAGTAGCGTTCTTATGTTGAGAACTGTAATTAATGACAGTGAATATATATGTAATGCTGTTGGACAAAATGAGTATGTCCTACATGCATCGTCAGAGAAACTATTTGAGTATTATTTCTATCTATAATAGGTATGATCCAGAGCGTAAAAATATTAAAGTATTAATTGTTTTGAGTATAAACCTAAGTAGTATGGCGTGAATAAAATTGAGCATTGATGAAAATGAAATGGTATAAGGGCTTCTCTTTTGCATAAGCAGAGGAGAAGTTTTTTTGTTTTTAAAGATAGACGCAAGCTACTCAGTTTATAAATTATCCTGCCTTTTAAAAAATACTTTCAGACAGTTTAACAGATTTACCTGCACGCTCTCCCAGATGTTGTAATATTTTCGTATTATCCTTACATCAAATCAACCTAGGAACCTTACTTAAAAACGAGTGGAAGTATCTTGTTTAAACACGGAATGCTTCCTATAAATAACCAATAGGGAAACAGATGACTGTTTCCCTATTGTCTAAATTAAGATAGTTTTTCAATCCAAGCAGCAAAAGCAGCTAAAAAACCGTTCAAAAATTCTTTGGTAGCTTCGTTATTTAACTCTCCATTTTCATCGATCAATGTATGGAAAGAGCCAATATACGCTTCAGGTTGAGCAAGGGTTAAAACATTTAGAAAAGCCAGTACCTGTCGTAAATGATGATTTGCGCCAAAACCGCCTATGCCGCCTGGTGACTGGCTAATTACGGCACCTGGCTTGCCGCTCCAGACATTTTCACCATAAGGTCTGGAACCAATGTCAAGGGCATTTTTCAGTGCTGCAGGAATAGAGCGGTTATGCTCTGGTGTAATGAACAGTACGGCGTCTAAATTCTTTACTTCATTTCTAAATACCGTATATTCATTTAAATCTTCGCCATCATAATCCTGATTATAAAGAGGAAGTTTTCCTATATCGATGATTTTAAATGCATAACCTTCTGGCGCGTTATTTTTCACATAGTCAGCAATGCTTCCGGAAAATGAATTTTTTCTCAAACTACCATTAATAATACCAATTGTCTTACTCATAAAATATACCTCCATTTCAAATTTGTTTTCTATTTATTGGTTACATACGGTAAATCTGGTACGAATAAATTGTTGATTTTCTACTTCATCCAAAATGGCAACAGCCATGGTTCCACTTGTTACAACTGATTTGCCTTTGGAGGAGGTTAGCAAATGATCCTTTCCTAAAACAGGTACCGTCGCTTCTCCTGGGACAAATTCCGCCGATGGGGATACGCCAACCCAGTTCACATTTTCAATGCTTCTCAAAAAGTTAAGGGTTTTATATGCCTCCACTGGAATGGAAATCCAGGGTGCAACGTCTGGTAATGTCTTCAAAGTGTCTAGAAACAGCTTGTTGTTTTCATCTAAAAGACTGGCTGCGCCGAGAATAAAAAACAGTCTGGGCTTTTCGGTTTCACGGAAAAAATTTACCAGCTTTGCAGCCAGATCCAGATGTAAATACGCTTTAGCGGGAGCTGTTGCAAAGGCATTTATTATGACATCAAAGCCCTCAAGATCTGATCTTGTTAGATCGAAGACATCTTTATCAATTACCTTTACTCCGTCTCCCAGTAAAGATACTGCCTTATCTTTATTACGAACAATTGCAGTCACTTCGTGACCGCGTAATACACTTTCTTTGTAGAGCGAAGTGCCGGCCATACCGGTTGCACCTATTATTGCAATTTTCATAGTTACTCACATCCTTTCTTTTTCTTACAGTCTCAAATTGTATTGAGACGAGTCAGCGTTGTTCTATATAAATTCTTTTATAATGTCAGCCAGGCTAATGGCAGATAACTTTTCCTCTGTTGCTGTTTGTATGTTGTCGTATAAATGTTTCAATGTGACTTCTATCTTTGCCCCTACTGGACAGTTTGGATTGGTGTTGCTATGAATGCTAAACAAATCCTGATGGTCTTCTGTTGCTAAAAAGATATCCAGAAGTGAAATATCTTTTGCTTCTCTGGCAAGACCTGTTACACCAAGTTTCGTACTCGTTTTAATTAACTTTGCTTTCTTTAAACGGCTCATTAAACGTCTGACAAGGGCGGGATTGGTGTTGATGCTGGAAGCGATGTACTCAGACGTGACGGGCTCCCCCTCCATCAGTACAATTACACTCATTATATGAATGCTTACCGATAATTTAGTTGAATACATAAGCACCTCCTTCTGTAACTATTTTAGTTACAAATATGCGTTTTGTCAAGTACTTATTTCCTTTTTTTCTAGTATGTTTGTTCCGAACGGCTGTAGAAGTTTTTTCCCTTGATATTATTTGTATTAATTGTAACTTATTAATTTATATTATATAATAGATCTGATTAATATAAATGGAGGGATATGATGAAAAAGTTTATAGTTATGGTGTCTTTGGTATTTTCTGTTTTGGGTTCCATTGTGAGCTATGCGAATGAATGGAAGCAGGATTCTAACGGCTGGCAATATGTGTACAATGATGGTACGGTATTAAGAGACAACTGGTTTGAAGACCCTGAGACGGGTGAATATTATCATTTTGATTCAAATGGATATATGCAGACTGGGATTGTTAATATAGAAGGTAAAGATCACTATTTTAAAGATTCAGGAGTACTCCTGGTAAATGGATTAATACCAGATGGACGTATGGCTGATCGAAACGGAGAAATTATCAACGATGTCAATGATGGAGTAACATTTCTGGTAGCGTGGCTTCCTGATGTAAAGGTTGGAAATAGCCAAATTGTTTCTGTTGGTATAAAGAATATAAGTAATAAACCGGTTACAGTTAATAACAGATGTTATATAACTACTAATGAAATAACCACGATGTTATCTCTTTATAATCCGGATACCCATGGCTTTTATGATGAGAGAACCATTAATTCCAATGAGATGGTTAATATGAGTTTTGTAGATCCTAATTTAAATGAGTTTTATACGGATGAAAGCAGCAAGATTATGTTCCCGACTCAGACTGACGGTAAACAGATTTTATGTTATGTCAGTGAACACGTGGCTGTTATTATGCATAAATCTCAGGATGAGCTTAATAAAGCTAATTAGTTTATTTAGAAAGGTTTCTCCTTTGCAAAAGCAAAGCAGAAACCCTTCTTTTATTTTTGCGATTTGTAAATGGTGGGGCGGGGAGTGTATGAATGATATTATTCAGAACCCCACTCTATTCTCAGATATAGTAATCTTTTAATTAGGAGATTAGGAATTTATGTAATATACTTTTTCTCACTCTATAAGGGAATAAACTCTTATAATGCGTTATTTTAAAATTAAGATTTCGGTGTTAATATTAAAATAATAAGTCCAGGGGGTATTGTGTATGAAGCTAATGATTGCAGAGCTTAGAAAAAATAAAGGAGTAAGTCAACAAGAATTGGCAACTGTTTTGGGGGTGGCACACCAGACTGTGAGCAAATGGGAAAACAACGTTACATTTCCCGATATAACGCTTTTACCTCAGCTAGCTCAATACTTTGATGTTTCAGTTGATGAATTGCTGGGATTAAAGCCGTTACCGTCTTTAACTTATATTCCTTGTGAAGCAGGGACTAAGGAGTACTGGAGTGGACGTCTGAAATATTTGAAAAACACACGGGATTTTCTGTGGAATAAAGACTACCTTCAATTTTTGATCAAAAGAGTTTGGAAGATTAATTACCCAATTAATGTTCTGGACTGTGGATGCGGTTATGGTTTTTTAGGTACTATGCTTATGCCCCATCTGCCAAAAGGTAGTACTTATATGGGCATTGATTACTGCGAGAGCCTGATCAACGAGGGGAAAAGGACTCTTAAAACCGGAGAATATGATGTTCAATTTGTATGTGATGATGTGTTAACCTATGAATCTGGAATAAAATATGATTTTGTCATTTCACAGGCAGTATTAAGACATATTGATAATTCTCATTTATTTCTTAATAAGATGATTTCCTTCACAAAAGATGGAGGTCTCGTTGTATGTGCAGAGGTTAACAGAGAATTGGAAAATGTGGGTCTCTATATCCATGGTATGGATTATGATTATTTATGTCAATATCCGGGATTTAGAGAAATGTGGAATACTCAGTTAAAACGCCAGGGGAGAGATTATTCTATTGCGCTGAAAATGCCTAAGATGATGAGGAATCTTGGACTAAGGGATGTAGATATTAGAATGAGTGATAAGGTTAACTTCATTTCACCGGAACATGCTGATTATGCTGAAGAGGTAAAAGCATTTATTGAGGCTCATGAGTTCTGTGAGCATAAGACAAGTGAACAGCAGACTCTGGTGATTGAACGGTTTATGAATCATGGCATGGATAGAAAAGACGCAGAGTACTATTGTAATAAGCAAAATAAAATTACAGAGTTTATAGGCAGGAATCAGGAATTGCTGACTTTGACACAGTTTTATGGGATACTAATCTCGTATGGTACAAAATAATTATGAATTTTGATTCTTATAATAAAAAATGCTGCAAATGGGATAATATATTTTAAAAGAATAGAATGGAGTAATAATGATGAATGAATACACAAGTGAAGAACTAACAGAAGCACTCCGGGCTATAAATTCTATAATAGGCAAATGTGAAAAAGCACAGGAAAAGTTTCCTGAGGGGAATACTCATCATACACTTCTTAGAAATCGTTTAAAGGCGATGTATATCTCAAAAGAATTGATTACGGATGCTATCTCTAAAATAATAATTAAGCAGTAATTAAGCATAATCTACCATATGAATGTAATATGTAGAATGGTAGTATGATAGAACTTAGATTAGTTAAGGGGTTTCTCCAACGCGAAAGCAAAGCAGAAACTCTTTTTTTGTTGCTCAGACTTTGAAAAACAAGTATTTTAGTTAAGAATTGAAACAATTTAAAACAAGATAAAATAATAAAAAACATATTGACACAACCACTAAGTATCTGTATAATTTAAATAATTTTATAGGCAAATTGCTATAAATTAAGACGAAACAATAAAAGTAATACAAAAGGAGAGGAAATATGAAAAAAAGAGTATTAGCATTGGGTACTGCTGCGTGTCTGGTAATTGGAGCTCTTTCTGGTTGTGCTTTTACCGGAAGCACCGGTGGAACAACGGCTGGTGAGTCTTCACAGAGTGCAGGTGCAAGTGAATCTGTTTCAGACAAAACAACGGCTCCGGCAGCTGGTGATCAGGTTCTTAGCGTTTATGCAAATGCAGAAATCAAGACGTTGGTACAGTGGGCAGCTTCAGACAGCCAGTCCTCCATGGTAAATAACAACGCATTTGAGGGTCTGCTTCGCCTGGATGAAAAAAATGAGGCTCAGCCAGCACTTGCAAAAAGTTATGATGTTTCAGATGATAAGCTTACATACACCTTTCATTTAAGAGATGGTCTGCAGTGGAGCGACGGAACTCCTTTAACAGCCAGTGATTTCGTGTTCTCTTGGTTAAAACAGATGAGCGCAGATGCGACTAACGGCTACAGCTTTATTATGACAGATTACATTGTAAATGGTACTGAATACAATGAGGGAAAAGTTAGTGCGGAGGAAGTCGGTGTAAAAGCTGTTGACGACAAGACATTCCAGGTTACCATTAAAGCACCCACTCCATACTTTGCACGTTTAACCGTGCTCTGCCAGTTCTTCCCTTTAAATGAGGCATATGTTACCTCAAAGGGTGATCAGTATGGTTTAAGTGCGGATAACATGATTTACTGCGGACCTTATACAATTACAAGTTATGATCCGGCAGTTGGTGCTACCCTTAAAAAGAATGACAAGTACTGGGATGCTGCAAACGTTAAGATTGAAAATGCACAGGTAAGAGTTATGAAAGATGCTTCGGCAGCTTTAAATGCTTATCTGGCTAATGAGCTGAGCCAGGTGGCACTGGATTCTTCCAATGTGGCGGCTTATCAGAACAATCCGGAATTCAAATCAGAAAGCGAGTTCAGAACCGAATATCTTCAGT
Source organism: Paenibacillaceae bacterium (assembly GCA_015057705.1). Lineage (GTDB taxonomy): Bacteria > Bacillota > Clostridia > Lachnospirales > Lachnospiraceae > Lacrimispora. The sequence continues at coordinate 71,935 of SVDU01000023.1, read as the reverse complement.
TCTCTTTAAGCAATCCGGTTATGAAAAACAAAAACATTCGTAAGGCAGTTTCAGCAGCAATTGACCGTGATACTCTGGCTAAGGTGATCCTTGCAGATGGTTCTTCCTCCAGCAACGGTCTTGTAGCGGAAGGTATGTATGGAGACGGAAGTAAGACCTTCCGTGAGCTTAACGGAAATTTATGCCCGTTTAATGCAGAAGAAGCGAAAAAGTATTGGGAAGAAGGATGTAAGGAGTTAGGTGAGACTCCGAAGCTGACACTTCTGGTGCGTGATGATTCTGTGACAAAAGCAGTTGCGACTTACATTCAGAGTGAGTTAAATAAGAATTTAGGTATTGATATTACAATCGATACGAAGACGGTTCAGGCTAGAAATGAATTAATGGACAACGATAATTATATGTTTGCTTCCACTGCATGGGGTGCTGATTATGATGATGCCATGACTTATCTTGATTTATGGACCAATGGTACTCCTTACCGCGGTTCCTATCAGAACGAGAATTACAATAAGCTGATCAACGATGCAAGAGTTGAGACTGATGATGCGAAGCGTCTGAATATGCTGCTGCAGGCGGAGAAACTTCTGGTTGATGAAGACGTGATTGTTGCTCCTTTGTATCACAGAGGATCTGCTACACTGACTAAATCAAATGTAAAAGGACTGGTTAACCACCCATTTGGACCAGATGTTGAATTTAAGTACGCTTACTTTGAATAATCCGCGGCGGGCAGAGGTTTACCCTGGCAGCTAGAATGCGGGAAATGAGAAGAGCCGCCCCTTCTTTTTCAATATTGGAGGAGGACGGCTCTTTTTGGAATCTTATGAAAATAGGAATGCAAAGGAGGATACGGCATGATAAAATATATCTGCAAGCGTCTGATTTATCTGGTGCTGACATTATGGGTCATTGTAACGGCGACATTTTTTCTTATGAAAAAACTGCCTGGCTCTCCTTTTGATGCGGAACGCTTTAATATGATGTCTGCACAGCAGCAGCATGTTATTTTAGAACAGTATGGATTAAACGAATCTCTGCCAAAACAGTATATAAAGTATATGGGAAATATTCTTCATGGAGATTTTGGAACTTCTTTTACCTATACGGGACAAAAGGTATCCACTGTAATAGGAGGAAGAATTGGTCCGTCGGCATTGATCGGAATTCAGGCGGTATTGATCGGTTTGGCACTGGGGCTTATCCTGGGAATTATTGCGGCGTGGAAACACAACAGCGGAATTGACTACTTTACCATGATTATGGCTGTGCTGGGAGTTTCTGTTCCCAATTTTGTGGCAGCGGCTTTGCTTCAGTATTATGTGGCTTTAAAATGGGGGATTCTTCCAGTTGGCTTCTGGACGGACTGGAGATGCTCCGTTCTCCCTTCTGTTGCCCTGTCCTTTTCTGCTACGGCTATGGTTGCCCGGTTTATCAGGACGGAGATGTTGGAAGTATTGGAACAGGATTATATTATTACTGCAAAGGCAAAGGGTCTGAGCCCTATGAAAGTACTGATGCGGCATGCTGTGAGAAACTCCATTATTCCTGTGGTAACGATCCTTGGACCGATTGTTGTCAATCTTCTGACGGGATCTCTGGCAGTAGAAAATATTTATACCATTCCGGGAATCGGAAGCTTATTTGTGGACAGCATTAAGGCCAATGATTATTCAACCATTATGGGAATCACTATTTTTTACAGCGCTTTCTACATTTTTGTGGTACTGATCGTTGACATCGCTTATTCTCTGATTGATCCAAGAATACGCCTGGCAGCAGGAAAGGAGGCGTGAGTATGGATGAGTTATTTGTAAGGGTTCATGTGGATGAATCCGAAAAGGAACATATCGCCCACCCCAACTTGACCGCATTTCAGGAAGGGTGGCTTCGCCTGAAAAAAAATAAAGCGGCGGTTGCCAGTTTGTTTACTTTAATAGCGATTGGGCTTTTGGCATTACTGGCGCCGGTGCTTTCCGCTTATTCTTATAAAGAAACGAATTATGATATTATTTACCAGATTCCTTCCGCCGCACATCTGTTTGGAACAGATCAGTTCGGGCGGGATCTGTGGGTCAGAACCTGGATGGGAACCCGTATTTCGCTGCTGATTGCATTTGTGGCTGCATTTTTGGATCTGACGGTTGGAGTGGTTTATGGAGCGGTTTCTGCTCTTATCGGCGGGAAAGTGGATGCAGTTATGCAGAGGTTTATTGAAATACTGGTGGGAATTCCTCATCTGATTATTGTAATTCTTTTGATGATGATTATGCCGGCCGGCATTTGGACCATTGTGGTGGCTCTTTCCATTACCGGTTGGGTGAATATGGCCCGTCTGGTCCGGGCGGAGATTTTGAAGCTGAAAAACCAGGAGTTTGTGCTGGCGGCCCGTGTTTTGGGGACAAGTACTTCCAGGATTATATGGAAACATCTGATACCCAATACGGTTGGGGTAATTGTTATTAATGCCATGTTTACGATTCCTTCTGCCATATTTACAGAGGCGTTTTTAAGCTTTATTGGTATTGGTATGCAGGAGCCAAAGGCTTCTCTGGGAGTTTTGATCAATAACGGATACCAGGTGCTTCGTAATTTCCCCCATGTACTGATTTTCCCTGCCATCGTGATTGTGCTTATTATGGTATGTTTCAGTATTCTTGGTGATGGTCTGCGTGATGCACTGGACCCCAGAATGAGAAAGTAGGTGAATCGTCAGTGAGCAGATTATTAGAAGTGAATCAGTTACGGGTACAGATAGAGACACAGCACGGTACGGTTTTAGCAGTCCGGGGAGTCAGCTTTCATCTGGATGAACAGGAGACTCTTGCCATCGTAGGGGAATCTGGTTCCGGCAAATCTATTTCCGTAAAAAGTATTATGGGACTGCTTCCTAAAAATGGTAAGATCGTTGATGGAAGTATCCTCCTGGAAGGAAAGGATCTTGCGAAGTACAGTGAACGGCAGATGCAGTCAGTTAGAGGATCGGATATATCCATGATATTTCAGGATCCTATGACCTCTTTAAATCCGACTATGACCATTGGTAAGCAGATCGTTGAGGTTTTAAAAGAACACCGGAAGGATATGTCAAAGGCACAGATGAAAGAACGTGCTCTTGAACTCATCTCTCTGGTTGGTATTTCGAATCCGGAAGCTAGGTTTGATCAGTATCCTCATCAGTTTTCCGGAGGAATGAGACAAAGGGTTGTGATTGCAGTGGCTCTGGCTTGTGATCCCAGGATTTTGATTGCCGATGAACCTACTACGGCGCTGGATGTGACGATTCAGGCTCAGATACTGGACCTGATGAGGGATTTGCAGAAAAAAATTAAGACTTCCATTATTATTATCACTCATAATTTAGGTGTTGTGGCTAATATTGCAGACCGTGTGGCTGTTATGTATGGAGGACAGCTGGTAGAAACTGCTGATGTGAGAGATTTATTTTATGAAACCACTCACCCGTACACCAAGGGGCTTCTGGCTTCTATACCAAAGGCTTCAGAAAAGGGTAGTGAGCTGACGGCAATTCCGGGAACACCTCCGGATTTGATGGAACCGCCAAAAGGATGCCCATTTGCGGCCAGATGTACGAAGACCATGGAGGTCTGCAGGCAGTATCCCCCTGAGGATATGCTTTGTGGCGAAAACCATCATGTGCGCTGCTGGCTGCTTGATGAGCGGGCGAAGGCTCTCAGGGAATAGGAGGAAATCAGAATGTCGGCGGATAAGAAACCTTTATTAGAAGTAAAACATTTGAAAAAGTATTTTCATGTGGGAAAAAATCAGACCTTAAAAGCGGTGAGAGATATCAGCCTGGATATTTATAAAGGAGAGACACTGGGGCTGGTGGGCGAGAGCGGATGCGGAAAGTCTACTTTTGGACGGACGGTAATCCAGCTGTATGAGCCCACGGAAGGAACGGTGGTATATGATGGGCAGGTAATTAATAACAGCCTGTCACAGGCGGATCGTCATACATTTACAAGGAAAATGCAGATGATTTTCCAGGATCCTTATGCTTCCTTAAATCCACGTATGAAGGTGATGGATATTATTGCAGAGGGAATGGACGCTCACGGAATCTTTAAGGGACAGGAACGGAAAAAGAAGGTGATTGAGCTTTTAGAAACAGTAGGACTTTCCGAAGAGCATGCAAACCGTTTCCCTCATGAATTTTCTGGCGGACAGCGGCAGAGAGTGGGGATCGCCAGGGCCTTGGCGGTTGATCCGGAGTTTATTATCTGTGATGAACCCATATCCGCTCTTGATGTTTCCATTCAGGCTCAGGTAATTAATCTGCTGAAAGAGCTCCAGAAGAAGAGAAATCTTACATACCTCTTTATTGCCCACGATCTTTCCATGGTGAAGCACATCAGTGACCGGATTGGAGTTATGTATCTGGGAAGTATGGTGGAATTGGCGGACAGTGAGACTTTGTTTGATGATCCGGTGCATCCTTATACACAGGCATTGCTTTCTGCAATTCCAATCCCTGACCCGGATGTGGAGAAGAACCGGAACAGGATCATGCTGGAAGGAAGTCTTCCTGATCCCATCCGTTTGACGCAGGGGTGTCTCTTTGCCGGACGCTGCCCTTATACGGAAGAGCTCTGCAGCAAAAATACGCCGGAGATGAAAGAAGTAAGACCGGGACATTTTGCAGCCTGTCATAGAGTGCAATAACAGGCTGGCAATGAAAAATAGATTGTTAGGAGAAAACGATGAAAGACTATATCTTGGAGGTCTGTGTGGATTCTGTGGAGTCTGCAATAGCGGCAGTACGGGGAGGAGCCCAAAGACTGGAGCTCTGTGCGAATCTGGTGATTGGAGGAACTACTCCTTCAGTAAGCCAGTTTAAGCAAATACGCAAAGCCTGTGATATTCCCATAAATGTACTGATAAGGCCCCGGTATGGCGACTTTTTGTATACAGATTATGAGTTTCAGATGATTGCTGAGGATGCCCTGATGTTCCGGGAGCTTGGTGCAGATGGTATTGTGGCAGGCTTTTTAAAACCGGATGGAAATCTTGATGTGGAACGGTTGAAGGTGCTGAAAGAAAAGGTGAGGAACGGCAGTATGACTCTTCACCGTGCTTTCGATGTATGCCGTGATCCATATAAAAGCCTTGAGGAAGCCATAGAAGCGGGAGCAGATACCATACTGACCTCAGGGCAGCAGAATACCTGCTTTGAGGGGAGAAAGCTTTTGGGGGAACTGATCCGCAAGGCGGAAGGCAGAATTGATATTATGGCTGGCAGCGGGGTGAATGTGAGTACAATGGCCTGTCTCATGGATGAGATAGGCGCCAGGATTTTTCATATGTCAGGCAAGGAGATCGTGGACAGCGGAATGATTTACCGGAAAGAAAATGTAAGCATGGGAATTCCGGGAATCGGAGAATACGATATCTTCCGCACACGGGAGGAAGAGATACGCCAGGCGAAAAAATTAATGGAGGAAAAAGCATGTTTACGGAAGAACGTTTAGACAGGATATTACAGATTCTTCAGACTGAGGGCATGGTGAAGGTAAAGGATTTAAGTGCCCTTTTTCAGGTAACAGAGGATTGTATACGAAAGGATTTAAAAAGCCTGGAAAATGCCGGAAAGCTGAAACGAACCTATGGGGGAGCTTTATTGTCCCAGGATTATCCATTGAAACGGGATGTAATTGACCGGAGGGATACGAATATTGAGAAAAAGATGTTGATTGCTCAAAAGGCGTTCGATCTCATAAGCGGAAATGAAACCATTTTTTTGGATATTTCCACTACAAATATTATGGTTGCGGATCTGCTTGCCAAGTCCCATAAGCGGGTAACTGTAGTGACAAATATGATTGACATAATGCAGACACTGGCAGTGAATCCAAGTATCGTCGCCATCGGAACCGGAGGGATTATGTACCATACGGTAAATGGATTTATGGGAGCGGCTGCCATTGAAATCATTAAGCAGTATAGTTTCGACAGGGCATTTATCGGGACCTGCGGCCTGGATCTTACGGATAATTCCATTACTACACTGGGGGTAGAGGATGGGCTGACAAAAAGAGCTGCCATTGCCAGCAGCAGGCATAAGTATCTGGTAATGGAAAAGGATAAATTTTATTTTAATGATTCCTATAAATTTGCCCATTTTGATGACATCGATGGGATTATTACAGATTCAAATCCAGATGAAGCTACGTGCAAAAGGCTTTATTCAGCCGGGGTCACCATCCTTTAATCGTTTGATGAAGGCTTTATGGAAAAATAAAATGAGATGATTACGCGGAGGAAAATTTGTAATGTTTACAGAACATTTGCAGAGGTATGCCCAGGAAAAATATGATCTCAGGCTTCCCTATTTAAAAGATTTAAAAGGAGAAGTTGAGAAAGCCATGGAAGGCTGTAGTTATGAAGAACAGGTGCTCATGAAATTTTTGTATGGTACAATGCCGCTTCGGGATGCCGGAGAATATGATTTTAACGTATTCCTGGGATTTGTAAGGCATTCTCTTATGGTTTATGAGCAGATGGAATGGTGCCAAGAGATTCCGGAAGATATCTTTTTACATCACATTTTGTATTATCGGGTCAATACGGAAAACATTGAAGACTGCCGCCAGTTTTTTTATGATAAGCTAATTGACCGCGTCAAAGGACTTTCTGTAAAAGATGCAGTGCTGGAAATCAATTACTGGTGTGCGGAAAACGGAACTTATGAGTCGTCCGATAACAGGACCATTTCTCCGGTAACCGTTTATAAATCAGGAAAAGGCAGATGCGGGGAAGAATCCACCTTTGCGGTTACGGCTTTCCGGAGTGTGGGAATACCGGCCAGACAGGTATATACACCAAGATGGGCTCATTGTGATGATAACCATGCATGGGTTGAGGTGTTCGTGGAAGGAAAATGGCATTTTCTGGGGGCGTGTGAGCCGGAGGAAGTACTTAATAAGGGATGGTTTACCAATGCATCTTCCAGGGCATTACTGGTGCACACCAGAACTTTTTCTGATTATTCTGGTGATTCGGTGAAGGAGTGTCTGGGACAGGAGGATTTGCTGGTTTATTATAATGAAACGGCCACCTATGCCCGGACCAGGCTATATGAAATACAGGTGCTTGATGATGAGAACAATCCTGTAGAAAACGCTTGGGTTTCTATTGAAATACTTAACATGGCGGAATACTGCAGCGTGGCTTCCCTGCTGACGGACAATCAGGGTAAGGTGACAATTACCATTGGTCTGGGCGATGTACATGTCTGGGCAGGTAAAGGAAAACTTAGCTGCGAAGCATGGATTTCAATAGAAGATGAGGATCATACAGTGCTTTATCTGCGGGATGAGAACAGGAAACCCTCCCAGGAAGTCTGGGTTGATACAGATGTCAGAGCTCCAAAGGATTATCCTATGCATACGTTTAAACTTACCAGAGAGCAAAAAGAAAGAAACAGAGACAGGATCAACAAGGCGAATCAGGTGAGGGAGGAAAGGATTGCAGGGTACTTTAGAGAAGATGGTTTTGCAAGTCCAGAGCAGAATCATATTTTACGGTTATCGGCTGGTAATTTTGATGAAATTTACAGGTTTATGAATCGGGACAATAACCCGGATCGGGAAGTTCTGCTTAAGAGTCTGACTATTAAGGACTATAAGGATGCCAGTGCGGACATCCTGGAAAGTCATTTAATTGGAGCGGCTCCGTACCGTAAGACATGGAAAGATAACAATAAACTGGATGTTTATGCAAAGTATATACTCTGTCCCAGAATATTATTGGAAGAGATGACGGACTACCGGGGATTTATAGATGGATTCTTCGCTGAGAGTCAAAAGGAAGAATTCCGAACCAATCCCAGGGCTGTTTGGCGGTACGTGAAGCAAAACATAGGTTTTGAATCCAAGCTTGATTACAAGACTATAACTTCTTCACCTGTTGGAGGCCTTAAGCTTTTACAGGGTAATCCCCTTAGCCAGAAAATATTATTTGTAGCAATCTGCCGTACTTTGGGCATTCCCGCAAGGATTAACCCTGTGAATCTGGAAGCTGAGATTTATGAAAACGATGGTTTTGTATCTGTAACCGGAGAGGAAGAAGGAGCAAAGCCCCAGACTGGAGAAAATGGAAAACTGTTATTGCGCTCAGATCTGGACATTGTACCGGTTTATTATCAGACGTGGACCATTGGTATGAAAAAAGATGGGCAGTTTGTAACTTTGGATTATACTGGGTTAAAGTTTCAAGAAGGCTTATTAAGTCTGGATTTATCACCTGGAAAATACCGCCTTATTACTTCCGTCCGTCTTCCAAGTGGAAACCAAAATGCCAGTGAATATTTATTTGAGCTGAAAACTGATGAAGTAAAGACGGTCACCATGCGCCTGCGTACTGGAAGTATGGAGGATATGCTGGTTGACTATGTAATAAATGATTTTGAAGTGAACATGAAAGATAATATGAGCGAACATACGGTTTTTGCATCGGAGCTTATGGCTGAGAAGGCCAATATACTGGCTGTTTTATCTGAGGGACAGGAACCCACCGAGCACGTTCTCAATGAAATGCTGGAGCAAAAGGATTCCTTAAATGCTTTGGGTGCCCAGATTATTTTTCTGCTGCAAGGCGAAGCTTCTTTAAAAAATTTAACCATGCAAAAGGTTCTTAAGGCAATTCCGGGAATCAAGGTGGGTTACTTTAACTTTGATGAGGGGGTAGAACCGTTGGCTCGTAAAATGTATGTGGACCCTGAAAAGCTTCCGCTTTTAATTGTTACGAACCCGGGGTTAAATGCAGTTTATGCATGCAGCGGCTACAATGTGGGGAGTGTGGCACTGATGGAGAAGCTTCTGTGCTTAAGTAAGTAAATACCTGTTTGTAAATAAAAGGATCGTCCTGAAGGGTGGTCCTTTTTTATTGGGAAAAAAGTATGACAGGCGTTAATCCGGTTAAGGCTTTACTAAAAAGTTACCACAATTAAGGGCATAAGTTCTTTTACACCGGTTAAATAAAGGATGATATTATCATTACAAACAAGAGAACAGGAGGCAGGAAAGTGAAGATAGTAGGAATAACAGCATGTATTGCAGGAATTGCTCATACTTACATTGCAAAAGAGAAGCTGGAGGGAGCAGCCAGGGAAATGGGGGATGAAATTAAGATAGAAACGCAGGGATCTATCGGAATTGAGAATGCACTTACACCTGAGGACATCGCCGAAGCAGATGTGGTTATCATTGCTGCAGATATTGGGATTACCAAAGAACGTTTTAAGGGGAAACCGGTGATTGAGATTCCCATCAGTCTTGTTATGAAATCTGCGAAAGGTGTAATAAAGAAAACACACGAAAAATTAGAGAAATAAGTGCAAAAGGAGAGGGTAAAAATGAATAGTAAAAAGAATAACATTCAGCGTCATGTTATGACGGGTATATCCTACATGATACCATTTGTTGTTGCAGGCGGTTTGTTGTGCGCACTGGCCAAGGCTTTGGGAGGATACGATATTGGAAATGCGGTAGAGGCTGGGGCAACCCCTTTTAGTAATTTAAACCCGTTTACATGGCTGGGATTCTGGTGGGGGGTAAATAAGATCGGTACATTTGCAATGGATTTTGCTGTTGCAGTTATGACAGCAGGTGTTGCGTATTCGATCTCCGGACGTCCCGGAATTATGCCTGGTCTGGTTATCGGTTATTGTTCATCACAGTCTAAGGCAGGCTTTCTGGGCGGATTACTGATGTCCTTCATTATTGGTTCCTTTATTAACTGGATGAAAAAGTGGAGAGTTCCGAAATGGAGTCAGGGCCTTATGCCAGTAATGCTGATTCCTCTTATTTCGACCCTGGTGTGCGGTATGATATTCCTTTGTGTATTTTCAATACCAATGTCGTTCCTAATGACAAAATTTCAGGCATGGATTATCACATTAAATGGTGGAGCAAAGGGCATAATTGGTGGTGTTATTGGATTCTGTATGGGATTCGACCTGGGCGGTCCTGTGAATAAAACAGCTTCTATGGCAGCAAATGCATTGTTGGCAGACAAGATTATGGGACCGGCAGCAGCAAAAATTATTGGTGGTATGACACCGCCAATTGGGGCATTTATCTCTACGCTCATTGCAAAGAAAAAGTTTAGTGCAGACCAGCGGGAGGCAGGAAAAGCGGCATTTCCAATGGGATTATGTTTTATTACAGAAGGTGTTTTGCCATTTGCAGCATCAGACCCTCTGCGTTTTATACCGGCATCTGTAATTGGCTCCGCTGTTGCAGGAGCAATTGCCGTAGGATTTGGTTGTGAAAGCCCTGCAGCAGCAGGCGGAATCTTTGTTGTTCCCATGATGAAGAATCCAATTGTATTTATTATAGCTCTTATTATAGGTTCTGTACTTACCGGTGTAATTTACGCATTTATCAAGAAACCTTTGGATGAACAGGATACGAGTATAAAAGAAGATGAAGATTTTGATTTTAATATCGAAATACAATAGACGTAAAAGTAAAATGGAGGAATAAGTATTATGTTAACTTCAATGAAAACAATTCTGGATCACGCCCATAAACATCATTATGCGGTAATGGCCATGAACAGTATCAATATGGAGATGGTAAGAGGCGCGATAACAGCAGCCCAGGAAGCCTATTCCCCCATGATTATCCAGTTTGGATGCGGACAGATGAAAAATCATGCACATGCGGAGGAAATGCTTCCCATGATCAGGGAACTTGCAGAGAGGGTATCGGTTCCGATTGCATTAAATCTTGATCATGCGACGGATTATCAGATTATTGCAGACTGTATTAACCGGGGATTTACAAATATCATGTTTGATGGTTCCTCCTTGTCTTATGAAGATAATATTGAAAGAACTGCAGTGGTGGTAGCAATGGCACATGCAGTGGGATGTTCCGTAGAGGGAGAATTGGGACATGTTGGCATGGCGGTGGATTCTGATGATACCAACCTGGACCTTTATACGAATCCCCATCAGGCACTGGATTTTGTAAATAGAACTGGTGTTGACGCACTGGCCGTAGCGGTGGGTACCGCCCATGGGGACTACCCCAAAGGTAAGATTCCAAAACTTGACTTTGACCGGTTAAAATTATTAAATGAAACCGTTGATGTACCCCTTGTACTTCACGGAGGGTCCGGTTCAGGAGAAGAAAATTTGAAAAAGGCCATTGAATGCGGCATTAATAAAGTAAACGTAGCTACTGACGCATTTTCCACAGGCAAAAAGGCTATGATGGCGGCTCTTGAACGGGAGCCTGATATGGACTATATGCATATGTGTATGGAAGCGGAAAAAGGAATAAAAGAATTTGTAATAAATTATATGAAGATTCTTGGTTCTGCAAACCGATATAAGTTCTTAGATGCCATTGCAACGGGAAATGAATAAATAAAATGGAGAATAAATGAGTAACGCAGGTGAGAAGGCATACTTAAATAAAATACTGAAAGCTCTTTTGGACAATGAAAATATCCCGGTTTCCAGACTGGCTGATCTGCTTGGAGTCTCGGTAAAAACTGCCAGAACCAGGGTGGATCAGGTGGATGAATGGCTGCAGCAAAAGGAACTGGGGCATATAGAGAAGAAACCGGGTCTTGGAGTTTGTCTGCATACTACAAGGCGCACGGAGCTGCTTGCAATGGGGTATTCTGAGAGTACGGAAATAACTGAGGATATGTCAAGGAACAATCAGATGATTGGAATGCTTTTAAAGTATGCCATGGATAAGCCGGTTACTCTTTGGCAGCTGGCGGAACGCCTGTATATGAGTGCGCCTACGGTGTCTGTTCTAGTAAAGTCTGTGGAAGGCTGGTTTCAAAAATATAATATAAAGATTGTAACTGTGCGGGGCAGAGGGATCATGCTTCAGGGTGATGAAAAAACCTACAGGCAGGCCATGGTAAATTATATGGTTTATATTATGCCGGAAATCACGGATGCCCTATTTGAGACTTATGCAGCCGGTGTAAATTATGCAAGGGTAAAGAGTATTATTGTGGATATGGAAAATGCATGGAGAATACAGTTCGCCGAGAACTCATTCCGGACTGCCTGGATTATGGTATGTCTGTCCATCAAGAGAGCTGCCCATCCACTAAAACAAGAAGAGAGTGAGACGGAAGACAGCTTAAGGGATTTTGCAGAATATCTGTTTGCAAAATCAATCTATGATAAGGTGAAGTCTGAGTTTTCCATTCAGGGGATGGATGAGGATACTCTGCTGCTTACATCCATGCTGCTGTCTGCCAGAAAGATTGGTAATGACGGTACAGAAAATATGCGCACAAACCCCAGCTATTTCAATCAGCTCCTGCAGCAGTTTGTGGGAGAAGTGATCAGCACAATTGCCAATGTTTTAAATGATGATTTATCCGAAGATAAAGTGCTGTATGATGGATTGCTGATGCATATGCGTTCTGCTATTTTCAGAATGAAGTATGGTGAGGAGCATCCCGATAATATTAGTAAGTTTGTGAAAATAGAGTACAAGCAGGTGTATCTGGCAACATGGTCAACAAGCTCTCTTTTTGAATCGTATTACGGGGTGCAGATCACCGAGGATGAAATATCAAACATTGCGCTGTATATCCAGTCAGCCCTTGTCCGGAAAACCATACCCATGAAAGCATTATTGGTCAGTAATTCAGGAATGGGACCTTCCCAGCTTATGATTGATCTGATAAAAAAGAATATTCCTGAGATTATTTTCGTAAAAGCAATCAGTGAACATGATTTTAAGCCGTTTATGTGTGACCGCTATGATGTGGTTTTTACAAATATAAATTTAAAACACAGTCATGACAGAATGATAAGCATTGGACAGGCTCCCACGGATAAAGACATATTTTCTATCAGAGAAGCGGTGACCCGAATTCGAAACAGTAAAGGAAATATGCGCTTTCGGGCTTCCAGCATCTGCCATCAGCTGTTTCGAGCAGGTTATATGCTGGTTCACCCCGCTGTTAAAAATAAAGATGAACTCCTTCGGCTTATGGTGAACCAGCTGCTGGAATCTGGTGATGTATCTGAGGATTATTTAAAAAATGTAATGGACAGGGAGAAAGCAACAACAACTGCTGTTGGGGGGGGCGTGGCAATTCCACACGGTAATAACCAGGCGGTCAATGAATCCAGAGTGGTAGTGGCAGTTTTGGAGAAGCCCATCGGGTGGCATGAGGATATGGTAGATGTGGTATTTCTCCTGGCGCTTAAAATGGATACTGATCTGCAAAAGGCTTGTACCCAGCAGTTCTATAAGGATTTTATTTCCCTGACTGAAAATGATGAGTTCATGAAACAGATACGTCAGGTGAAGACCGGACTGGATTTATACCAGTACTTTATTAAGTAGAGGAGTGAAAATATGGCTGTGAAGGCTATTTTAGATAAAGAAGTTATTGATTTGGATATGGTGGCTGAAGATAAGGAATCAGCTATCCGGTTTCTCTCGGGTCTGCTTTATAAAGCAGGATATATCAGTGATATTGATGGTTTTGTAAAGGACGTATTTGTAAGAGAAAGCGAAGGAATTACAGGCATTGGAAATCATGTGGCAATTCCACATGGAAAGTCTGATTTCGTAAAAAAAGTTGGAATTGCTATTGGTAAAACAAAAAACATGATTACATGGGAGTCTTATGATGAACAGCCGGTTCATTATATATTTCTGTTTGCAGTACCGTCTGATAATGAAAATGCAACGGTTCATTTAAAGTTGTTATCTGAACTGGCCGGAAAACTTGGTAATGAGCAGACGATGGAAAAACTGGAAACCTGTAAAAACTTTTCTGATCTTACAGAGGCGTTTGAGTGATAGAAAATACAAGAAACAATCAGAAATGAGGAACAAATGCAGATGAAAATATCAGAAATACAGTACGATGGAGAGGCTCTGAAAAGAGTTTATGAAAATCCTCAGTGGACAGTAGGAATCAAGAATTGGAAACCGGCCAATGATATTGAACAGATTGGAAATCTGGAAAGACATAATTGCACAGATGAGCTGTTTGTTTTGCTGAATGGAAGCTGTTCACTTGTCTATGCCACAGAAGAGGGGAATGGCCTGGATATTAAAATTGTTGAGATGAGGCCATACGCAGTGTATCAGATTCCGCCTACACTTTGGCATAATACCATTATGACGAAAGAGGCAAAATTGATTCTGATAGAAAATAGTGATACATCTATGGAAAATTCAGATTTAAGGGATTTGACAAAAGAAGAGGTATCCTTTCTGAAAAATCAAATAAAGTAATTATTATACTGGGGAGTATATGTTAAGGCGTTGCTTTGTCAAATTGACAGGCAGCGCCTTTTTAACGGTTTTACTTTTTATCTCTTAGCTGATTTTTGCTCCACTCTTTTTAAGATCACCCGGTTTGAATGTCCAAGGAACATAGGCACGCGTTCAATATAAACATCACTGGTGTCAAGCCCGAACCAGTTTGATGGGGACGCTGTGAATTTCTGTATAAACAGTTTTGTGTTTAATACGAAAGAGTCCCAGGCGGATAATGTGGCATCATGAGATAAAATCTCCTGAATAAATACAAATCTGAAATCTCCCAGCATTCGGTTGGGAAGAATGGAATAGCTGTTTGACTGAGGTTCAATTTCCCCATTCTCTACCAGCTCCGTTGATATCTGCCGCAAAAATACATTCAGGTTCTGGTCAATACGAAAGCCCAGTTTTAACTGGATTTTTATGATGTTGTTTGTATTGAATTTTTCAATTGTATATTCTGCTTGAAAGGGTTCATCAGTTACATTAACATCTACAAACCAGTAAACATCTGCTTTTTTAGGTCGTTTATCTAAAAGAAAATATAGTATTTTGCGTTCTATTTCCTTTGAATTTGGACATTTACTTAAGCACACCAGATTGCTGGCATATTTGGGAACGTCCGGATCCTGGCTTAACTGAGTCAGTAATTTTAAATAATTATCAATGGGCACAAATTCCTCATAACGCACCCGGATTACATGAGCTCTGTCCCAGAGATACATAATAAACAAAATCGATACAGCAATGATAATGGCTACAAATCCGCCATGGAAAAACTTAACAATATTTGCAATAAAGAAAGAAATTTCAAAGCTCATAAAGAAAACAAGCATGATGACTGCAAGCAGAATGGGTGTTTTCTTCTTTAGCATATAGTTATACAGCAGAACAGTTGTCATGAGCATGGTAACTGTTATTGCAAGACCATAGGCTGACTCCATTTTCTCAGAACTTTGAAAATAGAATACAATTCCAATACAGACAATCCATAAAATCCGGTTGATTGCAGGAATATAAAGCTGCCCCTTGGAAGGGGAGGGGTATATGGTATGGAGTCTGGGAAACAGATTCAGCTTAATTGCTTCTGATACAAGTGTAAAGGAACCTGATATCAGGGCCTGAGATGCTATAATGGCAGCAAGGGTAGAAATCAGGATGCCATAAACAAGCATACCATGGGGGATCATCTGGTAAAATGGATTAATGTCTTCTGTCAAAGCAAATACCGGATTGCTTTTTGAAGATAAAATCCATGCACCCTGACCAAAATAGTTGAGTAACAAACATATTTTAACAAATGGCCACGTAAAGTAAATATTCTTTCTGCCTACATGTCCCAGATCAGAGTAAAGTGCTTCTGCACCAGTAGAACACAAGAATATGCTGCCCAGGATAAAAAAACCAAGTTTATTGTCAGGGCTGAAAAGGGTATTAATCGCGTAATGGGGTGACAATGCACGCAGCAGAGAAGGATTTTGCGCGAGATTGATCACTCCGAAAAAGGCCAGGCTGCAGAACCACAAAAACATGATAGGACCGAATAATTTACCAATGGAATCTGTACCAATGTGTTGAATGAAAAATAGAATACAGATTATGAAGATAACCAGGGCAATGATATTTCCCTGATTGTCACCAAAGAGCTCGTGAAAGACTGGAAGCAGTTTCAGACCCTCAACAGCGGAAGTCACGGTTACTGCAGGTGTAAGCATACCGTCTGCCAACAGTGCGGAACCTCCGATCATTGCAGGGATGATCAGCCATCTGGAGCGGCTTCTGACCAGTGTAAAAAGGGAAAAGATACCGCCTTCACCATTATTGTCGGCTCTTAAGGTTATAAATACGTATTTTATACTTGTTAATATGGTGAGTGTCCAAAATACCAGGGACAGGGTTCCAAGAATAAAATCTTCGGAGACAGTCTGAATACCGCCGTTTCCATATAATACAGATTTCATTACGTAAAGCGGTGATGTGCCGATATCTCCATATACAACACCTAACGTTACCAGGATTCCTCCAAGTGTTAATTTGGAAATACTTGATTTCTTTGATATTAATTCCATGTCATCCTCTTTTTATATATTTTATTTCAAATCAAAAAAACCTTTGCTGTAATGTAAATATTACAACAAAAGTCTTGTTACTCTCTCACGGCGCTGATTATAATATGCTTTAATAGCCGAAATAATAATCGTCATGATGCAGTAGCAGCTCACATTTCTGTGAACTATGGGGTATTTTACAAAAAACAAAATGGGATGTCAATAAAGGATCCGTTAAGAAAGCTTGATTCTATTATGTTTAGTGATAAGTTTGTTACAGAAAAGGGAATATATGGAACAGTAATATGTTATCTTCAAACTTAAAGGTATTGTCCTGCCGTATGTCCTGAGCTGTGTAATCAATGTAATAATCATGGCTTCCTATTAAATATGCCGGAGTTGTTGACCGATTTTTGACATCTTACCACACCTCCTTTTGAATGTATCATATCATTGATGTTGCAAAAACGCAACACATTAAGACGCAAATATGCAATTGATGGCATTAATGCGGTTTCTAACTGTGCAATTATAAAAAGCAGGCCTCCGCTCTGTTTAGACATATAGAGAGGAGGCCTTATAAAATTTTATTAGATTTCATCCTACCGGAGTTCATCTCTCCAGTATGCCACTTTTCTTTCATTAATTTCTTTAATTACTTCAGGATCTACTTTATAGTTTCTGGAGATATCCATCAGACCATTGATCTCCTGTTGTACATCTGTAACCTGGGTATAGCAGTAGCCGCAAACATAGGGAATTTCTTTTATAGCGGTTGTAATACTGTCGAACCTCTTTAAAAAGTCTTCTTTTGTATTGACTTTATTTCCATATCCCCAGCCTTCTTTATCACTGTCAAATGCAATGCCTCCAAATTCACTGATGATCACTGGCTGACCTTTGTAGGAAAAGCCGTTTGCAAGGGCGGATTTGGAAGTGGAGTGGTAGATCTCCGTTGTCATAATTTCATCTTTATACTGCGTATATCGCTTTTTGAGAATCTCGCCTGCCTCTTCATAATCATGCAGAGTAAGGATATCGGAAACGGTATGTTCCCACCCGTCATTTACGATAACCGGGCGGTGTGGGTCAATGCTCTTTGTCAGGTGATAGATAGCTTCTGTAAAGTGCTGCTGTGTTCTGTTTGTCTCAACCTGTGGTACACCCCAGGATTCGTTTAAAGGAGTCCAGGTAATAATGGAAGGGTGATTATAATTCTGTTTTACAATATCTAGCCATTCCCTTGTAAAAAGTTCCACTGCCCTGTCGGAATAAATGTAGGCAGCAGGCGCTTCGCTCCAGATCAGCATTCCCTTTACATCACACCAGTAAAGGAATCTTTCATCCTCTGTTTTCTGGTGCTTCCTTAAACCGTTATAGCCAAGTTCATGAATTTTATCAATATCCTGGATTAATGCTTCCTCATTTGGGGGAGTCAAATGAGATTCCTCCCAATACCCCTGGTCAAGAATCAGCCTTTGATACAGTGGCGTTCCGTTTAGAAGAATGTTAGGACCTTCGATCCGGATCTCGCGCATTCCAAAGTAAGAACCAATTTCATCCCACACCTCTCCATTAAACCGGGTATTAAAGCTGATGTCGTAAAGATTTGGTTCGGCAGGAGTCCACGTACGAATTCCCCAGGGGTAGCCTGCCTCTGCAGCCACCAGATCAACGGAAATTTTTGTGGGATTTTTCGCTATGGCCGTCAGAACTTTTGTCACAAATCTGCCACCAAAGCTTACCAATGCCTCCACTTCCAGTTTTTTCCCGTCCAAAGCTTCAGGACAGTCCACCGTATATTCCAGTTCCAGCCTGCCTTCCGGCAGAATAGGAGTCATTTTCACTGAGCGTAAGCTGATGTTGGGGACATACTCCATCCATACGGTCTTCCAGATTCCTGTTGTCTGAACATACCAGCAACCGAAATTTTCGGATATCCATCGCTGTTTCCCTCTGGGCTGCTGTGCATCGGGATGATCCTCGGCTTTAACGACTACAAGGTTTTCGCCATCGGTTATAAGATTTGTAATATCGAAGGAAAAGCGGGAATATCCGCCTTCGTGCATTCCGGCCAGCTGACCATTAATCCACACCTTTGTAAGAAAATCACTTCCCTCAAAATGCAGAATCAGCTTATTGCGTGTTGTTGTTTTTGCCTTATCAGCTTGAAATGTACGGGCATACCACACATAATGATGAATTTCTTCGTCGCGAATATTACTTTTCTTCGTTTCATAGGTGAAGGGGACACATATCTCTTTTTCCCTGTGAAAGCTCTTATACCAGCCTTCTGCCTCTCCTTTGTTGCTGTCGTCAAAGCTAAAGTTCCAGATTCCGTTTAAACTGGCCCAGTCATTTCGGACAAATTGTGGTCTTGGATAATCTTTTTGATAGCATAACATGAAGTTAATTCTCCTTTATCTGTTTTATACTTATGTCAACCCTTGACGCCGGACATGGTAATTCCCTGTACAATCTGTTTTTCAAAAATCAGGTATATGATAATAGCAGGAATTGATGCGATCATATTGGCCGTCATCGGTTTCACATAATCCACGGTGTAAGTTCCGGCAAAAATGGGGATTCCCACAGGCAATGTAAATTTACTGCTGTCCATAGAACAGAGTAAGGGCCAGAGATAGTTATTCCAGCTTCCTATAAATGCAAAGATGCTGATGGTTGATAGGACTGCCTTTGACAGCGGCATGACGATTCTGGCAAAAATTGTAATCTCCCCGGCGCCGTCTATTCTTGCGGCTTCAATCAGGGAATCAGGAATACCTTTAAAAAAAGTAACCATGATAATTAAATTCATGGAAACTGCCACAGATGGCAGAAGGAGACCTGCATAAGTATCAATCAGATGAATATTGTTTGCTGTAATAAACAGCGGAACAATGGTGGCCTCTCCTGGAACCATGAGCCCCAGTAAAAAGTAAAAGAACAGTTTATTTCTCCCCATAAATTTAATTTTTGACAGAGCATATGCAGCCATGGCAGAGAAGAGAAGGGTTAAAACTGTAACAAGAACCGCAACCACCACGGAATTAAGAAGCCATTTGGCAACATCTGAGCCGATAATCAGATCCAGATAATTCCCAAAGGTGTATGGGGGAGAAAACCAGCTGACTACGCTTTTAATCTGCTTTCCCTCATATTGCAGTGATACAAAGAAAGCCCAGATCACAGGAGTAAGAAAAATGATAGCCAGCCCGGCTGACAAAACGGTCAAAATAAGACTTCCGGCTTTTGCCTTTTTACGCTTCATCTTTTTGTTCCCCCTTTTTCTGAATTGCCTTCTGAATCAGGGTACACACCACCAGAATAGCAAACAATACATATGACATGGCAGCCGCATATCCCATATTATTTTTGGTAAAGCCCGTTTCATAAATATACTGGATCAATGGTTTGGTGCTTCCCGCTGGTCCTCCGGCTGTGATTAGCTGGATCTGACCGAATACTTTAAAGCTTGCAATAATCTGCAGCATCACGATTAAATACGTGGTGGGTTTTAGCAACGGGAGGACGATGGAGAATAGTTGCTGCCATTTTGCAGCCCCGTCGATTTCCGCAGCTTCGTATATTTCAGGAGAGATATCCTGCAAAGCTGATAAATATAACAGCATGGAAAAACCGACAGTCCACCATACGGTCATTATGGTGACTACCGCCCATGCATGATTTGTATCAATCAGCCACTGGATTTCCGACCCTGATTTTAAGAAGCCGGTCAAATGAAGAATACCGTTTACAAAACCCATGTAGGGCGCAAACATATATTTAGCAATAAAGGACGCAACCGAAACTGAGATAATGCTTGGAAGATAAAATGCGATCCTTAATCCACGTCTGATCTTTACCGGCCGATTGGCAAACAGAGCAAGTATCAGAGCCATGATTACCAGAAATGGAACGGAAAGTGCAACAAATATAATCGTATGTTTTAGTGCATCAATAAATTTTTGATCCGATAAAAACTTAATATAGTTATCCAGCCCTACGAATTTTACTTTCCCCATTAAGGACCATTTATGTAAACTTACATACAGCCCCTGAATGACCGGCCAAATAGTAAAAACTGTATATAAGGCCAAAAAAGGAAAGCACAATCCAAGACCTGTCGCCATATCTCTTATTTTTCTGCTTCTGCTCAAGGTTTAAGTCCTCCCAACCATACAAACCGCCTTGTTCAGAGGGGGAAATAATCCCCCTCTGCTTACCTGTTATTACGGAAGATTTGATTCAAGCTCATCGTAAAGAGTGTCAATGCCGGATTTGGCATCACCCTTTCCTGTCCAGATCGTATCAAGGCTGTCAATCATGCCTTTCTTCATACCATTAAAAGTTGATACCTTCGCAGGAAGAATTGCTTTCTCAACTTCGGACATGTAACTGCTTCTGTATGGAAGAGCCTTATATTCATTGCTTGCAAGAACTTCTTTGCATGCCGGAATCTGACCGGAACCAGCCCAGGTAACGCCGCCTTTCATGGACGCTGATACCATGAATTCCACGGCAGCCTTGCTGTCTGCTTCATTCCTTGCTTTTTTTGTTGGAAGAATGAATGTATGGGAATCTGCCCAGCAATTGTCTGTATCAAAGAGCTTAGGAAATGGTACTGGTATAAAGTTTAAGTTATCTGTCTGTTCAAAGGCTCCAACGGCCCAGGTTCCGCCAATGCAGATTCCTGCTTTGCCGCTCTGGAAGAATTTCTGGTGGTCATCAATACCTTCCTTAACATAACCTTTGTCATAAAGTCCTTTTACAAACTCGGCTGCCTTAACGGCTTTATCCTTATCAAGAGTCACTTTTTTGCCGTCATCGCTGACAATAGGAGTACCTCCCATCTGGAAATAGGATGCCCACCATAAGCGGTAAGGGTCATCTCCGTTGCTGGTAAGGGCGATAACGGAACCATCTGCTGGAATCACGGATTTTATTTTATCGCAGACAGCATAAAAATCATCAGCGCTTTTGATGTCGACTCCTCCGCTTCCGTTTAAGGCTACTCCTGCCTGTTCTAATATATTCTTATTAAAATACATAATTTCTGCATGAGTATCCAGCGGCACCGCGTAAACCTCTCCGTCAAATGTAACAGCATCTATGGAAGCCTGGGAATAATGCTGGCTTAGATCAATTCCCAATTCCTTAAGATAGGGAGTGATCGGCTGTACTACACCATCTTCCACTAACTGAGGCAGAGAAGAAGCATGGGATATGCCGATATCAGGTCCTTTATCAGCAGCAACAGCCGTCTGAAGCTTGGTATAATAGTCTGCCCATACCAACATGATGGACTGTACCTGCTTCGTAGGACTGGTACCATTGTAATCTTCAATCATCTTTGACATAAAGCCGCCGTCGCCTCCGCTGAATAAGGACCACATCACCAGCTTGTTGGCATCCACTGCAACTTTTTCCGGATTGTTAACCGTTCCGTCGTCGTTGACATTCTTTGTTTCTTCCGTAGCGGCTGACGTTTGCCCTGACGCAGTCTCTTTGCTTTCCTGTGTACTGTTTGCTGTCTGAGTACTCCCGGCAGTCTGGGTTGCGGTGGTGCCTGAGCAGCCAGACAGAGCTGTCATTACCAGTGCTGCTGCACCTAAGGCAGCCATCCATTTTTTGCTTCTTCTCATAATTACCTCCTTATTTTGTTTGAATGCATCACTATAAACCAGTTCACTGCCATTTAGATAAAATTGTTTTAATAACAGTAATACTGATTTAATAAAGCAACAATACACCTTTTTATTGTGTAAGTCAATATATTGAAATTGAAATTATGAATATATTTGTATATATTTAATGTTTACAACAGTAATAATGTTATTAAATCATTTAATTTTCCTTAATAAAATAGAAATTCTGTTATAACCATTTCTTTCTGTTTCCCGGACATAAGACAATAAAAAACAACCATCTGGAAACAAACATATTTTCCAGACAGTTGTCTTGTTTTAAAATATAATTAATATTCTATCTCCATTAAAATATCCCTGGGATAATCACCGAAGGTCTTGCCAAAAAGATTAAAGCCGCCTTCATACCTGGCGTTTTTCTTATTTCCTATGGTCATTGCAACAAAGGGTTTTTCCGGAATTGCAATATCGCTGAGTTTGACTTTTGAGACCTGTTCCCCATTGATATAAGTTCCGTCTCCCCTGATTTCCCATTTTACCCAGATGCCGTATTGCGTGGAGCCGTTGGGCCAGAGCGAAGGTGTAAGTCTGCCTCTTCTGGATCCAAAATCTCCCGGACAGCACCAGGTGGCACATTCGATACCGTTTACCCACAAGGTAATGTCAGATCTCCAGTTTTCTATATAACCAGGAGCCTCTGAACATATCTCCATGGCAAACGCCAGGCTTACAGGAAGTCTGCCGGCCGGCAGCTGATTGGGAAACTTATATTGCACATATCCCTTTGATGTCCATAAAAGTCCGGCATTCATCCGTTCTGGCAGATAAAAGCTGTACTCTTTATCTTCCATTCCAATAACTCCAGTCGGTGTATATAAACCGCAGGTGGGGAAAATGCTGCAATCTACAAATGAGCCGACCGGCATCTCGATGCTGACTACCTGGTTGATCTGACTGCTTCTCGGTAGAAAACAAAGATTGGCATAATCCTGTTTCCGGCTGCAGACCTTCATAGTTCCGTGGCTCCCGGGCTGCTCCTCCATTCGAATTAAGTCTGCAGCCTCAAGAAGTTTTAAATGAAATGCAGTACTGGACTGTGGCAGCTCAAGAGCTTCCGCTATCTGGCTTATGGAATAATTGTCCTGATACAACAGTTTAATGATCTCCAGCCTTACGGGGGAGGAGATTGCCTTGCCGAATTCACAGATTTCCTTGATGTTCTCCAGGGTAAAATCTTTGATTTTTGCCATGATATCACCCTCCTTCCTTTTTTAACCTTATATGTACTTTGCGGATCTTTGTATTTGATATTTATAATACTCTATCCTTTGGGAGGCTGTCAATCCGGTCATATTCCTTTTAAAAAACTTATTTCACCCCATAAAGTATTCCAAGTCCTGACAGCAGCCATGGTGCTTTCACGTAGAAAGGAATGCATTTCATATTTTCTGAATGAGGAATATAATAAATTTCTGTAATTCCTTCTTTTTTCAGTTCTTCCACCAACGCTTTCATATCACCATATATTGTTTTCTGTTCAAATAAATCGTGAAAGGCGAAAACCCCGCCTTTTTTAACCACCCTGAGAGCCTCCCGGACTACCTTACGTTTGTCGGGCTGTGTCATAACCTCGTGGAAAACGAAATTACTGATTACAGCATCAAAGCTTTCGTTCTGAAACGGAAGTGCAGCAGCGTCACCTTTTATGAATGTAATGGGCTGAACCTGTTCAATCCGCCTGTTTTCTTCACACTGCTCCCTGGCATAGTTCCATTGTGCTCCCCAATAGTCGATTCCGGTTATTTCTGCTTTTGGAAATGCTTTGGCGCAGCGAATGGTGAGTGCACCGGAGCCGCAGCCGATATCCAGAAGGGTGCCATTTCCGTTCCAGGAAAGATGATTGAGTAATTCGCTGTGAATGCCGCTCATTACCCCTCTTCCGGTGAAGGAAAATGCATGGCGGCAGACCTGGTGATAAACGGACAGAATGGCTGACAATATGGTCAGCACCAGAGCCGCTGCGGCCAGAATTTTCACCTGAAACAGATAGGTGAACATCAAACTGAGTGCCAGAAAGATGACGGTTGCGGTCCAGAGAAACTGCATCATTGTTTTGGAAATCCAGTTTCCGTAGTTTGGTTGTTTCATATTTAAAATACCTCCTTTTAATGTGGCAGCATAACAGCTGCCTGTTTTTGTTATATAAAAAATCCAGGGCACCATGCCCTGGATTCTATAACTGCTCTTTATGGTTTTGTATTAGATGTGTAAACCCGCCTTCTGCATAACAAGCCAGCATATCATTGAAAAATAATGTCTGTGACCTGTCGTAATTACCTTTTAATAGCTGTATGTTTCCATAGATACGCATATCTACCAGAAGTTTTATGAATTCTGGGTTAGGTACGTGTTCGATGGCTTTTGTAAAATGAGTCATAAAATGCTTTGTAAGCTCCTGCTTTAGATTGTCCATAAAATGTTCTTTGCCGCTGCCAGTGGATTTTTCCAGCAATATGAGTATCTCTCTGCGGTGTCTGAGTTCAAGATCCATCATAGCCCGGTCATTATCCAGAGCGGTGGACTGATCTTTGAGCTCCCGGTCCGCAAGAGTGTTTCCAAGACTGGTCCATTGTTCTATAACTGGTTCCACAATAGTAGAAAACAGCTGCTGTTTTCCGGAGAAGTGAAAATAGAAGGCACCGGTAGTAACGCCGCAGGCAGCACAAATTCTGCGAAGACTGGCCTGTCTGTAACCTTTTTCATAAAATTCTTCTATACCAGCCTCTATAAGCCGTTCGCGGGTTGTTCCGGCATCGGACTCCGGTGAAAACGGGATCTCCAAATTTTGCTTCATAATTGCTGTCTCCAATCTTACTGTTTCCACATAACAACTGTTATGTTATCACAAAAAAGCAAGTCAGTCAAGAATGACTGGAAGGGGAGGGATAAACATAATTTTATTTAAAATAATAACGTAACTAGAGGTTGCAATAAATGTTGCAGAAGTTGCAGATTTGATGTATACTAATACAACAAACAATAAAAACAGTTGTCTGATTTTCAATGTACAGAGGATTTGGGAATAAAAGGAGGGGGCTGTAATTACAATCTATGATATCGCGGCTCTGACTGGAGTATCGCCAAGCACGGTTTCCCGTGCGCTGAACGATAAACCGGGAGTCAGCAGGAAAAAGCGTGAATTAATTCAGAAGGTATTGGAGGAAAACAATTATATTCCAGATGAAAATGCCCGAAGTCTTGTAACACAGCGGACGCGCATGGTAGGTATTGTGACGGATGATCTGGATTCCCAGCATCAGAATGAGGCAATTGCCCGCTGCCAGAATGAACTGATCGTCAATGGCTATCAGTGTATGACAAGGTATACGGGCAAAGAGCCTGATTCCATGGGAAAAGCCATAGCGGAACTGAGGCTTCGTAAGGTAGAAGGTGTACTTTTGATCGGTCTCTCGTTTGTGGAGCATGAACGGCTGGAAAAATTGATTCAGAGGTGGCTGCCGGATGTGCCAGTGCTTCTGGTCTATCAGAATGAACGAGTTAACATGGAAAATGTATATTGTATTGGAGCTAATGAGAAACGGGGATTTCGGTGTTGTGTGGAACAGCTTGTGGAGCGTGGACGCAGAAACCTGGCACTTATTATTGAGAAAAACCGGGCGAGTCAGCCTAAGATACAGTCGTATTTTGAGACTGCGGCAGAAGAACATCCCGATGTTCAATACAACGTTTATACTGGAGTGGATCCCTGCATGGGCGCTGGCGAAGTGGTGACCCGCATACTGAAAGAAAAGCCGGAGACAGACGGTATTCTCTGCGTTCAGGACAGACTGGCCATTGAGGTGATGTATGCTTTTATGGAACAGGGAAAGAAGGTTCCTGAAGATATTTCTATCATAGGAGAGGGGAATTCTGAACTTTGTGAAGTAAGCCGGCCCAGGCTGACATCTCTGGATACGATGGTAACGGTATCTACCATGATGTCCGTCCGGATTCTGGTAGATGTGATGGAAGGCAGGGCTCAAACCCATAAAATTACCCTGGATATGGAACTGGTGAAGCGGGAGAGTCTGTAGATCCGGATTTTGGGTGACCTGTTTGCGGTAATCCGTGAAAAAAGGCCTGGTGCCAAACTGTAGAATCAGTTTGGCACCAGGCCTTTTTTACTTGAATAAGATTGTTACGGTTATAAGTAAACTGGAATTATTCATAGAGAATCAGCGCAATCATTTCAATTGGTTCATCTCCGATGCAGGCGATGCCATGTCCTTCTCCAGGAGCGCAGTATGCTACGTCCCCTGGGTTTAAAATGGTAAATGTACCGTTGTCGTTATATCGCCCGGATCCGCTTAAAATATAATAAGTTTCACTGTCGCCATTGTGCAGGTGATAGCCGATTTCTGAGTCTGGCCAGACGGTAGTATGGCCAAAAACCCGTCCTTTCCGGCTCATTTCTTCTGGCCCGTTTAATAGGCTGCGTACCGTGATTTCGCCTGTTCCATCAAATGGAGCCGACTTACGTATGGATTCCTTTTCTTCATTTCTTCGTATCATTTTCAAATCTCCTTTCATAAAACGCAACAAGAAACTAAAATAAACCGTACAATAATTTAAAAATAGAGAAACCGATTGCATATATACAAAAAAAGTTTAACATATATAAAAAACTAATTCACTATATAAAGTGCATAAAAATTAATTATATAAATTGTAAAAATAGTCAAAAAATACGATTTAATAATAGAAGACATTGACGTTTATGATAAAAAATGCTATTCTGTAATTGCAACAAAAATGAAATAAACTGCAACTTTTGTTTCTGGGTTGCAACAAGCGGAGCAAACCGCTGAAAAATATGCAAGCAACAGAGAAAAAGAGGAGATAGCAAGATGGCAAGTAAAAAAAACTTACGTCAGATTTTGGATGAAAGCAAAGCGTGTTTCTTAGTGCCCTGCGTATATGACTGCGCTTCCAACCATGCAGTGGAGATGTGCGGATTTCCGGTAAGCCTTTTGTCGGGCGGAGAAGTTTCCATTTCATTGAACGGTGTAATTGACTACGGATTTACTAATTTAAGCGACTTGGAGAGGGTAGTAAGCAGAGTGGCTCAGACTTCCTCCATTCCGCTGATTGCTGACATTGAAGATGGTTTTGGCGGACCCCTGGCAGTGTACCGTTCAGCAAGGATTCTTTCAGCAGCAGGTGCGGCAGCAATTCAGCTGGAAGATTCCGCTGATATGGAAGAAACTACAAAGATTCTTCCCAGGGATAAATATATCGCCAAGGTACGGGCGGCGCTGGCAGGACTGGAAGGAACAGATTGTCTGCTGATTGCCCGCAGCAATGCAGATCCGGCAGATCCCATGCAGATGAAAGAAGGCTGTGAGCGTTTGCAGGAAGCTATCAATATTGGCAAAGAGATGGGACAGTATGTAATTGCGATGATGGTGCTGGTTGGAGACCTTGAGCAGGCATCTCAGATGGCAGAGATCGTCACCGGACCCAAGATTTTTGCAGATGTGCGGGCTTACAAAGGAGAGGATGGACATTATCACCCGTCAGTCACTATGGAAGAACTGACTCCCCTTGGTTTTAAGATGTGCAGCAGCCATTATACCATGAAGGCAGCCATGGAGGGTATGCTTGAGCATGGACTGGTAAATTACAAGAATCAGAGTGTAACCTATTCTTTTGAGACTGCTCCGGCTTCCGGAATTGAAAGCTTCTCCTGTTCCGGTATGTATGATCCACAGGCTTATCTTGCATTGGAAAATAGTTTTACGAAGGGAAATAAAGAATATACCATCGTAGGACATCAGGTTGAAGATTATCCGGAAGGGTTTGTAAGACCAGATATTAAAGACCGCCTGTAAAGACAGAAAGGAGATAGCAGTAATGAGTTTACCTTACATTCTGACATCGGAGCCAAAAGAAACTGCGTCAGACCGGCTTAGGAAACTGATAGTTAAAGACCAGGTTCTGATTGTTCCTGAACTGCATGACTGTCTGTCTGCGAGAGCTGCAGAGATGAACGGCTTCGAGGTGATTATGGTTTCCAGCGGTGATTTAGCCTGTGCGCTGACCGGAGTCCCTGATTTGCAGCTCTTGTCCATAGATGATTTTGTACGGGTAACAGAGCAGATCACCCGTATGACTCCCATGCCGCTAATCATTGATGCAGATGATGGATTTGGACTAGGACGGGCACTGAATGCCCAGTATGGCTGTATGCGTATTATGCAGGCCGGGGCAGCAGGGGTTCTGGTTACGGACACATCAGAGTTGGCAAGAAAGGGACAGCTTTCCATTTCAGATGCCGTCCTGCGGTTTAGAGCAGCCAGAGCCGGGCTGAATGCAAACGGGCATCAAGGTTTTTTAATTGCCCGCTGTGACAGCGATCTTGTTCATGACTTTGCTGCTGCTGTTAACAGGTGTGCGGCTTACATAGACGCCGGTGCAGATATGCTTTGCATTCTGTGGATGCATAAGATTCCTGACAGACAGAAAAAGCTTCTGATGTGCCGAAAATTGCGGGATGCATTAAACGCAAGAGGAACCAGGTATGAGAATTTCCCTATGTGGTATCCGGATCTGTGCGGAAAAGCCCATGATCCACAAGAGGTATCCATGGAAGATTTAAAGGAATTGGGCGTATACAAACTGGCAGGCGTTCATTTCAGCGCTCATGCAGCCATGCTGGCAATGCTTGATGTGGGACGCCATGTAATGAAGGATCAGAACAACGACTATGTAGATTATCATTTTGATGAAACTGGCTATAAGACTTTTACTACAATGAGTATGTTCGGACTTACTGACGGCAGCTGGGTAGAGGCAGAGAATGCTTATGTACGGGAACCCCAGGATTCTGTGGCACAGCGCAATGCGGATTATTTTGTACGTGAGGATGATGTTCATAATCCGGATGAACAGTAATTAAGGTTGTTTCTTTGGGAAATTAATGAAATAGTAGAAGTATAAGGAAATGTATTGGAGGAAAAAGCATATGAAAAAAATTATATCCTTGGCGTTGGCAGCCTCAATGATGGCTTCTATGACTGCATGTACCGGTACAGTAGACTCCGGTTCCTCAACTACGGCTTCATCTGCAGCAGGGGCACCTGCAACGGCAGCAGCAACTACAGTAGAAGGCGAAAATCAAAGCACCAGTGCATCTGGAGAAAACAACGGTAAAACTATTAAAATTGGTGTTTTAACTGACCGCTCCTCTGCAGCGGCAGCCACTGTAACCTGGGCAGAGGCTGGAGCAATATTGGCTATGGAAGAGGCCAACGAAGCAGGAGGATTAAATGGAATCCCATTTGAACTGGTGTATCGGGATACGGCAAGTGACTCAGCAAATGTAGCGCAGAAAGCTACCGAGCTGGTTAATGAGGGGTGCATTGCCATTCTGGGACCTAAGTCAGATGGTGAAGCTCCCACCGGTGCAACCTGGGCAGATGAGAATAAGTTTCCTATGGTAACTCCCTGTACCATGAATACCCGTGTAACGGTAGAAAACGCTTCCAAATATATGTTTTCCTGCGGATTCGTGGCATGGCCCATAGCTAAAATGAATGCGAAATACGCTGCTGATAAGGGATATAAGAGCGCATTTTTTATTGGCAATGACGGCGGAGCTTCCGGTGACAGCCGTGATTTCTTCTACAGAGAGCTGGGAGATGGTTTTAAGAACCTGGGTTCCAATCAGGTATCCAGTAATTCAACTGAATTCTCCACTATAATTTCCTCAGTAGTTGGCAAGAACCC
The DNA here is from genome assembly GCA_015057705.1 of Paenibacillaceae bacterium. Lineage (GTDB taxonomy): Bacteria > Bacillota > Clostridia > Lachnospirales > Lachnospiraceae > Lacrimispora. Next base: position 42,160 of record SVDU01000023.1, on the reverse strand, counting down.
TGATGTAATCATTGGAGCTGTTGCAGGTCCGAACTTTGTCTCTCTTGTAAATCAGGGCACCCAGTTCGGATTGTGGGACAACTGTGATTATCTTGGATGGTATACCTGCGATTCCACTAATACAACAGCTTTGGCAGAGAGCGGAAATTATCCATACGGCAAAGTACATGGGGTGCAGTTGTGGCCATTCTGGCTTGACGAGATCGAGGGAAATGCTGAATTTGCCATAAAATATTCTGAGATCGGACAAAAATATTATAATAAAGAAATTGGACCTTCAGATATGGGCTATACCTGGTATGTAGGCATTAAAGCAATTACTGAGGCTGCTAAGACAACAGCCGGCGACTTAACTCCGGAAGCAATGACCAACGCACTTAGCACCGTACACTTTAGCACTCTTTACGGCAAAGATTTGTATTTCCGCGATTTCGATCATTTAATGGCTCATGCCTATTATTATGTGACTGCTATTAAAGATCCTACCAATAAATGGGCAATTCCTGTTGGCGATATCTATGCAGTATATCAGGGAAATGAGATGCTGCCATCTAAGGAAGACGTTGAGAAATATGCGCAGGAAAATGGATACACCTTTACTGATTTAAGTACCAAGTAAATCCGTTCCCATCAGGCGGCAGAATATAATGGCCTGCCGCCTGTTTTATAATACTGGAGGAGGATATCTAATGACCGTATCATTCTTTTTTCAAACTCTCATCTCCGGCATCAGCAATGGAATGGTTTCCTATCTGATGATTGCCGGTGTTTCGCTGATTATCAGCGGCATGAGCATGGTAAATTTCGGTCAGGGGGCATTTTATGTTCTTGGAACCTATTTAACCTATACCATAGCTGCTAAAATTGGTTTTGTTCCGTCGCTCATTCTGGTACCCATTCTTGTGGCTGGTATCGGATATTTTGTGGAGAAGGCTACCAGACCTCTGTTCGGCAAGGATATGTTGTATATTATGCTGCTGACTTATGGCGTGGCGTATATGCTATGCGATATTATTGTTATGTTCTGGGGATATAGCATACGGCTGCTGTCTCTGCCTGCTTTCCTAAATGGAGGCGTTAAAATTGTAGGGATTAAATTCCCGGTATATTATATTTTCGAAATTGTTATTTCAGGAATAACTGCCTTTGCGTTCTGGTTAATGATTAATAAGACAAAACTGGGCATGCTGACCCGTGCCATTATCAGCGACCGCCCTATGGTTGCCAACTTAGGCGTCAATGTAAACCAGATGTTTAGTGTTCTGTTTATGATTGGAATTGGCATAGCGGGACTAGGAGGTGTTTTAAATGCCCCTGTTACCGGCATGAGCCCTAAGGAAGGTTTGTCTATTTTTGGTAATGTCATGCCAATTCTCTGCATTGGCGGTCTGCGTAATATGGATGGCTGTCTGCCTGCCGCCTTGCTGGTTGGTCTGGTAAATGCGTTTGGAGCAGTCTATCTGCCTCAGTATTACAATGTACTGCCCGCTGCTTTAATGGTAATCTGCATGTTCATTAATCCAAAAGGTATTTTTACCAGGAGGGAGGGACGCTGATGAAAGCATGGAAATCACTTTCAAAGATAAAGCAGGATGCTATAGTGGGAGCAGTGCTTGTCATAACAATTTTTGCATATTCCCTCTTTGCATCTAACTCGGTGCTTGATTTTATGAGCCGTACTGTAATCATGATGCTTTTTGCCTCTGCTTTAAATATTATTCTGGGCTTCGGAGGCCTGCGGCCTTTGGGTATGGCCACTTATTTTGGTATGGGTTCTTATGTTTATGTCATTATGTGTGTGAGAGGCGGTCTGGACCGCACCTTGGCAATTGTGGCAGCAATTATTATTTCCATGGCTATATCTCTGTTTATTAATGTAATATGTCTGCGAGCCAACGATGATCTCACCTTTGCCTTTGTAAGTATGGGTATCAACACCTTATTATATACAATGGTATTTAAAATCCAGTACGTGGGCTCGGATACCGGACTGACTGGCAATGTGCGTCTGCCTTTTGCCAGCAGCCCAAGCGGCAATTTTTACTTATGCTTTTTTGTCTGTGTGATCTGTATTGTGCTGATTTACCTGTTTTTCCACAGTCCCTTTGCCACTGTTTTAAAAGGGAGCCGTGATAATTTAGAGAGGCTTACCTTTATTGGAATGAATACTATGCATGTAAGGCTGTGTGCCTGTATGGTCTCTAGTTTTTTTGTAACCATTGCAGGAATACTCTACGCAATGAGAAATATGGGAGCTTTCCCGGTTATGTTTTCTACCAATACCTCTACTGAGGGGCTGGTCATGTGCCTGATTGGAGGTATGTACAGCTTCTTCGGACCCATTTTAGGAGCGGTAATAGTTACGTTTATATCGACGCAGTTATCCATTCTTACTAATTATTATCAGTTTGTACTGGGCGCGATCATTGTGCTTTGTGTGCTGTTCTTACAGGGAGGTCTGCTGCGCGATAAAGTGACAAAGGAGCTTAATGAGCCTGCAAAAAAGGGGGCTGTTAAAAAATGAGTGAACCTATTTTAAAAGTTGAAAAATTAAACCGTTATTTCGGAGCGCTTCACGCCACCCGTAATGTTTCTTTTGAAATCATGGAGGGAGAGGTATGTGCCATTATCGGACCTAATGGGGCTGGAAAAAGTACATTGATGGACCTGATTACCAACAGGACTGTACCAAGTAGCGGAAAGGTTTTATTTCGGGGGGATGATATCACCGGATTGTCTCCTGATAAAATCGTGCATAAGGGAATGACCAAGTGCTTCCAGATTTCCAAACTGTTCACCAGCCTGACTGTATATGAAAATGTGCAGATTGCCAGGATCGAGATGAATAAGAAAACATTCAGTTTATTTCCAGTTCATGATCGTTACTTAAAGGAAGAAGTAAAACGGTATCTGTCTCTGGTAGGTCTGGAAAGTAAAATGAATGAAGTAGCAGCTTATCTTTCCTATGGAGATCAGAGACGTCTGGATATCGCCATAGCACTTGCCATGGACCCAAAGCTCTTAATTCTGGACGAGCCGGCGGCTGGTGTAGCCCGGGAAGAGGCTTATACACTGATGCAGCTAACCCGGAAACTGGCGGAGGAACGCAATATGACCATTATTTTCATCGAACATGATATGGATATCGTATTTAACTATGCGGATACAATCTCCGTACTTCGGGATGGTGAGCTGATAGCCAGCGGGACGCCGGAGGAAATTAAGGAAAATCAGTTTGTACAGGAAGCTTATTTGGGAGGTGGCGAATCGTGATACTTGAATTAAAGGATGTTCACGGCTATTATGATAAAAGCCATATCTTAAACGGAGTCACCCTGTCAGTGGGACAGGGAACCTCCGTATGCCTGCTAGGGAGAAACGGTGTGGGAAAATCCACCACCATGAAAACAATTATGGGAATGCTTAACCCTAAGGAACATTGTAAAACCGAGGGAAGTATGAAGTTTGACGGCAAGGAGCTGGCAGGTATGAAAAGTCATTCCATAGCCAGACTTGGAATTGCCTACGTACCCCAGGGAAGGCATATTTTCCCCACGTTGTCTACGGAAGAGAACTTAAAAGTGGCAGCCCGTACAGGCGTTGACGGAAGCAGCAAATGGAATCTGGAAACAGTCTATGCATTCTTCCCGCGCCTGGAGGAACGTAAGGATTCAAAGGGTGATAAGCTGTCAGGAGGGGAGAAGCAGATGCTGGCAGTAGCGAGAGGGCTGATGCAGAATCCTAAAATGATGCTTTTGGATGAAATAACAGAAGGGCTGGCACCAATAATTGTGGATCAGCTGGCTTCTATGGTACAAAATCTGGTTGCTGAGGGAGTAACAATTCTGATAGCGGAACAGAATGTAAAGTTTGCTATGAAGGTCAGCAGCGACTGCTATATTCTGGAACGAGGCGCCATTGTCCATCATCAGGCGACCAGTGAACTGACGGCAGAGACAAGAAAGAAGTATCTGGGACTATAAAAGAAAAAGGGCTGGAATCCTCTTATGGGAAACCAGCCCTGAATTTTTATTTATTTATTTAATTTATTGTCTCTGACCGATGTGAAATCAAAGCACTAAACACCATAACAACAAAAAACACAATAAGAAAAGCAACCACAGCCATTCCGTGCGCAAACCAAGCGGCAATAATCATAAATACGCAGCCTGCAAGGGATAAGCAGGGCATTAAGATACGATTAAAGAAGTTAAGTCCTTTGCTCTTTACCATGAACATAATAAAGATTGGAACGTATAAAGCATAAACAGTGACGATCGGAAGTTCGGAAGAATCAAAAGTAAAAAATCCAAACCAGCTGGCAGTCAGATTTGCTCCGTAGAAATAGAACAGCCAGATGCCACAAAGAAATAAACCTAAAATAGCTGAATTAACAGGCATGTTGGTCATGGAATCCACCTGACTGAAAACCTTTGGTTTTGGTCCTAAGCCCCTGGCAGCAAGAGAATAAATTCCCCGGGTGCAGCCAAGCATTAGCCCGTTTAACGTACCCAGACAAGAGATAATTACAAATACAAATAACAGATTTCCGCCTATTGAAGTGAAAACAGTCTGGAATGCCAGCTTGGCTCCTGCTTCACCACCTGCCATGATTATTTCATTTTTTACGGTTCCGGCAAGTCCGATGTAATACAGGATATACGCTGCCATAGTGATTAAAGTACCAGAAATTAAGGCAAGAGGCAGATTTCTTTTTGCATTTCTAAGTTCTGCATTGATACAGGTTGCAATGATCCAGCCCTCGTAGGCGAAGCTGGCTGCAACAACAGCTGTAAATAGCCCGTTGGCGGTACTGGCAGATACGGTATGGGTAAAATTATAAGCAGTCATTCCGTTGCGAAGTCCTGTAAAGGTCCCCACAATTGCCATAAGGAATAAAGGAATGAGCTTAATGACAGTCGTGCTTACCTGAAATTTTCCCGCTAATACAGGGGATAATGCGTTGATTGTAAAGCTGGAAACCAGATAAAGACAGGCGATGGTCATACATTCTCCGCCGGTAATGGAAAAACCGAATATGACACAGGTATACCGGGCGGATACCCATGCAAGGACTGAAGTAATGGTAGGGTAGTAAATAATTGCCATAAAACTTCCTACAAAATAAGCATATTTTTTTCCTACAGTTGCTTCAGCGTAATCCACAATACCGTTAATGTACTGATATTTCGTAGCCATAACAGAAAATGTGTACGCACAGGAAATCATAATAATACCGCCGATGATCCAGGCAAGAATTCCCTGCTTTAAATTTCCCCCTGTTGCAGTAAGAATCTTTTCGGCTTTAAAAAATACACCGCTTCCAATCACGATGCCTACAACCATCGCAATGGCTGTAAATAGTCCATACTTTTTTTCTAATTTTGATTCCATAGTTCAACTGATCCTGCTTTTCTATAGTATTGTTTGTATAAAAAAATCCTTTTTATTTTATCATAAAATGAAAAACAAATCAGCAAGATTTTATTACCAGAAGCAAGATTTTTTACTGGTATAAAATCGTTAAAAACAGCAGGATTAAGTCATGACTTCCGGTACTTTGGCTGTTCGGATAAATCCACCATATAATCATTGGCTTTTCTCTTACCGGAATCAGTCAGAGTCAGATAGATCTTTGCCATGGCAGTAATCTTATCTCTGTCGTCCGGATCGGCACTGTGAATAATGGCACTTAAGCTGTCATTGGTGTGATATCCTTTTCCTTCATCTTCACGGAAGAAATCTTCGCTTCCGCTTACAGGTGGATGGATCCATGGGGAAGCATCTGCGCCGGAATCTGGGTATTCAAAACAGTCATCCTGCCAGCCCATTAAATAAGCAGGGGTAGTTCTAAGAATGACCGCCAGCTTTTCTAAAACATTAGCAGGAACTTTTTCTATTTGTCCGTTCTCATATCTGAAAATCGTAGACCGTGAAACGCCTAACTCAGCGGCTACATCGTCAGCACTCATTTCCAATTGTTTTCTTCTTTCTTTAATTCTCTGACCAGTGATTGACATGTTCATACCTCCTGTTAGTATCATACCATTAATGTTGCAAAAATGCAACAATTATGGCCCCTGGCTGACTTTGTATATTGACATTTTATTTTTTATAAGCTATTCTTATGACATAATAGTGGCACAAATGCAACGGAAAAGAGGTGAATTATTTGAATATATACATGTTAAAGGATAAGATAGCGGATTCTGGATTGACACAGGAATCAATTGCAGACGCTATGGGTATCAGCAGATGTACTTTTTACCGTAAGATGAAAAAAGAGGGTAATACTTTCACCGTACAGGAAATGAACAGAATGATAAAGTTCATATCTTTGACAAAGGAAGAAGCAGCTAAAATTTTTTTACTTTCAAAGTAGCATAAATGCGATAATATCATATAGATTACCCAGTCAATTTGCAGATGCGGTGTTTGGTACAGTCAGGCACAGCATCTGCAGTTTTATTGTTATCATTTTAGGCACAGTATATTTATTAATTTCTATTTTTAACACTAAATAATTGATATATATCGTGTTAATGTCAAAACTGAATCATATTGTTACAAAATTATCGAAATAGGTGTTGACAATTCAATAATTAATGAAATAAACTAGAGACGGGCAAACTAAAATTCTGAAGTTTGCTTCAGGATCATGGTGAAAGAGGTAATTTGTTTGCCTTGATACATCATATCAGAAGGAGGCAGATATGGATAAATCGGTAAAAGAAGACAAATTCTCAAATGCCTATGAATATATAAAAAATAAGATTATACTGGGCGAATATCTTCCTTTGCAGGATATTTCTGATATGGAGTTACAGAAAGAATTAGGCATGAGCAGGACTCCCATCCGCGAAGCGATTCTAAAATTGGAAAAGGACTCATTTGTTAAAATATATCCTCGAAAAGGAACCTTAGTCGGAGAAATCGATTATAATCTGGTCAATGCAATTTATGAGGTGCGTTTACTAAATGAGCCGTATTTAGCGGTAGAGTGTTATAACAGATTAAGCAAGGACTGGCTTAAAAAAATGTATGATTCCTTTCAGAATCCACCTGAGTTTAAAGATCATGAAGAATATGTGAAATATTACACCAGATTAGACGATTGTTTACATAATACGGTCATCTCTCAGTCTCAAAATAGCTTTTTGAAAGAGTTGCTGAACGTGGTAGCAGATCATAGTAACAGAATACGGGTATATTGTGCAAAGGTTAACTTAAACTATACACTTTCCATTGAGGAGCATCTGGAAATTATAAATTCAATGCTTTGTAATAATGATGCCGATGTTCTTGAAAATTATAAAATGCACATTAGAAATTCCTGGAATAATGCAATGGATTTGATTTTCCCTAAAAAATCCATAATGTAATATTATAAAATAGATGAATACGTAAATTAATATTGAATGCTGAGAATATGCCTAAAAAGCACATTTTCAGCATTCTTTTTTTGCTCACAGAAAAAGTATCTGTTGCAAAACAAATGGCATAAAAAGTAAAGAATTATAAAATGTTTCAAATATGCAAATATACCAAGCAAATATTATACAATTAAGAATATATATATAAAATATACAGAAAATAGCTTGACTAAGAACCTTTATTAGTATATTATGTGGCTATATTTGAACTGATATATTAGTTAAATATAAGTAAAATAACAGGTAAATAAAAGAGAAATTCAGATTCTCTCAATCTAAGAAAGCCAGGAGAAGGGGCTTTTCTGTTAACCACGGTATCTTTTTAAAGATAATAATAAAAAATGGAGGAAGTAAAAATGAAAAAGCAGTTATCTAAAATTCTTGCACTCGGTTTAAGTTTAACAATGTTCTTAACCGCATGCGGAGCTGGAAAAACAAGTACAAAGACGGAAGAAACCACCACAGGTGCGGCTGTTTCGGAGAGCACAACTGGCACAGCTGAGGTCGGAGAGATTTTTGTAATAGGGAATCCACAGCCTTTGACTGGTGTCAATGCACAGGTTGGAGAATCTGCCAATATGGCAGCTGAACTTGCTGTTAAGGTGATTAATAAGGAGGGCGGTTTTAATGGGGTACCGATTAAACTTGTAAATTATGATGATCAGGGTTCTCCTGAGGAAGCAGTTAAAATTGCCAATAAGATGATCCAGGTAGATAAGGTGGATGCCATCCTGGGATCCTTAACAAGCAGCAACGTACTTGCAGCAGGTGGAATCTATAATGAAGCCAAAATTCCTACTATTGGAACGGGCAACAGTCCCACATGGATGCTCCAGGGATGGGAATATGTTTTCCGTGCAGGATTAAACACCGCTCTTTCCATGCCTCATGTTACAGAGAGGATGCTGAATTTAAATATTAAGAAGGTAGCGGTATTTCGCGGTCTGGATGATGCTGCAAAGACCAGTGCTGAAACGTTTATAGAAGAAGCAGAAAAGGGAGGAATTGAAGTTACTACTATTGAAAGTTACACAGAGGGGGATACAGATTTCTCCGGTCAGGTGGCTAAGATGATTAATTCTAAGCCAGACGCAGTATTCTGCTCTACCAATGGTCCGACTCAGGCAATTTTTGCAAAGCAGCTGCGGCAGCTTGGATTTGATAAACTCTGCTTTAACCGTGAGGGGATTCCGGTTGATACAATTAATGTGGCAGGGGATGCAGTCAACAACTGGGTATTTGCTTATCCATACGTGGTATACAACAGTATTGAAGAAGCGAAAGATCCTGAAATGAAGGAATTTTTAGAGCTTTACTATCAAGCGTATGGTGTAATGCCGTTCCATGACTGCGCATACAGAAGCTGGGATGCGATGATGGTATTCTGGGAGGCCTCGAAGATAGCAGGAAGCAATGATAAGGAAGCAATTAAAGATGCAATCAGCAAGATCAAGGATTTTAAATCTCTTGGAGGAATGCTTGATTTCACTGACGGAACCCGGGAAGGGCTTCATACGCTCAACGATTACATTATTATTGATGGAAAATACTTAGACTTTAATGAGTGGATTAAGGCAGGGAATATTTCTAAACTGGCAGAGTGATAAAACATATAGTATGGTCCGCCTATATCCGGTCAGGTGGAATATAGGCGGTTTCCTTGGAGGTAAGAAATGATAATACAAATTCTTGTTTCGGGTCTTGTGCTGGGCTGCGTTTATGGACTGATTGCACTGGGCTACAGCCTGATTTACAAAGCATCAGGAATGCTTAACTTTACACAAGGCGATATTCTTACATTAGGCGCGTTTTTGGGATATACCTTTTATGGGGTTTTTCATATTCCCTTTATTCTTACAGTAATTATTGTTTTTATTATTATGCTGGGGTTTGGAATGGTTTTGGAGAAGGGCATCATCAGTAAGCTAGTAGCAAAGGGAACCTTGCCAATCTATACGGTTCTGGCTACCATTGCTGTTTCCTATATTATTCAGAACGGATCTATGCTGATATGGGGCACCCAGTCCATTAACTTTCCAAGAATATTTCATGTTACCAACATAAGAATTCTTGGTGTAAACATTCAGACAGAAGCTTTTGTCTGCATTTTAGTTTCTATGATATGTATGGTTTCACTTCATATCTTTATGAAGCATACCAGGTTTGGGACTTCTATGAGAGCCGCTGCCATGGACCCGCTGGCTGCCAGAAGTCTTGGAATCAATGTATCTCTTGCCACGGGACTTACCTGGGGGATTTCTGCAGCAGTGGCTGCGCTTGCAGGTATGCTCATCGGACCTCTTTACGGGGTATATACAACTTTGGGTGCGACCATAGGAAGAAAAGGTTTTGCCAGTGCAGTTATGGGAGGCTACGGCAATATGTACGGTGCCATGCTTGGTGGTGCAATTCTTGGATTGGTGGAAACGTTTACTTCCGCTTATATTTCCTCCTCTTATAAAGATCTGGTGGCCTATATCCTGTTAATTACGTTTTTATTTATTAAGCCCACTGGTATTTTTAATGAGCGGGCAATTCAGGATTAGGGAGGAGAATGGAATGAATATACGATTAAAAAACGCAATATCAAACAGAAAAAAAGACTTAATAATTCTTTTGGTCCTCTTATTGATGCCTGTGTTTCTCAAAGTGATACATTTTGAGTATGCATTTACAATTGTGAGCTTTATCTTTATTTACATCATAGCAGTGTCGGGTCTGGATATTGTGTTTGGTTATAGCGGCCAGATATCGCTGGGTCATGCAGCCTTTTTTGCAATTGGGGCTTATGGATCTGCGATTCTACATAAATATACCCATATTCCGGTGATTCTTACCATGATAATTGCTGCTTTTCTGGCTGCTGTTATCGGTGCGGGTCTGGCTTATCCTGCATCCAAGCTGGTTTTTCATTTCCTTTCCCTGGCAACAATTGCCTTCGGGGAGATCGTGTATCAGCTGGTTGCCCAGTCTCCTTATGAGATTACAGGCAATTTTACAGGGTTTTTTACAGACTCGGTAAGCATTTTTGGATATAAACTGAATACCTACAGCAAGTTTTATTATTTTGGACTGGTCAGTGTGCTTATTTTTCTGCTTATGAAAAACAATCTGATAAAATCCAAAGTTGGACGGGCTTTTATAGCAATCAGAGAGAATTCCCATGCAGCGGATGGAATGGGAATCAATGTCCGGAATTATAAAATACTGGCATTTGCCATCAGCGCATTTTTTACAGCCTTTGCCGGTGGGATGTATGCTCACTGCGTGAAGTTCATCAGTCCGGACACATTTATGTACAAGCAGTCTGTTATGTTTCTTACCATGCTTTTATTCGGCGGAACGGCTTCCCGCTTCGGCCCCATTTTCGGTGCAGTATCAGTACTTATATTAAATGAGGCGCTCCGTGCTACGGAAAAGTATCAGTTGTTAATTTACGGTGTATTGCTTTTAATTGTGATAGTTGTGCTGCCAGGGGGACTTTATGGGGCATATCAGGATGTTGCAGTAAAATTCAAAAAGAAAGGAGTAAATAAATGCTGAAGGTCAAAAACGTAACCTTAAGGTTTGGCGGTCTGGTGGCAAATAATAATGTTTCCATGGAAGTAAGAGATGGGAAAATCACTGGGCTCATTGGTCCAAACGGTGCGGGTAAAACAACTTTTTTCAACTGCATCAGCGGTGTTTATACTCCAAATGAAGGAAAGATAATATTTGATGGAAAAGAAATCCAGGGCTACCGTCCTTATCAGATCAATAAAGTGGGAATCAGCCGGACCTATCAGATTATCAATTTGTTTAAAAAAATGAAAGTATATGAAAATGTAATCGTAGGAATGCATTCCAGACTAAAATCCAGCGTTACAGATTCTCTTTTTAAGACAAAAAAAGAAAGAGAAGAGGAGAAGAAGGCTTATAAAAAGGCTTTGGAATTGCTTGATTTCGTAGGACTTCTGGAATTGAAGGATGAACCGGCAGGTTCCCTTTCCTATGGAAAACAGAGACTTCTTGAAATCTGTCGTGCCCTGGCAAGCGATCCTAAGATATTGCTGCTTGATGAGCCAGCTGCAGGTATGAATGCCACAGAGAAGAATGAGCTTGATGTGCTGTGTAAGAAAATAGTGGAAAGAGGGATCAGCATTCTGATTATTGAGCATGATATGAAGCTGATGATGGGGCTTGCTGATTATATGTATGTATTAAACTATGGTAAGCTGCTTGCAGAAGGCGCTCCCCTGGAAATCCAGAACAATCCTGCCGTGATTGAAGCTTACCTGGGAGGTGAATGATGGGAAAACATTTATTGGAATTGAAAAACCTTCAGTATTCTTATGGAAATATTAAAGTGGTGCATGGGATTGACCTCTATGTGGATGAGGGTGAGATTGTAACCATAATAGGTGCCAACGGGGCTGGAAAAACCACAACCCTTCAGACTGTTTCCGGGCTGACGGCAGCATCTGGTGTAAAAGGAGAAATCCTTTTTGACGGCAGGAACATCGGAAGAACCAGAGGGCATTTAATTGCAGGTAAGGGTCTGGTGCAGGTTTTAGAGGGAAGACATGTATTCTCAAAGCTTACTGTTGCAGAGAATATTCAGATGGGAACCTATATCCGTAAGGATAAGGCATATATTAACAAGGATATTGATCAGGTATATGAAATGTTCCCAAGACTGTATGAACGAAGAACCCAGCTTGCGGGTACTCTCTCCGGAGGAGAGCAGCAGATGCTGGCAATCGGCCGCGCCCTGCTGTGCAATCCCAGAATGATTTTGCTGGATGAGCCTTCACTGGGACTGGCACCTATCATTATAAAAGAAATTTTCGAATCCATTGTTCGTATTAACAAGCAGGGAACTTCTGTTCTTTTTGTGGAGCAGAATTCAAAAATAGCTTTGAATGTGGCGGATCGGGGTTATGTGATGCAGAACGGAGAAATCATTCTTCACGACACCAGTGTGAATCTGCTTCAGAATGAAGAGGTTAAAAAAGCTTATTTAGGTGAATAAAGGGGGAGGTATTTACGTGAGAGAAAGACCTTTTGTGGCTGACTTAGTAAAGGATGTAACGGTACCGAGAATGTTCCGGATCCGTCAGATATTTCCCCGTAATAAAATCGAACCAGATGAGATACCTGGCATAATAAAGAAACTGCTTTCAGAAGAAAAGTTTTCTTCCCAGATTAAACCGGGAATGAAAATTGCTATCACAGCAGGTTCCAGGGGAATTGCAAACAATGCATTGACCACAAAGTGCATTTCGGATTTTATTAAATCAAAAGGTGCACAGCCCTTTGTTGTTCCTGCCATGGGAAGCCATGGGGGGAGTACCTCTGCGGGGCAGAGGGAGATTCTAAGGGGCTATGGTATTACAGAAGAATATCTCCAGTGCCCCATCCTTTCTTCCATGGAGGTAAAGAAAATCGGAGTGAATGAAGAAGGAAAGGATGTTTACATAGATAAATACGCAGCAGAATCCGATGGCATTGTGATTGGCTGCAGAATCAAACCTCATACGGCGTTCCGGGGTCCCTATGAAAGCGGAATTATGAAAATGATGGCAATTGGATTGGGAAAACAGTATGGGGCAGAGGTTTGCCATGAAGCAGGATTTAAACATATGGCAAAAAATGTACCTTTGTTCGGAAAGGCCATAATCAGGTATGCTCCTGTCTTATTTGCAGTTCCAACCATAGAAAATGCCTACGATGAAACCTGTAAGATTGTTGCGGTAAATGCAGATGAGATTGAGGAAATGGAGCCAGCCCTTTTAAAAGAAGCTGCCTCTTATATGGCAAGAATTCTGGTGGACTCCTGTGATGTTTTAATTGTGGATGAGATAGGAAAAAACTATAGCGGTGACGGAATGGATCCCAATATAACCGGAACCTTTTGTTCTCCTTATGCCACTGGCGGGATAGCAGCCCAAAGGGTGGCGGTTCTGGATTTAAGTAAAGAAACTCACGGAAACGGCATTGGATTAGGATTTTCAAGCGCTACCACAAAACGTGTTTTTGATAAACTGGATTTAGCCTCTATGTATCCAAATGCAATCACCTGTACAGTGCTTGGTGGAGTCCGGATTCCAATTATTATGGAAAGTGATAAGGAAGCAATTCAGGTTTGTATTAAAAGCTGTAACGAAATAGACAAGACCCGGCCAAGAGTTGTCAGAATTCCCAACAGCCTCCATCTGGAGCATATTATGCTTTCCGAGGACTACTTAGAGGAAATTAAGGGAATGGAAACCATTGAGATAGAATCTGAGCCAATGGATCTGCCCTTTGATGAGGATGGAATGCTTTGGTAGGTTCTGGAAATAAGGAGAAGTGAAAATGAAAGCGATTTATATAGTGGAACCTGGAAAGGTGGAATTGAAAGAGGTTGAAAAACCAGTAAGAAAGCCGGGAGAGGCATTGCTCAAAATTTTATATGGAGGTATTTGCGGAAGCGATTTGGGCTCTTACCGGGGAACATTTGCGTATTTTGATTATCCAAGAATTCCAGGTCATGAGTTTAGTGCAGAGATTATAGAAATTGATGAAGACAATGAATACGGTTTGAAACAGGGAATGATTGTAACCTGTAACCCTTATTTTAACTGTGATGCCTGCTACAGCTGTGAAAAAGGGCTTGTTAATGCCTGCATGGATAATCACACCATGGGCTGCCAGACGGATGGTGCCTTCTGCCAGTACATCACCATGCCTTTGGAACGGATATTTGATGGAAAAGGACTTTCTCCCAGGGTGTTGACAGCCATTGAACCCTTCTGTATTGGTTATCATGGGATACAGCGTGCAGGAATTAAAAAGGGAGATAAAGTGCTGGTGGTAGGGTCTGGAACCATCGGCGTTCTGGCTGCAATTGCGGCAAAGGCTCTGGGAGGACAGGTTTACATATCTGATGTGGCAAAAGAAAAGCTTGATTATGCAATGGAGCACTTTGATTTTGCAGGAACTATCTTAAATGACAGTCCTCATGCGCTTCTTCAGGCGGCCAGAGAGATCACTGGCAGTATTACAATTAACGGCAATGACGCAGTTTATGGATTTGATGTATGCATTGAGGCGGTAGGTCAACCCTCCACCTTTCAGGATTGTATCGAGGCTGCAGCATTTGGTGGAAAAGTGGTTATTATTGGTGTTGGTAAAAAGAATCTGGATTTCAATTTTACCATGATTCAGAAGAAGGAACTAAATGTCTATGGCAGCCGGAATGCTATGAATAAGGATTTTATAGAATTAATAGATCTGGTAAAAGATGGCGGAGTCGATTTGGACAAGGTAATTACCCATGAATATCCTTATGAGGAAGGGGCAAAGGCCTTTGAGGATTTCAGCAGCAATGGTGGGCATATGCTAAAGGTACTTTTAGATTTTACAAAGTAACTGTTTGTCATGAATACGTTCGGATTGATGGAAAACGATTCAATCCGAACGTTTCTTTTGATATTAATTTTATTCCGCTGTCCCAAAACTGCAACAGGAAGTGACGCAAAACAGGGATTTGGATATTGACTTTTCATTTTCAATGAGCTATTCTTATATTGTGTAGTAGCATAAATGCAACTGGGGAGGGGTGAGCTATTTGAATATACAAAAGTTAAAAGGGAAGATGGCTGAGTCTGGAATTACTCAGGAGGCAATCGCTGATGCCATCGGAATGAGCAGATGTACATTTTACCGCAAGATGAAACGAAGGGGAGATACGTTTACTGTGGAGGAGATGAACAAAATTGTAAAAATAATACCTCTGAGCAGAGAGGAGGCTATCACTATTTTTTTTACCCTGTGAGTTGCATGAATGCGACTGATGGAACGAAACAGGGGATGGAGGCCTATCATGATTATTCCGCTTGATACGAATATTATAGGGAATTTAACAAAGACAGAATATGAAATTATCAATTACATAAACAGCCATGAAGGAACACTTGCCGGAATGTCGATCGTTGATATTGCATTTGAGACATTTTCATCACCATCCACCGTTTCAAGGGCGATTCGCAAATGCGGGCTGAATGGTTTTAATGAACTGAGATACCGCTCCGGTCACAAAGCAAAGAGTGAAGAGATTCAGAACATCAATGAACTTTTTAATAAGACACTGATAGAGGCTCAGGCTGTGCATGAGCGCATTTCACTCACTGATATACTGGCAGTCATTGAATGCCTAAAAGATGCACACCAGATTTCTGTGTTTGCGAGAGGGCTGACTACCTATGTTGGCCAGGAGTTTTCCTTAAAATTACAGCTTCTTGGTTATGATGTTTTCTTTTCCGATGATCCGAACATTATGAGAGTGAAAGCCTCCAAGATGAAAGAGAAAGATATTTTATTTATCCTGTCATTAAACGGCCAGACACCGGAACTGATTTTGGCTGCTGCCACAGCCAGTCAGAAAGGAAACTGTGTGATATCCTGCTGCTGCAATCCGCAATCCCAGTTAATTTCATACAGCAACATTGCTCTTGTAGGATATAAACATGCTCACCAGGCGATTAAGGAATTTGAGGTGTCTTCAAGAATCGCTCTTTATATGATTTGCAGAATCATCATTGACTATATTTCGGAGTCTGTCTAAGACTCCTTTTTCATAACCTGAAAAGATTTTCATAGCAATCTTCTCTATAATAACAGGTGAGCAGAGATTTTCATAAAAAGAGAGGTGAAATTAAGTGATCTATACATTGACGGCAAACCCGGCGATTGATATGAATATCTCGTCTAATGGAATTATGGGAAAGGTGGTTAATCGGACCTTTAATGCAGTTTATACTCCCAACGGCAAAGGGTTAAACGTCAGCTACTGCTTAAACCGGTTTGAAACACAGTCTGCTGTTCTTGGTTTTTTCGGCGGTTTCTCGGGGCGGTATATTGTTGAGGAGACACAGAAGATGGGGATTTTGGTTTATCCGGTCTGGGTGGAGGATACAACCAGAATCAATATCTTTTTAAATGACAGGACCGATGAATACAAATTTGTAAATGAAGGGTCTTACGTTTCTCAAAAGAAGCAGAGAGAGCTGTGCAGGCTTATGGAAACTCTTGGGGATATGGATACATTAATTGTCAGCGGAAGCCTGCCAAAAGGGCTGACAGATTCCTTTTATGATGAGGTGCTGGATATCTGCAGGAAGAAGCAGACGGCTGTTATTTTGGACATCAGTTCTCCTTATCTTAAAAATCTGATGAGGACCAGGCCATATCTTATTAAACCCAACGATGAGGAGATTAAGGATATCTTCGGGATCGTAATGAGAGATGAGGCTGATATAAAAGATGTGCTTCAGGACCTCTATGAAGGGGGAGCAAAAAATATTCTTTTAACTTTGGGAGAGCGGGGATCGTATTTTTACAACGGAAGTGACTTATACCATGCAGGAGCTAAAAAGATAGAGCTGGTCAGTTCGGCCTGTGCCGGTGATGCGGCACTTGCAGGTTTTTTAAGTATATGGCTGAAACGGCCAGATGAGATTGAGAGGGCATTAAAGCGTTCTGCGGCGGTAGGTGCCAATGTGGCAGAAAGCAGCGGACTTGGTTTAATGGATAAAGTAGAGAACTATGCAAAAGAAATTATAGTGAGAAAGGTGGAGGGAGTATGAATTTACTTGGAGTTACTGGCTGTCCTACGGGAATTGCCCATACGTTTATGGCAGAAAAGGCTTTAAAAGCGGCAGCAGGAAAACTGGGGTGTCAGATCAAAGTGGAAACCAACGGGGCCATCGGGGTTGAGAATGCTTTAACGGAAGCTGATATCAAAGGAGCAGATGCCATAATTGTTGCCAGCGATAAAAGTGTGGATCTGGATCGTTTTAACGGCAAGCCGGTTTTGGAGGTGTCGGTTGGAGACGGGGTCAGCAAGGCAGAGGAACTGGTTCAGGCATGTCTCTCTGGGAAAGTGCCTGTGAGGAGAGGGGCAGTCATTCAAAATCTTAATCCCGGTCAGAACCAGAATGCTGCACGTCAGATTTATAAGCATCTGATGAACGGTGTTTCTCATATGCTTCCCCTTGTGGTAGCAGGCGGTGTAATGATCGCCATTTCTTTTCTGTGGGGCATTTATTCCTTTGATCCGGCATCAGACCAGTATAACCCGGTAGCAGCCATGATAAAGTCGGTGGGCGGCTATTCCATGGGGCTGATGGTAACGGTTCTCAGCGGATTTATCGCACAGTCTATCGGCGGACGCCCGGGGCTTTTGGCAGGTCTGGTGGGAGGAGCCATTGCAGCGGGGACTGATGCGGGATTTCTTGGTGGAATTGTGGCTGGCTTTTTATCCGGTTATCTTTCCCAGGGGGTGGTTCGTTCATTAAGAAGACTTCCCAGGCAGCTGGAGGGGTTAAAGTCCATTTTTATTGTACCAATTGTAACCATTGGTGGAGTGGGAATCCTGATGATGATGTTTGCCCAGCCATGTGCGGCCCTTAATCAGTGGATGATGGCAACATTGTCTAAGATACAGAATACCAGTCCGGTTCTGTTGGGAATTGTAATTGGATGTATGTGTGCATTTGATATGGGAGGTCCGGTTAATAAAGCTGCTTACGTAACGGGTACCGTTCTTCTTGGACAGGGGAATTACTATTTTATGGCAGGTGTTTCCGCCGCGTGCATTACGCCCCCTCTGGTTCTGGCTATTGCAGCTACCATTAAGAGAAACCGTTTTTCGGAGGATGACCGGACGGCTGCATTGGTTAATTATGTTCTTGGATTTACTCATATTACAGAAGGGGCGATTCCTTTTGCAGCAAAAAATCCCTTAAAGGTAATTCCCATTCTTATGTTAAGTTCCTCCATTTCGGCTATCGCTACCTATTTGATGAGGGTTGAAGTTCCTGCACCCCATGGCGGCTTTCTGATACTCGGTCTGGTGAATAAACCGGTTATATGGGTTTTGTGTATTTTGACTGGTTCTTTTGTGGGGGCATTGCTTTATATTCTTGTGACTCCTGTTGCAAAAAAGAATACTGCTCAATGGAAGGAGGCTGATGATCCGGGTTTACTTAAAGATTTATTAAAAGAAGAAACCGTTTGCCTTTCACTTGTAAATACTGGAAAAGAGGAAGTCATTGATGAAATGGTGGCAATGCTTTATGCTGATGGGGTTTTACAGGATGCAGAAGCGTTTAAAAAAGAGATCATGAAGCGAGAGAATATTTCCTCTACAGCATTTGGAAACGGAATTGCAATTCCCCATGGAAAATCCAAGGCCGTTCGTATGCCCAGAGTGGCAGTTGGTTTGTCAAAGAATGGAATTTCATTTAATTCTTCCGATGGGGAACCGGTATATGCGGTATTCATGATTGCTGCGGGAGAGAATGAAGATGAAGTTCATTTAAAACTCCTTTCTGCTCTTTCGAAAAAGCTTATGGAACCCGGTATTTTGTCCAGGCTGAAAGAGTGTACGGGAAAGGATCAGATGATACGGCTGATTATAGAAGAATAGGAGAAAAAAGATGCCATTAGTTACTTCAAAAGGAATGCTGCTTGATGCACAGAAAGGAAATTATGCTGTCGGAGCTTTTAATGTAGAAAATATGGAGATGGTCATGGCGGTAGTAGAGGCTGCGCAGGAGATGCAGTCGCCTGTCATATTACAGACAACACCGTCTACCGTCAGATATGCAGGTTTCAATCTTTACTATGCCAATGTAAAGGCGGTGGCGGAGAGAGCTACTGTCCCGGTTGCTCTGCACCTGGATCATGGCAGCAGCTTTGAACTGGCAGTTCAGGCATTACGGGAAGGGTATACCTCTATTATGATTGATGGTTCACAACTACCATGGGAGGAGAATACAGGACTGACCAGACGGGTTGTAGAGATATGCCGCCCCTGCCGGGTTCCGGTTGAGGCGGAGCTGGGGTGCGTGGGAGGCAAGGAGGATGGAATGAGCAGCAGGAAATCCGGTCTTACTTCGCCAGTTCAGGCAGCGGAATTTGTAGAGAAGACTGGAATTGATTTTCTGGCAGTGGCAATTGGAACTTCACATGGAGTATATAAGGGGGCACCCAGCATTCGTCTGGATCTGCTGGGAGAAATTAAAAAGTGTGTACCTGTTCCTCTGGTACTTCATGGAACATCTGGCGTAGAGGATGAGGTTGTAAGAAGCTGTATTCAGGAAGGCATTTGTAAGGTAAATTACGCCACGGATCTGAGGATTGCGTTCAGTAATGGGGTGAAAAGGATTCTGAATGAAGATAATTCCGTGATAGATCCGAAAGCTTACGGGAAAATGGGGAAAGAACTGGTAAAACGCTATGTACAGGATAAGATCTGGGTTTGCAAAAGCAGCGGAAGAGGTTTCTGAATATCTATGCTGCAAAAAGAAACCCAAAAAGAATAATTACCCGGACTGTTTATATAATGGTAGAAATAGAAGGAATCCAGACCGTAGCTGGTAAGGAGGAAGCATGATATTATCTGAAGATCTGATTGGCGATGGGTATACAATAGAACCAGTTGCCGAAGAGGACCTGGAGCAGTATGTTAAAATAAGGAAAGAATTTTTAAAACCATTTGTAGATCAGTACTATGGTGGCTGGGTTGAAGAGATACAAATGATTATCGCTGATGACCTGTTTCACAGATCCAGAAAAGATGCCTGTTTTTGGAGCGTCAGGTTAAATGGGATAATCACAGGGTTCTTAACATATAAGGAGCAGCCGGACCAGATAACAGATGTCTCAGTAACATTGTCTGAGTCCGGTCATGAAAAGGAACTATTAGATAATTTTCTTGATTTTATTACTCAGTTGTCCGATGGGACTAAAAAACCTGTTTTACTGATGGTCTACCAGTCAGCTCCTTTTGCAGAACTTTATGAGAAGCATGGATTTATCATTTATGGAACATCAAGAAGCCACTACCTCATGAGTTATAACATTGAGGACACCAGTGGTATGTGGGATTATAAAAATCGGATCTATTGCAGATAAATGTAAAAGAATGGTAGACAAAATAAAGATTAAAATAATAAGTTCGGCTCTTGTAAAGATACAAGTGTTTGAACTTATTTTTTATTTAATATTTAATAAAATAATCAAAAAAAAGGTAAAAGTTACACCTATAATGGTAAAAGTTACATTAAAAGAAAAAAAACATTGTTTAAATGTTATAATTTAAACATATTTAAAGAGTAATAAAGCTCAATTTAGAATAAGTACCTGCACTATTCTAACAAGCGAAAGGGGAATTTAATATGAATAATATGAGAAATGCAGTGACAAGAATTAATTTTATTAATCCAGTTGGTAATGTTATGAAAGAAATGGAAGAGGCAGAATTAAACAGAGTTTCAGCAGGTGCTGGAGAACTTAGAATGTCTGGCGGTGTTGTATGTACAGCAACAGCAGAATGTTATTATGGTACTTATCTTAAAAAATGTTGTCCTAAATAAAATAGTACATATTAAAATAGTACATATTAATTATTAGGTTTGAATGGTGCAGGTATTTATTGTGAATTGAGGAGAAAATAATATGATATCAATAAAGAGCTACTATTTAAAAGAGAGAAAAATATTGGAAGAAACAAGGGGACAAGAGGAGGTTTTAGCTTACTGGAAGAAGATATTGACAGGTGTAGATATGCATGTCTTCCCGACGGTATATGGAAACTCATTTAAAACTATTTTATTTCCAAAGTATACTGAACCTATATTTACACAGGATATGGATCAATTGAGTCAAATAATGGTTTTATATAAAGAGTACCAGTTGGATTTACCTCAAAATGCTACAATTCCGGTTGACAAAATGTTTTTTTCGAGTTTTTATATAAATTTTCTTCAATTTGGAGTGTATACATTAAAAAAAGAACTTCCCGATTTACAGCAAAGTATTATAGAAAGTTATGCAAGAGCTTTACTGGACAAACTTGGAAGTGTATCTTTAAGAACCTTAATATTTGAAATGTATATATGTAAAGAGAGTGGATTTTTAGAGGGAACTCCTTCTGAGCAATATTTGCAGTTTAATGAAGATTATTTAAAAGATAGAAATTATATAGCAAAGCTTTTTCAGTTATATCCAGGTTTGGAACGGTTAGTATTTGAATCTATTTTAATTACTAATAGATGCTACATATCGTTTGTTAATCGATTAAACAATGATTGGGAAAAAATATGTAAAAACTTTGATATTAATGACAAGAACTTATTTATTGAAAACTTAAAATCAGATACATCAGATTCTCATAATGGTGGAGAAACTGTATTTATACTTGCACTTAAGAATAAGAATAAATTAGTTTATAAATCCAGAAGTTTAAAAGCAGAAGTATATTTGCAAAAAACCATTAATTTTATAAACCCTGGTCTTTTACATAATTTAAGAGAGTTTAATATACTTGATTGTGGAAATTATGGTTGGGAAGAGTTTATAGAAAGTAATTGCTGTAGAAGCTATGAACAGTTAAAGCGATATTATTATAGGTTTGGAGCATTAATATTTATTAGCTATATTCTTAATGCAAACGATTTTCATGAGGAAAACTTAATAGCAAATGGTGAGTACCCCCAAATTATAGACGCAGAAACCATATTGGAAAATTGGAATGTTTCTGACCAGGAGTATGCAAGAGATAGCATAAATATCATGCTAAGACAATCGGTTATGTCTTCTGGACTTTTACCTAAGAAAAGATTTGATAAGAACGGTCAAGGAATTGATATGAGTGCAGTGGGGGGGCAGGGTGGAACGCTTTTCCCATTTAAAATTCCCCATATTGTCGATGAGTATACATCTAATATGCATCTTGAGTATAAAAATCCTGTGAAAGAGGAACGGGATAATCTGGCCAGGTTAAATGATTTATTTGTGCCCGCTGCAGAATTTTCAGCTAATATTGTGGAGGGATTTAGTCATGCATATAAATATGCTATTGCTAATAAGAATAGTATGTGTGATCTATTAAGTAGTTTTGGTGATTTAAAAGTAAGACACCTAATACAAGATACTCAAAAATACAGTATGATTTTGCATCTGTCCTATCATCCGGATTTCCTTCAGGATTGTAAAGATAGAGAATTGTTTTTATGTTCTTTATACAAAGACAGTGCAGCCTCTAATAAATCTAAAGATATAATTAAACATGAAGTGAACGATATGCTACATATGGATATCCCGTATTTTACAGTTATGGCAAATGAGACCGTACTAAGAAATGGCAGGGGTGAGTGTATTGAAAATTATTTTTCACTTACAAGTATTGAACGTGTATGTCAAAAAGTAATGGAGTTAAACAATGCCGATTTGGAAAAACAGGTGATGTTTATAAATATTGCATTGGATGATGTGGATAAAACAAATGAAAGAAATTCAAAGATAAAATATATTATTCCAAATAAATCTGTTTTGTCATATGAGTCTGAATGCGAAGAAACAGTTAAAAAAATTGCCGATTATCTTATTAGCAAAGCCGTGTGGGGTAAGAATAAAAAAGATATTAGCTGGATTGATGTACTTCCTCTTGGTGATGATGATGATTTTTCGTGGGATATACGACCTATATCCGTTTATCTATATGAAGGTTTGGCTGGTATAGCTATATTTTTTGCTTCTATTAATAAAGTTTTTCAATGTGAAAAATATGAGCAGGTTTTAAATGCAATAGCAGAATCATTGTTTCAGTATACAGACAGCTTACTGGAAGATAAGAAGATTCTTAAAGATGAAGATAGTGGCATTTTTAATGGAGAGGCTGGTCTTGTTTATACATATTGCCTGCTGTATAAGATTACAAACCAAGAAAAATATTTAGAGTATGCGGTTCATCATGTAGACATTTTGGAAGTAGGTATTCAAAATGATAAAAAGTATGATTTGGTATACGGAAATTCTGGAGCCATAATTGCCCTAATTGGAATGTATGAGATTACGAATAATAAGTCCTATTTATTACTGGCCCAGCAGGCCGGTGATACGTTGATAGTATCTCAGGATCATAATGGAGGTTGGACAGGCAATCCTAAAATGTCTCCGCTTGCGGGAATGTCTCATGGAACGGCGGGAATTATTTATGCTCTGACTAAATTATGGGATTATACAAAAAATGATTATACTTTAAATGCAATTAAAAAAGGGTTGGAGTTCGAACAAACTCTTTATGACAACACGTATAAAAACTGGAGAGATGAACGGCACTTTAAAGGTGAAAAAATATCTGATAAAAATATTTATACAGTTGCATGGTGCCATGGTGCACCAGGAATTCTATTGGGAAGAATAGGCATGTTAAGTATCAGTGATGATAAATGCAAAAAACTAATCCTACAGGATATTCAGAATGCTATTGAAACCGTTTATCATAATGGTATTAGTAATAATAACTGCTTATGTCATGGTAATATTGGAAACACAGAGATTATACAAGAATATTGTAAAAAACTCGGTGATAAAAACTTTGAGATAGATATTAAAAAAATAAGAAAAGAAATAGTAGGGAGTATCGCCCAAGACAAGTGCTTGGGGGGGAGTTCTCTGTATGGTTATTATTCATTAGGCTTTATGAATGGTATGTCTGGAATCGGGTACTCGCTACTTAGAGATTTATCGGAAGATCTACCATGTGTATTAGCAGTTAATATGAGGTGATAATATGCCCAAAAAGAAAAAGGTTCCTATGATTAGACAATTAGGGACAACAGATTGCGGAATTTCATGTTTAACAATGATTTTTCAGTATTACGGTAGTAAATTTAATCAAAATGATATAAGAGCTAATTTAAACATTGGCCGTGATGGATTATCTTTCTCTGATATGAAATATATTGCTGAGGAGTATGGATTTCAATTTACGGCCTATGAAGATTTTTTAGTGGAAGAAAATATAAGCGTAAATTTACCGCTTATTATGTGTACAAAAAGTAACCATTATTTTGTAGTAACACATAAAGTGGGAAATAAATATTTTATAAATGATCCGGTTAATGGTTTAAGACATATGTCATTTCAGGATTTGCTTAATGAATGTGAACGATATATTATTAAGATCGTTCCTACAAAGGATATCAAAAAAAAGAATAGGAATTATAGAGGTTCACTTATTAAGGTAAAACTTTCTTCTATAATAAGTGCATTTATATTGACACTATTGACTCAGTGTATTGTTTTGTTACCTTCACTTACAATACAAAAAATTGTTGACTCAATGGGAAAAAATTCTGGTGGGTATATAATTCTTATGTATTTGGGAATTGCCTTTTCCATAATGACTGCTTTTTTTTGTGCGAATCTGCTAAAACAAAACATAATACTTTTGGTACAAAATAGTTTATATAAAGAAACAATTCACCATATGATTGATAAACTATTTCGCATTAATTTAAAATTTTATGAAAGTCACTCTTCTGGAGATCTGCAATATAGATTTAACAGTGTAAATGACATTTATGATTTTGTGTCAGCGTTACTTATATCAACCTTTGTAGAAATAATAACAGGAATTATTTGTGCTGTTTTTATGATAAGCCAGTCATTTGTTTTATTTTTAATAACTTTAATAATAATTTTTCTTCAATTAATATATATCAGTCTGATTAAAAAAAGGTTAGATGAACTAGTTAAAAATTATATTGCGGAGAGAAGTAAGTTAGAGGGAAAAATGGTTGATACTTTAGTGAATATCCAGCAGATCAGATGTATGAGATTAAGTGAAATATTAAATACAGGTCTTAAACATGATTATGATAAGGTGATAGATTTATTACGGAAAAAGAGCATTACTGGGAATTTTCTTGAATCAGGTATTAATTCAATAGGTATTATAACTCCACTTTTAATTTATATCTGTGGATCATACTTTGTTTCTCTGACAGAAATGACGATAGGGGGGCTTATTGCCTTTGTGACATTATCATCTTATTTTATGGCCCCGTTTAATACAGTATCAATTGTAATTCCCCAGCTTGGTAATTTAAAAGAAACATTATTAAGAATGGAAGAATTTCTTACATATAATGAAAATGCTGAGAATGGTCAGATATCAATTGAGCATTTTGAGCATCTAAAACTGGAGGGACTCAGTTTTTCATATGGAAACAGTAATAAAAAAGAATTATCTGATATTAACTTTGATTTAAAAACTGGAGAACGGATTGCGATAGTAGGTACATCAGGAAGTGGAAAGTCAACATTATTAAAAATAATAATGAATGTTTTATTTAGTTACACAGGTAAATTAACCTTAAATGGCATTGACATAACAGAAATTAATAGAGATGATATTGATAGGATATTCACAATTGTTACTCAGACTCCAGTTGCTTTTAGTGGTTCAATTAAGGATAACATTGATGTTCTGAACTCCCTGTCTGATGAAAAACTTGAAAAAGCCGCCAGGGTTTCAGAAATGCAGGACTTTATTCAAGGTTGTCCAATGGGTATTAACACATTTATTGGCGAAAATGGTCAGAATATTTCTGGAGGACAGAAGCAAAGAATTGCAATTGCAAGGGCAGTAGCACTTGATCCAGAAGTTATAGTATTTGATGAGGCAACAAGTAATTTAGATCCAATTACGGAGAAGAAGATTTATGAAAATATAAAAAAAGAAGGTGTCAGCCAGATTGTAGTTACCCATCGCTTAAATACGATTCAGGATTTTGACAGGATATATGTGATAGAATCTGGAAAAATAATTGAATCAGGAAAGCATGAGGAATTATTGAATAACAAATCATTGTATTATAGATTAATTTACTCTAAGCTCTAGTTATACCCTCATATAGGACGCTATTTCTATCCTATATGAGGGCATTAATTTTTTTAACTCATAAGATGAGGTAATACTACAAATGACAAAATGCATAAGAGATACAGGCTGTTAACACCTAGCGCAACCTTTATATTAGTATTCCTGAATCGCTTTACTGCAAATAGAAAAAGGGTATAAAAGAAACTAAATGTGGTAAAAATGCAATATCCAATTATAATTCCGGTTGCATTAGGGTTATTGGCGTTCCAAATTAAAATCACTGTAAAAGGAATTAAAATAGTAACCACTGCAATAGTGCTCAATAATTTTTCTTTCATAATAAAAACTCTCCTTATCATTAATTATGAGCCTGTGTGTCAGCTCTCTCTTTTTTGACCTTGCCGTAAAAACATAGTATTTTTTTTGCTTTTTGTTGCTTTTTGGGGTGGTCCAGATAATAGAATAATTTCGCTTGTGAGCAGAAGTACGGCAGCCAAAGTTAAAACAGACATAAAAAGATTAGCGGGTTCGGTGGTATTCATGTATATTCTTGTATCAAACTGGATTACAGTCAGACCAGATAATATAGGGTATAAACTGCGTAGAGTAGCGTTTTTTATAAACATAGAACAATATCCAAATAAAAAAGATATAATAACACCACCCATAAAAGCATCACGTTTTCGGCTTGTGAGGGTAATGATTGGAAGAACAGAAATAAATGTGCAGAGAGCCATACCGGGCATCTGCAAAAGACCTTTCACTAGTACAACTGCGCTGAACCCTGTTATACCAGTCACTAATCCCACAATTATAGTTACTAAAAAACTATAGAAACCAAACAGCACACTTAATATACTCATAGCAATCAGTTTTCCCAAGATAAGATTTTGAAAACTGATAGGAATTGTAAAAATATTTTTAAGAGTATCATCTGTATATTCTCGGTTAATTAAGTAACCCCCAATCAATGTAAAGGTGACAGGCATAAAAATAGTTGCATTGTTCCAGATGGTATTATCTAACAAGGCTGATATGTTAAAATTTTGTATCTGCGCTTCGGGAGTAGAGACAGATTGGGTGAAAACTGACAAAATAGCTGGAAAAGTCATTCCAATCATACCGATAAGCAGAATATGAAAGCGTTTCAATTTTATAAACTCTGTTTTTATAATGCTGATCATGAAGGAGCTCCTTTCCTAATTTTCCCTGCTGTTGTAAATCCAGAACATGATACCAATACATACAAAGGCCTCCAGCAGAAGTACAAAAAAGCAAATTGGTGTAGATGCAAAATATTGACTAAAGCGGTGGTAAAAAGCAGTTTGTATATCTCCAACCGGAGTATAAAACTGATATAGCCATCTAAATATCATTGGGACAGGCATTAATGTACCAGCATGTAATCCAATAGGTTGCATCATTATTGCATCGCTGAAATGCATGACATAGTTTATAAGCGTGTAAAAGAAAACTATGATAATAGATAGTAAATAGCTTTTATTAAACCAAACAACCAGAACAATGCATGGGAGAGCCGCTGCCCATATCAATATGCCTGTTGAGGCAGTTAGAAAAAATTGAAAAAAAGGTTGAATGATCGGTATATTCTGCATGATGGCAATTACGGTACTGACAACAAAACCAGTAATTTGGAATGTGATAGAAAAAAACAATAAGACTATCAGTTTTGTAAGCACCAGTTTTTGGGGAGGAATAGGAATACAAAGTAGATTTTTAAGAGTGTTACTATCCTGTTCCACAAAAAAAAGATTTGATGCCAGAATGATGAGCATAGGCATTAAAAGTAAAAAAGCATTGTCTTCTCTTACTCCGGATTGGATACTTGCAAAATTAGATTCAGATAACAGGGCAGAATTAAAAACAGGAAAAATTAATGCTGCCAATATTCCAAATGAAAAAACTTTTCTTCTTTTAAATTTTATTAACTCCGCATAAAGAAGATTACGCAATTCCTTCACCTCCTGTTACACGTTTAAAGTAATCTTCCAAAGTATCTTCACATGTATGGGCTTCTAAGACATCTAATCCATTTTCTATAAAAGTCCGGTTTAATAAAGAAACAGATAGCTTATCATCATATAAACGTATACTGTGGTTCCCTCCTACAATAAAGTTCACTGTTTTAAAATCTCTTTCCAGGATTCTGGTGGCCTGAGCGGTATCAGATACTACAAAATGAATATATTTGCTGTTTTTTTCTTCTAATTCTGAAAGACTTTGTTCTTCCAGCAGAATACCGTGATCGATAATTCCGATATCATCAGCAAGTAAAGCTATTTCAGAAAGAATATGGCTTGATATTAATATTGTTTTCTTTTTTACCTCACATAGTTCCCGGATAAAAGAGCGCACCTCAGCGATACCGATTGGGTCAAGCCCGTTAATGGGTTCATCTAAAATGAGCAGCTCTGGATCATGCATAATAGCAAGAGCAATGGCCAGACGCTGTTTCATACCAAGTGAATATTGTGAAAATAATTTCTTATCATTATATGGTAATCCCACAACTTCTAAAGCGCTTTCAATTGCATTGCGTTTTGAGACTCCTCGAAGAAGAGCAAAAATTTTTAAATTTTCCGTACCTGTCAGATTTGGATAAAATCCGGGCGATTCTATGATACTCCCAATACGTGGTAATATTTTTTTTTCATTACCATGTATGTTTTCACCAAATATCTGGATTTCCCCAGAAGTAGGGTTTGATAAATTCAGGAGCATTTTCATGGTAGTTGTTTTACCAGCCCCATTTCTGCCAAGTAAACCGTAGATTCGCCCCTGTTTCACGTGAATATTCAAGTTATCAACACTTTTCTGCTCTCCATAATGTTTAGAAAGATTTTTTGTTTCAATAATTAATTCGTTCAAAACGAAAACCTCCTTTTTTTATTGAGATAATACTAACACCCCAACCTTGCATTAACCTTGCCTCAACCTTGCAAGATCCTTGTATTTTCTTCTATATGGCTTTATATTTCTGTGCGGAAACGGATAATAAAGATAGTATAACAATTAGGTTTACTCTCTGCATCAATGATACCATTCATTTTTTCTACCAGTTGTCTGACAATTGACAAACCTAACCCACTGCTCTTGTCAGAGCGCCCTTTATCACATTTATACAGCCGTTCAAAGATATGCTGCAGATCGGAAGCATCAATCCCAATTCCATTGTCTTTTACACGAATAACGATATTGGTATCTTCTTTTTCCATCTGTATCGTTATTTCAGAAGCCTGGCTGTGGCTGATAACGTTTTGGACAAGATTATTTATAATTCGTTCATAACATTCAGGATCTACAGATACCAGAAAAGGCTTTTCCGGTATCTCTATTTCAAAATGGATATGCTTTTCTTCGAATATAGGAACCCAGTTTTTTAAGATATTACGTGTCATCTCAGCAAGTTCAATTTGCTCCAGAGATAAAGTGAATTCGCTGGAATTCAATTTAAACCAGTCAAACAATATATCAATATAATCTTTTAGATCATGAGCCTTTAATCTTGCTGTTTCAATATAGCTTTCATGATCTTCCGGAGATGCTATACCCCTGTGTATTGCGTCTAAATATCCAATCAGAGTAGTAAGCGGTGTTCTTACATCATGAGAAAGGCTGGTCATAAGCTGGCGGTTAGCTTCGTCTGCTACTCTGAACTGATAAATTTGTTCTTCGTACCTATATACAATTTCATTTAGTTTATAGGAGAGTTCTGCAGTTAAATCATTGCTGGCAGCCAGGATTTTTCGGTTGCCATTACCGGATTTAATTTCTGATAAGGCCTCTTCCATTTCCAGCAGTTCCCGCCTGACGCTTATTAATTTTGCAAAACAAATTCCACCAAAAAAAAGTGACATGCATAGAAGTAAACCTAGAATATATGTCAGTGTCAACTTTATACCTCCTTATTAAACCGGTAACCGATACCCTTTACGGTTTGAATATACAGCGGCGATCCTGAATCTGGTTCTATTTTTTTTCGAAGACGGCTGATAACAGCCATAATATTACTGTCATCGTATACATAATCTTCACCCCAGACCTCTTCGTATATCTGCTGTTTTGTTAATATTTTTCCTTGGTTTTTTGCACAGAATAGTAAAATATCAAACTCCTTTGGAGGTAGTTCAAAAGTGCCATTTTTTGTAGTAACACTTCGATTATCAAAATCAATGATTAACCCTTTATAGGCAAGCGGCTGAGATACGTCGCCCGTCACATTAAAACGGGTGTATCTTCGGATAAGAGATATTATTCGGGCAATTAGTTCTTCCATATTAAATGGTTTTGTCAAATAGTCATCAGCCCCTGAACGTAGACCGAAGATTTTTGAGGCACTGTCATTTTTAGACGTTAGCATTAGAATTGGGATACTGCTTTTGTGACGTATTTTCTCAAGAGTCTGGAATCCATCCAGTCCAGGTATCATTACATCCAGGATAATAAGGTGATACTCCTTTTTTTCAAGAATAGCCAATCCATCCATGCCTGAGTAGCAGTAATCAGCAATTATTTCTTCTGTTGCAACACTTTGCTTGATTAAAGAACACAATTCTTTATCATCATCAATTACTAAAATATTATAGTTCAATTCTGGTCCCCCTAATCTTATAGTTTTCTATTTTTAGTGTATACGCTGAAACAAATAAATTCAAGAGAATAAAATTCACAAATTGTACCCTAACAGTTTAACACAGCTTCTTTTTCTGCGTCATACTATTAGGGTACAGTTTCACTTCATATTTTATTTTTGACATTGGGTACTCTTTAACCCATAATTTTGTCAATCTTAAAAAATCACTGGCTGAATCTGCCTTCCATCCAGTGCATATTCCAGCGTCTTACTGATTAATTCGGTTCGGGCAATCATGGAATTAGGCTTTTTCACGGGATTATCCTGGCCAAAAGGCACAAAATAAATATTTTTTACATTGTAAAGTACGCCAATATTCTTAAAATTCATTCCGAGAGCATCATTGGTGGAAAGAGAGATAACCAGAGGTTTCTCATTTCTTAAATGTGCTTTTGCAGCCATAAGAACTGGTGAGTCGGTGATTCCGTTTGCCAGCTTTGCCAGTGTATTGCCGGTGCAGGGAGCAATCAGAAGGATGTCTAAATATCCCTTTGGCCCAATAGGCTCTGCTTCTTCCAGCCGGAGTATTGGCTTATTTCCTGCTATTTCAGTAATTCGTTCCATATATTCTTTTGTGCTGCCAAACCGGGAATCTGTGGTCTGGACGTTGGAAGAGAAAATGGGGTAGATATCTGCCCCTTCATCTGCAAGAACTTTTATTTCTTCTTCTATTTTGTCAAAAGTACAAAAGGACCCGGTAATTGCCAGGCCTACTTTTTTTCCTTCCAGTTTCATATTGCACTCCTTTGCCTAAACAGTTTGAGATAAAAAGGTGAGAATTGCTTCATACAAAATTTTCGCGGAGGTTTCGGGAGCATAGATTCCAGGGAGGCCAAGGCTAAGCTTTGCACGGATTCCCTGCTGCCTGCAGGCTTCAAAGTCCACACCACCCGGGGCGGAGGCAATATCGATAATAGTTGCCTGCCGGGAGGCCAGAGAGACAAGTTTCTCATCAATGACCAGTGCTGGTATGGTGTTGAAGATATAATCATATCTGCCTATATCTTTTTCTAAATCACTTAATAAAATTGTTTCAAAACCCATGGCTGATGCAAGAGCCAGCTGGTTTGCTTTTCTTCCTGCTATGGTGATTGTAAGGTCGAGGCCTTTTAGCTTAAGTGCCAGGGTTTTGGCACATCTTCCGAAACCGGTGATCAGGCATTTGCTCTGATGGAGACAGCCCGGGCTTAACCGTATGGCCTCCGCAATGGCGCCTTCTGCAGTTGCAATGGTGTTTTTTATGGTGACATCTTCCATATCCATATAGTCGAAGCAGCCAATTTCATTTTTTCTGGCATATTCTTTCACATATGCCGGAATATTGCCTCCAAACAGGATATGGTCGGAGGTAAGATGGCTTAAGAGATTGCCAATTCCAAGGTCGTTCATTTCATGGTCAGAAAACAGGCTGATTTTATCTTTGGTGAACGGGATAGGACAGAGAATGATATTGCAGGTTTCCATGGCTTCCTTCATTGTGAAGTCAGGGTCGTCTCCGTCAGAATGAAGAACAGTAAAAAAGCCGTTTTCAGTTAAAATGCGGCTTAAATAAAGCTGTCTTGAGTCGCCGCCTAATAGAAGAAATTTATGCATACGGTCATCACTCCTTATACTGGTTTATATGATAAAAAAAATGATTTGTGTATGGTACCATCTGGGAATGTTTGTCATATTTCTGTTAGTATGAACCTATTTTTTAGGAATGAATGTCTATGAATGATGGGATTTTTAAAGGCTCTGCTGCAGCCATTGTTACGCCTATGGATAAACATGGGAATTTGGACCTTGTGGCTATAGAGCGGCTGTTGAAATTTCAGCTGGAAAATGGTACAGATGCAATTGTTGTAAACGGAACCACGGGGGAATCCTCAACACTGGAAGAGAAGGAAAAGACAGATCTGCTGGAATTCGTGGTGCATTATGTAAATCACAGGGTTCCTGTAATTATGGGGACGGGGAGCAATTCCACCTCAAACTCAGTAAGGCTTTCCAGAAAGGCACAATCACTTGGAGCATCAGCACTGTTGCTGGTCACACCGTACTATAACAAAACATCCCAGCATGGACTGGTGGAGCATTTTAATACGATAGCAGACCGCGTGGATATTCCGATTATTTTGTACAATGTTCCCACGCGTACAGGGGTCAATATTGAACCTGAAACTTATTTAAAGCTTTCTGAACATCCCAATATAAGAGCTGTGAAGGAGGCTGGCGGGAATATTTCCCATATTGCAAAAGTTGCGGCTCTTTGCGGAGACCAGCTGGATCTCTATTCTGGAAATGATGATCAGACTGTACCAATTATGTCTCTTGGGGGGAAGGGCGTGATTTCGGTCCTGGCCAACATTATGCCTCAGGAAATGCATACCATGTGTCAACTGTTTTTTGAGGGACAGATGAAAAAGAGCAGAGATATGCAGTTAGAGTTATTACGCATTATGAATGCTATGTTTATGGATGTAAATCCTGTACCGGTGAAAGCGGCTTTATCCGTATTGGGACTGTGTGAAGAAAAATACAGGCTTCCTCTGGTTCCGTTAAAAGAAACGGACAAAGAAAAGCTTAAGGATATCATGGAATCTTAT
The DNA here is from genome assembly GCA_015057705.1 of Paenibacillaceae bacterium. GTDB lineage: Bacteria > Bacillota > Clostridia > Lachnospirales > Lachnospiraceae > Lacrimispora. The sequence continues at coordinate 8,785 of SVDU01000023.1, read as the reverse complement.
TTTCTTATTCAGTCATAATAAAAGAAAGCGGGACGGTTGAGTTATCCTCAGCCGTCCTTTTCGTTAATGTTTAGAATATTAATTAAATTCCTTTAGGTAGGGAAAAGCATGGAACATCAGTCTATGGAAAATCTTAATTCGGCATCCTTAGCGGCGGCAAATCAGGTGGACTCTTTCCTGACTTTTTACCTGGCTGAGATGAAGAGTGCTGCGGCAAGCCAGCAGGTGGAAGAGTATTTAAAGAATGCCACTGGAAACGTCAGAATGCCTGACAGCCAGGGATATCCGGAGATTAAGAAAACCCTGGACAAGATACAGGCAACGGATCAGGATAACATTCTTTTGATAATGATGAGATTGGTATGGTGGCTGCTTCGTTGGGCAATACCGTATTACAGCTGAAAGATTATGTGAATTATATTGATGAAATTACTTCTGTTCTCAACCAGATTGCAGACAAGAATCTGGCGTTCCAGCTGGAATATGATTACAAAGGGAATTTTGAGAAGGTTAAGAATGCCCTGCTTAAAATCAGCAGTACCTTAACGTTAACCATGGAGAGGATTGTAAATGCTTCCGAACAGGTAGCTTATGGATCACAGAACATAAGCGGAAGTTCACAGGCACTTGCACAGGGAGCAACAGAGCAGGCCAGTGCAGTAGAAGAGCTGGCTGCCACCATCAATGACATCTCCCATAACATTGATAAGAACGCACAGGATTCCACCTGTGCCAATGAACAGGCGGTTGTAGCCACTGGTGAGCTGGAAACCAGCAGCAGACACATGGAGGCCCTGGTTACTGCCATGAAGGAAATCAGTGAAAATTCCAGGGAGATCAGCAAGATTATCAAGACCATTGAGGATATTGCATTTCAGACCAATATCCTTGCACTCAACGCGGCTGTGGAAGCAGCCAGGGCAGGAGAAGCGGGAAAAGGATTTGCTGTAGTAGCAGATGAAGTCCGCAATCTGGCGTCGAAAAGCTCAGAAGCGGCTCAGAATACCACACACCTGATTGAGAACTCCATTCAGTCAGTTATGAATGGCTCTGGCCGGGTAAAAGACGCAGCAGAGTCTCTTTCAACAGCAGTTGTAAGTACTCGTTCCGTATCGGAGATGATAGAACGGATCTCACAAGCCTCCATCAGACAGTCGGAAGCAATCCGTCAGGTTACTGTGGGCATCGATCAGATCTCAGCAGTAGTACAGAACAACTCCGCAACTGCAGAGGAAAGTGCAGCTGCCAGCAAAGAGCTGTCTGATATGGCTGCAGTATTAAAAGAACTGGTAGATGAATTTCAATTAAATCGTAATTAATTTAAATAAGAGGCTGACGAAAACTAACAGATCATAGTTAGTTTTGTAAGGCCTCTTTTTGCTTTTTATGTAGTAGTTATGCAGTTTTTTGATTTACCAGAAATGGTGCTAACGATTCCAAAACATCGTCATGATTGTTATTGTAAATGACCAGTTCAAGATCGCAATCAGACCAGATGGTCATGATGCCTAAAATAGATTTGGCGTCGATAACTATACTTCCTTTGCAAATGTCCATATCGCACTCAAAATGATTTGTCGCTTTAACAAAAGCCGTCGCTTCTTCCATGTTAGCCAAACGTATTGGATACTTTTTCATGATGTCTACCTCATTAGAAATTATATTGATTGTACAAAAATTAATACATAGCTAGATTATAGGACCAGTCTCATAAATAAGCTATGTCTAAATTTGTATAAAAACCGTCTTTTCTTGCAAATAATGTCATAGTGGTGATATAATTAATCGGGGGAAGTGCGAGTGGGTTTGCCGTTTGGAGGACAATATGAATGAAGAACTTCTGAATTTTTTGAGGAAGACATCGGAAGAGAAAAACGGTATTATCAAGGATGCATCTTCAATTTTGATATACTATATAAGAGATTTGGATAGCAGTGTAGTGGATAAGGATTTGATTATAGAAGAGGGCAGCATGATGGGGCTTTACTGTCAGCCCCGCCATATAGCAATTCCGGACCATAGCCATAATTATGTAGAACTTGTTTATATGTACAGTGGCAGTGCTGTCCAGATTATTAATAAAACCGAAAGGATTAAGCTGGATACCAGTGATCTTCTTCTGTTAAGAGAGGGAACCAGTCATGCGATAGAGCCTTTAGGGGAAGATGATATTGCAATACATTTTTTCCTGAAGCCAGAATTTTTCTCTCATCCATCTCTTATAACAGAGGATGGAGGGATCTTAAGGCATTTTATTGCAGGTGCAGTATCTGAGAATCATTCGGTAGCGGATTATCTCCATTTCCGTCTGCAGGAAATTTTACCTGCAAAGAACCTGTTGGAGAATATGATCTGGTCCCTGATGGTGGAAAAAAAGTGCAGGCAGGAGATTAATCAGGCAACCATGTCCATGTTAATTATGGAACTGCTTCATGATGCTGATAAGGTGGAATCCCATGATACGACACAGTATGAAGAGCAGATTGCCTTAAAAGCGTATCAGTATCTGGAAAATCACTATACCACGGCTACACTGGAGGAATTTTCTTTAAAAGTCATGCAGCCAACCTATTATATCAGCCGGCTGTTTAAGCGGTATTATCAGATGACTTTTACAGAATGCTTACAGCTGATCCGTCTTTGCAGGGCAGCGAACTGCCTTACCTCATCCAACAAATCAGTGGAAGAAATTATACAGGAAATCGGTTATGAGAACAGCAGTTATTTTCACCGGATTTTTAAAGAACGCTATGGTCTGACGCCGAAACAGTACCGGGATAAGTCCAGGGATTAATTCTGAAAAGATTATGAAATATGTGCTCATAACATTGACTTTGGCTGGATAGGTTATTATAGTTAAGGCAAAGAAAAGGGGCGATTATACAGCATGAATCAAATGAGAGATCAATTAATTCGATTTATGACGGGAAGATATGGCGCTGATAAATTAGGGAAATTTTTAACAGCGGCGGCATTTGTTTTATTTGTTGCAGGTCTGTTTATAAAGAGTCCCTGGGTGGACCTCATAGCAGTGGCAGTCCTGTTAGTAAGCTACTACCGTATGTTTTCAAGAAATATCAGGAGACGCTTTGATGAAAATCAGAAATTTGAGCGGTTTTGTTTTGCTATCGCAGAAACATTTCGCAAATGGCGTTTCCGGCTGCAGCAGAGCATGAAGTTTCACATTTATAAGTGCCCAGGCTGCGGACAGAAAATCAGGGTGCCAAGGGGAAAAGGAAAAATAAAGATTCATTGTCCCAAGTGTAATACTGATTTTATAAAGAAAAGCTAGTGATAAAAATAGAAGGGAACAATTATGAATTTACAATTTAAGCCAATTGAGGCAAGTGATGTTGAAAAGATAACTCCATTTTATGCCCTGAGGCCAAATAAGACCTGTGATAGTGTATATCTGGATTGTTTTATCTGGAGAGAATACTACCATGTGAAGTACGCAATCAGTGACAATAAAGCATTGCAGTTTTTGATGGAAAAGGATGGCCAGCCCTTTACAGCAATGCCCATGTGCAGGGAAGAAGATCTTCCTTACTATTTCAATGAAATGAAAGAATACTTTAATGAGATTTTAAAAAAGCCTCTTCGGATTTCTCTTGCAGATGAGGCAGCGATTGAGTATTTAAAGCTGGATCCGGATCAGTTTGAAGTGAAAGAAGTAGAAGATTTAAAGGATTATCTCTATGACGCACAATCATTAAGGACACTTTCTGGAAAGAAGCTTCACAAAAAGAAGAATCATTTAAACTCTTTTTTGAAAGAATATGAGGGAAGATATGAGTATCGGACCTTATGCTGTTCAGACAGGGACAGCGTGGTGGAATTCTTAAATGAGTGGTGGGAGAACAAGGTAGAGGCTGCAGAGTTTACCCGTCAGCTGGATTATGAAGTGATGGGAATTCACAGCATATTAAAAAACTGTTCTTTCTTGAATGTAAGAATGGCAGGAGTTTTTATAGACGGTATGTTAAAGGCATTTACCATAGGCAGCTACAACCCCTTTGAAAAAATGGCTGTTATTCATATTGAGAAGGCCGATCCGAATATTAAAGGCCTTTACCAGTTTATTAACCAGCAGTTTATCACCCATGCATATCCGGAAGAACTGATTTTGGTGAACCGGGAAGATGATGTGGGAATGGAAGGCTTAAGAAAAGCGAAGATGTCTTATTATCCCGTTGATTTTGCAAGAAAATACTCAGTGGTACAGAAGGGTTTCTAAACTATGGTACGGTATTTGAAGCAGGAAGAAAAAAGTGAAAGCCGGGCGTTATGGGAAAAAGTTTTCTCCGAGGATTCCAAGAGCTTTCTGGATTATTATTATTCGGACAGAGTCCGCAAGAATAAGATTTTAACTGCATGGAGCGGAGATCAGCCTGCTGCGATGCTCCATCGCAATCCCTATGAAGTGGTGGTAAAAGACCGGATATGGAAGGTGGATTATATTGCCGGAGTGGCTACTGATCCGGATTTTCGTCATCAGGGTTATATGAGAAGACTGCTTACCCGGTGTTTTTCAGATATGTATATGGAGCGGATGGAGTTTTGCTTTTTGGTTCCGGTTGATCCTGCTATTTATCATCCCTTTGATTTTACCTATATCTGTGATCTGCCAAAGCGGGTACTAAACGAAAAGGGAAGAACCCGGTTAAGCCGCCGTGCGTTTATGGAGCGGTCTGATGACTGCAAGGAGGCTGCCAGGTTTGTTGGCCGCCAACTGGAAAAAAAGTATGAGGTGTACGCTCACAGAGATGAGGAGTATTACCGGAATTTATGCAGAGAAGTAAGAAGTGACAGAGGAGACATGATTCTTCTTTTCACCAGAGATGAAAGAGAACGGCTTGCCGGTGTATGGGCTTATTACGGAGAACTTGCAGAGAATCAGCGGGAGCTGATAGTTCTTCCCGATTATGTGAAGGAAGTCGGTAATGTAAGACCGGCTGTAATGGGGCGTATCATCCATCTGGAGCAGTTTATCTCCGTGATCAGGCTGAAAGAGGATTGTCCTGTCAGTGAGATGGAATTGTTTATTGAAGTGAAGGATGATTTTATACGTCAGAACAACGGCGTTTTTCGCTGGAAGCTTACAAAAGATGGTTCCTCAATGACTCCGGTGTCAGATAATAATAAGATAAAACCTCATCTGGTTATGGGGATCAGCGAACTGACTTCCTGGCTTTTCGGCTATGGAAAGCCGGAGGTTCCGGAAAACCGACAAACCATGGCAGACCGGATAAGACCTTTAAATGGAGTGTTTTTCGATGAAATAACCTGATTTTTTAATTATGAAAATCAGTTACGGGCGGGTTCAGCTGAATCCGCCCCTGCATGTTGGAGGGATAAGACGATGAATGAACGAAGTCTGTTAAAGGACTGGATCATGGAAAGCCAGAATATTGTATTTTTCGGCGGAGCGGGGGTATCAACAGAAAGTAATATTCCCGATTTCAGAGGCGTTGACGGGCTGTATCATCAGGAGTATGAGTATCCACCGGAGACTATCATCAGCCACAGTTTTTACCGGTCCAGCCCAAAGGAATTTTATCGTTTTTATAAAAATAAGATGTTATTTCCGGACGCAAAACCCAATCCGGCTCATCTGGCTCTTGCAAAGCTGGAAGAGATGGGGAAATTAAAAGCGGTTATTACTCAGAATATCGACGGACTTCATCAGGCAGCAGGGAGTAAGACTGTGCTGGAGCTTCATGGATCTGTAAGGAGAAATCATTGCACCCGGTGTATGAAGTTTTATTCATTGGAAGATATGCTTTCTTCCATGGGGGAGGACGGGATTCCGAGGTGTACATGCAGCGGGATGATTAAACCGGATGTGGTTTTATATGAGGAAAGTCTGGATGAAAGCGTGCTAAGTAAATCAGTCGCTTACATCACCCAGGCGGATTTGCTCATGATAGGAGGGACTTCGCTGACTGTCTATCCGGCGGCCGGACTGATTGATTATTACAGAGGAAACAAAATGGTGCTTATTAACAAAACCGTTACACCAATGGATGAGAAAGCCAATCTGGTGATCAGCGGCAGCATCGGGGAAGTGCTCCGTGATGCAGCGGAAGTCTGAAGCGGTTCAGGATAAGAAGGAGAGCAAAACGATGTATCAGGCAGCTGAAAACAGATATGACACAATGAAGTACAAGCGTTGCGGAAGAAGCGGAATCATGCTTCCCATGGTATCTCTGGGATTATGGCAGAATTTTGGATTGGAAAAACCAGTATCGGAACAGAGAGAAATTCTTTTAAGTGCATTTGACATGGGAATCACCCATTTTGACCTGGCTAATAATTACGGGTTTCCTGCACCTGGAAAAGCGGAAGAGAATTTTGGAACAGTTTTAAAGAGTGATCTGTTTCCTTATCGGGATGAGCTGATTATCTCTACAAAAGCCGGATATGATATGTGGCCTGGCCCCTATGGAAACTGGGGTTCCAGAAAGTATTTAATGTCCAGTCTGGATCAGAGTTTAAAGCGCATGGGGCTTGAATATGTGGATATATTCTATCATCACAGACCGGACCCGGAAACTCCTTTGGAGGAGACCATGGGGGCTTTGGCAGATATTGTAAAACAGGGTAAAGCTCTTTATGCAGGAATTTCTAATTATGGTGAGCAGGAAGCGGTAAAAGCGATTTCCATGTTAAAAGATATGGGAGTTCCTTGTCTCATTGACCAGCCAAGATACAACATGCTGGAACGGGGTGCGGAAGATGGTTTATTTGGAGCGCTGCTGGAACAGGGAACCGGATGCATCTGCTACAGCCCTCTTGCGCAGGGAGCTTTGACAAACCGGTATTTAAACGGTGTTCCGGCGGATTCCAGGGCTGCCAGAAAGGGAACTACCATTGGAGGACGTTATCTGACTGAAGAAAGGCTTGAACAGATCAGACGCCTTGATGAGCTGGCTGGAAAAAGAGGACAGTCACTGGCGCAGATGGCGCTTTCCTGGGTTCTTCGGGAACCGGCTGTGACCTCAGTGTTAATAGGTGCCAGCAGCGTAAAGCAGCTGGAAGATAATGCAGCATGTCTGGAGAATCTGACTTTTACCGAACAGGAACTGAATGAAATCGATATTATTTTAAAATAGCGTCTTATTTGAAAGAGAAAATAAAACGTACGGGACAGGTGTATGATATGATCTATGAAGTTGGAGATGTTGTAAAATTAAAAAAGCAGCATCCATGCGGGAGCCAGGAATGGGAAATTCTGCGTGTTGGAGCTGATTTTCGTTTGAAATGCACGGGATGCGGCCATCAGATTATGGTACCCAGGAAGCTGGTGGAGAAGAATACCAGAGGATTAAAGGGAAAAGATGGACAGCCAAAATCATAAAATCCCTATTATAAAAGAAAAATGTGATGAAAGTGGGAAAAGGACTTGCTTTTATCATGAATTTCCGGTATAATACTGTACCGTGACACATATTAATCCTTGCTCCTGAAACTGAAGTCAGGGGCCAGAGACCACAAGGAGGTAAACAAGCATGAACAAATATGAATTAACGATTGTTCTGAACGCAAAGCTCGAAGATGAAGAGAGAGCAGCTGCTATGGAAAAGATTAATGGTTACATTACTCGTTTCGGCGGAGCTGTAACTGGCGTTGATGAATGGGGTAAGAAGAGATTAGCTTACGAAATTCAGAAAATGAAAGAAGGATTCTACTACTTCATCAAATTTGATGGCGCGTCCAATACACCGAACGAATTAGAAGAAAACGTTCGTATTATGGAGCCGGTTATCAGATACTTATGCGTGAAACAAGAAGCATAATAGATAAAGAAAGCGTGATCGTATGAACAGAGTAATCCTTATGGGCAGATTGACCCGTGATCCAGAAGTAAGATATTCCCAGGGCGAGCGTGCTATGGCCATCGCAAGGTATACCCTTGCTGTTGATCGCAGAAGCCGCAGAAGTCAGGACGGCAATGAGCAGACCGCTGATTTTATCAACTGCGTAGCATTTGACAAAGCAGGTGAGTTTGCAGAGAAGTATTTCCGTCAGGGTATGAGAGTACTGATTTCCGGAAGGATCCAGACTGGAAGTTATACGAATAAAGACGGCGTAAAAGTATATACAACAGATATCGTTGTAGAAGATCAGGAATTCGCAGACAGCAAGGGCGGTGCTCCAGGCGAAGGCGGCGGCTATCAGCCAACCTCCAGACCAGCTCCCTCCAGTGCAATCGGCGATGGATTTATGAATATCCCGGATGGAGTCGAAGACGAAGGACTTCCATTCAACTAAATCTAACAGGAGGTATACCAATGGCATTTAACAGGAATGATAAAGCTGATGGCGCTAAGATGAGAAGAGGCGGCATGCGCAGAAGAAAAAAAGTATGCGTATTCTGCGGCGAGAAGAATGGCGTTATCGATTATAAAGATGTAAATAAATTAAAAAGATACGTGTCTGAAAGAGGAAAAATTCTTCCCAGACGTATCACTGGCAACTGTGCTAAGCATCAGAGAGCACTGACTGTTGCAATCAAGAGAGCTAGACATATCGCTCTTATGCCTTATACTATGGACTAAATCCTTATTTTATAAGGGTTTGCCAGTCGGGTAAGGGATATTTAAACAAATTTTAAACAAATCGGAATGATTTTTCTGGACGGTTACTGGTTAGGAAGAGAGTTTCGTAATATAGAAAGACTTCACATGAGAGTGTGGGGTCTTTTTTTATGGCTCTTTGTCAATAGTTGGGGTGGGATTCGTATGAATCCCGCCCCTTTCTTACGTTTAGAGCTGTTTCAATG
>SVDU01000036.1 GCA_015057705.1 Paenibacillaceae bacterium | reverse complement strand
GTATCACCTCCATCATTTGAACTTATCTTATCAAATGTGGATGGAAATTTGCAGATACTGATTATTACCTACTTACGGATAAAATGAAAGAACTTTTTTGAAAGGCTGGTTTCCAGCCTTTTCTATTTACTTTTTCTGCCCTGTGAAGTATACTTGGATAAGGTAAAATCGGAGAGAATATGGGTTTTATAAGGATGGAGTGCGAATGAAAAAGGTAATTACATATGGTTCTTTTGATTTGTTTCATGAGGGACATTACCGTTTACTGAAAAGAGCCAAGGAACTGGGGGATTATTTAATTGTAGGAGTAACTACGGAGCACTATGATGAATCCAGGGGAAAGCTGAATGTCATGGACTCCCTGATGGAACGTGTGGAGCATGTCAGGCAGACTGGATTGGCAGACCAGATAATTATTGAGGATCATGTGGGACAGAAGGTAGAGGATATTCAGAAATATGGTGTGGATATCTTTACAGTGGGATCTGACTGGATTGGTGCTTTTGATTATCTGAAGCAGTATTGTAAGGTGGTGTATCTGGAGCGAACGAGAGATGTCTCCAGCACTATGTTGAGGGCGAAGAATTTTTCATTGATACGGCTTGGGATTATTGGGTGTGGCCGCATAGCAAAGCGAATGGTTCCAGAAGTGAAATATGTCAGCGGTATATATGTTGAGAGCGTTTATAACCCCAAAATTGAAAGCGCCAGGAAGTTTGCAGAGGATAATGAACTCAAGTTTTATACGGATAATCTGGAAGATTTTTTTAATCAGATAGACGCGGTTTATATAGCATCACCTCATGGGACGCATTATGAATATGTGAAACAGTCATTAATGGCAAAGAAGCATGTTTTGTGTGAAAAACCTATGGTGCTTAAACGAGACGAGGCAGAGGAACTGTTCGATTTGTCAAGAGAAAAGAATTGTGTTTTAATGGAGGGCATTAAGACGGCTTATTGTCCGGGATTCGTACAGATGTTGAGTATTGCCAGAAGCGGAGTAATTGGCACGATTAGGGATGTGGAGGCATGCTTTACAAAGCTGACCAGTCCTATCTTGAGAGAGTTAACTGATACAGAGACTGGGGGAAGTTTTACGGAGTTAGCCAGTTATACATTATTTGCAATTATAAAGCTTTTGGGAAGTAATTACAAGGAAGTGAAGTTTGACGGATTCTGGGCGCCCAATGGGGTAGACACATTCATAAAGGCATATATTAGATATCCTTATAGTCTTGCAGAATCCAGGACAGGATTGGGTGTTAAGTCAGAGGGACAACTGATTATATCCGGCACTAGAGGATATATTAAGGTGACGGCTCCGTGGTGGAAGACACAGGAGTTTGAAGTGTGTTATGAGGACACTACTCAGAATGAACGGTATTTTGTCAAGTTTTTAGGGGATGGCCTGAGGTATGAAATCAGTGACTTTGTATCGACTATGAATGGTTTTGAAAAGAGTGAGTATAAATTGACAGCAGAGGAATCAATAGCGATTGCAGGAATCATGGAAGAATTTTTAAATATGAGAAATAGGGGGGGGGGGTAGAGGATGAAAGATTATAATAATAGGGGCATTAAGATGTTTAGATAAAGCGGTAGGTGTCACTATGGATAATATTGACAAGATAGCGACTTGGGAACTTTATAAATTTGACTGTCTGTTTTCCGGGGATGATTACGTGAATAATGAGTCCTGGATTATAGATAAAAAAAGCTGAACCAAGTGGGAGCAGATATTCAGTTTTTCCCATATACGAAAAGTGCCAGCTCCACGCAGATTAAAGAAGCGATGGGCAGGAAGTGATGCTTTTGGAGACAGGAATGATTCGTTTACGGAATCCTGGTGATATTAAGAACAATAGAAATCAAACACTCTTTAATTTAGCATTTGGCGTGTTTCTTGTTTTGTATCTATGGTTTATTTTAGACACGTTTTTTTGGTCAGATGATAGAAAATATGAATTTATAAAAGGTGTTTTAGGGAGCAATCAATGGAACATAATTCAGTTTATATGGGAACGGATTAGCGTTCATGTAGAAATGCATGGCCGTTTTTTTCCAATTACTTCTGTATTTGCTGAAGGGCAGAGATATTGTCGGTCATTTTTTACTTTTTGGCAATGCTGACATATGAGGCTGCATATCCATTTATTCTGCTTATCCTTCTGCTTGTTTTTTATGAAGAGCCATCCCGGAAAGGACAAGTCAGGAAGGCGGCTCCATATCTGATTGTATGGTAAGAGGATTTATGGTATCCGTATCAGCTCGATATCAACCAATTAGTCCCAATTAAGTATTGTAAATATAAGCTAGGAACGAGGTTTCCAGTGTCTGTAAACAGGCAGGATATTGGTGCATATTTTTATGGAGGGATTTCAGACCGTGAAGGGGGATTTACGTGGACATCGGATAAGGCAATGGGGATGTATTTTGACTTGGAGGATACAGATTATGAAAATATAAGAGTAGAAATCAATGTAAAGATGATTTATGGGGGAAGGCAGCCGGTCAATATACATGTAAATGGAGTTTGTGTATATTCTGATGTGTTAAGTGGGAAATCTAAAATTGAGTTTGAATGTATCAAGCCTCAGAACGGTATTTTGGATATGCATTTTGATTTTCCGGAAGCGAGATCACCCTGGGAAACAGGAGAGTCTGATGATTTCAGAAAGCTTAGTATTGCAATGGATGATATGATATTGGAAGGTTTTTAATATAATCTGTCAGTCCGGGAGGAAAGTTATGTCTGTTTCTGCCATACTATTTCTAATATTTGTATTTTTAAAACCGCTGTATCTTTTTCCGTCAGGAGGACTGGGTGTAGGTGATGCAGTACTGGCAGCGGCTTTTCTAAGCGCAATGATACGCAGGTTTAAAAAAAAGCGGCATGGACTTTTATACAGGGAGGATTACTTTTTTTATGCATTTTTAGTATGTGTATTTCTGGTGAATGGCTGGTATTATATTTTGTCTCCTCATAACGATTTCATACGAAATACAGCCTATTGGATTTATGGATGTATGCTGTTATGGACTTTAAGGGGGGTGGCTGAAGAAAAGAACTTTCTGCTGTATCTGAATCGAATACTGAAGCTTATATTAGTTGTTCAGCTGGCGGTTTATGTCTTAGGAGCAGGGCGTATTTATTATGAATACTGGGATGCGAACAGGTATATGGGTACATTTAACAATCCAAATCAGATGGCATATGTGCTGTTTTTGACTATCCTCTTAATTTATTTTTATGATAGTGAGCACCATAGACGCTCGTTCTGGCTGTTTTATATTATCGATGGCTTTCTGGTTCTGCTTACAAAATCAACGGGCATTTTTTTAGGATGGATGCTGTTGGCTGCGGGGATTGGTTGTATTTGTATTTACAGGCAGTATAAAGCTGGACGGATATCCGGCAGATTTTTGTGTTGTATGGGCGGAATTCTTGCTGCGGCATTGATAATCGGTCTTTGGATGATTTGGCCGGAGCAGGGGTTTACCATACAAGATAAAGAGTATAATATTCTTACAAGGATTCAGGAGAAGCTGGCGCTGCTTTCACAGGGAGGGGTCAGAAAGCTGATAATTGACCGTGGCGGAGAAAAGATACTATATTATCCACAATATCTTCTGTATGGGGCGGGCGAAGGTTCCTTTGAACGTTTTCCGCTGGCAGTGGTGTGGAAAAGTGAAATTCATTCAACCCTGTTCAGTCTATGGTTTTCCTACGGTATAATACCTATGGTTCTGATTATGGTGTGGCTTTGGAGAAACGTAAAATGTGCGCCTGTATACTATTGGCCTGTTTATATGGCTCTTTTGGCGGAAAGTATGACAGTAATTAACTATCGTCAGCCATTTTTCTGGATGATACTGGCCTATGCCGGTATAAAATCGGCCAGTCATAATTACGGAGAGGGCTCATGGATTTCGAGTAAAAATCGGATAGATTGCAGTAATATAATGCTAGTGTTATGCAACCGGCAGTAATCCAGTCCCGTCCTCTTTTTTTATCTGCCCAGATTAGGTGATAATGAGTACCGTAGATAATGAATCTTCCTAAAATTAGGGACACTATTACATCTTGGGGAGTATGGATGCCTAAATAGTTGCGGGTAAAGCCAACAGCAAGTATAATGAGTAGCAGAAAGCTTGCTATTGTTTTTTTTCCTTTTGAAATCATGTACAGCTAAGCCGCCCCATACAGCCATGGCTTTGGCAGTATGTCTACTGGGAAAGGAGTAGCCACTGGCCCTGGAGTTGGCAGACTCTACAGGGGTTATCCTGCCATCACGAATTCATGGTCTGTAAGCACAGACAGCCATTTTAATGGCCTGATTTATAAAGTTTCCCATGTAAAAATTGAAGAGCAGGTATAAGGCAGACTGTTTGCGGACAAACCAGTATATGCCGGAGATGAGGGACATAATTATAAAGCGGCAATAAGTAAAAGTTTGAGCTTGGAGGTAAATAGGGATGAATATAACAGCGTTAATAATGGCCGGAGGGCGCGGAGAACGTTTTTGGCCTAGAAGCCGGAGAAATATGCCAAAACAGTTTCTGACCATTACAGATGATGGTAAGACGATGATTCAGCTGACTGTTGAGAGAATAGCTTCATTGGTAAAGATGGAGGATATTTATATTGCAACAAATAAAGACTATAGGAAGCTGGTACTTGAGCAGCTTCCAGGTATACCGGAGGAAAATATACTGTGTGAGCCTGTAAGCCGTAATACAGCACCTTGTATTGGACTGGGGGCTGTGCACATTGCCAAAAAGCATAAAGATGCCCTGATGTTAGTTTTACCTTCTGATCATTTGATTAAATTTAATAAAATGTTTGTATCTACATTAAGAGATGCCTGCCGTATAGCGGAAATGGGAGATAATCTGGTTACCATTGGCATCATGCCTGATTATCCGGAAACGGGATATGGGTATATTAAGTTTAATAATCATGAAATGGAGGGCCGCGCATATAAAGTAGAACGGTTTGTGGAAAAGCCAAGCCTGGAGGCAGCGAAAGAATATCTGGCTACGGAGGAGTATTTGTGGAATAGCGGGATGTTTATTTGGAAGGTTTCCTCCATTTTGAAAAATATAAAGAAATTTATGCCTGCTATGTACAAAGGACTGGAGCAAATACAGTCTGCTATCGGTACAGATGAGCAGCAGATGGTGTTGGAACAGGAATTTAATAAAATGGAATCCCAGTCCATTGACTACGGCATAATGGAACGGGCAAAAGATATCTATATATTACCAGGTGCTTTTGGATGGGATGATGTAGGCTCCTGGCTGGCAATTGAGCGTATTAAAAAATCAAATGAATTTGGAAATGTAGTGGATGGAAATGTCATTACAGTAAATACTCATAATTGTATAATTCAGGGAGACAGAAAACTGATAGCTGCTGTTGGCCTTAAGGACATAGTTGTGGTAGATACGGAAGACGCTATTTTGATTTGTGAAAAGGATAGTACGGGGGATATAAAAAGGGTATTAGAGAATTTAAAGATTTGTAACCGTGATGAATATATATAGACGAATTAAGGAGCAGGGTAAGGTGACAGAGAGAGCAAGGGACACATACAAATACTGGCTTAATCAGAATCTGGAAGATATTGAGCTTACAAAAGAATTGGAGGCAATCAGCCAGGACGCAAAGGCCATCGAAGAACGTTTTTACAAAGATTTGGAATTTGGGACCGGAGGCTTAAGGGGGATAATGGGAGCTGGGACCAACCGTATGAATGTTTATACAGTTGCCAGAGCCACCCAGGGATATTGCAGTTATTTGAAAAAAAATTATTCTGGGGAAATTCATGTCTCCATAGCATATGACAGCCGATTAAATTCAGAATATTTCGCCAGAACTGCAGCAGGTGTGTTTGCTGCAAATAAAATCATAGTTCACATATATCCGGAATTAATGCCGACTCCCTCGCTGTCATTTGCAATACGGCAGCTGCACTGTAATGGCGGCATTGTTATTACGGCAAGCCATAATCCTTCAGAATATAATGGCTATAAGGTGTACGGAAAAGACGGATGCCAGATAACGACTGGGACTGCAAAGGAAATTCAGAAGGAAATAAGCCGGGTTGACATGTTTGCAGATGTGGCTCGGATGTCATTTGAGAAGGCTCAGGCAGAAGGCTTGGTTGTCTATATTGGCAAAGAAACAGTAGATGCATTTATTCAGGCTGTTTCAGAACAGGCATTATGCGATGCGGGAATGAAAAAGGATATATCTATTGTTTATACTCCGTTGAATGGAGCTGGAGGGTATTGTGTTAAGAGAGTGTTGAAGGAAAATGGTTTTCAAAATGTTTATGCCGTAAAGGAACAAGAAATGCCGGATGGATGTTTTCCAACTTGTCCCTATCCGAATCCTGAAATTGAGCAGGCGATGGAATTGGGAATTCGCGATGCAAAGCGTTTGAACTGTGATTTGCTGCTGGCAACCGACCCGGATTGTGACCGGGTCGGTGTGGGGGTAAAGTCTGGATGTAAATATTTGCTGTTAAGCGCCAATGAAATCGGTATGCTGCTGCTTGAGTATATCTGCAAACAAAGGAATGCCGGCGGCAGTATGCCCTGCCGGCCTCTTATGATGAAGACCATAGTTACCATCGATATGGCTGAGCGGATTGCATCTGATTATGGGGTAGATACAGTGAATGTGCTGACTGGCTTTAAATATATTGGGGAACAAATAGGACTTTTGGAGGAAAAGGGAGAGGAAGAACGGTTTATATTTGGATTTGAAGAAAGCTATGGATATCTGTCCGGCAGCTATGTCAGGGATAAGGATGGTGTAGGCGCTTCCCTTTTGATTAGCGAAATGGCGGCATATTATAAAAACCAGGGAAAAGGATTAAAAGAAGTACTGGATGAATTATATGCAAAATATGGATATTGTCTCAATACCCTTCACTGCTATACCTTTGAAGGCATGGAAGGAATTAAAAAAATGGATGGAATCATGAGTGGATTCAGAACCGCGGCTCCAAGTCAAATTGGAGGACTGAAAGTGATATCCATCAGTGATTATAAAGAGTCCCTGATTAAATATAGGGATGGAAGGGAGAATCAAATTGAGCTCCCTAAATCTAATGTGATGAAGTTTATGTTAGAAGGAAATGCATCCATGGTGGTCAGACCTTCGGGTACAGAGCCAAAGTTAAAGTTATATTTTTCAATCTGCGCAGATACCGAAGAAGACGCTAAACAATTGGAGATGAAGATAAAAGAGGATATTGAAAAGGTACTCTATTAGAGACTCTGCTATTAAGCATATACTTGGTGGTGATGAGAGTATGAAAAAAAGTCTGTAAATTGAGATCTTCTATGATAAGTTAATGAGAAAGGTAGG
The DNA here is from genome assembly GCA_015057705.1 of Paenibacillaceae bacterium. Lineage (GTDB taxonomy): Bacteria > Bacillota > Clostridia > Lachnospirales > Lachnospiraceae > Lacrimispora. Next base: position 13 of record SVDU01000036.1, on the reverse strand, counting down.
TGGATGTCGTGAC
>SVDU01000022.1 GCA_015057705.1 Paenibacillaceae bacterium | reverse complement strand
GCCTAGTACCGAACGGTATGCTAGGTGGTGTGGGAGGTCAGTAGATAAAATAATTATCTACCTCCTACCCGATTATATCATAAAAAGAAGAGAAGGAGGCAGGTTGTTATGGGGAAGAAAAGCAGAAAACGAAAAAGTGCATGGTATTTATTTTTTCGTCCCATAAAGGTCATACTCTTTGTATTTCTGTTGGCGATGGTGATAGGGTGCCTGGCTGGGGGTGCCGTATTTTTAAAATATCAGGATGAGATCATGACATGCAAGGAAAAGGCTGACACAATTATAAGTCAGACTTCCAAAACTGATTTCTCACAGCCAATGGATACAAGAGTTTATGATTCCGAAGGAAACTTAATCGGAACCATTAATTCCGGTCATTACGAATATGTACCAATTAAGGACATCAGCGAAAATCTTCAGAATGCTTACATAGCCCAGGAGGACAGGCGATTCTATAAACATCATGGAATTGATTACAAGGGGCTTTTAAGAGCTGGTCTGGTTTTCATAAAAAACAAAGGTGTGGCGACCCAGGGTGGCAGTACCATCACCCAGCAGGTGATCAAAAACACCTATTTAACTCAGGAGAGGACCATTCAGAGAAAGATAACAGAATTCTTTGCTGCTCCCCGGATGGAGGACAAGTATTCCAAAAAGGATATTATGGAATTTTACTGCAACACCAATTATTATGCAAACCGCAGTTATGGTGTATCTGAGGCCAGCCGTTATTATTTTGATAAGGAAGCAAAGGATTTGACCATCTGGGAAGCAGCAACTCTTGCCGGAATCAGCAACAATCCTTCCAGATATGACCCGGTGGCACATCCTGATACCTCTAAATGGAAGCGGGATCAGGTAATTGACAATATGGCGCTTTGTAAGTTTATCACTAAGGAAGAACAGGAGAATGCCAAAGCCCAGCCCCTTACAGTCGCCAAGGTTTATGAAGGCGGAACAACGGAGAATTATCAGACCAGCTACGCCATACATTCTGCTGTGCTGGAACTGATGAAGAATGATGACTTTGTATTTCAGTATGTCTTTCCAAGTAAAAGCTCCTATGATTCCTATAAGGAAGAATATCAGGAGCAGTATCAGGCAAAAAGCGATATGGTACGCAAGGGAGGATTCGAAATTCATACCAGCCTGGATTCCAAACTGCAGGCTGCGCTGCAGAACAACATCGATACCCATTTAAAAGGTTTTACAGAAGTCCAGGAGAACGGAAAATTCGCCTTACAGGGAGCGGCTGTCTGCGTAGACAACCGGACCGGATATGTGGTGGCGATTGTAGGCGGCCGGGGAACGGATGATGAATATAACCGTGGATTTTTAAGCAGAAGGCAGCCAGGCTCTACCATTAAGCCCCTGATTGATTACGCTCCTGCATTTGAAACCGGCTTTTATTACCCCTCCAGACTGGTCAATGACCATTTGTTTGACGGGGGACCGAAAAACAGCGGAGGCAAGTACTTTGGTGAAGTGTCTGTAAGAGAAGCATTAAACCGGAGTTTAAATACAGTAGCATGGCAGGTTCTGACTGATATTGGAGTGGATAAAGGAATCAGCTATCTGGGAAAGATGCACTTTGTGGGCTTAAGCAATATGGACAATGGCAACAGCAGTATGAGTATCGGAGGTTTTACTGAAGGAGCCAGAGTTGTGGATATGGCAAAAGGATATTCCGTTCTTGCCAATCAGGGGAAATACAGCAATAAAACCTGTATTACAAGCATTAAAAGCCAGTATGACGGAGAGATTTATAAAGGCAGTCAGGCAGATGAAAGAATCTTTACAGAAGATACGGCATACATGGTTACCGATGTACTGAAAGGAACTTTGGATAAGCCTTACGGAACAGGCTCCGGACTGGGAATTGGTGTTCCGGCAGCAGGAAAAACGGGAACAACAAACAGCAGCAAGGATACCTGGTTCTGCGGTTATACCAGATATTACACCACTGCGATCTGGGTGGGATATGATACTCCAAAAGCAATGCCAGGAGTTTACGGAAAGACTTATTCCGGAAAGATGTGGCATGATTTTATGGCTGAAATCAATAAGGACCTGCCTCCCCTGGACTGGGATATGCCATCCACCGTTTCAGCTTATAATGTGGATTCCAGAGGAGAGAAAACGGATCAGGAAACTGGCAATAAGGATTTATTCTCCTCCGTGGCAGAAGCGGCGGCAATGGCTGATACAAAGAAATGGAAAGATGAAGAAGCCCGTAAGCAGCAGGAGGCTCAGTCGCAGATGAATCAGGCAGCACAGGATGCAGCCAGACAGACCCAGGAACAGGCAGCAGCTTCCCTGCAGTCTCTAATTGCTGAATTTAACGGAATGGATCACCGTGACAGCTCTACAGATGATAAGATCACATCAGCTAAAACTTATTTGGAACAGCTAAATGGCACGGAGATTTATGACGGCTTAAAGCAGTCACTTGATGAAGCGATCAGCCATGTTCTGGCTCTTCCAAAGCAGGATGATTCGTCAAAAGCTCAGGAGATCGGACCAGGAATGACGAAACCAAGAGAGACCACAACTCCTGCTTTCCCAGGAGATAGTAACCCTCAATCAGGCGGGGCAGTCGGCACCGGACCGGGAGATGATGATACCCAGGCGGAGGCTGTGGGACCAGGAATGGAATAAAAATAGAGTTAAGTCATTGTTTTTTCCAGATGTTCGTTATATAATAAAATTTGTCTGAAACATCACGAGAATGAAGATATAGGAGTGTGTTTATAATGAATCGAATTAGAACCAGATATGCCCCAAGCCCCACAGGCCGCATGCACGTAGGTAATTTAAGAACAGCTATGTATGCGTACCTGATTGCAAAACATGAAGGTGGAGATTTTCTTCTCCGTATTGAGGATACGGATCAGGAACGTTTTGTAGAAGGTGCTGTGGAGATTATTTATAGAACATTGGAAGAGACAGGACTTGTTCATGACGAAGGCCCTGATAAGGATGGCGGTGTGGGTCCTTACGTTCAGAGTGAACGTCATGCTCTGGGAATGTACCTTGATTACGCTAAAATGCTGGTGGAAAAAGGAGAGGCTTACTACTGCTTCTGTACCCAGGAACGTCTGGATTCTTTAAAGAAAACCGTAGACGGTCAGGAGATCATGGTTTATGACAAGCATTGCCTTCACCTTACGAAAGAAGAGGTACAGGCTAATCTGGCGGCAGGAATGCCATACGTAATCCGTCAGAACAACCCGGTTGACGGAACCACCACATTCCACGATGAAATTTACGGAGATATTACAGTAGATAACTCAGAGCTTGATGATATGGTTCTGATTAAATCCGATGGATATCCAACTTACAATTTTGCCAATGTAGTGGATGATCACCTGATGGGAATCACTCATGTAGTAAGAGGTAACGAGTATTTATCCTCTTCACCCAAATATAACCGTCTTTACGATGCGTTTGGCTGGGAAGTTCCGGTTTATGTACACTGTCCTCTGATTACCAATGAAGAACACAAAAAATTAAGCAAGAGAAGCGGCCATGCTTCTTATGAGGATTTAATTGAGCAGGGATTTATTTCTGAGGCAGTGGTTAATTATGTGGCTTTGCTTGGCTGGTCACCAGTTGGAAACCAGGAGATTTTCTCTCTCAAAGAATTAGTTCAGGAATTTGATTTCCGCAATATCAGTAAATCCCCGGCTGTGTTCGACATGACCAAGTTAAAGTGGATGAACAGTGAATACATGAAGGCCATGGACTTTGACAGATTTTATGGAATGGCAGAGCCTTATATCAGGAAAGTAATTAAAAAGGATCTGGATTTAAGAAAGATCGCCGCCATGGTTAAGACCAGAATCGAAGTGTTCCCGGATATTGAGAATCATATTGATTTCTTTGAGGAACTGCCTGAATATGACTGCTCCATGTATTTTAATAAGAAGATGAAGACGGACAGCCAGACTTCTCTTTCCCTGTTACAGGAGATACTTCCCATTCTGGAAGCACAGGAAGATTACAGCAACGATGCTATCTATGCTGCGCTTTCTGCATTTGTTTCTGAAAAAGGATATAAAACCGGCTATGTTATGTGGCCTATCCGTACTGCAGTTTCCGGCAAGCAGATGACTCCGGCAGGCGCGACAGAAATCATGGAGGTCCTTGGAAAAGAAGAATCCTTAAATCGAATCAGAACAGGAATTGTACTTTTAAGCAAAGAGACTTTATAGAAAAGAAGATGGAAGCAGGGGAATGGCAGAAAACCGGACTCCTGCTTTTTTGTCTGACTCGGAGGATAATATGAAACAACAAGTGACCTATGAAGGCGCCCAGAAAGAAGCAATTCTTCACCGGGATGGACCCATGTTGGTACTGGCAGGGCCGGGATCAGGAAAGACATTTACCATTACACACAGAGTCTGTCATCTGATTGAGGAATATGACGTTGATCCGTCCCGTATTCTGGTCATTACATTTACCAAGGCTGCAGCCACGGAGATGAAGGAACGATTTGATGCATTGATGGGAGATCCTGCTCCCTTTGTCAGCTTCGGCACCTTTCATGCCATATTTTTCCGTATTCTCAAATTCGCCTATCACTATGATGCCAGGAATATTATCAGGGAAGACCAGAAAACCAGGTTCGTAAAGGAAGAAATGGACCGCTGCAGCGTGGAAGTGGAAGATGAAGGGGATTTTATTACCTCCATTTTATCAGAGATCAGTTCTGTGAAAGGAGATATGATCTCACTGGACCATTATTACTCCAAAAACTGTTCAGAAGAAATATTCAAGCAGCTGTATCTGGGGTATGAGGACAGGCTGAGAAAAGCCAATCTGATTGATTTTGATGACATGCTGGTAATGTGCCACGAACTTTTTACCCAGAGAAAAGATATTCTGGCAGCATGGCAGAGAAAATACCAGTATATTCTGGTGGATGAGTTCCAGGATATTAACCGGGTACAGTATGAAATTGTTCGTATGCTTGCGGCGCCTGAGGATAATCTTTTTATTGTGGGAGACGATGACCAGTCCATCTACCGTTTTCGGGGAGCCAAGCCGGAAATCATGCTTGGTTTTGAAAAAGACTATAAAAATGCGAAGAAGGTTCTTTTAAATATCAATTTCAGAAGCACCAGAGACATTGTGGAAACAGCAGGGAAACTGATCGCCCACAATGAAATGCGATTCCCGAAGAAAATTGTAACAGACAAAGGTTCCGGAAAACCAGTGGTTACCAGAGTGTGGAAGGATCCACAGGAAGAAACCATGGAAATCGTAGGAGAGATTCTTAATTATGGGAAAGCGGGATATGCACTCAGTGATATTGCTGTTTTATACCGGACCAATCTGGGCCCCAGACTTTTAATAGAAAAATTCATGGAATATAATGTTCCTTTCTGCACCAGGGATTCTGTTCCCAATTTATACGATCACTGGATTGCACAGAATCTGGTCTCCTATATGAAAACGGCACAGGGTGACCGTCAGAGGGCCAATGTTCTCCAAATCATCAACCGCCCCAACCGCTACATAAGCAGGGATTCGCTGGAAGGCAATCCGGTAAACTTTGAGTCTGTAAAATCTTTTTACCAGGATCGCAGCTTTATGGTGGAACGGGTGGAACAGCTGGAATATGATTTGCGGATGATAAAAAACATGGCACCAGTTGCGGCGGTTAATTATATCAGGAAAGCAATTGGGTATGATGATTATTTACGGGAATATGCCCAGTACCGGAGGATGAAGCCGGAGGAACTCCTTGAGGTGGCAGATCAGCTTTCAGAAAGTGCCGCAGGATTTCAGTCCTTTGACCAGTGGCTGGTTCATATGAAAGAGTATGGGGAAGAGTTAAATAACCGGGCAAAATCGGGGCAGACAAAAGCAGAAGGCGTGGCATTAATGACCATGCACAGTTCCAAAGGACTGGAATACAAAATTGTCTATATTTTAGATGCCAATGAAGGAGTAACCCCACACCAGAAGGCTGTTCTTCCAGCTGATTTAGAAGAGGAGCGGCGGATGTTTTATGTGGCCATGACAAGGGCCAGGGAACGGCTTCATGTGAATTATGTCCAGGAACGATACGGGAAAAAACAGGATGTATCCCGCTTTGTCAGGGAGTATCTGGAGAAAAATTAAGGAGGGAAAGGCTTTTATGGAATCTTGTGTTCACATTTACTGCGGAGATGGAAAAGGAAAAACTACGGCAGCCATCGGTCTGGCAGTCCGTGCCAGCGGCTGTAATAAAAAGGTACTCATTGCCCGGTTTCTTAAAACCGATCATTCCGGAGAGGTACTGGCGCTTCAATCCCTTTCCGGTATTACAGTCATGCCCTGTGAGAAAAGCTTTGGTTTTTTCACCAATATGACAGACGAACAAAAGAAGGAAGCCAGAGTTTATTATTCCAGTCTTCTGGAGCGTGTACTGGAAAAAGCGGCGAAAGAACCCTTTGATCTGCTGGTTTTAGATGAAATTATGGCTGTATGCAATTACGGACTGGTGGATGAGGAGAAAGTGCTCCAGTTTATTTCCGGCAGACCAGAGAAGCTTGAGGTAGTGCTTACAGGAAGAAATCCTTCCGATCAGCTACTTAATCAGGCAGATTACGTATCGGAAATAAAAAAGATCAAACATCCCTATGACCGGGGTATCAATGCCAGAAAGGGAATTGAATATTGATGACAAAATCCCTTGATTTTTAGCCGATTGTTTGATAGAGTGAAGAAAGGTGTAAATCAACACCTATATTAAGATGGAAAAAGAGAGGTATCAGGATGGCACAGGATCCTAATTTAGAGCACGATGAGATGGAACCCCAGGAGGAGATGACAGTAACACTGACCCTGGATGATGGATCGGAACTGGAGTGCGTTGTACTTACAATTTTCACAGCGAATGAGAGAGATTATATCGCTCTGCTTCCTATGGAAGGCGCTGAGGCAGAAGAGGGAGAAGTTTATCTGTATCGTTATTCCGAAAGCGAAGACGGACAGCCAAATCTTGAAAATATCGAAGATGACGAGGAATATGAAATCGTTGCAGATGCCTTTGATCAGATGTTAGACGAAGCAGAATATGATGAGCTTGTCGGCGAAGACGAGGAAGAAGAGTAAAAAGTGAATTAAGAATGAAAAGTCGGGAAAGGTCCGGGATATGGAGCCGGTCCCGGCTTTTGATTTTATTGCATAGAAGAAAAGGAGAAGGAAGTATGGATCGAACAGTTGATGCCAGAGGGCTTTTGTGCCCCCAGCCGGTTATAAGGGCAAAGGAAGCCATGAAAGATATGACGGAAGGGATTCTGACCATTCTCGTTGATAATGAGATTGCCGTTCAGAATGTGATGAAACTGGGGAATTATTCAGGAGTGAATCCTTCTTCCATAAAGCTGTCAGATAAAGAATATAAGATCCTGTTTTATATGGAAAAAGGAGCTGAGTCTGTACAGAAGAATACGTTAGAAGAATGTGCACCTGACAGTCGAAAGAAAGGTCTGGTTGCCGTACTTTCCTCTGACCAGATGGGAACCGGCAGTGAAGAACTAGGCCGTATTCTGATGAAAGGCTTTGTGTATGCCCTGACCCAGTTGGAAGAACTCCCTGAAACCATACTGCTTTACAATGGAGGAGCAAGGCTGTCAGCCGAGGGATCTTCCTCTCTGGAAGATTTAAAGACGCTGGAAGCTCAGGGAGTTGAGATTTTAACCTGTGGAACCTGTTTGAATTTTTACGAATTAACAGAAAAACTCAGCGTAGGAACCGTGACCAACATGTATGAGATTACGGAAAAGATGGCAGATGCCCGTCTGGTTATCCGGCCATAGAACCTTTTTTAAAAGCTTTGGTATCTCAGGGAGATAGCCGGACTGCACACCTTTAAATAGAGCTTATGCAGCAAAAAAGTACTTGAAAGAACAAAGAATATTTCAAGAGCTGAGCTGACAATTCCAGTCAGGAAAAAAAGAATCACTGATAATATGGTGATTATCATCAGACTGATGAAATAAGGGCGATAAACAGACTGATTCATGCAGGTAAGCTTCCATGTCACCAGATAAAGACTGATCATGAGAGAGATGGAAGCTGCAAATGACAAAAATACATGAAGAACGGCATGAAAGGGCTGTGAATCAGGCAGATATGGGATGGTTACTGCCAGGCCTAAAAGAAGGAGGGCTAATGTAGTAAATACCATCTCCTTTTTATTTCTGGGAAGTGTACGGATAATCCTTTTTAAAACATAATAAAAATAAGCACCAACAATGATACCCCATAAAAGAAACAGGTTTTTTTTGTCTGCCAGGCTTCCAAGAACGGAAAAATTAAGGGTGAACCAGTTGGTTCCCCAGGCAAACAGTATGGTATAGACAGGGATGATAATATAAGCGGTTATGGTTAATAAAGTCATATGGCACCTCCCGGATATTTCTTCTATTTAGTTTGCCACTAACTTAAAAAAATAACATGAAATTATGGGGATTTTAAAAATAGACAGGAAGAGGAATTAAAATGATTCAATTACCGGATAAATTTGTGGACAAGATGAAAGGATTGCTGGGGGATGAATACGATGCTTTCTTAAAAAGCTATGAGGAGGACCGGTCTTTGGGACTCAGGATTAATCCATTAAAAGCAGACCCCGGGGAATTTATCCGGCAATCTCCTTTTTTATCTGAACCAGTCCCCTGGGCATCGGAAGGCTTTTATTATCAGGCAGGACAGCGCCCTGGAAAGCATCCATATCATGAAGCCGGTGTTTACTACATTCAGGAACCAAGTGCCATGGCAGTGGTAGAGCTTTTAGATCCAAAGCCAGGAGAAAAGATTCTTGATCTGTGTGCAGCTCCCGGCGGAAAAACAACCCATATTGCTGGTAAATTAAAAGGAGAAGGATTTTTGCTGAGCAACGAGATTCATCCTGCCAGGGCAAAGATTCTTGCCCAGAATGTGGAGCGTATGGGAATACGTAATTCTGTTGTTACCAATGAAGATTCTTATTCGCTGTCCCTTAAATTTCCTGAATTTTTCGATCGGATTGTGGTGGACGCACCCTGCTCTGGAGAAGGAATGTTTCGAAAGGATGAGGCTGCCAGACTGGAATGGAGCCCGGATCACGTAGAAGCCTGCGCCCGGAGGCAGAGGGAAATTCTTGAAAATGCTGCCGGGATGTTAAAATCAGGGGGTATCATGGTCTATTCCACCTGTACCTTTTCTCCCCAGGAGAATGAGCAGGTGATCGAATCGTTTCTGATTTCCCACCCTGATTTTTCCGTTGTGGACAGGGGGGAACGCCCGGGACTTTCTCATGGCATGCCAAAGTGGAGCAAGTACGGATCAGAAGACTTAAAAAAGACATTCCGTATCTGGCCTCATAAGTCAGAAGGGGAAGGTCATTATCTGGCTGTATTAAAAAGAGATGGGGATAAGGTTCCTGAGAGAAAAAGATCCTGTCCTGCGTATTTAAAAGATAAAGCTATCTGGAAAGAGGTAGAATTATTTTTAAAGGAACTGCTTGTACACCCAGAAGCTTTTTTAGACAGAAAAGAATATATCCTGTTTGGAGAACAGCTCTATCTTCTTCCGCCGGAGATGATTGATTTAAAGGGAATTAAAGTAATCCGTCCGGGACTTCACATGGGTACCATAAAAAAGAACCGGTTTGAACCTTCCCATGCACTGGCTCTTTCCTTAAAAAAAGAAGAGGTTCTTTCCTGGGCAGAGATACCTGCAGATCACGAGGATATAGTGAAATATTTAAAAGGACAGACGCTTCCAGCCCCCTTTTCCTGGCCAGTCAGGCTGGATAAGAAAGGCTGGGTGCTGGTAGTGACAGATGGTTATTCCATTGGATTTGCTAAACTGGCCGCTGGAATTCTTAAAAATCATTATCCCAAAGGCCTTCGGTGGATGTAACACCAATAAACTGCATATCTTCCGGAAGAGCTGCCTCAAAAAACATGGGAACTCTGGTGACCGGATGGATAAAATCCAGACGGAAGGAGTGGAGTGCCTGCCGATTTATGTAGCGGTAATCCGGATTGTAAAGAAAATCACCTGGCAGAGGATGTCCGATGGATTTTAGATGAACCCGGATCTGGTGGGTTCGTCCGGTCTCCAGTCGAAGTCCTGCAAGGGAGTGTCCTGTGCCGGGATCATAAAAAAGGCGGCGAAAAAAGGTTCGTGCCGTATCGCCGTTAACCGGGTCGATACAACGCTCAATGGTAGAATCGTGGGTTCTGGCTATGGGAGTATCAATGATTCCCTCCTTTGGAAGTTCACCCTGGACCACTGCAAGATACCGTCTATGTATTTCATGCTTTTTTACCATATCAGACAGGATACAGGCACTTAAAGGATTTTTGGCAATAATTAAGAGGCCGGTGGTATCACGATCCAACCGGTTAATGGCGCGAAAGGTAAAAGCCTCCTGCTTTTTTTTGAAATACCATGCCAGTCCATTGGCCAGGGTATTATCAAAATTTCCCTGGGAAGGGTGAATGGGAACGCCTGCTGCTTTATTTATAACCAGAAGATGCTCATCCTCAAATAAGATATTGATGGGCATCTCAGTGGGTACGATATTTTCAGAATCTTTCTCATCGGGAAAGGTGACGGTAAGTCCCTCTCCTTTTGCTGGTCTGTAAGTGGTGTACACTGCCCTGCCTCCGGCTGTGATTGCATTCTCCGTATTGCGTAAGCGCCGGATCAGGCTTTGGGAGTATCCCTGGTCTAATAGAAACTGCCCTATGGTTTTATGGTCGTAAGCTTCTGTGATTAAGTAATTTATGGTCATTTTCATAAACCGATTCTATCATGAGGGAACATGATTGACAAGAAGCAACTTGCGTGTATAATTAATTTGTAAAAATGGAAAGGGGGATATCAGATGTTTAATGAAGAAACGTATGAGGAATTAGAAGCAGAGTTTGAGAAATACCATATTGAGGAAGAAGTAGAGGAGGTTTTGCTTGATCTTGCAGAAGCACTGGCAGATAAGGGGATTCTGGATAAAGAATTGAATTTGACGGAATCCTATGGTAAGACACAGATCTATGCAACCGGAATCTGCTCTGACGAAGATGGCGAGGTCAGTGTTTTGATTAAACACATAAAGATTGGCAAAAAAGAATTTGAAATCAATGATTATTTTCTATAAATAATCGAAAGAGAAACGGAGGCAGTACAACATGATGGGAGACCGTGATAAATACTCCCCCAAAGAGCTTGGCATTGATTTGCTGTGTGATCTTGTGGGAGCACTTTTATTTAATGTGGGAATCTATAACTTTGCTGTCAATGCACAGTTTGCACCGGTGGGAGTATCAGGTATTGCATTAATTTTGCGTTATCTGTTCGGATTGCCTATGGGTATCACCAGCATTGTTTTAAATATCCCCATTATACTGGTCAGCTATAAGCTTTTGGGAAGAAGCTTTCTTCTGCGTTCTATGAAAAGCATGCTGATCTTTGCACTGGTACTGGATTATGTTGTTCCTATGTTTCCGGCCTATCAGGGCAATCCTCTCTATGCATCGGCGTGTACCGGAATTTTTTCCGGGCTTGGTTTAACCCTGGTATATTTAAGAAACGGTTCCACTGGAGGAACTGATTTCCTGGTTATGGCAATCAGAAAGATATTTCCTCATCTTACCATCGGTAAGATCTCTCTTGTGGTGGACGCCGTAGTAATAATAGCGGGCGGACTGGTGTTTAGGAATGTGGATGCTGTCATACTTGGTCTGGTTTCTTCCATCGTGACCACCATGGTGATTGATAAGATCATGTATGGTCTGGGTGCCGGCAAGCTGGTATTTGTGGTTACCTCTCATGAAGAGGAGGTAGCATGTAAAATCGAAGAAGCAACGGGCAGAGGCTGCACCTTTTTAAAAGGCCAGGGCTCTTTTACCAAAGATGAAAAGAATGTGGTTATGTGCGCATGCAACAATTCTCAGGTGGTCTCCATCCGAAGAGCAATTCACGAAACGGACAAGGATGCATTCCTGATCATAACCGATTCCAACGAAGTTTATGGGGAAGGCTTTAAACCCATAAGCGGACAGTTTTAACTGATAAAAGCGGAGTGGAAAGGAGCGCATCACTGCTTCATGTGCTTCTCCTTTCCAGCTGCATGATCCACTAACTGGTCTTTCTTTAAAAAACTGGCTCTTTTTACGCTGTCAGTACCAAATTTGCTGCGGATATGATCCACAGCTTTTTCCATCTCTTTCATCTTTTTTGATTGTTCTGATTCAAATAAGTTCATCTGCAAATATCCCTCATCTGAAATCTTGGTGGCGCGCACTCCCAAAAGACGAAGGGGCGTATGATCCCAGAATTCTTCCAGCAGTCTGCAGGCGTGTTCATAAATAAGAGTGGTAGAATCTGTTGGACAGTTTAAGGTAGTCTGATGGGTGGTGGTATGAAAATCCCAATCCTTAATCTCCACACAGACACAGTCACACAACACATGATCTCTGCGCAGTCTGGCCCCCACTGTTTCGCTTAAGGATAAAAGAATAGAACGGGCTGTTTCCATGTCTTCCACGTCTCTTGACAAAGTGGTGCTGTTTCCATACCCCTTATTTACAGGTTCCCGGTGGCCAACCGGAGAGGAATCAATCCCGCAGGCATAGTCGTGGATTAATACCGCATATTTTTCTCCCAGCAGGTGCTTTAAATATTTTACATCACAGGCTGCCAGCTGTCCGATGGTATGAATGCCGATCCCCACAAGCTTCTGTTTCGCGGAATGTCCTACAAAAAACAGTTCGCCCACAGGAAGAGGCCACATCTTGGTTTTAATCTCATGGGCAAACAGAGTGTGGCAGAGGTTGGGCTTTTTAAAATCCGAAGCCATCTTGGCCAGCAGCTTATTAGGCGCAATTCCCATATTCACCGTAAATTTCAGCTCTTGCCAGACTCTCTCCCGTATGAGATTGGCAGTATCAATGGGAGATCCAAACAGATGGATGGTGGAAGTCATATCAAGAAAGGCTTCGTCAATGCTGAACTGTTCAATGTCCGGTGTATAGTCAGACAAAAGATCCATCAGTCTTTTGGAATATTCCAGATAGATATCAAAGCGGGCAGGAACCACTGTAAGCCCCGGACATTTGCGAAGAGCCTGGGCGATGGGTTCTCCGGTTGTAATTCCATATTCTTTGGCAGGCGTGGATTTCGCCAGCACGATCCCGTGTCTTGACTGGGCATCACCGCCCACTGCAGAGGGGATGGTGCGCAAATCAAGAGCTTCCGGGTCCTGCCTTAAGCGGTCTGCAGATTCCCAGCTTAAGAATGCAGAGTTAACATCAATATGGAAAATAAGAGGCTCCGTTGACATATCTGATTCTCCTTTTTTCTTTTATTATACCGAAAATACGTTCGGAATGTAAAGGGGAATAATTAAAAAATACGCGGAATAGGATAAAATAAAGTCTAGGGGGAGGCTCTTTTATGAGGCATGCCAAAGGAATACTCCTGGCAGCAGCAGGAATCGCCATTGTTTCCTTTATAGGAACATTCGCAGTGAAGCTGGCAGAAAAAGAGACCATTAAAAACCATACATCAGTGACTTCAGAAAAAATGGATCATAAGACACAAATTGAGACAACCGACGAACTCAATCTTTATGCACAGTCAGCGGTATTAATGGATGCCTCAACCAACCGGATTTTATATGGAAAAAACGAGGAACTGGTGCGCCCCATGGCCAGTACGACTAAGATCATGACCTGTATTATCGCTCTTGAAAACGGCAATCTTTCTGATCCGGTGGCTGCCACCCAGAATGCGGCTAACCAGCCCAAGGTTCATCTGGGAGTCTATAAAGGAGAGACCATCTATTTAAAGGATCTGCTCTACAGTCTGATGCTTGAATCACACAATGATGCAGCCATGATGATAGCAGAGCATGTAGGAGGAAGCAGAGAGGGGTTTGCTAAACTCATGAATCAGAAAGCCAGAGAGCTGGGGTGCAGCAATACTTACTTTATTACTCCCAATGGCCTGGATGCGAAGGAGGAGAATGACGGAGAAATAAAAGAACATTCTACCACAGCAGCCGATTTAGCCAGGATTATGAATTACTGCATTGGAAATTCCCCAAAAAGCAAAGAGTTTTTGGAAATAACCGGAACCCAGAGCTATTATTTTACAGATGTTGATGGAAAAAGATCCTTTAGCTGCACAAACCACAATGCCCTTTTAAGCTCTATGAGCGGAGCGTTCTCAGGAAAAACAGGGTTTACCGGTGGTGCAGGCTATTCCTATGTGGGATCAGTGAAAAGTGATGGGAGAATTTTTACCATCGCCCTGTTAGGGTGCGGCTGGCCTCCTCACAAAACCTGGAAGTGGTCCGATGCCAGAAAACTCTTTCAGTACGGAATGGATCGTTTTCATTACCGGGATGTATACGAAGAAGTAACCATGCCAGACGTGCTGATTAATGAGGGAATTCCCATTTCAGGAGGGCTTGACAAGCCGGTATTCATCGCCAGTTCCATGGCAGAAGACAGGGAGAAAAGTCTTAAACTCCTGTTGGCAGATGATGAGAAGGTCACTGTGAAGACCAGCATTCCAGATAAGATAGAGGCTCCTGTTATAAAAGGACAGAAAATAGGGTCAGTTACATATTGGTTAAACAATAAGCCAGTGAAAGAATATCCGGTTTATTTAACGGAAGGAACCAAACGCCTGACTGTTATCTGGTGCCTTAAAAATATGGTTACCCGTTATCTTTCCATGCCTGGTTTTTCCCAAATACTGACTTCCTCTTAATGGAATCTTATGATATACTTGACAAAAATACAATTCCTTTTGATCAGATATGGTGCAAAAGGAATGGGAGGAAATAATAAAAATGAATGAGAAAAATACTGGTTTCGTGGGAAGAATAAAGCTTGAAAAGCTGCATAATACCAGAGATTTAGGCGGATTAAAGACTCAGGATGGGAAGATGATACTGCCGGGCAGGCTGATCAGGAGTGGTACCCTTTACGAGGCAACAGGAGAGGATATCAGGATATTATCGGACGGCTGCGGACTTGGAACGGTTATTGATTTTAGAACGGCAACGGAAAGAAAACAAAAGCCGGATCCGGATATGCCGGGAGTCCGTAATATATTCAATCCCATTCTGGATGAAAAGACAGTGGGAATCACCTTTGAAGAGGAAGAACAAGAGGCAGAGGAAGGGGAACCAGATGCGATAAAATCAATCCTTCTCCATGCCTCTTCCTTAGGTGGGAAACCGGAAACATATGTGGACAGGCTTTACGAGGATCTGGTTTTAAATGACCATGCTGTAGATTCTTATTCCCGTTTTTTTGATCTTTTGCTGGAAGCAGATGACAGAGCGGTTTTATGGCACTGCACAGCCGGAAAGGACCGGGTAGGAGTTGGAACTGCCCTTCTTCTGACTGCCCTGGGGGTACAGCGGGAAACCATTATAAAGGATTTCGTAAAAACCAATGATTATGTAATAGCGCAGGTAAACCAGACCTGTTCTTTGATTGAACAGCAGACTGGGGACAAGGGTCTTGCAGACTGCGTCCGTGTATTATTTACTGTTTCAGAGGCCTATATTCTCCGTGCATTTTCTGCCATCGAGCAGTCTTATGGAACCATAGACCATTACCTGTCAGAACGGCTCTTTGTAACTCCGGAAAAAAGGAATGAGCTGAGAGCAAAATTTTTAGCATAATAAGAAGTTGAAAGGAAGTTACTGAAGTATGAATTTAAAAAAAATAGCGACGGTGCTGGCAGGAAACACCGTATATGCACTTGCTGTTTCCCTGTTTATTCTTCCAAACGGACTGATTACAGGAGGTACGACAGGTCTCGCTTTAGTAGCCCATGCAAAACTGGGGATTCCCATAGCTGTTTTTATAGGAGTTTTTAATATCATTATGTTCGTTGCAGGTGCTTTCGTACTGGGAAAGGCGTTTGCCCTGACAACCATGATCAGTACATTCTATTATCCCTTTATTCTGGGGGTATTTGAGAAGCTGTCCGGCAATATGGTCATTACCCAGGACCGTATGCTTGCCACTGTATTTTCCGGTCTTTTAATTGGAGCCGGCATTGGGATGGTGATACGGGCCGGTGCTTCTACGGGAGGCATGGATATTCCGCCGCTCATACTGAATAAAAAGTGGAATTTTTCGATTTCCCAGACCATGTCGGTTTTTGACTGCCTGATTCTGCTTTCCCAGATGATTTTCTCCAATATGGAACAGATTCTTTACGGAATCCTTCTTGTTCTTTTATACACAATGGTTCTGGATAAAGTTCTTATGACAGGCCGAAATCAGATGCAGGTAAAGGTCATAAGTAAAAAGTATGACCAGATCAGCCAGGAGATACAGCGGCGTATGGACAGAGGGACAACCTTACTTGCCAGTGAAGGAGGACATTTAAGAGAATCATCCTTTGCTGTTCTTACTGTAATATCAGGGAGACAGCTGCCTAAACTCAATGAACTGGTTCTGGAAATTGATCCCAATGCCTTTATGATTATCAACCAGGTTACAGAGGTGCGAGGAAGAGGCTTTACGCTTCATAAAGAATATAAATAATTAAAAATGCGGACAAATATCTTACGGAAAAATGACTAAGGTTTACGGTTTTGGGAACTCTATTGACTTCCAATCTTTACCGGTGCTATACTGTGCCCGAAGCAGTAAATGGACGCAGGGAGGAACGAAAAAAAGATGCTCAGGAAAAGATTCGGTATCGTTTGTTTTATCATTGCACTGGCTGTGTTTTTTGCAGCTGGCTGCGGGAAAAAGGGTGAATCTGCCGCTGGTACAGGCGCTGGGCAGATAACTGAATCAGAGGCTGCGGACAGTAATATGAAAAAATCCGTATCGGAAAGCAGCACAGAAGGAACGGTTTCATCAGAAGATGGGGAACCGGATTCACTTATGAAAGATCAGGAAGAGATGCAGGCTGACGAGACCTACGGGGGACCGGGAAAGCAGGCGGAAGCCTTTGCGGAAAAAATACAGGAAGCAGTTTCAGATAAAAATTTAGAAGAACTGGCAGAACTGATAGCCTATCCATGTGTATTTATCAACGGGGATCAGGAAACAATTATTTTAAAAAAGCAGGAAGATTTATTGAAGCTGAATCCGGATATGGTATTTGGGGATGATTTAATGGTATCAATCGCCAAGGTGGATACAGCTACCTTAAAGAAATCCGAGGCAGGAATCGTGATGGGAGAGGGTCCATCAAGGATTGTATTCCAGGAAACAGCAGATGGCAGCATTGGAATTACGGAAATGAAAGAATAACATTGTATACAACATACAAAAACATTCGACAAAATTATACAAAATGCCGGAAAATTTTACACGAATCGATATTATGCCAACGAAAATTAGGAGCAAGAGACAATGGATTGTAAGAAATCCATAGTTTTTTGCTCTTTTTTTACTAAAAAGAACTTGAAATAAGTTGAAATTAATTATACAATTATAATTGGCAGAAATTGGTGTTATTATATAGTCCTATCGTTGTTTTTTTAACGGAGGCTATGCAAATATTACAAAATGGAGGATTGCAAAATGAGTAATTCAACACAAACATCAGCAAGTAATCGAATTCACGCTTTGCTTGATGAAAACAGTTTTGTTGAAGTCGGCGGCTATGTAACAGCAAGAAGTACAGACTTTAACATGACAGCAAGAGAAACTCCTTCTGACGGTGTTGTTACCGGCTATGGAACCATTGGGGGCTGCCTTGTGTATGTTTACAGTCAGGACTCAACAGTTTTCGGCGGTGCTGTAGGAGAGATGCATGCTAAAAAAATCACAAGACTTTATGCCATGGCAATGAAAATGGGAGCACCGGTGATCGGTCTGATAGACTGTGCCGGATTAAGACTTCAGGAGGCAACAGATGCCTTAAACGGCTTTGGTGAAATTTATATGAGCCAGACTTTAGCATCAGGAGTGGTTCCGCAGATCACAGCGATTTTTGGCACCTGCGGCGGTGGAATGGCTGTTTCTGCAGCTATGTCAGATTTTACTTTTATGGAAGGAAAGTCTGCAAAGCTGTTTGTTAATTCACCCAATGCCATTCAGAATAACTATACAGAAAAATTAAATACCGCTTCCGCAAGTTTTCAGAGCAGGGAAGCAGGACTGGTAGATTTTATCGGAGAGGAAGAAGAGATTTTTGATAATATCAGAACTCTTGTCACGATTTTACCTGCCAATAGCGAGGATGACATGTCTTACGATGAGTGCACGGATGATTTAAACCGCGTATGCTCCGATTTAGCAAACTATGTTGGTGATACGAAAATTGCGCTCACACAGATTTCTGATAATCATTTCTTTATGGAGACCGGAAAAGAATATGGCTCCTCTATGGTTACCGGCTTTATCCGTTTAAACGGAATCACTGTGGGCTGCGTTGCCAATCGAACAGAATCCTATGACGAGAGTGGATTAAAGACCATGTCCTGTGAAGCAAAATTAACGGGACAAGGCTGTGAGAAGGCTGCAGAGTTTGTTGGTTTCTGTGATGCTTTTGATATCCCCCTTCTCACCCTGGTGAACGTAACCGGCTATGAGAGCACAACCGGATCTGAAAAAACCATTGCGAAAGCAGCTGCAAAGCTCACTTATGCATTTGCCAATGCAACAGTTCCGAAAGTAACCGTTGTAGTTGGTCAGGCACTGGGAAGCGCTTACCTGACCATGAACAGCAAATCCATTGGTGCTGATATTGTATATGCATGGCCGGAAGCAGCCATAGGAATGATGGATCCGGTTCAGGCAGCAAAGATCATGTATGCAGATGAGATTGCAAAGGGAGAAGATGGAAAGACAGTGATGGAAGAAAAGGCGGAAAGCTACCGAGCTCTTCAGTCCAGCGCACTTTCTGCAGCAAAAAGAGGATATGTTGATGACATTATTGATGCCAGTGAAACAAGAGCCAGAGTAATCGCTGCATTTGAGATGTTATTCACAAAGAGAGAGGATCGTCCGGCGAAAAAACATGGCACGATATAGAATGAGGTGACAGGCATATGAAATTAAATTTGAAACGAGCAGTAGTGGGTCTTACTATGGCAGTCTGCCTCTTTTCATTATCTGCATGCGGTGCTGCCAGTAAAAAGTCCGATGGCATTGATGCTGATATGAAGGCGCAGCTTGAGCAGATTCCCGTCGCCTCGTATCTGGAGCTGTACACCGGTCTTGAGGACAAAGATACCGAGCAGATGCGAAAGAGCCTGACGAAAAAGGATGAGGTAGCTGCGTTAGCAGAGGGAATCGATTCCTGGAATAATGTAAAGGGTGATTTAGGCGGTTTTGTTTCAGCTTCGGATTCTGTAAAATTAGAAGAAAGCAAGGATGGATACAGTGCTACGGTCAATACCGTATTTGAAAAGAGAAATATGGATTTTACCGTAACTTTTGACCATAAGCTTTCCAAGATAACCGGAGTGGCATTTGTTCCAGAGTACAATATAGCTGAAAAGATGGAAAAAGCCGGTTTTAATACGCTGATGGGAATGGGAACGGTATTTGTTGTATTGATTTTCATCAGTATGCTGATTGGCGGTTTCCGTTATATCAGTATATTTGAAGAGAAACTGCTTAATAAAAAGAATGTAACGGGAATAAAGGTGGCTGCTGAAGCCGAACCGGTATTTACCGAACCCCTCGCAGAGGAAGACGAGCTGAAGGATGATCTGGAACTGGCAGCTGTAATAACAGCAGCAATTGCAGCATCTGAAGGAGTATCACCAAGCGGTCTTGTTGTTCGTTCTATTAAACGTGCAGCAGCCGGTAATTGGAAAAAAGCATAAAATCAGGAGGATTGTCATCATGAAAAATTATAAAATTACAGTGAATGGTAATGTTTACGATGTAACCGTAGAAGAAACAACAGGTACAGCCGCAGCAGTATCTGCTCCGGCAGCGGTATCCGCACCGGTTAAAGCAACAGCTCCTGCTCCGGCACCTAAAAAAGAAGCAGCAAAAGGACCGGAAGGTTCCGTAAAAGTAACTGCACCAATGCCAGGCAAGATTCTTGGCGTTAAAGTTAGTGCAGGACAGTCTGTTAAAAAAGGCGAAGTTCTTCTTGTTCTGGAAGCCATGAAGATGGAGAATGAAATCGTAGCACCTTCCGATGGAACAGTTGCCAGCGTTCAGGCAGCAGTGGGTGATTCCGTAGAAGCAGGCGCAACTTTGGCTACATTAAACTAGTACGGAAAGATCCGCTATCACAATAAATAGCGCGGATTCCTTATGGAGGGATTAACATGGATTATATTAGTAATACATTCACCAATCTTCTTCAGCAGACCGCATTCTTCAACCTGACTGCAGGTAACATGCTTATGATCCTGGTCGCTTTTCTGTTTTTATATCTGGCGATTCAAAAAGGGTTTGAGCCACTGCTTCTGGTGCCGATTTCTTTTGGTATGCTGTTGGTAAATATCTATCCGGATATTATGAAAGAAGTTGGAGCGGATGGTGCCGGCGGCGGACTGCTGCAATATTTCTTTAAACTGGATGAATGGGGGATTCTTCCTCCGCTTATCTTCATGGGTGTAGGAGCTATGACAGACTTTGGTCCGCTCATTGCAAACCCTAAGAGCTTTCTGTTAGGAGCAGCTGCCCAGTTCGGTATTTATACCGCATATTTCCTTGCAATTTTTATGGGCTTCAGCGATAAAGCAGCTGCAGCGATCTCCATTATCGGAGGTGCAGATGGCCCTACCTCTATTTTCCTGGCAGGTAAACTGGGAATGACTTCTCTGATGGGTCCGATTGCAGTTGCTGCATATTCCTATATGGCTCTGGTTCCCATTATACAGCCACCGATTATGAAGCTTCTTACAACGGAGAAAGAGCGTAAGATTAAGATGGAACAGCTTCGTCCGGTATCCAAGCTTGAGAGAATTCTGTTCCCAATCATTGTAACAACCGTTGTATGTATGATTTTGCCAACAACTGCTCCTTTAATCGGCATGCTGATGCTTGGCAACTTATTTAAAGAATCCGGAGTTGTAAAGCAGCTGACGGAAACAGCTGCCAATGCACTGATGTATATTGTAGTTATTCTTCTGGGTACTTCAGTAGGAGCAACCACAAGTGCAGAGGCATTCCTAAACTTAGACACAATTAAAATTGTTATTCTGGGACTGGTTGCATTTTCATTTGGAACAGCTGCAGGCGTCCTGTTCGGAAAGATCATGTGCAAACTGACAGGAGGCAAAGTGAATCCGCTCATCGGTTCCGCTGGTGTATCCGCAGTTCCCATGTCAGCCCGTGTATCCCAGAAAGTCGGAGCAGAGGCTGATCCAACCAACTTCCTGCTGATGCATGCCATGGGACCAAACGTAGCCGGTGTTATCGGTACTGCAGTTGCAGCCGGTACATTCATGGCTATCTTCGGAGTGAGATAATCGAACCGGATATCATGACGATACCCGAAAAGCAAAGTAAATGAACAATAACCAGGAGGTAAGAAAATGGCAGATATAGAAAAAAAGCCGGTTAAGATTGTAGAGACAGTTCTTCGTGACGCTCATCAGTCTTTGCTTGCTACAAGAATGACAACTGAGCAGATGCTTCCCATCGTGGGGAAGATGGACCAGGTTGGTTATTATGCAGTTGAATGCTGGGGCGGTGCTACCTTTGATTCATGCCTGCGCTTCTTAAAAGAAGATCCCTGGATGAGACTGAGAAAATTAAGAGACGGATTTAAGAATACAAAACTTCAGATGCTGTTCCGCGGCCAGAATATTCTGGGATACAATCATTATGCTGATGATGTAGTGGAATATTTTGTTCAGAAATCCATATCAAACGGTATTGATATCATCCGTATATTTGACTGTCTCAATGATATGCGTAATTTACAGACTGCAGTAACAGCCTGTAATAAGGAAAAGGGTCATGCTCAGGTTGCATTAAGCTACACACTGGGTGATTCCTATACTCTGGATTACTGGAAAGACATTGCGAAAAGAATTGAGGATATGGGTGCAGATTCCATCTGCATTAAGGATATGGCCGGACTTTTAACACCGTATAATGCGGATGAGCTGGTTCGTGCATTAAAGGAGTCAACCAAACTTCCGATTGACCTTCATACCCATTATACCTCCGGTGTTGCTTCCATGACCTATTTAAAGGCAGTAGAAGCAGGCTGCGATATTATTGACACAGCAATGTCACCTCTGGCATTAGGTACCAGCCAGCCAGCCACTGAAGTAATGGTAGAAACCTTCCGTGGAACACCATATGACACAGGATATGATCAGAACCTGCTGGCTGAAATTGCAGCTCATTTCCAGCCGATCAGAGATGAGGCATTAAAGAGCGGCCGGTTAAATCCAAAAGTGCTTGGTGTGGATATTAAGACACTCCAGTATCAGGTGCCAGGCGGTATGCTTTCCAACCTTGTTAGCCAGTTAAAGGAAGCAGGACAGGAAGATAAATATTTACAGGTATTAGAAGAGGTTCCAAGAGTAAGAGCTGACTTTGGCGAGCCACCTCTGGTTACTCCATCTTCCCAGATTGTGGGAACTCAGGCTGTATTAAACGTGATCAGCGGTGAGCGTTATAAGATGGTAACCAAGGAGACCAAAAAAATCCTTATGGGTGAGTTCGGACAGACAGTAAAACCCTTTAATCCGGAAGTACAGAAAAAGATTATTGGTGATGAAACACCGATTACCTGCCGTCCGGCTGACTTAATCGCACCACAGCTTCCTCAGTTTGAGAAAGACTGTGCACAGTGGAAACAGCAGGATGAAGATGTTCTGTCCTATGCTTTGTTCCCAAGTGTTGCCAAGGAATTCTTTGAATACCGTGCAGCGCAGCAGACAGGTGTGGATTCCACTCTGGCTGACAAGCAGAATAAGACTTATCCGGTTTAATAAACCAGATTTAGAATCAGGCTTTGGAGTTCCCTGTTACGGGGCTCCGGGCCTGATTTTTTTTGAAAAATGAAGGGTATTTCATTGACATTGCCTTAGAAGAGAATATAATAGTTGTATAGTCAATAGTTGTAAATACAATTATTGTAATAATCAATGTGGAGAAGAAAAAAATGAATAATCTGCTGCATTATGCCAGGAAGTACAAAAAAGAATTGATTCTTGCAATTATCTGCATCGAGGCCGAGACGGTATTTGAACTGATTATACCAATGATTATGGCAGATATTATTGATGTGGGAGTTGCCAATGGCAACAAAAGTTATATTTTAATGAAGGGGGGACAGATGATTGCCTTTGCAGCAGTTGCTCTTCTGCTGGGGCATGCCTGCGCACGTTTTACAGCAATCTGTGGAAATGGTATCGGTGCTGAGATCCGCAAATCAGAATTTCAGAAGATGCAGACCTATTCCTTTGCCAATACAGACCGATTCAGCACTTCTTCCCTGGTAACAAGACTTACCAGTGACGTAACCACCATTCAGAACTCCATAACCAATGGAATGCGTCCCGGATTTCGTTCGCCGGTGATGATGCTGACCGCTTTGGTCGTATCCTTCCGGCTGAATGCCCGCCTGGCGATGGTATTTTTTATTGCTGCCCCACTGCTTGCGGTAATCTTATTTTTTATTATTAAGAATGTAAGACCCCTTTATGGGAAAATGCAGGGGGCCATGGATTTAGTAAACCGTGCCATACAGGAGAACTTAAGAGCAATTCGTGTAGTAAAGGCATATGTTCGGGGAGAGTATGAGACAGAAAAATTCGGAGAGGTCAATACATATTTAAGAAATACCTCCGAACGCTCTTTTTCGCTGGCAGCTCTCAACATGCCTGCCATGCAGTTTGTTATGTACGGAACCATTTTAAGCATTCTCTGGTTTGGCGGGAATCTTGTAATTGGAGAACATATGAAGGTGGGTGCCCTCACCAGCTTTTTAAGCTATGTGCTTCAGGTGCTGAATTCTCTTATGATGTTTTCCAATGTATTCCTTTTGTTTACCAGATCCTTAACTTCCTGGAGAAGAATTTCAGAAGTTCTTACAGAAGAGCCTGAAATTCGTGATGACCGTGCAACTGACATTGAGATTACCAGGGGAGGCATACAGTTTGATCATGTATATTTCAAATACAGGGAGACTGCAAAAGAATATGTGCTTTCTGATATATCCTTTCAGATTTTACCCGGCCAGACTATAGGGATCATCGGGCAGACCGGTGCAGCAAAAAGCACGCTGGTTCAGCTGATCCAGCGGTTGTATGAGATAAACTCCGGAGAAATTCTAATCGATGGGCAGCCGATTTATCAGTATACCCAGGATCATTTAAGAGAAGCAATTGGTATGGTATTACAGAAAAACACATTGTTTTCAGGAACAGTGAAAGAAAACCTCTGCTGGGGAAAAGAGAATGCTTCTGACGAAGAAATCAAAGAAGCATGCCGGATTGCCTGTGTGGACGAATTTATTGACCGTCTGGATGCCGGGCTTGATACAGTCCTTGGACAGGGAGGCGTGAACCTTTCCGGCGGGCAGAAACAGAGGCTGTGTATAGCAAGGGCAATCTTAAAAAGACCCAGAATTCTCATTCTGGATGACTCAACCAGTGCGCTTGATACAGCTACAGAGCAAAAGATCAATGACGGCTTAAAGGATGCACTTCCTGATATGACCAAGATTATAATCAGCCAGAGAATATCTTCCGTTTCCCATGGAGACCAGATTATTATCTTAGATGACGGAAAGGTGAATGCAGTCGGTACCCATGATGAACTTTTAAACCATAATGAAATATATCGGGATATCTTTGAATCCCAGCAGAAAGGAGGGGGACTTTTGGCATGAAACAAACAGGACGTGCAAGACCAAAGGATGCAAAAAAGACCCTTTTCCATCTATTAAAATATATTGGGCATTACAGGCTTTCCATTTTAATTATAGCAGTTCTGGTATGCGTGAGTGCATTTTCTGGAATTATGGGAACCTATCTTTTAAAGCCGGTGATAAACAACTATATCCTGCCAGGGGACATTCCTGGTCTCATCCGCATGATTTTTATTATGGGTGGTATCTATCTGGCAGGAGCACTTTCCTGTCTGATTTACAGCAGAATGATGGTTCATGTTTCTCAGCAGGTAGTGAGTGAGATCCGAATGGATTTATTCCGCCATACACAAAAGCTTCCTCTCGTTTATTTTGATACTCATACCCATGGAGAACTGATGAGTCATTTTACCAATGATGTGGATACCATATCGGAAGCGTTAAATAACAGCTTTACCCTGCTGATTCAAAGTTTCATTACTTCAACCGGAACAATCATCATGCTGTTGATCCTGGATGTGCGTCTTTCCATGATTGTTGTTTTCTTTCTTGTAGTTATGCTTCTTTATATCCGGCATAATGGAAAGATAAGTAAAAACTATTTTGCAAAGCAGCAGAGGAATCTGGGAAGCATTAATGGGTTTGTAGAAGAAATGGTAGAAGGGCAGAAAGAGGAAAAGATTTTCCGCCATGAGAAACAGGATTTTGAAAAGTTCTGTGAATTAAATGAAGCACTCCGGCTTTCTGCTACCAAGGCATCCATCTATACAGGAATTACAGTTCCTACAATTGTTGCGCTGTCTTATTTTAATTATGCAGTCTCTGCCTGTGTGGGAGGCCTGTTTGCAATCGCCGGGCTGATTAACCTGGGTACGCTGGCCTCTTATCTGGTGTATGTAAGACAAAGCGCCATGCCAATGAACCAGTTTACCATGCAGATTAATTTCCTGATGGTGGCTCTGGCAAGTGCGGAGAAGATCTTTCTGATGATGGAAGAAGAGCAGGAAGTGGATGAGGGAGATGTGACACTTGTGAAAGCCCAGGAAGGGGATCATGGAGTTTTAATGGAATCCCAGACTTATACAGGGCGATTTGCATGGAAGGTGCCAGATGAGAAAGAAGGATACCGGCTGATACCCCTTAAGGGAGATGTCCGTTTCCATGATGTGGTTTTTGGTTATAATCAAGAACACTCCATATTAAATGGAATTACTTTATACGCAAAGCCAGGTCAGAAAATAGCCTTTGTAGGATCTACAGGAGCGGGAAAAACCACCATTATTAATCTGGTCAACCGGTTCTATGAATTAAACGGAGGACAGATTACCTATGATGGAATTGATATCCGGCAGATTAAAAAGGATGACTTAAGGCAATCTATTTCGCTGATTGTGCAGGATACACATTTATTTACCGGTTCCATTGCCGATAATATCAGATATGGAAGGCTGAATGCGACGGAGGAAGATGTACGGGAGGCTGCAAGAATTGCCAATGCAGATTCTTTTATCAGAAGACTTCCAGCCGGATATGATACACTTCTTGAAAATGATGGAAGTAATTTATCCCAGGGACAAAGACAGTTAATTGCCATTGCCAGAGCAGCCATCTCCCGTCCGCCGGTACTGGCCATGGATGAGGCCACCAGTTCCATTGATACCCGGACGGAAAAGCTGATTGAGAAAGGGATGGATACGCTGATGAAAGGGCGGACCGTGTTTGTCATTGCCCACAGGCTTTCAACCGTCCGAAACTCCCATGCCATATTAGTACTGGAGCGAGGAGAGATTATTGAACGTGGAAACCATGAAGAACTTCTTGAAGAGCAGGGCAAGTATTATCAGCTTTATACAGGGCAGTTTGAATTGGAGTAAATAAGAAAGAAGGAGGCAGATTGTGAAGAAACAAAGTATCAGGGAATTGATGGTGCGGGGTGAAAAAGCAAGAAAACAGATTTTTTTCCCTCTGTTGTCTGATTTAGGACTGACGCCCGGACAGGGGCAGGCGAAAATACTATATCATCTTCAGCAAGAGGACCGCATTAACCAGAAAGAACTGGCAGACCGGTGCAGAATCGATGCAGCAGCGATGTCAAGAAACATCGATAAGCTGGAAGTACTGGGACTTCTTGTCAGGGAAAGCAATCCCGATTGCAGAAGATCGTTTTCTATCTGCCTGACAGAAAAGGGTTATAAGGAAGCAAGGGAGATACGGAAAGTATTCGAGCAGTTTGAGGAGATTGTCAGCGAGGGAATCTCTCAGGCGGATATTGATGTATTTTACAGAGTTATGGAGAATATGTGTGTCAATCTGGAGCGTTATAATGACAGAGGCAGTGAAGAATAGGGGGACGGGTTTTCGGCAGCGGAGTGCTTATGCATTCCGCTGTTTTTCTCATGTAGATAAAATGAAAGATTTTCTTACAAATATTTCCAATTAGTTGAAGATTAACTGATTGTGTTGACACATGGTATCATTTGTCATTATAATAAAATAATGTATGATTTACATATAACTGGTAATGAAAATACTTAAGGGTATTATGGGAGAAACAGATGAGAAAGTATAAAAAAGCTGGCAGGATGGCAGCAGTTCTTGCCAGTATTATGGTGATCGATTCTTTTGTAGGATCGATATCGCCTTACATAGATACGTATGCTTATACGAATAAGTCGGCGACGGTGAATGCTTCAACACTGAATGTGAGAAGCGGACCGGGTACTTCCTATTCAATCGTTACAAAACTGACCAATGGTGCAGCGGTCACTGTGGTCAATGAAAAGAACGGATCGGATGGAGCCCTCTGGTATGAGATACGCTTTAACAATTCTAACGGACAAACCGTGACAGGTTACGTTACAAAAAGCTATTTGAAATTCGCCGCAGTTTATACCAGCAATGCTGACTTTGAGTCAAGACTGTCTGCACAGGGATTCCCTGAAAGCTATAAGGTACGCTTAAGGGCGCTTCATGCCCAGTATCCCAACTGGGTGTTTACTGCTCAGAAAACCAATATAGACTGGAATACTGCAGTTAAGGAAGAGAGCCTGGTAGGAAAAACACTGGTACATACAAACAGTATGTCTTCCTGGAAATCCACAGAAACCGGTGCTTATGACTGGAACAACAGCACCTGGGTAGGATTTGACGGAAGCAGCTGGGTTACCGCATCAGAGGATATAGTAAAGTATTATATGGATCCCAGGAATTTCCTGGACGAAACCAATGTATTTCAGTTTTTAACACATACCTATGACAGCAACAAGCATACAATGGAAGGATTAAATACCATGGTTAAGGGGACCTTCCTGTCAGGAGGTATCGTTAATACAGATACTTCCCATTCAGGAGGAGCCACCTCACAGGAGAGCGGTACGTCTACTGATTCAGGTAATTCCTCTGGTCCCGGAGCCAATATTGGTCCTGGCGGAAAAACGGAGACACAGGGTTCTTCATCCGGCAATGTAAGCCAGGAATCACCCCATGCATCCATCACACCCAACCATGCGGCCGTTCTTATGGATTATGGGCCCGGAGCAAGTCTTACCGGACCTTCTGCTTCTGCGCCTTCTACTGGGACTACCACTGGAAGCGGTGCTTATGCCAATATGATTATGAATGCAGCCACGCAGTCCGGGGTTAATCCTTATGTTCTGGCAGCGATGATCATTCAGGAGCAGGGTTCTGCAGGTACCGGCAAAAGTATCTCCGGCACAGAATCAGGCTATGCCGGGTTTTACAATTTCTTTAATATTGAAGCATATCAGTCTGGAAACATGACTGCTGTGCAAAGAGGATTATGGTGGGCGTCTCAGGCAGGCAATTATGATCGTCCGTGGAATTCGCCGGAAAAATCAATTTTAGGCGGTGCATTATATTA
The DNA here is from genome assembly GCA_015057705.1 of Paenibacillaceae bacterium. Taxonomy (GTDB): domain Bacteria; phylum Bacillota; class Clostridia; order Lachnospirales; family Lachnospiraceae; genus Lacrimispora. Next base: position 68,415 of record SVDU01000022.1, on the reverse strand, counting down.
TGGTAATAACTACGTAAAAGTTGGGCAGGATACATTTTATCTGAAGAAATTTAATGTACAGGGGGCGAATCTGTATAAACATCAGTATATGACCAATGTGCAGGGTGCAGCATCCGAAGCTGCGGTGTATTCAAAAGCTTATAATAATGATATGAAACAGACCGGTTTGGAATTTAAAATTCCGGTTTATAATAATATGCCTGAAAATCCCTGCAGCCAGCCAACTGGTGATGGTAATCCAAATAACAAGCTCTCAGGTCTTAGTGTAGATGGATTTGTTATGACGCCAAGCTTTGACCGGGATACAAAAGAATATAATCTGATTGTGGATTCTGGCGTGACCAGTATTAAAGTGAATGCTTCTGCATTGTATTCCGCGTCTAACGTAAGCGGAACCGGGACTATTGCACTTCAAAATGGTAATAATGATATTAAAGTTTCCGTTACTGCCCAGAACGGTAATGTGAGGGAGTATATTCTTCATGTAGTCAGACAGGCAAACGGACCGACCTATAATTCCGGAAGCAGTACTCCAAGTAACCCCGGTTCTACCGGTGGCAACAGCTCTTCCGGCAGTAACAGCTCTTCCGGCAGTAACAGTTCTTCCGGCAGCAGGGGACCAGGAGCTTCCAATTCATCCTCAGAAACCAGTGCCGGAACACCTGGCGGCAGCAACATTACCATAGCACCCGAAGGATCCTCCAATATATCGGTACAGGCATCTACCGGGGCTGCACAGGGGCCGGGAAGCCCTGCCCAGACGCAGGCACAAACCCAGGCGCAGGCACAAACCCAGGCGCAGACCCAGTCAACCTCTGCAAACACCGCCTCAATAGGAAGTGGTGATGTAAACGGTGACGGAAAAGTGAACAGTCTGGATGTATTAAAGCTGCAGAGATATCTTCTGGGTCTGGAACACCTGTCAGATGCTGGAAAAGCAGCAGCCGATTTAAATGGAGACGGAAAAGTAAATTCCCAGGATCTTCTTCTGCTGCAGAAGAAAGTACTCGGAATGTAAGTTTAGGAAATAGGAGACTATATGAATAGGAAACTGAAAAGATTGATCACCAGCCTTATGCTGGTTTGTATGATGGCAGTCGCTAGTCCCTGGGGCTGCATGGTATCCTTGGCATCGGATGCAAAGATTTCATTTTCTGACCCTTCCGTCATGGTTGGGAATGATGTAACTGTGAATATGAAAGTCACCAGCGATACACCCCTGGGGACAGCAGAAATCATGTTGTCTTATGATCCGGGAATTCTGGAATTTGTAAGCGGAACCAGCGCCAATGGCGGAGCCGGAGCGATTAAGATACTTGGAACCATGAATTCTGCTGATCAGAAAGCCTTTAATTTTACTTTGAAATTTAAAACATTAAAGGCAGGTAACGCAAAAATAAGTGTTACATCTCAGGAAATTTATGATGTGAATTCCGCTGCCATATCATTATCAAAGCAGGGAAGCGCTACTGTTAAAGTCACATCTCCTGCAACAACCTCGAAGGATGCCACATTAAAATCCTTAAAGATTTCACCTGGAACCTTAACTCCTGCTTTTTCTGCAGCAGTGGACAGCTATACAGCAGAGGTTGATAAAGATACAGCAGACCTTGTAGTTAACGCAGTTGCTTCCAATGCAGGAGCCAATGTAACCCTTCAGGGTGAAAAGGGATTAAAGGCCGGGGAGAATCAGGTTGTTGTCAAAGTAACGGCAGAAGACGGTCAGACGATTAAGAATTATACGATTAAAGTCACCAAGCCGGAAGGAGGAGAAACCACTCCTGCAACCAATGCAGGCGGGGAGACTGGTGAAGCTCAGTTTAGCTCCGCTTCCGTAACCATTCATGATGTTGTGTACAGCATTGCATCATCCTTTGACGAAGCCACACTGCCAGAGGGATTTGAAGCGAAAACCTATCAGTATAAAGGAACTGAGGTGATGGCTGGAAAAGGTCTTGAAAAAGACATCCTCTTATTGTATTTAAAAGATGAGGGCGGTAACGGCGGATTCTTTATCTATAATGAAGCAGCAGACAGCTGGTCTCAGTTTGTTGAGATAAAAACCACTGAAAAAGCAGTTGTAATTATGCCTCTTGATACAGACACTACAGCTCCGGAAGGCTTTAAAGAGCAGCAGATCGAAATTGATGGAATAAAGGTAACCGGCTGGGTTGCCGATTCGGAATCAAAGCCGGAATACTGTCTGTTCTATGGTATGAACTGGAATGGAGAAAAGAATTTCTACCGGTATGATCTTACTGAGAAGACCGTACAGAGATACTTTGCTTCCGGAGTTACCAATGATAAATATGTGGAACTTGCCAAAACCTACAGCGATTTGCTTAAGGATTATCATTTGCAGTTTTATATATTAATCGCAATCAGCGTGCTGGCACTGGCATTACTGATCATTGTAATTTTCCTGATCAAAAGAGGCGGCGGATCGGATGTAAGGCCATATGATTCCGGAGAACCGTTCCATGACACAAAGAAGAAGGACGAGCCCGTAAGCCGCAGGGAAAGCAGAGCACAGGCAGCTCCGCCTGCAAACGTAAAACGTTACAGCCGGGAGGAATACAGCGAAAGAGAGCGGACCGGCAGACTGGATTCCGGTTTTGAAGATGATATTATGGACGAGCCTGATACGTTTATTCCCAAGTCTCCTGCTTATGAGCAAGAGGATGATTTTATAGAAGAATCAAGCCTGGAAGAATTGGAACAGAATTTAATTCCGAGAGAAAAGGCACATCAGATGCCGCCGAAGGAAAGGGCAGGCAATGCCCGTAGTAATCCAAAGATGAATGAAAATGAAGATGATGACTTTGAATTCATGGATCTGGATGACTGATCAATTATATAGATTAAAGTAAAACGAAAGCGCCCTTATTTCACGGGTGCTTTCGTTTTATTTTATTGGTTATAATCATTTTCCTATTAAATCCTGTCATCCATAAAACTAATCGATTCATGAAGATATCTTATATTTCTTTTTCTATCTTTGTTATAAATGCATCCAAACAAAACATCCAACATATATTGCAATGCTATATGCGAACTAAACTGGGATATTCTATCCTGCAGATTTTCCTTATCACTGATAGGAAGATGGTGAGTTACATAATTGGGGTATAAATTACTCCCTGCTTTTCCAATAAAGACCACAGGGATTTTTCTTGCATGAAGCTCTTTTAGAATCGGATAAATAAAAGAGGCTTTCCCGGAATAGGAAAGAACCATGGCTACATGAGTTTTATTCGCAGCTAATACAGACATGCGCTGTTTGTAAAACGAACTCGGGCAGTTCACCACTCTTCCGATTGTCAGCATTTTATCCAGAAAATTCTCTGCAGGATTTAAATTATGAGCATGTGTATAGATATCAATCACCTCAGCATTATAAAGTAAAGATGAGATCTTTTCCAGTTCTGTAGCATCAATATAGTCGAATGTGTCACGTACTGTAGTTTCATATAATTTCATCAGTTTACTGGCGATCATTTTTTGGCTGTCATGCTGTTCAAACGGATAGTTGACGTCAATAACTTCCTGTCCTTTTTCAATATCTGCTAAATCCTGAGCCAGCTTTACTTTCAGTTCATTAAAACCCTTTAATCCTAATTTTCTGCATAACCTGTGTACAGCTGACTTGGAAACGGATATGTTAATTGAAAGCTGCTGAATAGTCATTCCCACTACCAAACTCTTATTTGCCAGGATATATTTTACAATATCATTTTCGACGGGAGTTAATCCGTCACAAAGCTTTATGGTATTTTCTAGCAGCATGTTTGTTCCCTCTTTCTGTTTTAATTAATTTTTGTATATTATACGAACTTTTTTATGGTTCCATTGTACAAGTTAATTATACCATAGGGAAAGATATAAATAAAAGTATCAAAAAGTTTCAATAAAACAAGATGATCCTGTGCTTTTTTTGGAAAAAAGAGCCTGAATCGCTTACTCATATTGTATTAATGGAAGAAAGCAATTAAGATACAGATGATGAATGGTAAGTATTCAATTACTGTAAGTTACAGGAGGTATGTAATGAATAAATCAATAAAAATTGTAACAATCGGAGGCGGCAGCAGTTATACACCTGAATTAATGGAAGGTTTCATTAAAAGGTACAAAGAATTGCCTATAAGCGAAATCTGGTTAGTTGATATTGAAGCTGGAAAAGAGAAGCTGGAAATAGTTGGGGAATTAGCGCAGCGTATGTGGGATGCCACACCATATCCGGTAAAGGTTATTACAACTTTAAACCGCAGAGAGGCTTTAAAGGATGCTGATTTTGTAACTACCCAGTTTCGGGTCGGGCTGCTGGATGCAAGAATTAAAGATGAAAGAATCCCGCTGCTTCATGGAATGCTGGGTCAGGAAACCAATGGTGCCGGCGGAATGTTTAAGGCATTCCGGACAATTCCGGTAATGAAAGAAATTGTTCAGGATATGAAGGAGCTGTGTCCTGAAGCCTGGCTGATTAATTTCACCAATCCCAGCGGTATCATAACAGAAGCAGTTATAAAACACTTCGGCTGGAAAAAATGCATTGGATTATGCAATGTACCAGTGATCTCAATGATGAATGAACCAAAGGTTATTGGCAAACAGGTTAATGAGTTAAATTATCAATTCGCAGGCCTGAACCATTTTCATTGGCATAAAGTGTTTGACGAAGAAGGCAGAGAGGTGACCGGACAGTTAATAGACCATATTAATGAAAAGAGCGGCGGTACGCCTGCCAATATTTACCAGGCTGAATTTCCATTGGAATTGCTGCATTCCACAAACCTTTTGCCTTGTGGATATCATCGTTATTATTATCTGGAAAAAGAGATGCTGGAGCACAGTCTGGAAGAATTCAGAAAGGGCGGAACCCGTGCGGAACAGATGAAAGCGGTGGAGGCTTCCCTCTTTGAGATATATAAAAATCCGGATCTGAATAAAAAACCGGAAGAGCTTCAAAAGCGCGGAGGCGCTTATTATAGTGAGGCTGCGTGCGAATGTATTAATGCAATCTATAATAACAAAGGAACTCATATGGTGGTCAGTACACAGAATAATGGAGCAATCTCTTGCCTGGATTCGGATTCTGTAGCAGAAGTATCCTGTTTGATTTCTGCCAGAGGAGCTACGCCTATGGCATGGGGAGACATGGGTTCATTTGAAAAAGGACAGCTTCAGGTGATGAAAGCAATGGAAGAATGTACAATCAGTGCGGCTTTATCAGGTGATTATGGGATGGCATTACAGGCATTTACCATAAATCCTTTAATACAAAAGGGGGGAGAAGCAAAGCAGGTATTAAATGAATTGTTGGTTGCGCATGAAAAATATCTTCCGCAGTTCAAAGAAAAAATTGCTGATTTAAAAAATCAGGGGGTGGAGTCAAAAGATCCGGTAGTAGCGGATCTAATGAAAAACGGATACTAATTGAAGTGAATTTAGTATCGCGATCCAGGGGTTCCAAATAGTTTGATGTATAGGAGAGGATTAGTATGAACCAGAGAGAGATAACAAATTTAATAATTAAACATGTAGGCGGAGCCGAGAACATTAATGATTTGTATCACTGCATGACCCGGTTAAGATTTAATTTAATTGACAAAGGAAAATTTAACACAGCAGAATTGAAAAAAATTCCTGGTGTTATTAACACAGTACAATCCGGTGATGAATGCCAGGTAATTATCGGGGCAGAGGTGGATAAGTTTTACAATGATCTACAAGCCATGGGTATCGGGAAGAATAGTGGCGGAGAAAGCTCAAAAACACCGTTTCGTGTATCAAACATATTAAAAGCTGTTTTAAATACAATTGTTGGTATTATGGCACCCATTCTGCCCATCATTATCGCCGGTGGTATGGTAAAGGTAATACTTGCCGTATTAGTAATCATGGGTATGAGCAATGATACACAAAATTATAAAATTTTATCACTAATATCCGATGCGCCATTTTATTTCCTGCCGTTTTATATTGCTAACAGTGCTGCGAAGAAATTTAAGACAAACAGTTATATGGCAATGGTAATTGCAGGTGTCATGCTTCATCCCAATTTCCTGAAATTGGTAGCAGATGGTGATAAAATTTCTTTGTTTCAATTACCTGTGCATTCCGTGAAGTATGGAGCCAGCGTAATCCCGATTATTCTGACTGTATGGTTTATGAGTTACGTAGAAAAGGTTGTTGAGAGATTCACACCTAAAATGATAAAGACCATGTTAAGGCCTATGCTGTTATTAATCATAACAGCCCCTGTTGCTTTGATTGTAATCGGACCAATCGGCGCTTATATGGGAGATGGAATTTATTACGTTATTAAGAATATTAATGAGAACATACCCTGGGCTGTTCCAACTTTAATGGGTATTTTCGCACCAGTTCTGGTTATGGTGGGCATGCATTTATCAATCACTCCATTTGCAGTATTGTCTGTATCCCAATTAGGTTATGAGACACTTATGGGTCCCGGAATGCTGGGAAGTAACGTTGCCCAGGGCGGAGCAGCGTTAGCAATTGCTGTGAAAGAAAAGAAACTGGAAAAAAGGGAAGTTGCAGTTTCAGCAGCGATAACAGCATTATCCGGTATTACAGAGCCGGCATTGTATGGTGTAACATTAAAATACAAGAGAACATTGGCCTGCGTTATGATTTCCGGTGGAATTGCAGGATTTTATGCGGGTATTACCGGAGTAGTGAGATATGCAATTGCTTCTGCTGGATTTTTGTCCCTGCCTGTATTTATTGGCGAAAATCCTCAAAATATAATCAATGCAGTTATTACTGCAACAATCGCTTTGGTACTTTCTTTTGTTCTGACCTTTATATTTGTAAAAGTGGAGAAAGAAGAACAGACGGATCTTACAGACAATAATAATAAAACAACTGAGACTTTAAAAAATGTAGCCCGCGGTAGCGTGATACCGCTTAAAGAGGTAAAGGACGAGGCATTTGCGTCAGGTACATTAGGAAGCGGAGTTGCTGTTCTGCCAGCGGATGGAACCGTTTATTCCCCGGTTGAAGGCCAGATATCAATGATTTACCCGACTGGTCATGCAATTGGTATAACAACTAAGAGCGGAAGGGATGTCTTGATTCATATAGGGATTGATACGGTAAAGCTAGAGGGCAGAGGTTTCAAAACTTATGTGGAAAAAGGAGCTATGGTTCGTCCGGGAGACAGACTGGTTGATGTTGATTTAAATTTAGTGAAGGAAAGTGGATATGATACCAGTATCATTGTTCTGGTATTAAATACCACTGATAATGACATTTTGGTAACAGGCAAAGGTGAACTATCCGTAAATGATGAATTGCTGCAAATAAATGATTAAAGAGGAATTGAAATGAAAATAACGAATGTGGAAGTGTTTTGCGCAGATTTTGACAAAAGTGCACCCAATGAACCCATATTTATCCGGATCAATACAGATGAAGGGGTTTACGGATTAGGTGAGGCTGGTTTAGCTTATGGCAATTCCAAACTGGGTGCAATTGGTCAGATTCAGGATTTTGCTAAATTGATCATTGGACAAAACCCGATGCAAATAGAAAAAATCTGGAATCAGCTCCATAAAGAGACTTTTTGGGGCCTTGGAGGAGGCACCGTGATCTTTTCTGCCATAAGTGCGATTGATATTGCGCTTTGGGATATAAAAGGAAAGGTATTGGGAGCGCCGGTTTACGAATTGTTAGGCGGAAAGGTCCGTGATAAAGTGAGAGCGTATGCCAGCCAGATTCAGTTTGACTGGGATAAAAATTCACATCCGCTGGGAGGCGTAAAGGAATATGGGGAAGCTGCTTTAAAAGCAAAGGCAGACGGTTATACAGCCCTGAAAATTGACCCGCTGCAGAGAAATGAGCTGGGAAATAAGAATTACCGCAACGATGGCTTGCTGGGAGGGGAGAAGCTGAATTTATGCAGAGACCGTTTAGCGGCCATCAGAGAAGCTGCCGGAGATAAGATGGATATTATATTGGAGCTTCATGCCAAGACGGACATAAACGCAGCATTACAAATCAGTAAGCTTGTTGAGGATCTGAATATTTATTATATGGAAGAGCCCTGCGGTCCGTTAAATCCCCAGTTAATGTCACGATTAAAAGAAAAAACAAACATACCACTGGCTGCTGGAGAGCGTATCTATTCGAGATATGGTTTTCTACCATTTATACAGAGCAGAGCTTTGGACGTAATACAGCCTGATGTCGCCAATTGCGGAGGAATATCAGAAGCGAAGAAAATATGTGATATGGCCCAGATTTATGATGTTTTAGTTCAGCCGCATGTTTGCGGGGGTCCTATTTCCAACGCAGCTGCACTGCAGATAGAAGCAGTTATTTCAAATTTTTGCATTCATGAACATCATGTTGGGAATTTAACCGATTTCACCAGGAGTCTGGGAACATATGAAGATCAGCCGGTTAATGGTTTTATTACCATACCTGATCGTCCCGGTATCGGGCAGGATATTCCTGAAAGGATTTTAAAACAATGTACAAAGGTTGTTATAAGTTAAAAATCTATTTTTCATTTTAAAAGTATACTTAGGGGAGATTTTGTGCTGCTTCATCGCTAATTTGTGATGAAGCAGCATTTTTGATTTAATGAAATAAAAATTTTTTAGGGAAAATCATCAATTCCTGTAAAGCCTCTGCTATTGAAAAGCCTTAATTGGTTTGTTATAATAAATTTCTGAGATTAAAAGAAAATTTTCCATTTGAATACAGAGTTTTATATACTGGCATATATTATATATTGAAAAATGCATTATCGTGTGCTATTATGTGTATAACAGATATAACGAAAGATGGTGAAAAGATGATATTGCAAATTGATTTTAACAGTGAGGAAGCCATTTACATTCAGCTTCGGAACCAGATAATCATAGGAATCGCCACGGAAAGTATAAGAGAAGGAGACCCCTTGCCTTCCGTTCGCCAGATGGCCGATAATATAGGCATTAATATGCATACGGTAAATAAGGCGTACTCTGTTTTAAAACAGGAGGGATTTGTGAAACTGGACCGCCGGAAAGGAGCGGTTGTTTCCCTTGATGTAGATAAAATACAGGTTATTGATGAGATGCGCAGGGATTTAAGCGTTGTATTAGCAAGAGGCATCTGCAAAAATATTTCGTGTGATGAGGTTCACCAGCTGGTTGATGAGATTTTTCAGTCATTTATGAAAAGCCAGAGATAACAGTGATTCCCTGGATTGGAGGTTCTATATGTTGTGCGAGAAGTGTAAGATTCGCGAAGCAAATATTCAATATACGGAAGTAGTCAATGGTGTGAAGAAAGAACACCATTTTTGTGCCCAATGTGCAAAAGAAATGGATTTTGGTGTGTATGCAGCAATTTTTGACGGGGAGTTTCCTCTTGGCAAGCTGTTATCAGGTCTACTTGGAATTGAAGATACCGAAAAAGGACCAGATAAACTTCAGCAGATTTCCTGCCCTACCTGCGGAACAAGCTACAGTGAATTTGTAAAAGACAGCCGTTTCGGTTGTGCAGACTGTTACAGCGTCTTTGGTCCCCTTATGGAGGACAGCATCAAACAGTTGCAGGGCAGTCTGATGCATACAGGAAAAACACCGGCTTTTCAAAGGATGGATCATGAAAGCCAGAATGAAGATTCAGATGAAGACGGATCTGACAGCAGCAGAAACGAACTCTACGAACTAGATGCCAGGTTAAAAGAAGCGCTCCGGTTTGAGGATTACGAGACTGCGGCTGTTTGCAGAGACCGGATAAAAGAACTGAGGAAAGGGAATGAAGGCAATGCTTAAATGGTATGAGCAGACTGACAACGGCAGATCTGGCGTAATAAGCAGCCGGATCCGCCTGGTCAGAAACTGGAAGGAATATAAATTTCCTTCCAAACTGGATGAAAAGGAAAGCAGCGAGATGATTCACCGCCTGGAATTCGGTTTAAAGGATTTGGGAGAGGAATTTTCAAGCCCCCTTACTTTTTCCATGCTGGGTGATTTAAACGAACTGGACCGGGTGGCACTGAAAGAAAGAAGGGCAATTAATTCTTCCATTGCCGACAAAAAGAACCCGGTAGGGATCCTGCTTACAGAAAATGAAGCTACAGGAATTATCTTTAACGGAGATGATCATATCCGGATTCAGGCTTTAAAGACAGGTCTTCATCTGGAAGAGCTGTGGGAACAGGCCAGCAGCATTGATGATTACCTGAATGAACGTTTTCCATATGCATTTGATGACCGGTACGGTTATCTGACAGCGTTTCCCACCAATGTGGGAACCGGGATGAGGGCATCGGTTGTGGTACATCTTCCCATGTTGTCCCAGGGACGCAAATTTTCCAGCCTCATTGGAGAGATAGGTCGTTTTGGAGCGGCTGTCCGAGGCGTTTACGGCGAAGGAGAAGATAACTTTGGAGCTTTATATGAAGTATCCAACCAGAAAACACTGGGACAGACAGAACGGGAAATTATAGATACTGTTACAAAGGCCGCCATTCAGCTGACCAATCAGGAGATGCAGATTAGAAAGTTATCCCTGCAGCGGCGCAAAGTTGAACGAGAAGATGAGATCTATAAGTCTTATGGCGTGTTAAAATATGCAAGAAGACTTACTTCCAGAGATGCCATGATATTTTTGTCGCAGATGATGGCGGGACTGGAGGATGGTCTGATTCATACAAAGGAAGAGTTTAACGTTTATCGCCTGATGCTTGGCATCTGGCCGGCATGTTTACAAAAGAGTTCTGACCGTCCTCTGAATAAAGAGGAGCTTGATATGGCAAGGGCTGAATTCATCCGGAAGGAACTTCCGGAATTAAATTGACAGGAGGATTGCATTTATGATAGACAGATTTACGACAAAGGCCAGAACGGCCATTAATCTGGCAGAGCAGGCAGCAGGGCGGCTGGGACACAGCTATGTGGGAACAGAGCATCTGCTTCTTGGACTGTTAGAAGAAGGCGGCGGTGTTGCAGCCAGAGTACTCATTGAAAACGGCGTCAGAGAAGATAAGGTTCTTGGTCTGATCAGCCAGCTGATTGCACCGGACCAGGCAGTGAGAGTAAGGGAAGACGGTGGCTATACCCCGGGAGCCAGAAGAGTTCTGGAAAACAGCTACCGTGAAGCAGTCCGTTTTAAAGCCAATTTAATTGGAACGGAGCATCTTCTTATTTCTATTATCCGGGATAATGACTGCGTTGCTTCCAGACTGCTTAATACCATCGGTGTCAGCGTACAGAAGCTGTACATTGACGTATTAGCTGCCATGGGAGAGGATGCACCTGCCAATAAAGAAGAGCTTATGAAGTCTCCCAAAGGAAAGGGAAGTACTCCGACTCTGGACAGCTATAGCCGTGACTTAACAGAGCTTGCAGTAAAAGGAAAGTTAGATCCCGTAATCGGAAGAGAATCCGAGATTACACGTCTCATTCAGATATTAAGCCGAAGAACCAAGAACAATCCATGTCTGATCGGAGAACCAGGAGTAGGAAAGACTGCAGTCGTGGAAGGACTTGCCCAGATGATTTCATCTGGAGAAGTGCCGGAGACAATTGCAGGTAAAAGGCTTCTTACTCTGGATTTATCTGGTATGGTGGCTGGTTCTAAATACCGCGGGGAATTTGAAGAAAGAATTAAAAAAGTAATTGCAGAAGTAATCGAAGACGGCGAAGTGCTTCTGTTTATCGACGAGATTCATACCATCATCGGAGCCGGAGGGGCGGAGGGAGCCATTGACGCCTCTAATATTTTAAAACCATCTCTGGCAAGAGGAGAATTACAGTTAATCGGTGCGACAACCATTGAAGAATACCGCAAATATATTGAAAAGGATTCCGCCCTGGAACGGCGTTTTCAGCCAGTTAAGGTGGAAGAGCCTTCCGAAGAAGCGGCAGTTGGTATCTTAAGAGGCTTAAAAGGCAGATATGAGGATCATCATAAGGTTGTGATTACAGATGACGCCATAAAAGCAGCCGTGAAATTATCTTCCCGGTATATCAATGACCGTTTTCTTCCAGATAAAGCCATTGATGTAATTGATGAGGCCTCTTCCAAAGTCCGCCTTGCTACCTTTACAGAACCCTCTGAGATCAAAGAACTGGAGGCAGAGATTGAACTTTTAGAGGATCAGAAGGAAGCTGCCATTAAGTCAGAGGCCTATGAAAAGGCTGGCGTAATTAAGAAAAAGCAGGAGAAAAAGCGGGAAAAAATTGATAAAATCCGTGATAAATGGCAGAAGGAAAAAATCTCTAATACTCCCACAGTTGATGAAGGGGAGATTGCAGATGTTGTATCAACCTGGACAAAGATTCCGGTAAAGAAGCTGGAAGAGGGAGAAAGTGAGCGTCTGAGAAATTTAGAGTCCATTCTTCATGAACGGGTAATTGGTCAGGAAGAGGCTGTAACTGCAGTGGCAAAAGCCATAAGAAGAGGCAGAGTAGGGCTCAAGGATCCCAAACGCCCCATTGGCTCGTTCCTGTTCCTCGGACCCACCGGAGTGGGAAAAACAGAGCTTTCCAAAGCTCTTGCAGAAGCCATGTTTGGCATGGACAGTGCTCTGATCCGTGTTGATATGTCTGAATATATGGAGAAGCACAGCGTCTCCAAGATTATCGGCTCCCCGCCAGGATACGTAGGATATGATGAAGGCGGTCAGTTAAGTGAAAAGGTCAGAAGAAACCCCTACTCCGTAATTCTCTTTGACGAGATTGAGAAGGCTCACCCCGATGTATTTAATATTCTTCTTCAGGTCCTTGATGACGGTCATATTACAGATGCACAGGGAAGAAAGATTGACTTTAAAAATACCGTAATTATAATGACTTCCAATGCAGGAGCAGAAAACATCATATCCCCCAAACGTCTGGGCTTTGGTGCTGCAGCCGATGAAAAGGCGGATTACAAGCTTATGAAGGACCGGGTTATGGAAGAAGTCAAGAAGCTGTTTAAACCGGAGTTTATTAACCGAATTGATGAAATTATTGTGTTCCATCCGTTAAACAAAACTCATATGAAAGATATAGTAACGATTATGATGAAGGATATCATGAAACGTACTTCCGAACAGATGAGCATTACCATTGAAATTGATGAGACTGCTAAAGACTATTTAATTCAGAAAGGTTACGATGAAAAATACGGCGCGAGACCCTTACGGCGTACCATTCAAAGCAGCTTAGAGGATAAGCTTGCGGAAGAAATACTTTCCGGAACGGTAAAAACAGGTGATACGGTTATGATCACGGCTGGTGAGGATGGACTTAAATTTTCTGTGGGAGAGCTGATAAACAGCTAGCCATTTCTCAGCAATTCGTGTATAATAACTACAAGCGAAAGGATCTTTTTCTTCGCCAACAGGGATAAGTAAAGAAAATACTAGGAGGGCAAACCAATGCCGGTAATTGAAGAATTAATCCGCACAGAACAGGATGGTACAATTAGCTTTGGTAATTACAAATTAGAAACAAAGTCAAAATTACAGGATTTTGAGCACGAGGGTGATTTATATAAAGTAAAGACATTTTATGAGATAACCAAGCTTGAACGTAACGGCATGTTTGTATACGAATCTGTACCAGGAACTGCAGTGGAGATGTTTGCAGTATCTGATGACGGCGTGGAATTTGAAGTAGAAGGCGATAAGGATGCCCAGCTGACAGTTCAGCTGGCAGAAGATACCGAATATGAAGTGTTTGTCAATGGTGCAGCAGCAGGCGGCATGAGAACAAACATGAGCGGGAAGCTGTCAGCCAGCGTGGAACTGAATGAAGGAACACCAGTGAAGGTAAAGATCAGAAGAAAGTAATGTAACTGAAATCCGGGTCCGGCTCTTTTTTCAAAAGAGATTCGGATCCGGTTTTTTGTCTGACCAGGAGGAACCTATGGCAAAAGGGAAAACAACAGCATTTTTTTGCAAGGAATGTGGTTTTGAATCAGCAAAATGGCTTGGACAGTGTCCGGGCTGCCGGGAATGGAATTCGTTTGTGGAGGAACCCGTGGCTAAATCGGAGGCTTCCGGAAAACGGGGAATTTCAAGTACTGGATCTGGCGGAGTGACAGGCGTAAAAATAAAGCCTGCCAGACTGTCTGAAATTCAGCTTGATGAACAGGATCGTATGAAAACGGGATACGAGGAGCTGGACCGGGTATTGGGCGGCGGAGTGGTAAGAGGGTCCCTTGTTTTAGTTGGAGGAGACCCGGGAATCGGAAAATCCACTCTTCTTTTGCAGGTATGCAGGAATCTGGCATTAACAGAGAAGAAAGTTTTATACATATCAGGAGAAGAATCCTTAAAGCAGATTAAACTGCGGGCAAACCGCATCGGAGAAGTGAAGGGCGATCTGCTGTTTTTATGTGAGACGAATTTAGATCTCATAGAAGCTGCCATACAGGAGGAACAACCGGATGTAGTAATTATTGACTCCATTCAGACCATGTTCCGGGAAGAAATATCATCCGCTCCAGGCAGTGTAAGCCAGGTAAGGGAGTCCACCAATCTGCTGATGCAGATCGCCAAGGGAAAAGGGATTGCCATATTTATCGTGGGACATGTAACAAAAGAAGGAGTTGTTGCAGGTCCAAGAGTGCTGGAACATATGGTGGATACCGTTCTTTATTTTGAAGGAGAGAGAAGTGCATCCTACCGCATCATCCGGGGAGTAAAAAACCGGTTCGGCTCTACCAATGAAATCGGTGTGTTTGAAATGATAGAAAGCGGACTTGCGGAAGTAAAAAATCCCTCTGAATTCATGTTAAGCGGAAGACCGGAAGATGCTTCTGGAGCAGTGGCAGCCTGTTCCATGGAGGGAACCAGACCAATTATGATTGAGGTACAGGCACTGATTACCCCAACAGCCTTCGGTATGCCAAGACGAACAGCTGCTGGCACAGATTATAACCGGGTTAATCTTTTAATGGCAGTTCTGGAGAAGAGAGGGCACTATGATTTGTCTCATTTTGATGCTTATGTGAATATTACCGGCGGACTCCGAATGAATGAACCTGCACTGGATCTTGCAATTCTTATGGCCATTGTCTCCAGTATGAAGGACAGGGCCATTGATTCCAAAACCATCATATTTGGTGAGGTGGGATTATCCGGAGAAGTAAGAGCTGTTTCCATGGCACAGCAGAGGGTAAATGAAGCAAAGAAACTGGGATTTCATACCTGTATCCTGCCAAGGATTTCCCTGGATAAGATGGGAGCTATTGATGGGATTAAGCTGATCGGCGTAGATAATGTAAGAGAAGCGATTGCTGGAATTTCGAATTAAAAGAGAAGCGTTAAGGGCAGCGGTTTGTATCTGCATTGCAGTTACTAAAATCTGCCCTTTTTTGTCACATAATAACAGAAAATGACAAAAAATATAATAATACAGCCAAATATTCATATATAACCAGACGCTTTGGTCTGCTAAAATATAACTATCATGCAACATCAAAAATGATAGTCTACAAGGAGGATGTATTATGAGAAAAATGTATTTGAAGCGGGTTTCTGCTCTTTTACTCGCTGGTCTGATGGCTGCAACTGCCACCGGATGTTCAAAAGGTAGCAAGGAAGAAACCACTGTGGCTACAACCCAGGAGACCACAAAAGCGGAGGTAAAGGAAACAGAAAGCCAGAGCAAGCAGGCTGCGGGAGGGGATGCCGTAACACTGCGACTGGTACATTATATGGGAGAGCAGTCCAAACGAGATGCACTGGATGCCATGCTGGAAGCATTTAAAGCAGAATATCCCAGCATCAATGTTGAAGTAGAGGTAGTTGCCTCCTCTTCCTACGTTGCAACTTATAAAAACTACATAGCAGCAGGAGAAGCTCCTGACATCATGTTTGGAAAACCACAGACCATGAAAGAATTCGTAGATGGTGGATATTTCATGGACCTTTCCAATGAGGAGTGCATGAAAAATGTACTTCCTATGTTAAAAGATGAATGTACTGTAAACGGTGGCGTTTACGGCTTCCCTATGGATGCACAGGTAAAGGCATGCTTTTATAATAAAAAGATGTTTAAAGAAGCGGGTGTTGAGGTTCCGAAGACCAGAGAAGAATTCTTTAAGGTAGCTGATACTTTCAAAGAAAAAGGAATTAACCCCTTTATTCATCCATACAACTTCATTCATGGTGTATTCCATGAGTTAGATTCCTTCTTTACTTCTATGGCTGTTGGCACCGATAATAAGACAGTCTGGAGAGATTCTCAGGAAGGAACCAAAGAATTATCTGATAATGCAGTTGTTAAAGACGCAATGGAGATGTTCTCCAAGTTTGCATCCTATAAAGATGCGGGAGACACCGCTGTTGACCAGACACAGGGTATTCAGAACTTCGCAGCAGGTCAGAGACCGATGTACATGAATGGTGGATGGCTCATGGGCGATGTAATGGCTGCAAGCCCTGACGGAGAATTTGGTATGTTCCCGACTCCATGGTCCGATAAACCGGAGGATAATAAGCTTTGGGTTGGTATTGACGATGTATTTGTTGTATCTTCCCAGACAGAGCATAAGGACGAAGTAATGGCGTTACTGAGCTTCTTCGCCAATGAGCAGTCTTCCAAGATCTGGATGGAGACAGCAAAGCTTATGACAAGCAATGTAAATGTGTCAACGGATGATTCCGATGAATTCATTAAGGAAATCAAATCTTATATCGATAACGATATGATAGTATCTAAGAGTCAGGTTCCGGATTATACATCTGAGTACAGCACCGCGTTCCGCACCAAACTTCAGGAATTTGTCACATTAGATGACAGCAAGCGTGATGTTACCAAGTTACTCCAGGACATTGATTATGAGATCGCATCCATTCGACAATAGTTTTTGAAGTGATGACATAAAATCAGAAAGTCAGGGTGGCAGTGTAGCGGGAGCTATATGACTCCCTGACTTTTCTATATCCAAGTTGGAGGCAGTATGAACCGAAAAATGAAAAAACAGCTTCAGGAGTTTACTTTTATTATGCCAGCCCTGGTTATGTTTGCAATCTTTGTAGCATATCCGTTTTTGCAGGGGTTTCCCATCTCTTTTACCAAATGGGATGGAATGAGTCCAAACAAGGCATATGTGGGACTTAAAAATTACATCAGAATTTTTCAGGATGCAAATGTAATGAATGCCGTTAAGAATACATTACTGTTTACGGCCGTTACAATGGTTTTTTCCAATCTGCTCGGTCTGCTGTTTGCCCTGATGATATCAAAGAAATCAAAACTGAATAATGTTTTGAGAACCTGTATCTTTATGCCATACTGCCTCAGTCTTGTGCTTTCCTCTTATATCTGGCGGTATGTGTACAGTGATGTGTTTTATGACAAATTTGGAATTGCCAGCCCTCTTGGAAGCACAACGTGGGTTATGATTGGTCTTGCAGTGATATCTGTATGGCGGGATGCGGGATACTGCATGGTAGTTTACATCGCGGCAATTCAGGGAGTATCAAAAGATTATTATGAGGCAGCAGAGTTAGAGGGGGCCACATCCTGGCAGAAATTCAGAGCAATCACGTTCCCCATGATTGCTCCGGCAGTCACTGCTAATTTTACTCTTTTACTTGCATGGGGAATGAAGGTATTTGATTATCCCATGGCAGCAACGGCAGGCGGTCCCGGGAGAGCCTCGGAAACGGTGGCAATGTTAATTTACAACAACTTGTTTACATACTTTAAAGCAGGCTACGGACAGGCGATAGCGGTGGTATTTACCATATCCATTTTTGTAGTCAGCACGCTGGTTTCAAAAACCTTAAGAGCCAGGGAGGTGGAGATCTGATGAATAAAAAACAATTGAACTTTTTGTCTGTCATTGTAAAACTGGCTATGACACTGCTTGTGATCAGCCCATTTTATATTGCTTTGATCTATTCTGCAAAATCCAAGCAGGAGATGGTGACAGACCGTCTGGCATTTCCAAAAACCATCCACTGGGACAATTTTACCAGAGCCATTGAAACTTCTAATTTTGGCCTGGCACTGAAAAACAGTCTGGTTACGACTGTACTGGCAGTTATTTTTATAACACTGATCTGTACCATGGCGTCTTATATCATTGCCAGAAAAAATAACCGGTTTTATAATCTGATCTATTATCTTTTTGTAGGCGCCATGATTATTCCGTTTCAGTCAATTATGACCCCGCTCTACATTGATATGACCAGATGGAATCTGTTAAATACGCTTCACGGCTTTATTTTTGCAAAGATCGGTTTTCAGATTGCCTTTACAGTGCTGCTGGTTTCAGGCTTTGTAAAAAGTATTCCAAAGGAATTAGAGGAAGCTGCTTCTATTGACGGTGCAGGCATGTATTCAGTCTTCTTTCAGATTGTATTTCCTCTGATGAAACCCATTGTTTTAACATCCATCGTATTAAATGCACTGAATGTATGGAATGATTTTCAGATGTCTTTAACGCTACTTCAGCAGAAACAGGTACGCAACATCCCCCTGACCCAGTATTTCTTCTTTGGTGAGAACAGCATTGAACTGGGGCTGGCATTTGCCCTCTTTATTCTTTCAGTCATACCCATATTAGCGTTATATTTAACGCTGCAAAAATATATTATCGGGGGCATTACCCAGGGTGCGGTGAAAGGTTAAGCTGGTTAAATCTGCCTATGATCCGGCGTTGACATTCTTTTGCCAAGTTGCTATAGTGGGAAAAGACGAGGGGGTTATATTATGGAATCTGCCAAAGAACGCATCCGGTTCAGGAAGACGCTTTATTTTAAAATGATTGCAGTGACGGCATTGCTGGGACTTACATTTCTGGCTGCTCTCATTTGTATTTACCACGTGACATGCAAATGGTTTAAGACAGAACTTACCTATCAGTCCGACACATTAACGGAACAGATTTGCAGGAATGTAGATATCTCTTTAACGGAACTCATGGAGGGTACAATTCCTTTAACGGCAACGAATCAGCGTCTGACTCCCATGCTTCGGACGGTTACAGGTCCGGATAAAGCAGTTGACCCGTTTTTAAAGCCCAGATTGAGAAAACAGCTGGAAGAAATGCTTAGTACCAATTACGATATCAACTGGGTGTCTGTAATCGATCGTTCCGATACCGTTTATCTGGCATGCAGGGACGGCAGACCCAGAGAGGGAAGACCCAGTGAAGAATCTGTTCTGAAGCTGTATTATGATAACAAAGAGGATGTGTCTCATCGACCGGGCAATACCATATGGACCAGGAGTGCCAGTAATGATGGAATTGTCCTGATGCGTTATTTATTCGATGAGACTACCATGAAATTCAGCGGCTGTGTGATCGCAGAGCTTAAAAATACGGTTTTAAAAGAGATTTTTCAGGATATAGACAGCAGTAAAGTGGGAAATTTTGCACTTTATGATATAAACGGAAATCTTTTATTTACCACCAGTGAAAGAGACCGCTTAAAAGCAGGGGCAGACCACAGAGAAGAAAAGGACAATTATTTATATGCCGAATATCAGGTCAGCCGGGGAAGAATTAAAATTGCCCACGAGGTAGATCTAAAGGCAAAGAACAGCCGGTTTTCTGATTTGCTTTATTTTGTATCTTTTATCGGACTCTTAATCTTTGTACTGATTATCATCTTTTTGTGGCTGATGTTTGGTAATATGGCAGGCAATCTCCGGATTCTCCTAAGCAACATTACGCGCGTATCAAGAGGTGAATTTGAACTGGAGCCCACATCGTTTTCAAAAGGCGATCAGATGGATCTCATCTCAGAACATATCAGTGAGATGGCGGGCAACATACAGTCTTTGATGGATCAGATCAGCAGTGCGAAGGAGATACAGCAGCAGAATGAATATAAGTTGCTGGAGTTTCAATATCATGAACTGCAGGCTCAGATCAATCCCCATTTCCTGTTTAATATACTTCAGTCCATTCATGGAATCGCACAAATTAACGGAGATAAGCAGGTAAGCAGGCTGATCGGTCTGCTGGCGAGATTTTTCAGAAGAAACATAGAGCGAAGCAAGAATACCTGCACGTTAAATGCAGAGATGGAGTACATAAAAAATTATACAGAGCTTTATAAAAATATTTATCCGGACAGGCTGGAAGTGGAGTGGGAGGTAGATGATTTACTTCTTGATATGATGGTTCCCAGTTGCATTTTACAGCCGATTGTAGAAAATTCACTTGTTCATGGGATGGAGCCCAAGATTGGACTTTGTACAATCCGTATTTCCGTTTATAGTGAGGAAGAAAGGCTTGTTATAAAAGTATGGGATAATGGGCTTGGAATACCTGCGGAAAAGATCTCAACACTGTTTGAGAGCAATGAAGCGAAAAAACGGATTGGAATTAAGAATGTAAAGGATCGGATTCAGCTGATGTATGGACCTGATTACGGTGTATGGATCGAATCAGAGTATCTTCATTATACAGAAGTCAGACTGGAGTTTCCTTTATTATAGTAAGGGGAGGGGGAACGTTATGTACTCGGTAGTAGTAATAGATGATAATAAAATAGCAGTAACAGCAATTGTGAAAGCCACTAACTGGGAATCGTTTCATTGCCAGGTGACAGGGGTGGCTTATGACGGGATTGCAGGTCTGGAGCTGATTCATAAAAAGAATCCGGATATTGTAATCATCGACATCCAGATGCCGGGATTTAACGGGCTGGATATTATCGAAAAGATTAAGCAGCAAAGACAGGACATGCAGTTTATTATTATATCCGGATACAATCAGTTTGAGTATGCGCAGCGGGCAATCCGGTATGGAGCCAGCGATTTTCTCTTAAAGCCTGTGATGACCGAAGAGATGGAACAGGCGCTTGAAAAGGCCGTGGGGGCAATTATGAAGAAAGAACGGGTTGCAGCAGAAAAAACGCCGGATACTCTAGAGGAACGGATCCGCTTTATCAGGCAGAAGAGCCAGGAGTATTCCACTGCAGTTTCAGAGTCCCTGGATTACGTTGACAAGCATATTAACCATAATATTTCTCTGGGAAATATTTGCAGGGAGCTTTTAATATCCACCTCTTATTTCAGCAAGTGTTTTAAGAAAGAGACAGGGGTTGGATTTGTTAATTACGTCACCATGGTAAAAATGGAAAATGCCAGAATTCTTCTTAAGAACCCACAGAACCGGGTGAATGAGGTGGCACATATGCTGGGATACCGTGATTACTCCTATTTTTTCCAGGTGTTTAAGAAACAATTCGGCTATGCACCAAGTGATATCAAACTTTACAGTAAGTGAGAAAGAAGGAGATGCCAATGAAGATGCCTGAAAATAAAAGAAACGTACCCTCTGTTCTGACTTGCCTGGATGGAACAGAGGTGACAGATTGGGAAATATGGCTGAGAAAACGCAGACCAGAGCTGCTTGAGCTGTTTAAGAAAGAGGAATACGGTCGTTTGCCGGATGTAAGCGATATGGAACTTCATATCCGGGTTGCTGATTCCAGGCAGTCTGAGGAGATTCTTCAGGGGAGAGCGGTGAGAAAAACCGTGGAGGTGTTAGCTGTCCGGAAGGGAATTCATTTTAGCTTCTGTTTCGTTGTTTTCATCCCTACAGGTGCCATAAAGCCAGTGCCTGCGTTTGTGACCGTATGCAATCGTGGGATTAAGGACAGCGATCCTGCAAGGCATTTCTTAAGCCCCTTTTATCCGGTTGAGACTATAATTTCCAAAGGATATGCCTGTGCTGCCTTCCGTACCCAGGAGGTATCCCCTGATTATGAGGAAGGCTTTACAACTGGATTTTCAAGGCTGTTTCCGGAGTATGTAACCAACAGGCCTGACGATGCATGGGGAGCAATTACCGCCTGGTCCTGGGCGGCAAGCCGGATCATGGATTACTTTGAGACAGAGCCTTTGATCGATGAGAGAAGAGTGGCGTTGGTGGGACACTCCAGGGGCGGAAAAACGGCTCTTTGGGGGGCGGCTCAGGACGAACGCTTTGCCATGGCTGTCAGCAGCTGTGCAGGAAACAGCGGAGATGCGCTGTCCAGAGGAGCAAAGGGCGAGAGAATTAAAGACATTTTAACCCGCTTTCCATACTGGTTTAGCAAAAATTATCAAAAGTATATCGATAAGGAAGAAACACTTCCCTTTGACCAGCATATGCTGCTGGGATTAATCGCTCCAAGGCTGATCTATACCTCTTCCAAGACCTTTGATAAATGGGCAGATCCAGAGGGACAGTTTGAGTCTCTGGTGCAGGCGGATGCGGTATATCGCCTGTTTGGAATTGAGGGACTGGAGACCAATAAGAAGCCTTTACCGGAGCAGCCGCTTTATCAGGGAAGGATCGGGCATCATTATAAGACAGGAAATCACGATATGGATGAATATGACTGGAATTGTTATCTGAATTATGCGGATATTCATCTTTGATTAAGGGGACTGAACCCTTAAGATTACGCACATGTTGTGCTCAGTAAAGCGGGGCAGACAACAATGTCTGCCCCAGTGTCTCATAAGAACACTAATAATTATTACTATTTAGAACTGCCAATACACGTACTCCTACATCCTCTGTAGCAACCATCTTTACAGCTGCCATCACATCCTCCACTACATGTACCCACACAGCTACCCACACAGCCCTTGCAAGCAAATGGTTGAATATTACTCATTTTACTTAAGCTGTTTTTCTTTCCGAACTCCATAAAGTATTCTCCTTTCTTTATTATTTTATCAAAATAGTCAAATGACTATCTAATAATCCATTTAATTAGTGCACAAAATAATTTCCATTGCAAGGTCATTGCTTGAGTTAGCTTCTGCAAGTCTATTAAGTTCTTTTTTCATTTCTTCTATATATGCCGAATCCATTGGATCTAGTTTTGTATTTTTAACAAATTCTTTCATTCCATTAACAATACTAAATATAGCCTTATCTCTTTGACCAACAGTAAGTCTGGTTTCATCTTTAACTGTGTATTGTACGGAATATTCAACATATGTTAAATCACCTACTAAGGCTGATTTTACAAAAAAACCATCATCAAAGCTCGGTAAAGTTACTTTATCCACGTAATAGGCTGTTTCGGCTATGCTACAGGATAACGTATATGAAATGAATTTTAACTCACTATCTGTCAAAATATTAGTATCCAATTTAGTCGGAATTGAATTAATTGCTCTCATAACACGGTTTTTTGATGATTTCAGGGAAGAGTCTGAACTTAATTTGTTTTCAATGAAAGCTCTATATTCTGCCAATGTAAAACTTTCATAACCGTCGACCGCTAAAAATAGAACTTTATTTACATCCGCTGCCAGTTTTTTAGAATCTCTTTCACTTTGGCCATTTTTTTTCATTAAATCACCTATAGAATTGTAGTTGTCATATTCAATAATATAGAAACAATCATTAATTATTAAAGATACTTTATCTGCTTTGTTTATTTCATGTGCATACTTTGATAATTTACTCTTTAACTCATTTAAAATTAACACATCATTGGATAAGTCTTTATCAGACTTAGAATCGAGCAATTCTGTTATTGATTCATATAGATCAGAGTAGATCTTTTGATAATCACTAATGCTCATAGTAGTATCTTTAATTGTTAAAACTGCTCTGAATTCAACTACACCATTTCCTTTATTAAAGGGATGATCCACGCCTCCATATAAAAATTCATTTTTCCAATTTTCACCTGTTAATGGAACTACTACATTACGTATAAAAAAAGCTGACGCATCTGTAAATCTAGTGGCATGAAGTTGTTCATCCCCCAGTGCCTCTAATAGCAACTTCTGATTTTGTTTTTCGTTACCCTGCTCAAACAATACATCTAAGGCATGACTTCTAAATTCCTCTATTGTCATTTGCATATAATTATCTGATTTTAACTTTAATAAAGCATCATACTTTGAGATATTAATATGATTAATACCAGCCTTTGTAACTACATTAAATACTCCCAAAATAATACATAATGAAATTATACCTAATATTACATACTTCCCTATTAGTCTTATATTCATATATTCTCCCTCCTTCTATTGTTTTTTTTGCTTACAACCTGCAATTACTACAACGTGTCTTAACTAGAGGGTATCATAAATGCTGCATATTTGTCAACTTTATTTGGTTGCTTTTTTATTTATAATTGACATTTCTACAAAGGTGTAGTAATATGAACATATTAAGGAGATGGACATAATGAAATTTAACCTTTCAAAGACAGAACTAGAAATTATGAATTTACTATGGAATAAAAAGCAGTGGCTTTCTGGCGCAGAATTTTGGGAATATTTTAACAATCGTGGAAAATCTAGCAAAAGACAAACAATTAATACCTATTTAACACGTATGGTTGATAAAGGTATTCTTGTCAAAAACGATAAATTATATATGTATGCATATACAAAAGAGGAATTTGACCGTTTTAAAGCTAAAGAAATATTAGACACTATGTATGAAGGATCTTTTAAGAAATTTGTAACTGCCTTAAGTGGAAACGATAAAATAACAAGTGAAGAGGCAATTGAGTTAAAGGAGTATTTAGATAAATTGGAGTAGTGAGAAAATATGAATGTTGTTATTACAATGATATTATCCAGTAATATTCTTTTTATAATATTTTTAATAATTGAACATTTCAAGAAAAATTTATATCTACAATCATATAGATATTCATTGTTAAAGATATGTCTTATTTTATCAATTACCCCTTTTGTTTATCTAAAATTGTCAATTCAAACATTGTTCTTATATTTTTTTCCCTTTCAAGTCAAATCAGATATATTAATAAATGGATCTTCAGAAGTTGTTATGTTTACTAAACACGGGATCTATGTAAATTCGCATTATAAATATAATTTGTTTATCTTTTTAGCATGGTTTTTTATTTCTCTTGTTCTTTTCACTCGACATCTACGGAAACAAATTGATTTTCGGAATAATATATTGTCTACTGCCCATGAAAATAGCAATACATATATTTTGAGTATCCTAAAAAAACATCAAAAGAGTCTAAATATTAAAAGAAATATACATATTTATATTGCCAATTTAGAAGTTTCTCCATTTACTACTGGTGTTTTTGATCCAATTATAGTAATACCAGCGGTCGCTGAATTATACGAAATAGATTTAATTATTTTACACGAGCTATATCATATAAAGAAGAATGATTCACTTATCCGCTTTTTACGTTTAATTGTTGTGGGAATTTACTGGTTTAATCCATTAATGTTTATATTAGACTCTTATTTAGATACGGCATGTGAGTTTGCATGTGATGAGTTTGTTACTAAGTTTATGAATAAACATGAAAAAAAAGAATATGGACATTTAATTATTGACATGGCAACAAATAAAATGAGCTATCCAGGAGCATATATAACCTCCTTTAGTAAAGGTCAAAAATATATTAAAGAAAGGATTGATTTTATTATGCATGCTAAAAAGAAAACATCAAAATTAGCTTTTTTACTTTCAATCGGAATGATTGCATGTAGTAGCATTACTGTTTTTGCTTATGAAAAGCCTTATACAATTATATGGGAAGGAGAGCCTTCTAAAGAAGTATTTCTTAATACCTCGAAGCAAATTGTATCATTTATGCCAGGTGATGAAAATAGTGTAAGATTCTCACCAGAATCTAAAACAGTTTTCGATTCTCAGTTTACAGACATAAATGGGAAATGTTATGAAATAACTAATAAATTAACCGCGAGAAAAAAATGTAAACAACATACTTATGTTGATGGGATTTATCAAAAACATACTAAAAATTCTGACGGTAGTTGTTTGACTAAATCTTATTCAGCCAAAAGGTGTTCGCAATGTGGTACGATGTCATTAGGATCATTAACAAGTGAAACTAAATATACTAAATGCCCACATTAGTTAAATATCTATTCAAAAGGAACAAATTCGATCAGATATAAAGGGGGAGAATATGGGTTACACTGATGAAAAACAATTTGCTCACGAGGTTAATGAATGGAAAGCGAACGAAGGTGCTCAATCTTTGGACTTCATTGTAACTGAAGATTGTAATATGCGCTGCAAGTATTGCTATATTTGCCATAAACAAAGCAACAAGGTAATGACTTTTGATGTTGCAAAAAAGTTTATTGATTATATGTTCTCGGATGAACTAGAGTTTCCGCCGGCAATAATTTTGGGATTTATTGGTGGAGAACCTATGATCGAAGTTAATTTGATTGATCAGATAGTCGACTATTTTAAATTTAAGGCATATATAGAAAAAAGTGAATGGTATTGGAATTATAGAATAAGCATTACGACGAATGGAGTAAATTATGCATCTCCTGATGTCCAAAAGTTTATTGCTAAGAACCGCGAAAAGTTATCTTTAACTATTACACTTGATGGAACTAAGGAAAAACATGATATGCAACGAGTTTTTCCTGATGGAAGTGGCACATACGAAGTTATTGTAAAAAATATACCTCAATATATAAACGATTTTTATCCTACTACCAAAGTTACTTTTGCACATGCTGATCTTCCATTACTAAAAGAAAGTATAATTCACCTATGGAAATTGGGAATCAAAGACATTTCAGCGAATGTCGTTTTTGAAAATGTATGGTTAGAAAATGATGACTTGATCTTTGAAGAACAATTAAAATCTTTGGCAGACTATATGATAGAGAAAGAATGTTATAGAGACTGCTCTGTCACTTTTTTTGAAAGTGGCTTAGGAAATCCCTTGGGAGAAGAAGGGAAACAGCAAACGATCTGTGGTGCAGGGCTTATGCTGGCTATTGGTCCAACTGGCAAAATTTATCCTTGCCTTAGATACAAAGATTACTCATTGGAAAATAAAAAAGAAATAGTAATTGGAAATGTTGACAATGGTATTGATTTTGATAAGGTAATACGTTTTAGAGTCGCAACCAATTTGTTACAATGTGATGATGAATGTCTTAATTGTCCAGTTGCGACTGGATGCTCCCACTGCCAAGCACAATCTTATGATACTGCAGACACTTCAACTAATTTCCAACGCGCAAAATACATATGTACCATGCACAAGGCCAGAGTTAGAGCTAATAACTATTTTTATAATCGACTGTATAACGAAAAAGCTATTGATGAATTAATTGTTAATACAAGTCAGAAGATGTATTTTATTCTAGCAGATGATTATACAACATATTGTGAATGTACGAATGGAAAATTAACGGAGTCTGTTAAGGTGATGAATACTAATACCATTAAAAGAGGATTAGAATATTGTGCTTATAATTTTTACAGTCCAATTTTTATACATTCATCGACGAATCCTGATTTCTCGTTATTTAAAGGCTTTAACTCGTCTAGAATACAACATATAATTTCTGCTCAATTTTATGATGAAGTAAAAGATTTTAAGGATTATATATTGGTATTTAATAAAGACAACATTGATATTCCTATAACTAATCAGGAAAAATGTATTATAAATGTAGAATGGTCTGATGTTAACAACCTTTCTATTTATATTATAAAATTACTTAATAAGTTTGACCGTGTAAACTTGAATTTGATTAATAGCAGTCACAATGATAATTTAGTAAGGTATCGTGAAGAATTAAATAAAATAAGCCAATATTTACTGGATGTTTGGACAAAATCAGGGAATCAAAAAGAGTTTAATAAAATCACAGACGTATTATTCATCGATAGTCAAGATTCATGTTCTGCCGGAGAAAAAACATTTGCACTATCACCAGACGGCAAAATTTACACTTGTCCAATAGCTTATTCAAAGAATGAGGAAGCCGTCGGAAATATTAATAGCTATGTCAAGCCTACTGTGAAAAATCAGCAACTATATTCCTTGAAGTATTCACCACTTTGTAAAGAATGTCCTTCTACTCACTGCGTAAGGTGCGCAATTACTAATAAACAAAATACTGATGAATTAAATATTCCGCCACAACATAAATGTGTTTCAGTCTTAGCTGAATACAAAGAGTCTGAAATATTTAGAGATCATCTAACTGAATTTGCACAAGGAGAATTTATGCCATATCGTGATTTGACGCCATTTCCTTATGAAACACCTTACGATTATTATTCAAAGAAAAGACATGAAAGATTAGGATTTAAAATGAAAGGGAGAAATAAATATGGCACAGTACAAAGTAATTATCAAATCTAAGGATTCTCAAAAACTTGAAGATTTAACCAGTAAAAAGGCTGCTTTGGAAAATCTCATTTTGATATCTGAAAATAATCCTTTAGTTCATAACGAAGAATTGTATCAGCGTTTTATATCGGATTATGAATATACATCTTGCGAAATTGATAGGCACTGGGATTATATATGTAAAGAATATGACATCGTTAAGCTGAATGATTGTGAATTATATATGGATTTTCATTCATGTACTGTATCAAACAAAAAAATTCAATAGTAATATTATAATCTATAGAACTTGGAGTAATACTTATGACATCTAATAATATAAAAAAAATGGCATTTCAATATCTTAAAGGATATACTTGTTCTATTATTATTTTATTAGTTCTAATAATTACTGAAACAATTATAACTAGTATTACTCCTGTTTTCTATGGTCGTATAATTGATTACATTTCTTTAAATGGCAGTAAGACTTTTTTCTATTTGCTTCTGCTTTATGGACTAATGTTATTTATTTCAGTAATCATATCATCTGTTGAAAGTTATATTACCGAAGTATTGGGGAATAAAATTTTTAAAGAATATCAAAGTATTTTATTTAATAAAATACTCCATTCTAAATTCCAGGAATTAGAAAAGTTAGAAATAGGAGAATTGATGGCACATTTGACGGCAGATTTGGGCACTATTATAGAATATGATATATCTATTGTAACTACTTATTCTTTCATATTTTTTAATTTTTTTATTCCTCTTATTTTAGCTGTATCTATTAATGCTGAATTGACTATTTTTTCACTCTTTTTTTTGCCTATATCACTTTTGATCTATAAAAATTTTAAATACAAAAGAAAGTCTATCTATAAAAAACATCAAGAATTAACTGATTTATACAATTCTTTTACCATAAATATTTTGCAGAATATACCATCTATAAAATCGTTCAGAATCGAATCTCATATTGAAGCACAATATTATAAATTAATTGATAAAATATTTAGTATTGAAAAAAAAAGAAGTAGCGCAGACAATTCAATAAATTTCCTGAATAATGCTACCAATATTATTTTTCAAGTAAGCTTTTTATATTTAGCAAATATAATTGTTTGCGATGGTAAGCTTACCCTGGGACTTATGATTACTTTAGGAATGTATATCAATAGGATTTTTACAAGTATTGACATGCTTCAAAAAGTGCAACTTAACGAACAAAATGTTTTGATTTCATTACAAAGGATCAATGAATTAACTGAGTTACAAATTGATGAGCAAAAATACGAACCCTATGTAACTGATGCTGAAAATACAATATTTGAATTGAGAATAGAAAATATCTATTTTGCTTATAATGATACTCTTGATGTTATAAAGGATTTATCATTATCTATAAATAGTACAGGTTTATACTCTATTATAGGAAAAAACGGAAGTGGAAAATCAACTCTTTTAAAGCTTTTACAATGTTTTTATTTACCTCAAAAAGGAAATATTATTATTCATGGATACTCATATAAAGAATGTGATATAGGTTATATACGTAATCTTATAACATATGTCCAAAAAGAACCTTTTATTCTTAAAGATTCTTTACTAGAAAATATAAGACTTTACTCAAATATTAATGTAAAAGTAATAGATGAATACTGTGATATGGTAGGACTTAGTTCATATATCACAACTCTTCCAAAAGGAATATATACTGAAATTTCAGCAGATTCTTTATCAAGCGGTCAGCGTCAAAAGTTAAGTTTTGCACGCGCTCTTGCCCATAAAGCTGAGATTATACTTTTTGACGAAATAACTTCCGATCTCGATGGTATTTCCGAAAAAATATTAACTAATATTATGAAAAATTTGTCCAAATCTGCAATAGTGATCTCAATTAGTCATAGGCTTCAAACTATAACAGAAAGTGACTGTATATTTGTTTTAGATTCAGGAACTATCGTTGATTCAGGAACTTTTGAATTTCTAAAAAATCATTCTAATGTATTTTCGGAATTATTTAATTTGTGAACAAAATTGAAACTCGAAAATTGTGTTTTAAACATACTTTATGACAATGGCTTCCTTAGTAATAGCAGGAAGCTGTTTTAATAGTATCGTAACTTCTGCTTTCAGACCCAATCTCTAAAAAGTGGGGCAGTTTTGCTCTGATTTTGATGGTTAACTCTGAGACGCCCTTCTACTATAATAGTATTATTAAAGTAAGAAGCAGGAGGAAATATGGACTATGAGATCATTATCAGCCGGAAAAACTCCAAGAAGCACGGTCCAGAGCCGCAGATTGTTCTATTGTATTCTGCCTTTTATCATTCTATGTTTTCTATTTTCTTATTTCCCGCTTTATGGCTGGATTTACGCATTTTTTGACTACAAGCCTCCGCTGAAGCTGTCACAATGTGACTTTGTTGGCTGGAAATGGTTCAAAACCCTGTTTGCGAACAAGACACAGATTGGACAGATGGTACAGGTTATGAAGAATACCTTTGCTATGAGTCTTCTTGGCATTGCAACTTCAATTCTGCCTATGGGATTTGCAGTTTTTTTAAACGAAATACAATGCAAGTGGTTTAAAAATCTGGTGCAGACGCTGACGACTCTGCCGAATTTCATCAGCTGGGTGCTGGTATATTCGGTGGCGTTCTGCCTGTTTACTGACAGCGGAATGGTCAATAACTTTTTGTCTGGTCACGGTATGATTCAGGCACCAATTAAATTTCTTGACAGTGATACACATACGTACTTGTGGATGACCATGTGGAATCTTTGGAAGGGGCTTGGCTGGGGAGCCATCATGTATCTGGCTGCAATTGCAGGGATTGATCCCCAGCTTTACGATGCGGCCCGTGTGGATGGCGCCAATCGGTTTCAGCTGATGAAACACATTACGATTCCATGTCTGCTTCCTACGTTCTTTGTATTGTTAATGCTGTCAATTGCCAATTTTTTAAATAACGGTATGGACCAGTATTATGTATTCCAGAATTCTTTTAATAAGACGCATATCCAGGTACTGGATCTTTACGTATATAACGTGGGTATGACAGGTAGCAGCTTATCACTGGCAACTGCCATCAGTATGCTTAAGAGCCTGGTCAGTGTCACCCTCCTGCTTACTGTGAATTTTGTTTCCAAAAAAACCAGAGGGGAAGCCATTATATAGGAGGGAAGAGCCGTGACAGTAAGAGAAAGAATCTTTCACATTGTCAATTATCTGATGTTCGGAATCATCACACTGATTTGTGCATATCCGTTTTATTACATGATTATCAACACCATCAGCGCCAATGATTTAAGTGCCAACGGATTCATTAATTTCCTGCCAAAAGGATTTCATCTGGAAAACTACAAACAGGTGCTGGGACTGCGTGGACTTTCTGCAGCTGCCGGGGTTTCTATTGCCAGGACGATTTTAGGAACTGCATGTACCGTGTTTGCCTCGGCTTATCTAGGCTTTCTGTTTACACAGGAGAAAATGTGGCACCGGAAATTCTGGTATCGTTTTTTTGTAATTACCATGTACTTTAATGCAGGTCTGATTCCCATGTTCATTACCATGAAGACACTGCATCTGACTAATTCGTTCTGGGTGTATGTAATCCCCACCATCATACAGCCGTTTTATATTATACTGGTAAAAACTTATATAGAGTCAATTCCAAAATCCCTGCAGGAAGCAGCGGAAATTGACGGGGCTGGAATTTTTACTGTATTTGCAAGGATCATTCTGCCAGCAGCTCAGCCGATTATGGCGACTGTGGCCATTTTTGCAGCGGTTTCTCAATGGAATTCGTTTCAGGATACGTTAATCTATGTAACGGATCAAAGACTGTATTCTCTGCAGTATCTGTTATACACATACATTAATCAGGCTAGCTCCCTGGCGGCAATGGTGAGAAACGGAGGGACAGGTGCAATCAGCGGGGCAGTTCTTGCCAGCAGGCAGACACCATCCTCCATACGAATGACGGTTTCGGTGATTGTAGTGCTTCCGATTTTATTTATTTATCCCATATTCCAACGGTTTTTTGTAAAAGGAATCATGATTGGTTCTATAAAAGGTTAAGGAGGAGAGGTAAGATGAGAAAGAAACAGATCCGTGTGATCCTGTGTGCAGTCCTGGTTGTCACCGCTGTTTTAGCCGGGTGCAAAAAAGAGGCGTCTGTAGAAAATACGACAGGCAACAGCAGCTATGATAAATTAATTACCGTGGATGTATTTGATACGCTGGCAAATTATCAGGGAATCCAGAGCGGATGGTTTGCAAAAATTGTAAAAGATAAATTCAATATGGAATTAAATATCATTGCTCCCAATGTGGCAGGCGGGGGAGATACCTTGTTCCAGACACGTTCCGCAGCTGGTAATTTAGGAGATTTAATAATTACTAAAACCGAGAGCGGCCGTTTTGAAAATATGGTAAAAGCCGGACTTTTAATGGATATGGCTCCGCTTTTAAAAGATAAAAATGTATATAAAAATTATGAAGATGCAATTTTAAATATGAATAAGGGGTTGGTGAAGGAGGGCATTTATGCCATTCCCAGTGAAATTTCCAATCAATCCCCCAACGTATCTGCAGAAGGAATTGAGCCGCTGGTGGCACCCTACCTTCGCTGGGACGGATACAAGGCAATCGGTTACCCTGAAATGAAAACACTGGAAGACATGATACCTGTGATGAAGCAGCTGCAGGAGCAGATACCTAAGAGTGATTCCGGTAAGAAAACTTATGCTCTTTCTCTGTTTAAGGATTGGGATGACAGCATGATGGTGATTGCCAAGAATTATGCCTCTTTATATGGTTATCAGGAAATAGGGTTTGTAATGGAAAAATACGATGGAAGTGACTTCCAGAATATCGTTGATTCAGACAGTTATTATGTAAAAGCGCTGCATTTTCTCTTTAATGCCAATCAGGAAGGGCTGATCGATCCGGAATCCACAACTCAGAACTATGATATTTTATCGGATAAATACCGTGATGGTCAGGTGCTTACCTCCTTATGGTCCTGGCAGGGGCAGAGCTACTATAATACACGGGAACGAAAGGAAGAAGGAAAAGGCATCATGCCTGCTTTCATTGAAGACATGGCACCTTATACCGATGGCTGTTATTCTATGGGCAACGGTAAGGCTGTTATTGCCATCGGCAGTCATACGAAAGACCCGGAGCGACTTGCAGATTTTATCGATTGGATGTATTCTCCGGAGGGAATGGAACTGTTAGGGCAGGCCAACGGCGCCGCAGGTCCCAAGGGACTGACCTGGGAGATGAAAGACGAAAAGGCAGTTTATACGGATTATGGCTGGAAGGCTCTTCCTAACAATGATGTGCCCGTGCCGGAAGAGTGGGGAGGCGGCAGCTGGAAGGACGGTGTGAGCGCTTTGAATTATAAACCGTTAGCATTGGTGGATACGGACCCACTGACGAATGAGCCTTATTTAACCACGATGTGGAGTTCTGTGCTTGAGATGAATCATACACAGCTGGATACTGACTGGCAGACGTATGCACAAGGGGCAAAAACAACCATCGAATTACTGGAAAAGAAAGGAGCTCTTGCGGTAGCACCAGGCACTTCCTATATTCAGCCGAAGGAGAGCTCCGACATCACAACGCTGCGGGGACAGTGCAAGGCAGTAATTGTGGATGATTCCTGGAAAATGGTCTTTGCAGCAGATGAGGCTGAATTTGATTCTGCGTTACAGCATATGCAGGATACAGTGGGAGGTCTGGGCTATGACCGGGTGCTGGAAGTGGATTTAAAGAACGCAAAAGACCGGGCAGCTGCCAGAAAAACCGCAATGGATGAGTATAACCGGCGCAGCAATTAAAAAACTGGTTCACGGAGCGGACATTTTTATGTCTGCTCCGGTTTGCATTCTCCGGTATTCTGCCGGGCTGATACCCGTATATTTCCGGAACTTTTTATGAAAATAATCCACATTTCCGTATCCCACCAGTTGGGCGATTTCATAGACTTTATAACGATCGTCCATTAAAAGGCGCATTGAGTTTTCGATACGTATTTCATCTAACCAGGCGTTAAAACTCCTTCCTGTGGTTTTGGTGAAGACTTTTCCCAGATAGGAACTGTTGTAGCCAAATAGCTCTGCAATGATGCCTAGCTTTAAATTCTCCTTATAATTATTGCGGATATACTGAAGAATATTATCCAATATACTGTCCCGGGTGGGAGAGCCAATGGCATTCATACACATCTCAAACTGGAGAGCAAAGTAATCCAGAATTTCATAAAGATAATATTTCTCTTCAATTGTGTTAATAATGGCTGCGTTATTAGGAAACATTGTTTCACGATTCCCATAAGCGTAAAAAATACTGGATTTTACCTGTATCATAATATCGGCCAGATAGTGTCTGATGCTGGATATTTCCAAGTCAGAGCAGTAGAAAACCTGACGGAGATGATTCAAAACTTCCAGCATCATACAGCGGTTCCCAGACTGTATGTAGTTGGAAATCTGTTGTGAATATGTATTTTCCGTATCAAAAACGGTTTCCTGAGACTGGAATCTATGGGGGATATCTTTATAACACAGTACATGCTGGTTGAAACTGCAAAAGAAGCGCCTTTTCATAAGCTGCTGTGCATTATAGTAAGAAATATGAATCTGTTCAATGGAACAGACCGGACGCCCATACGTAAGAAATAAGGCATCCAGTGGAGACCCTTTCTGAGGGTGGTTTATGTAGCGGTCTGCAAGTTCTTCAAATCGTTTAAGAGCAAAATCCCCCTTTAAAAGAATGACGTTATGGTTTTCAATCCGGATATAGTCCAGAGAATTGTGGTTATGGTTCGCCAGACGCAGGATTCCGGCAAAATCCCAGGTGGACTGTGTGCATTCCTGCTGATAGCTGGTATAGAGAACAACCTGATAAACAGAGGCTTCTAATTGCAGATCATGGCAGTCAGGCAGTGGGTAAGAGGCCTGATTATTGATAATGTCATGTAAAATAGATTCTCTCGCCCGATTTCGGTACTGAACCAGCCTTTCTTGTTTTTTTTGCTCCTCTGTGAGAAGTGATCTGGCGTTCAGCACTGCTTTTTCCAGCTCTTCTTCGTCAATTGGTTTTGTGAGATAACTGGTAACGCCAAAGCTCATGGCTTCCTGGGCAAAAGTGAAATCTGAAAAACCACTGATAATGATAAATATACCAGCAAAGCCTTCCTCTTTTGCAATCCTCACTACTTCCAGTCCGCTTAAACGCGGCATGCGGATGTCCATCAGCACAATATCAGGCTTGAGTCTGCGGATCTGATTCAGAGTATCCTGACCATTTTTTCCTTCGCCGCAGATGGTAAAGCCAAGTAAGGACCAGTTTAGAAGGCAGCGAATGCCTTCTCTTACATCTATTTCATCATCAGCAATTAGAAGCTTCATAATTTAAGTCCCTCCCATATATTTTTGTGCGGGTATTACCATTGTTACCAGGGTTCCCATTGATTTCTTTGATTTGATGTCCAGACCAAATTCAGATCCATAGCAAAGTTTGATTCTCTGATTGATATTATAAAGACCGATCCCGTGGGAAGAGTCGCAGGGGGGCTGACCGATCCCCAGGTTGATACGCTCCAGTTCCTTTGCAGTCATTCCGCAGCCGTTATCAAATATCTGAATGCGCAGTTTTTCCTCTTTCAGGCAGATCTTCACAATGATTTTCCCGTTCTGTTCTACATCCTCCAGTCCATGAAGGAGTGCATTTTCGACAATTGGCTGTAATAGCAGAGGGATAATCTGGTAATCCTGGAGATTTAATTCATGGTGTTTTTTCAGGGAATAATTGACCCGGTCATGAAATCTTAATTTCTGAATACCCAGGTAAGTCTCGATGTAATCCAGCTCTCCAGCAAGGGAAGTGACGGAAGTAGTGGTATTTTCCAATACATAGCGCATGGATTTACCTAAGAGTTTAATTCCATTTGCTACCTCTGTGTTGCCGGCTTTAAGTGAACGCATGCGTATGGTTTCCAGTGTATTGTAGAGAAAGTGGGGATTGATCTGTGAAGAGAGCATCTTAAATTCCATTTGCTGCTGTTTATTGATTAAGTCCTGAGTTTTAAGCTGCGCCTGATAAAATGAAGTTTCTTTTTTTAGAATCTCATGTATCATCAGCTTCAGATCAAAAAATACATCAGAGATTTCATCTGTGCCGTGGAAACTGTCTGTAATTTCATAGTTTCCCTGGCTGGCTTTGTGCATGCTTTCCCGAAGTGTAACAATACGGAGGCTGAAATAATGAGAGAATACACAAATAAATACACTGGTTATAATAAGGACCATACTCAGTATTGCGATATAAATGCCGGTAATCCGATTAAGATATGGATAACCTTCATAGCTTAAGGATGCCATATAAAAGTTGTCCTCACAGTAGAACGCAGAGAGTGATGAAATGGTGCCGATGACGATCTCATTATCTAACTTAATATTCCCTGAATACGTGCCAGTCCCCCCTGCATCATAACCGTATCCCTCTAGTCCGGCAGTTTTTACCTGCTTGTCACTGGTATAGAATATGCCATCGTTATTAAGCCATATGACGGTATGCATGGAACTGTTTTCAATGCGGTTTCGGATATGATTGCTACTGACTGTAAGCTTTAAAATGGCATAACTGTGATTCTGAGGCAGAAAGATGCGGGTATATAGGCATAGATTTTGCGTCTCCGTACCATATCGCTTGCTTTTCTCCAGTTCCTCTGTCCAAAAAGGGGTCACGGAGGAACAGGCACGCTTAAACCATGGTTGTTTCTGGTTGGTGTTCGTAAAGGGATGAATATGCGTGCTGTCTGCAATGGTGGGATTCCAGGTATATACGTCGATGCCGCGGAGTGAGGCGTCACCGGAAAGAAGTGTTTCAATTCCATTATAAGCATGAATGGCTGTCCTGCATTCGTCTGGAGTAGAGTATTGTGTACTTAGCAGTTTGATTAAGTTCTGGTCAGAGAGCAGTGTCTGGGATTTGTTGTAGATATTTCCTGTCAGATCAAGGATCAGGGATTTTACACGGAGATTATCGGAATAAGTCTGCTTGGAATAGTGATCGAACAACTGGGCTCGGGTATGGCAGATCAGATAACCGCCAACTGTTGTAACCGGAATAAAAATGGCAATAAAAAAGAACAGATACAGTTGTTTTTGTACCTTTATCTTAGTGAAGATATTCATAAAGCGTTTTCCCATCATACTTCCCCACCCTTTAAAGCTTGCACTATTTCTTATTATTATATTATAACGCAAATAGCCAGGAAAGAATAGAATCAGTTATTTTCATTAAAAAAGCCTCAGATCTTTAATTGATCTGAGGCTTTTTACGATAACTATTTAGCAGGGGAAGAGGGGCTCGAACCCCCATTTACGGTTTTGGAGACCGTTGCTCTACCATTGAACTATTCCCCTAGATGGTTGAATTACCTGCTCACCCGAGCACTTTGAAAGTATAGCATAGAACATTTTAAATTGCAACAGTTTTTTGAAAAAAATAAAAAATTTGATAGTCAGCAAAATAAAATTTTATTCTGCTGTTCATAAATAATTGTTTGTGGTAGAATGAATTTATAATTCCGCTTAAAGCCTGGCGGTTTGTTTGGCGTTTTTGATAAAAATTTATCATAAAAATAGTGAAATTGAATTATGAAAAAAGGGCGATGCAAAGAAAATTCCTTCTGAATAATTTGTCTTAGTAAAAAGTTGCTTAATTCTCACTGGCTTTTTTTGCGGGAATTACAAATAATGCACAAAAACATGCAATATAATCTTATATGAAACAGAATTTGACAAATGACGTCAAACATGTTATAAGTACTTCATAGATATTATAGAAAAGGGAGTCTGCTCATGAAACAGTTTAAGATTATATTGCCAACAGTTGCTGAGGCCAAAATGTTTGTTGCTGCTGCTTCCAGGTGTAATTTCGACATAGACGTATTTTACAATCGAGTGATTATTGACGCAAAGTCTATATTAGGTGTTTTAAGCTTGGATTTATCCCAGATTCTTACTGTCCAGTTAAACGGTGCAGATGCAGAATTTGAAAAATACTTAAAAAAATTAGCTCCGGAAAGCAGCTCAGCAGCATAAACGATAAAGCAACGAAAAAGAGGGAATTGCAGCCATATGGTATGCAGTTCCCTTTTTTCATGGGTGGACGGGGTATATCAATTGTAAGAAGGAGGAACCGGAATGGAGCAGGAAGAAAAAAAGATCTTAAGCATATCCGTCAGGAATCTGGTGGAATTTGTGCTGCGTTCCGGAGATCTGGATAACCGCCATAATTTTGCTGCAGAGAAGAATGCCATGCAGGAAGGCAGCCGGATTCACAGAAAGATTCAACGCCGAATGGGAGCGGATTATAAAGCCGAGGTA
The DNA here is from genome assembly GCA_015057705.1 of Paenibacillaceae bacterium. Taxonomy (GTDB): domain Bacteria; phylum Bacillota; class Clostridia; order Lachnospirales; family Lachnospiraceae; genus Lacrimispora. The sequence goes on along the minus strand of SVDU01000022.1, from coordinate 29,939 downwards.
ACGTTAAAACATGTGGTAGAAGAAGATCAGTTCCAGATTCTGGTGGAAGGCAGAGCGGATGGGATCATTGACAAACCGGACGAGCTGATCATAGATGAAATCAAAGGAATCTACATGGATTTGTCCTATCTGGAGGAGCCCATTCCCGTCCATATGGCCCAGGTCATGTGTTACGGATACTTTTACTGCTTTGATAAGCAGAGGGACGGGGCAGTCATGCAGGTGACCTACTGCAATATAGAGACAGAAGAGATCCGCCGCTTTCAGACAGAGAAATCCTTTGAAGAGCTGGAAGCCTGGTTTCAGGGACTGATCCATGAATATGTGAAATGGGCCAGGTATTTATATAGTCATGGAATCAGAAGAGATGAGTCAGTCCGGGAACTGGAGTTTCCATATCCCTACCGCCAGGGACAGCGGGAACTGGCGGTTTCGGTATTTCGCAGCATTCAAAGAAAACGGAATTTGTTCATTCAGGCTCCCACCGGAATCGGAAAGACTCTTTCCACAGTTTTTCCGGCTGTAAAGTCCATTGGAGAGGGGCTGGGGGATAAGCTTTTTTATTTGACGGCAAAAACCATTACACGGGGAGTTGCGGAAGAATCCTTTGATATTCTAAGGGAAAAAGGCCTGTATTTCAGTACCGTTACCATTACAGCCAAGGAGAAACTCTGCTTTCTGGAAAAGCCGGACTGTAATCCTGATGCATGCCCCTATGCCAAGGGACATTTTGACCGAGTAGGTGATTGTGTCTATGATATCATTCACAACGAATTTGGTATTACCAGAGATGTAATATTGCGTTATGCCACAGAATTTCGTGTCTGTCCTTTTGAATTGTGCCTGGATATCAGCAACTGGGTGGATGGGGTAATCTGTGATTATAATTATGTTTTTGACCCTGATGTCCGGTTAAAACGATATTTCTCAGAAGGGATTACCGGAGAGTATATATTTTTGGTGGATGAGGCCCATAATCTGGTCCCAAGAGCCAGGGAAATGTACAGTGCAGCCGTCTGGAAAGAGGACTTTCTTCTTATTAAAAAGATTATAAAGCCCATGAACGAAAAAATAGGCCGTTTGCTGGACCGGTGCAACAAAGAACTGCTGGAAATGAAACGCCAGTGTGAGGGGTATCGCATTTTGGAAGACGTCCGTTTCTTTATTACCAGTATCATGAGTTTATTTGGGGAAATGGAACTGTTTATGGAGAAAAATTCCGAATTTCGAGACAGGGATCTGGTACTGGATTTCTTCTTTGATTTGAGGAAGTTTCTTAACATTTATGACCGGCTTGATGAGAATTACAGGATTTATACAGAACTCATGTCCGACGGGCGCTTTATGCTAAGGTTTTTTTGTGTAAACCCGTCTAAGAATCTGCAGGAGTGTCTGAAAAAAGGAAACAGTACCGTATTTTTTTCAGCAACCCTTCTTCCGGTTTCCTATTATAAGGAACTGCTAAGCGGAGATCAGGAGGAATATGCTGTCTATGCCCATTCTCCCTTTGATCAGGAGAACCGTCTTTTGATGGTGGGAACGGATGTGAGCAGCCGTTACACAAGAAGAAACCGCAACGAATACCGGAAGGTGGCAGATTACATCAGTAAGATCGTATCTGCGAAAAAAGGAAATTATATAGTTTTTCTACCATCTTATCAGTATTTAAAAGAAATAGAGACTATTTTGCCGGAACGGATCTGTGATGGGGACTCTGTTACCTGTTATGCACAGGCATCTCATATGAACGAGCAGGAAAGAGAGTCGTTCTTAATGGAATTTTCCAGAGAGCGGGATGATTCCTTTGTAGGCCTGTGTGTGATGGGAGGTGTCTTCTCCGAAGGAATTGATTTAAAGGAGGAGAGACTGATAGGTGTGATCATCGTGGGAACCGGACTCCCCATGGTCTGCACGGAACAGGAGATTTTGAAAAATTATTTTGAAGAAAAGTCGTCGAAAGGTTTTGATTATGCTTATCAGTATCCTGGCATGAATAAGGTCATGCAGGCTGCCGGAAGAGTAATCCGAACAGCCAGGGATGAGGGGATCATTGCCCTTTTAGACGAACGTTTTACCCGGCCTGAATATCAGGCGTTGTTTCCCCGAGAATGGGACAGCTTTTATGAAGTGAAATTAAAGAGTGCCAAAGAGGTTGCCAGTCAGTTCTGGGACAGCCGGTTAGTGGAGGAGAAAGAGGATGAAAAACACACTTAGATTAAGACCGTATAAAAAAGAGGATGGAACGTATCTGCTAAACTGGCTCACAGACCGCCGTATGCTTGGTATGTGGTGCAGAGATCATTTTTCATTTCCACTGTCAGCTGATCAGCTGGAGCGGTATTACAATGAACTGGAAAAAGATTCCCGTTCCTTTGGTTTTACCGCGTTAAATGAAAAGGGAATACCGGTGGGGAGTTTCCGTATGTCCAGAGTGGATTATGAAAAGAAGAGCGTTCACCTTGGTTTCATCGTCATTGACCAGAGTCTGCGGGGGCAGGGACTGGGAGGACAGATGGTTTCTCTTGCAGTGGGTTATGCGAAAGAATTCCTGGGAATGGAACGAATCACGCTTAATGTATTTGACTGCAATCCAGGAGCAAAACGATGTTATGAGAAAGTGGGATTTCACGAGGAGCAGTTTAAAAAAGAAGATTTTGCCTTTGAAGAGGAAAAGTGGGGGATCTACCTGATGGTTTATGATAAATGAAATGAAAATAAAAAGCTGCCGGAAGGATCAGCCGGCAGCCGGGTTTTATATCAGAGCATGTCCATAAATTGTCTGGAAGCCTGAGAAACGGGTATATTTTCATTATAGGCCACAACCATCTGGCGTCTGGGCAGTTTTTCTGTCAGCTTTACCTGAAATAAATCCCTGTCATTATTTGGAATGCAGAAATCGGGAACGAAAGCGATTCCAAGTCCGATCCGAGCCAGATCAATTAAAAGATCGTTGCTGCTTAATTCAATTTCAGGAACTAAATCCAGCTGCTCCTTCTGGAACATATGGTGGAGAAATTCACTTGTGGTGCTTTTCCGGTCCAGCATAAGAATGGGATAGGTCTGAAGTTTCTGAAGGTTAACCGTCTCCCCTTTTAATGGAAAGTATTCCTGATTTGCCACAAATACATCTGAAAATTCATTGATCACCCGGAATTTCTGGGAACTGAGCAGACCAGAGTTGGGATAATTGGTGATGATGAAATCTACCTGACCATTGGCCAGCAGATGAGCGCATTCAATGGATGTCTGGTTGGTAACCTTAATGTGCACATTGGGGTAGGCTTTGTGGAATCTGTTTAAATAGGGAACCAGAAAGTAGCGGCAGATGGTATCACTGGCTCCGATGCGCAGCTGGCCTCCGTTTAAGGTATTGGCTTCCAATAGCTGATTTTCTCCCTTTTGGATCAGATTAATAGCAGGTTCGATATGCTTTAAAAGAATCTCCCCTTCGGGAGTGAGCTGAACCTTCTTGGTACTTCTGATAAAGAGTGTCTGGTTTAATTTCTTCTCCAGTACCTTGACTGACTGGCTGACTGCAGACTGGGAAATAAAGAGCTGTTTGGAGGCCTCAGAAAAGCTAAGTGTTGCGGCAACATGATAAAAAACCTTGTACAGTTCATAATTAATATCCATCATTAGCCCTCCTTATAAATATAAGGATATTCTATCACAATATTAAATGATTTGTAAAGGAAATTGACAAATTAATTGGACTGCGGTATAGTAACGGGCACAGGATTTAAGTGATGATAAATAAAGGAGTAAAAAATATGCATGATAATTTTTACCAGATGTATTTAGACGAGATGGGAGAGATCACTCCCTGTACCGGAGAAGAACAGTTAAAGCTGATTTCAGATTTAAGAAAAGGAAATCAGGAAGCCAAAAAGAGACTGGTAGAAGGGAATTTAAGAACCGCTCTGGAGTATGCCAAGGAGTATGACGGAAAAGGCGTGCTGTTATCTGATCTTGTTCAGGAAGCCAATATGGCACTTTTAATGGCAGTGGAAGAATATGCAAAGGCAGGCGGAGAGAACGGATTTGACAGCTATGTGGCCGAAAAGATAAAGAAGGCATTGGAACTGGCTGTAGAAGAAGAAGTGTCTGCAGACCAGACTGGAGAGGAACTGGCGGCCAGAGTCAATGTACTTCAGCAAATAGCCCAGACCCTTGCAGCAGAGTTTGGACGTGAGGCAACGGTTGAGGAGCTGGCGGACAAGATGAAGATGAGCGTGGATGAGATTCGGGGAATCATGAAGATGGCAATCGATGCAGTGAGTCTGAATGCGGAAAATGCAGATCTAGAGGCATTGGCAGAGATGAGTGAGATGGAAATTACCGACTCAGAAGACTACGACTACGAAGTTTAAGATACCAGGAGAAAAATGATGAGGATATATCTGATACGCCATGGGCAGACAGATTGGAATATACAGGGGAAGATTCAGGGAAGCCATGACATCCCTCTCAATGAAACAGGACTGATGCAGGCAAAGTTACTGGCAGCAGGTATGGAATCCAGACCGGTAAAAAAAATATTTTCCAGTACACTGAAACGTGCGATGGCAACGGCAGAGGCTCTTGCAGTCAGACAGGAGGCAGAAATTATCCCTATGCCCCGGCTTATGGAAGTGGAGTTTGGTGTATGGGAAGGTCTGACATGGAAAGAGATTGAGGAAAGCTATCCAGGCGAATACAGACACTGGGTCATGGATCCTTCTCACGCGGCACCCCCCGGAGGAGAAAGCGAGAAAGAAATTTACCGGCGATGTAAGGAAGCTGTGAATGAGATTATCAGACAAACCGGTGGAAGAGAGGATATTGCAGTGGTTTCCCATGGAGCGACTCTTGCCTGTCTGGTTTCTGTCATGCTGGGGCCGGATGAAGAAGATGAGAGCATTATAGTGGAAAATGCCAGCATCACCACCGTTCATTACAGTCCTCTCACTGAAATTTTTACACTCCTTGAAAAAAATGATATATCTCATTTAGCGTCATCATAAAATCTTCCTATAAAAAAAGGGGAAGCTTTTTAAAGCTTTCCCTGATCTTTAATCAAACAATGTTTCAACCAGAATTTTCATCATGGAAGGGGTAGTGCGGATAAAAAGCTTGTCACGTCCGCTGCAGCGGATAGACGTCTTAAGCATTTCCTCTTTCGCTGCGGCAGTATCAAAGATACCAACCATATTGGCGCAGGATTCCACAATGGAATTAATCTGTCCAGCCTTCTGGATAAAGGTATCGATGTGGCTTTCCCTAAGCTGTAAGCAAACTTCCAGATTAGGACTCTGTCCGTCGGTCTGATACTGAGTGCTTTCAAATAAGTATTTCTGAGATAAATCTTTTAACTGCTGATCAAGTTCCATTCAATTAACGCTCCTTCATAAAAAAATCCTTTACTACTATATTGTAAAAACTGATTTTTTTCAAGCTGTATTATGAAAAATGACAGTAATTGTCGAAATATGTCGTTTTGTAATTCTGTATAAAGATATAGAAGATTTTGTTCCTGTTGTAAGACAATGAAAAATTGTGAATCATTTATCTAAGGTTGATTTTATGACCCCTCTATATTATGATATAGTTATCAGAAAATTGTAAGTACTTACAAAAAAGAGTATCAGGGAGGAAACTGTTAATTATGAAGGAAATCAGGGGTAATGTGATTGTCGGTCAGTCGGGAGGACCAACCGCAGTGATTAATTCCAGCCTTGTGGGAGTCTATAAAACGGCCAAGGACAGAGGGGCGAAGGTTGTATATGGAATGCTTCATGGAATCCAGGGATTGCTTGAAGACCGGGTAGTGGACTTGTCTGAACATATAAAAAGTGATCTGGATATTGAACTGCTAAAGCGGACGCCCTCCTCTTATCTTGGTTCCTGCAGATTTAAACTGCCGGAGATCCATGAAGACCAGGAGATTTACAAAAAGATATTTCACATTCTTGATGACATGGAGATTGAATATTTCTTCTACATAGGCGGCAATGATTCCATGGATACCATTAAGAAGCTGTCCGATTACTCTATTTTAAATGGCAGCCGAATCCGTTTTATGGGAGTTCCAAAAACCATTGATAATGATCTGGCAGCCACCGATCATACGCCTGGTTATGGAAGCGCTGCAAAGTATATCGGTTCCATTACAAAGGAAGTAATCCGGGATGGCCTGGTGTATGACCAGCAGAATGTGACCCTGATTGAAATTATGGGACGGAATGCAGGCTGGCTTACCGGTGCAGCAGCGCTGGCTAAGTGCGAGGACTGTGAGGGGCCGGATATGATTTTCCTTCCGGAGATTCCTTTTGATATCGAAGATTTTATGAATAAGATAGCAGGACTTCACAAACAGAAAAAATCAGTGGTAGTTGCCATTTCGGAAGGAATCCGGGTGGAGGACGGCAGATATGTCTGTGAACTGACAGATAACGTGGATTATGTGGATGCGTTTGGACACCGGCAGCTTACGGGAACAGCCAGATATCTTGCAAGCCGCATTGCAAGTGAAACCGGCTGTAAGACCAGAGCCATTGAATTCAGTTCCCTGCAGCGATGTGCTTCCCATATGGTTTCCAGAGTGGATATTACAGAGGCCTATCAGGTAGGCGGAGCGGCTGTAAAAGCAGCATTTGAGGGTGAGACAGGTAAAATGGTAATTTTAAAACGGATCTCGGATGATCCTTATATTTGTGTGACCGATATTTACGATGTCCATAAGGTTGCAAACATTGAGAAAAAGGTTCCAAGAGAGTGGATCAATGAAGCAGGCGATTATGTGACAGAAGAATTTTTAAACTATCTCCGGCCTCTGATTCAGGCAGAGCTGACTCCTATCATGACCGATGGCCTGCCAAGGCATCTGTATTGCAAAAATAATAACAATCAATAAAGAAACGGTGCCGAAACCAGATGATTTCGGCACCGTTTTATTAATAAAAGTGATCAATGACATAAGATATATTAATTTCTCTAATTGATATGTTTTATGGTATGATATTTGTACGATAATAACAGGGAAGTCTGACCTGATGGATCATAAGGATTCTTTACAAGGAGGAAATTATGAGTGTAAGAAGAGTATACGTTGAGAAAAAAGCAGCTTATGCCGTAAAAGCAGGAGAACTGAAAGAGGAAATCGCAAATTATCTGGGAATTGGCACAGTAACGGATGTGCGGGTTCTGATTCGGTATGATGTGGAAAATATTTCGGAGGAGACCTATAAAATGGCTCTTACTACCGTTTTTTCAGAACCTGCGCTTGACCTGGTTTATGAAGAGGAAGTTCCGGTTAAAGAAGGAGATACGGTTTTTACAGTAGAATATCTTCCCGGACAGTTTGACCAGAGAGCGGATTCTGCAGAGCAGTGTGTGAAAATTCTCAAAGAAGATGAGGAGCCGGTAATTAAATCGGCTGTTACTTATGTCATTTCCGGCGCTCTTACAAACGCTCAGACCGAGGAAGTGAAATCCTTTTGTATTAATCCGGTGGATTCCAGGCAGGCAGAAGAGACAAAACCACGGACGCTGGTTACTGTATTTGACATACCAGAGGATGTCATTGTTTTTGACGGCTTTAAAAGTCTGGAAGAGTTAAAGCTTAAGGAATTATATCAATCATTAAACCTTGCCATGACATTTCATGATTTCCTCCACATTCAGAATTATTACAGGGATGAAGAGCACAGAGATCCGACCATGACGGAAATCCGGGTACTTGATACTTACTGGTCAGATCATTGCCGCCATACCACGTTTCAGACCGAGTTAAAGGACGTGGAATTTACAGACGGGGACTATAAAAAGCCAATGGAAGCAACCTACCAGCGCTATCTTTCTGACCGGGAGGAAGTTTTAAAGGGAAAGAGCGGAAAGTTTGTCTGTCTCATGGATCTGGCTTTGATGGCTATGAAAAAGCTCCGTCTGGAAGGAAAGCTTGAAGATCTGGAAGTATCGGATGAAATCAATGCATGCAGCATTGTAGTTCCGGTGGAGATTGACGGAAAAGAAGAAGAGTGGCTGGTAAACTTTAAAAATGAGACTCACAACCATCCCACCGAAATTGAGCCTTTCGGAGGAGCGGCAACCTGTCTTGGCGGTGCCATCAGGGATCCCCTTTCCGGACGTACCTACGTATATCAGGCCATGCGCGTAACCGGCGCTGCTGATCCAACAAGATCATTAAAGGAAACATTAAAGGGAAAGCTGCCTCAGAGAAAGATTGTGACTGGAGCTGCCAGAGGATACAGTTCTTATGGAAATCAGATCGGTCTTGCAACCGGTTATGTAAAGGAAATCTATCACCCAAATTACGTAGCAAAGAGAATGGAAATCGGAGCGGTTATGGGCGCAGCTCCCAGAAAAAATGTGATCCGGGAAACTTCCGATCCGGGAGATATTATTATCCTGCTTGGTGGAAGAACGGGACGTGACGGCTGCGGAGGTGCGACTGGTTCCTCCAAGGTTCATACAGAGGATTCCATTGAAACCTGTGGTGCAGAAGTTCAAAAGGGAAATGCTCCCACAGAAAGAAAGATCCAGAGATTATTCCGCAGGGCAGAAGTCAGCCGAATCATTAAAAAGTGCAATGACTTCGGTGCAGGTGGTGTTTCAGTTGCAATCGGAGAGCTGGCAGAGGGACTTAAAATTGATCTGGACAAGGTTCCTAAAAAGTATGCCGGACTTGACGGTACAGAAATCGCTATTTCTGAGTCCCAGGAACGTATGGCAGTGGTGATTGATCCAAAAGAAGTGGATCAGTTCCTTTCCTACGCAGCAGAGGAGAACTTAGAGGCGGTAGCAGTTGCGGTTGTAACGGAAGAACCAAGGCTGGTAATGAGCTGGAGAGGGAAAACCATTGTTGATATCAGCCGTGGATTTTTAGATACCAACGGTGCTCATCAGGAAGCGTCGGTTATTGTGGAAGTTCCGTCAAAAGAAGGCAGTGCGTTTGGTAAGAAGGAAGTGGAAGATGTAAAGAGTACGTGGCTTAACCTGCTTTCCGGCTTAAATGTATGTTCCCAAAAGGGGCTGGTGGAGATGTTTGACGGTTCCATCGGTGCAGGTAGTGTCTTTATGCCATATGGAGGCAGATACCAGCTGACTGAGACACAGTCCATGGTAGCAAAACTTCCTATGGAACAGGGAACCACCGATACGGTCACCATGATGAGCTATGGATTTGATCCCTATTTATCCAGCTGGAGCCCTTATCACGGCGCAATCTATGCAGTATTGTCATCAGTAGCCAAAATCGCGGCAGCAGGCGGTGATTACAAAAAGATCCGTTTCACCTTCCAGGAATATTTCCGCCGCATGTCAGAAGATCCTGCGCGCTGGAGTCAGCCATTTGCAGCTCTTTTAGGCGCTTACCATGCCCAGATGGGCTTTGGCCTGCCGTCTATTGGTGGAAAGGACAGTATGTCAGGTACGTTCCAGGATGTGGATGTTCCCCCAACTCTTGTTTCCTTTGCAGTGGATATTGCCAGCCATAAGCACATTATTACGCCAGAACTGAAACAGCCGGGAAGCAGTCTTGTGCTGATTGAAATTCAAAAGGACGAATATGATCTTCCGGTATATGAACAGGTGATGGATCTTTACGGAAAATTATTTGAAGATATTAAGGCTAAACGCGTAATTTCAGCCTATGCAGTGGAAAGCAATGGTATCTGCGAGGCAGTGAGCAAGATGGCATTTGGGAACAAGCTCGGTGTTAAGCTTCATGATACTGTGAAACCGGAACAGCTTTTTGAGGCAGGCTGGGGTAATCTGGTTTGTGAAATTCCGGCTGATAAGATGGCAGAACTTTTAATTCCTTATACCGTAATCGGTACAGTAACGGATGAGGGAGTGTTTGAATATGGAACAGTTGCAATCTCTGTAGAGGAGGCAATTCATGCATGGACAAAGACTCTTGAGGAGGTATTCCCTACCAATTCCGGTGCAAAAGAGGAAACGGCAGCTGAGAAATTATATGAGACATCAAATGTCTATGTATGCAGGAACAAGGTTGCAAAGCCTACCGTATTTATTCCGGTATTTCCAGGAACAAACTGCGAATACGACAGCACAAAGGCCTTTGAAAAAGCAGGTGCCAACGTGGTTACCCGTGTATTTAGAAACTTAACTGCCAGTGACATCCGGGAATCAATCGAGTGTTATAAATCCCAGATCAGCAAATCCCAGATCGTGATGTTCCCAGGTGGATTTTCCGCTGGTGATGAGCCCGACGGTTCTGCCAAATTCTTTGCAGCAGTGTTTAGAAATGAGGCAATCAAAGAAGAAATTACAAAGCTTATGGAAGAAAGAGACGGACTGATGTTAGGCATCTGCAACGGTTTCCAGGCTCTGATTAAGCTGGGGCTGGTACCGGAAGGCGCTGTTACAAAGCAGAGAGAGGATTCCCCCACTCTTGCCATGAATACCATCGGACGCCATATTTCCAAGATGGTTTATACAAAAGTAGTTTCCAACAAATCTCCATGGCTTTCCGGCGCACAATTAGGCGGCGTTTACTGCAATCCCGCTTCTCATGGTGAGGGACGGTTTGTTGCCAATGAGGAATGGCTGGAGAAATTAATTCAAAACGGACAGGTGGCAACCCAATATGTAGATGCATCTGGCTGCTCAACCATGGCTGAGGACTGGAATCCAAACGGCTCTTATATGGCGATTGAAGGAATTACAAGTCCTGACGGAAGAATCCTTGGCAAGATGGCACATTCCGAGCGGCGGGGAGACGGCGTTGCCATGAACATCTATGGGGAACAGGATATGAAGGTATTTGAATCTGGAGTAAATTATTTTAAATAAATGAGACAAAAAAGTCAGCCTGGTCTGCGAATTGATACCGCAGTTCAGGCTGACTTTTTGTTTATTTTAATGGTTTCTTTTCTTCCAGGAAGCAGGCAGAGGGCGGAATTCCCTTTTTCGCCTTAAACAGCTTGCTGAAATAAAAAATATCGGAAAATCCGCATTGCAAAGCCACTTCCCCCACACTGTATTCCCCGCTTTTTAATAAGTTTTCCGCATAGTTTAATCGTATGGAAATGAGATACTGCTTAAAGGTCATCCCAGTGACTTTTTGAAAGAGATTCCCATAGTATGCCGGGTGAAGATGATATCTTTTTGCCATCTCTTCCGTGGTTAAGTTCTCCCAGTAATGAGCACTCATATAGTGGATGCTGCTTTTGATGCGGGGATCATCCTGACTGGCGCGATTTTTGTTTAGAAGCTGGTCTAAAATCAGGTGAAGTATCATGCACAAAATGGCTCTTACCTTTAGCATATAACCGTAATTCTGCTGCAACCACTCACTGTGCATCTCATTATAAAGAGCGATCAGCTGTGGATTGCTTCCGATGTGGCTGATAAACGGAAGAGGCAGGGTAACATACTCACCTGTCTGGTTGCGGAGACGAAAGTTGGTGGCATAACATTCAATCAGATCATCGGGGATACTGGTGGCTGCCCGGTAGCTGTTCTGGGGAATGCAGATTAAATCGCCTTTATTCACAATATAGGTCTGATCATTAATGGTATATTCGGCTTTCCCGTCCATTACATAAGTGATATCAATAAAGGATGTAATGCAGGGCTCAATCTTCCAGCCGGGAGTAGGTTTTCTGTGAATGTAGTAATGAAGTTCCGGTATCAGATTGTTAAAATCCAGTTCCTCGGTCATATGGAACGCTCCTTTTTCTATGGAAAAACCCAATTTAAAATAATTATTAAATTAATACAAGTAAATATTTTAAAAATTTGTCGATTTATGCGCTTAATCGTATTATATTGCATTGATAATCACAATACAAGTCTATTTTATTAAAAAAATAATCTTTAATAATTACAAAAATCTTAAATCATTCCATTCTCATAATTTGTGCAATTTGCTATGATACACCTATCGGACGAAGCTTTGTTTGTAATGTTTTACATGGTAAAAAATGATAATTGTCGGACTGAGTACAGGAAGGAATAGGGATGTTTGAAAAACGAGATTTATGCTGGTTGCTCAAGCCGGTAAGCAAAAAACAAATTGTAACCTGGTTTATGGAAGACAGGGCCCCGTCAGTGACAGCCCGGACAATTGAACGGGAGATGCCCCTTCTGTTTGATGGAATTTCACGTTCACAAAAGGAAGATGCTTCAATTGTATTAAGCCTTGCAGAGGAAGCCAGCCTGGGAGATGAGGGTTATTCCATAGATAAAACAGAATCGGGATATGAGATCAGAGGAAGCACACAAAAAGGTCTTCTCTACGGAATATTCGGTCTGCATCGTCTGCTGTTGGGGAAGAATGGAAGTTTCCCATACATAAGTATTCCGGATCAGAATTACCGGATGATTAATCACTGGGATAATTTCGACGGAACCATTGAACGGGGGTATTCCGGAAGCTCAATTTTTTTTGATCATAATAAATTTCGCGGTGATATGGATCTGATCCGCCAATATGCAAGGCTACTGGCATCAGTAGGGATTAATGCAGTTTCCATTAACAACGTAAACGTCAGGAAATACGAACGTTCCTTCATCACTGGGGATTACTTAAAGGAAATTAAAAAAATAGGAGATATCTTTACTGCATATGGAATCCGGATATTCCTTGCCATTGACTTTGCAGCACCAATCTCAGTAGGGAAGCTTTCTACGGCAGATCCTTTGTGCCCGGAGGTAGCGTCCTGGTGGAGACATACGGTAGAGGAACTATACAGCATAATCCCGGATTTTGGCGGATTTGTTGTAAAGGCTGATTCGGAACATGAACCAGGTCCGTTTACATATGGAAGAAGTCATGGGGATGGAGCCAATATGCTGGCAAAAGCAATCCGGCCTTTTGGAGGAATTATCGTCTGGAGATGCTTTGTCTATGACTGCACCCAGGACTGGAGAGACCGAAGTCTTGACCGGGCGCGGGCCGCTTACGATCTTTTTCATGAATTAGACGGCAGTTTTGATGAAAATGTTATTTTGCAGATTAAGAACGGTCCCATTGATTTCCAGATCAGGGAACCGGTGTCTCCTTTGTTTGGCGCCCTAAAAGAGACCAATCAGATACTGGAGTTTCAGATTACCCAGGAGTACACCGGACACCAGAAAGATATCTGTTATCTGGTTCCCATGTGGAAGGAAGTACTGGATTTTGACACCAGACATGGAGCTTCAAGTCTGGTTAAAAAAACGGTCAGGGAGTATTCTCCCAATCAGAAGCTATCCGGGATCTGTGCAGTAGGAAATGTGGGAATGGACCGGAACTGGACCGGAAATAAGATGGCACAGGCCAACTGGTATGGATATGGACGGCTTGCCTGGGACAATGATCTTACTTCAGAGGAAATTGCCAGGGAGTGGCTTCATTTAAGCTTTGATTTAACGGAAGATGCAATGAAAAAAGCGTTGTCCATTCTCATTACCTCCAGAGATACGTATGAGGATTATACCTGTCCTCTGGCTGTGGGATTTATGTGTAAGCCGGGAATTCACTATGGATGTGATATCGATGGCTATGAATACGACTGCTGGGGGACTTATCACTACGCCGACAGAGACGGAGTGGGAAGAGACCGGACTGCAGCAACAGGAACTGGTTATACAAAGCAGTATTCGCCTCTTAAATTTCAGGAGTATGAAGATATTCATACATGTCCTGACCAGTTATTGCTGTTTTTCCATCATGTACCTTATACCCATGTGCTTCATTCAGGGAAGACTGTGATTCAGCATATCTACGATACCCATTTTGATGGTGTGGAGAAGGTAAAAGAATACCAGGCCAAGTGGGAGAGCATCCGGGATGTGCTTGATGAAGACAGTTATAAAAACGTGAGAGACCGTCTGAATCTGCAGCTTAAAAATGCAGTGGAGTGGCGGGATCAGGTCAATACTTACTTCTTCCGGAAATCCGGTATTGGGGATGAAGCAGGAAGAACGATCTACAATTAGCAGTCATCTTAGTTTATTCATAATAAATCAATGATTAATGAGAAGGAGGAGTTTAGAAATGGGTATGAGGAAAACAACAGGTATGATGTGTGCTGCAATACTTGCAGCCAGTATGCTGGCAACAGGATGCAGCAGTAAGACCGCAGAGCCGGCCAAAGGAGAAACAGCAGGAAAAGATGCAGGGGGAGAGGTAGCTTTAAGCTTTTCCTGGTGGGGAAATGATGACCGTCACCAGGCAACCCAGAAAGCAATTGATGCGTTTAATACCGCTCATGCAGGAAAAATCAAAGTAACAGGAGAACCCTCCGGCTTTGGTAATCTGGAAGAAACATTTGCCACCCGTTACGCAGGAGGGACTGCTTCGGACATCATGACAGTAAACTATCCATGGGTTCTTCAGTACAGCCCTGATGGCAATGGATTTTATGATCTGGATCAGGTAAAGGACATCTTTGATTTCAGCCAGTATGATCCGGAGTTTTTAAAATTTGGTCAGAGAGCAGGTAAGATGCAGGTAATTCCATATGGTCAGAATACCCTGGGATTTTATTTAAACAAGTCTGCATTTGAAAGAGCCGGAATCAAGGAGCTTCCAAAGACCTTTGACGAATATAAGAAAGCGGCAGAAGCATTTACAAAAGCAGATCCCAACTCTTATTTAATCGTCAGCCCCACATTCCGTTTTGCTGCCATCTACTATCTGCAGCAAAAGACCGGCAAAGGAGAGTTTGCCGATGATTTAAGCATGAATTATACACAGGAAGATTATAAAGATGCGCTGATCTGGTATAAAGATCTGGCAGATGCCCATGTATTCTGCTCCAGAAAAGACTATATTGAGAATGTAGGCAATGAGCCTGTAAGCATCGCTCAGAACGCTAAATTTATCAACGGCGGTTATGCCGGCGTCTTAGAATGGACCGGCGGAATTGCTTCCAATGCAAAGACCTTATCGGATAAAGGCGATCAGCTGGCGATTGCACCGCTTCCAGTAATTGATGGTGCAAAATTTGAGGGAACTATGGCAAAGCCATCTTTAACCTTTGCAATTTCCAAGGATTCCAAGAATCCAAAGGCTGCCGCAGAATTCTTACAGTACATCTTAAACGATCCGGAAGGAACAAAATTAATGGGCTCCACCAGAGGAATGGTTGCTTCAAAGGCAGCAAAAGCCTCCCTGGAAGCAGATGGTCAGATTACCGGTGTTGTAAAAGATGCTTATGACTTTACTGCGAATGCAAAAGTAATCAATAACTCTCCGATTTTTGAGAATGCCAAATTTACAGACGCATACGACAAAAATTACGAGAAATTTGAATTTGGACAGAGCAGTGCAGATGATGCTGCAAAAGCAATCTTTGATGCTATCAGCGAGGAAAATGCCAAGCTGAAACAGCAATACAAATAATAGCAGAAAAAACTGCTGGTTAAGTCGTCACGCAGAGGAGTGAGATTCTTCTGCGTGACTGAATCGAAGGAGGGAGCTTTTTGAAACATAGTAAAATCGGATTGTTATATATTCTTCCATGGCTGGCAGGTATAATATTTTTAACATTATATCCTTTTGTGAATGCACTTGTTATCAGCTTTACTGATTATAATCTTGTACGGAAACCCAACTTTGTAGGATTTCAAAATTATATAGATCTGTTCCGGAATGCTGATTTTCGGTCAACCCTGACCGCCACTATAAAGTATACAATATTTACGGTACCACTTCAGCTTTCCTTTGCTTTGTTTATTGCCTATATTTTGAATTTTCAGCTGAAGGGCATTAATTTTTATCGTACTGCTTATTATATTCCGTCTTTATTGGGAGGAAATGTTGCAGTTGCAGTGCTTTGGCGGTTTTTATTTCAACAAGATGGTTTTATCAACCGTTTTATCGGTATTTTCGGAGCGGCTCCCGTACCATGGTTATCTTCACCAAATGGAGCAATGTCTGTCATTATTTTACTAAAAGTCTGGCAGTTTGGGTCTTCCATGCTGATCTTTCTGGCGGCATTAAAAGATGTGCCCCAGGAACTGTATGAGGCAGCAAGTGTGGATGGATCTACCCGGCTTTATTCTTTTTTCCGGATTACCATTCCCCTCATTACACCCACCATTTTCTTTAATCTGGTCATGCAGATGGTAAATGCCTTCCAGGAATTTAACGGTCCCTATCTGGTCACCGGAAGAGGTCCGCTAAATGCGACTTATCTGACCTCCATGTACATTTATGACAATGCCTTTAAGTTTTTTAACATGGGGTATGCAAGTGCGGCCAGCTGGCTCTTATTTATCATTATCATGGCTGTAACAGCAATTCTCTTCGCTACACAGAACAAATGGGTATTTTATTCTGATGAAGGGAACTAAGGAGGGGACATATGAACGGGTTAAGTAAGTTAGAAAGACGCAGGCGCCGCAGGAATTTAGTCAGTGCATTTATACGTTATGGGATATTAACAGCAGTGGCTCTTGTCATGATCTATCCCATTCTCTGGCTGGTAGGCGCGACTTTTAAAACCAATAATGAAATATTTACAACGGTCAGTTTTATTCCCAAAAGAATAGACTTTACTCCGTACATCGAAGGCTGGAAGACGAGAACCCAGTTTACATTTACAACCTTCTTTCTCAATACGTTTCAGTACGTAATACCAAAGATTCTGTTCTGCCTGATATCCAGCACCCTGGTTGCTTATGGGTTTGCCAGATTCCAGTTTCCATTTAAGAAATTTTTCTTTTCTTTACTTATGGCAACCATGTTTCTCCCGGCAGTGGTAACAAGAATACCTCTTTATCTGCTTTGGAAGAATCTTGGACTTTTAGATACTTATGTTCCATTAGTTGCACCTACTATATTTGCCAATGAACCATTCTTTGTTTTCATGCTGATTCAGTTTCTCCGGTCCATTCCCACCTACCTTGATGAGGCGGCCACTGTGGATGGATGCAATTCCTTTGAGATCCTGATTCGCATTCTGCTGCCTGCCTTAAAACCGGCAATTGTCAGCTGTACTATTTTCCAGTTTATCTGGAGCTTTAACGATTTTTTAGGGCCCCTTATTTACGTAACCAGCCTATCCAAATATCCGGTTGCGCTGGCACTAAAGATGTCTATCGATCAAAGCAGCGGAATTGTGGAATGGAATCAGATTCTTGCCATGTCATTTCTTGCACTGCTTCCAGCGCTGATCCTGTTTTTTGCAGCTCAGAAGTATTTTGTGGAAGGAATCACTTCTACCGGTGCGAAAGGATAGATGTCTATGGAAAATAAGGAAAAACGGCTTATGCTTCCCAAACTAATCAGCCACGGCTGTGTCCTGCAGACTGGAGAGAGAACAAGAATCTGGGGCCTTGCGGCTCCGGGTGAAGGCATCTCTCTGCGGCTTTCAGACCAGGAAATCAGCTGCAGGGCAGATAGAGACGGAAACTGGGAAGCTTACTTTCATCACTTACAGCCAGGCGGACCCTTTATCATGGAATTGTCCGGGGAATCCGGTGAAACAATTCAGGTGTCAGATGTTTATCTTGGGGAGGTATTCATCTGCAGCGGCCAGTCCAATATGGAACTGCCCATGAACAGGGTAAAGGACCGGTATCCTACAGAGTTTAAAAAACAGGGGGATGCCAGATTCCGGCTGTATAAAGTAAAAGAAAACTATGAATTTCATGGGCCTTTAAAGGATCACGTGGAAGCTTCATGGAAGGAATGTTCTCCTGATACCATTGGAGAATTTTCCGCTGTCTCTTATTTCTTCGGAAAATTTATGCGGGAGAATAGAAATGTGCCCATTGGCCTTATTAATGTAAGCCTTGGCGGATCTTCTGTAGAAGCCTGGATGGGAGAAGAAGAGGTGAGTCAGTATCCTGATATGAGGAAAGAGCTGGAGCTATGCCACAATCAGAAGCTTTTAGAGGAAAAAATGGCAGGACAGAGAAAGGCTTATGAGGACTGGTATGAGACTGTAAGAGATCTGGAAAAAAGCATGGACTGGAACGGTAACAGCTGGAAGGAAGTAACTCTTCCGGCATTTTTAAAGGATTTCGGTCTGGATCATTTTAATGGTGTCATCTGGTTTCGCAAGCGGATTATGCTGCCCGGACATCTGGAGGGGAAAAAGGCAAGACTCTGGCTGGGAACCATGACAGACAGCGACAGAACCTACGTAAACGGCGTTCTGGTGGGAGAGACCGGATACCAGTATCCGCCCAGGAAATACAACGTTCCGGAAGGTGTGCTAAAAGCGGGGGAAAATGAGATCCGCATCTGCCTGGTGTGTGAGAATGGGGCAGGAAGAGTCACTCCTGATAAGATCTACGCCTTATTTGCAGAGGAAGAAGTCATTGTCTTAGATGGCAGGTGGGAATACCAAAGCAGGGCGATGGGTGAACCTGCGCCCAGAGTGGACTTAATGTCACAGAAACCAACCGGGCTTTATAACGGGATGCTGGCACCCTGTTTTCCCTATCTGGTAAAAGGCGTTTTGTGGTATCAGGGAGAGAGCAATGACGAGAGACCGGATTCCTATGAGGAACGGCTGCAGCAGATGATTCTTCTTTGGAGAAAAATGTGGAAGGAAGAGAGTCTGCCCTTTGTAATTGCCCAACTTCCTAATTTTTCCATTGATTTAGATGACAAGAACGATGCCTGGCCAAGGATCAGGGAAGCACAGAGAAAAGCGGGCGGATTAAAGAATGTGGCAGTTACGGTAAATCTGGATTTAGGGGAAGATAATGACCTTCACCCGCTTAATAAACGGGAGGCCGCTTATCGTATGTCGCTGGCAGTAAGGTCTATGATATACGGGGAGCATGTGATCTTTCGCGGACCATGGCTCTCAGATTTTAATGTATCAGAGCAATGGATTACTCTTATCTTTGAGACAGAAGATAAAAAAGGGCTTGTTATCCGGGGGGGAACAGGACTGGAAGAGTTTGAGATCGCAGGCACAGACGGAGTCTATCATTCTGTGACAGGAGAAATAAAAGAGAATCTGGTGCGAATCAGCAGCAGTGAAGTAAAGCAGCCGGTTTTCTTCCGGTACTGCTGGTCCAATGCTCCAAAGAAAGGCCTTTTATACAATGAAGCGGGTCTGCCTGCTTCTCCTTTCGAAATTTCCATGTTATCATACAGAAAGTCCCGATCCGGCCAATAGCCAAACGGGACTTTTTGCATGAATTACTGGGAAACAGGAAGATACAGTTCCAGATAATGAATGGTTTTATCTGACACCCCTTCTGTTCCCTCTTCTTTTTGCTGTTCTGGCGCGCAGCCCATGACAGGGCCGCAGTAAGCAGTTCCTGTCAGAGTATAACCCTGTTCCTTAGCCCACTCAGCTGCCTTTAGCATCTTTTCTTCATCAGGAACAAGGGAGTCGGACGCAAGAACGGTGTAAGCACAGGTTTCCCATTTCAGGACAGGAAAGCGTTTTAAATCAGGATTCAGCCTCATCACTGAGGATGTTTCTTCTGAAAGAAGAAAAAATTCATCCCGGAATTTCGCGTGCTTTTCCTTAATTATGTATTCCTGGAATGGAGCACATAAGTCAGGGATTCCAAGACGGTTGATCTCTTCGCAGTCCTTGATCCTGTAATGGGTGAGAAGCGGCTTGGTCTGGTATTGATCCAGACCCTGCTTCACGTTATCGTAAGTGATTTTCAACAGGTTTAAATGCACCAGCGACTGCCGGTGAAGTTCCAGCTGTTGTTTTTCTTCTGTAATTTTTTTCTGAATCATGGAGCGGCTTGAATGAATGGAACTTTTATAAAGAATCCGCTCAATGTCTTCCAGGCTGAAATTAAGTCTGCGGTAATACATAATGCTTAACAGCCTGCTGATGTCATCATAGGTATAGCTTCGGTAACCATTTTCCTCTTTTTTCGGCTGTATGATACCCTTTTTTTCATAAAAGCGAAGGGTATCGCGGCTTAAACCTAACCGAAGGGAGACTTCTCCAATGCTGTACTTCTTCATGCTAATTCCTCGCGATCAGTCTGTTATTGCCACTGTTATTCTATCACAAATTGTGACAAATTTCCCTTACGGTTTTCTTTCTATGCTTACAAAATACTAACAGAATCTATACAATTCCAATGGAGTAGATCTCCAGCCAGTAATTAATCTGGAGAAGGTAGGCAAGCATCTGGGGTCCTGCCATTAACTGACCATACCAGGGCTTTCCATAATCGGAAGGCTTTGCCAGAAAATGCTCCAGCTTATTCTTATCAAGGAATTCCATAACTGGCGCTTTGCTGTCAGACATCATTTCCCGGACTCTGGTTATAAGAAGGGCTTCGTAATTGGTATCATAAGTTTTGGGGTAGGGAGATTTTCTGCGGAAAAGAATTTCATCTGGTAAAAGTCCCCTGCCTGCCTGACGAAGGAGGTTCTTCACCACTCCGTCTCTTGTCTTCATATCCCAGGGAACGTTCCATACGTATTCAATAATCCTGTGGTCTGCAAAAGGAACTCTGGCTTCCAGCCCGGAATACATGCTGTCCCGGTCCATACGGTTTAACAGTGTCTGCATAAACCAGCGCAGGTTCAGATAGGAAATCTCCCGCCTTCTGGCTTCTGTTGGACTGTCTTCTGCCAGTAAGGGAGTCTCAGCAACTGATTTTTCATAGGTTTCCATTACATATTCATCCATATTTAAATAATTTAAAAATTCGTCATTCAGCAAGGACTTACGGGGCTGCAGATCCATGGTCCAGGGGAATGCATGGGCTTTAAAACAGTCTTCTCTGTGAAACCATGGATAACCCCCAAAGATTTCATCTGCACATTCTCCTGTTAGAGTCACCTTGTTATGAGGTTTCACCATGGAACAGAAATGAAGCATGGAGGAATCAATATCTCCCATAGCAGGCAGATCATGGGCCATAACGGAATCGTAAAGCCGGTCTGCCTGGGTCAGGTTGTCACACTCCAGATAGTGATGGTCAGAATCCAGAAATTTTACCATCAGATCCACGAAAGGCCGGTCCTGTGAGGGCTGAAAAGCACTGGCTTTAAAATACTGATCGTTATTTACAAAATCAAAGGAAAAGGTATTAAGCCTTCGGCCCTGTTTTTTCAGCTCTGCGGCACAGACTGCAGACACAATGCTGGAATCCACGCCTCCTGACAAGAAGGTGCAGATAGGCACATCAGAAACCATCTGTCGTTTAATGGAGTCCGTGACTAAAAATGAAGTTTTTTCTATGGTTTCCTCGTAGCTGTCCTCATGGGGATGGCTTTCCAGCTTCCAGTAGGCTTTCAAATGGAAGCCTTGCTGAGAGCAAAGAAGCATATGCCCTGGCAGCAATTCCTTCATGTCTTTGAAAACTCCACAGCCCGGAGTGCGGGCAGGTCCAATGGAAAATACTTCATTTAATCCTGATTTATCCAGGTAAGGACGGATACCTGGATAGGCAAAAATCCCCTTCAGTTCGGAGGCAAAGATAATTTCATCATCCCGCACGGTATAAAACAAGGGTTTTACACCGGCACGGTCCCTGCATAAGCAAAGGCATTCCCGGTATGGATCCTGTATGGCGTAGGCGAAGATCCCATTAAGCTGTCTGGCAAAATCAGGACCATATTCCATGTAGCCAGTAAGGATGACTTCCGTGTCGCAGGTGGTATCAAAGGTATGGCCTTTTTTGATTAAATCATTGCGCAGCTCTTCTGTATTGTAGATTTCTCCGTTATATACAATGCAAAACGTTTTCCCTGCTTCTGTTTTTTTCATAGGCTGGCTGCCGTTTGTTAAGTCAATGATGGATAAACGGGCATGGGACAGTCCTCCATGCTCAAACAGCCAGGTGCCGGACGCATCCGGCCCCCGGTGCCTTTGAATGGCAGCCATATCCTCCAGCACATGGGTGTAATAGGATTTATCTTTTAAGTAATCCCGGTTTGGGTTATAGAATCCGGAAATTCCACACATAATGACTCCTCCTTTTTGGTGAATCGTTTATAAGAGAAAACAGGCTACAAGGAACGTCGCGGCAAATCCGATGAAAACGGGCAGCAGATTTTTTCTGGCAAGTTCCAGAGGATTGACGCTGCATATGGCTGCGACAGGTATCAGTCCCCAGGGAACGATGGTGCCGCCTCCAACGTAAATTGCTGTGATCTGTCCCAGAGAGGCTAAAATGGGTACTGAGGCATGAACAGCAGAGCCCAGAGTTCCTGCAAGAGCGCCGGTTAAGGGAAGACCGGAAAATCCGGATCCATCAAGACCGGTGAGACTTCCAACGGCCATCTGCAGGACTGCGGCCATATATTTGTTAAGAGGCGTATTGCGGGCCAGCCAGATCGCCCAGTCATTTAATATGCCCCTTTGGAACTGGTCACCCAGAATATGAGAAATTCCGTCTCCTCCTAAAAAGAAAAATGCCCCGATGATTATAACGGGAGCAAATATCCGTATAGCGAAAAGAAAACCGTCGGTTACATAGAGGGTGACCTTTTCCAGCGCATGAACTCCAAAACCTGAAAAAGCGCCGATGCACATGATAAGGACTGCAGTTCCTGAAACCAGACTGGTAGCATCGCCTCCCTTTAAATCAAAGACAAGCATCAGAATGATATCGGCAGCAAAGAGCAGGGGGGTAACAAATGCCATGATAATGCCGGAAAGTCCCGGCATATGCGGAGGCTGTGTATCCTGTATGCTTACCTGGTTGCAGCAGGCGGAGATTTGTTTCCTGTTTAACAGATATGCGCTGACTGCGGTGACAATGCCCATAACCAGGAAAAGGGGGCGGCCTTTTGTTAAAATATCGGAAGCGGAGATAGAAGCAGCTCCTGCGGAAATGGAAGGAGCACCCTGAATGACCAGGTCATAGCTTAAGGCAAAACCGTGTCCGAATAAATTCATTGCCATGGCGGCTGCCAGCGGGTCCAGTCCGGCTTTTAAGGCAAAAGGAAGCATAATTGCGCCGATTAAAGCTACGGAAGGAGAGGGCCAGAGAAACAGGGAAAAAAGAAACATGGTAAAGCCAAGAATCCACCAGGTAACCGAAGGCGATCTCATCACCTTAGACATGGGAATCATCATGATGTAGTCACTGCCTAAATCCTTTAAGCATTTTGACAAAGCGGTAATTAGAGCAATGGTTGCAATAATTTCCGTAAATTCCTTTGCTGCAAACACAATGGCTTTAAATACGGTCATAATACCGCCGGTTATGGTTCCAAGCCCCACGACGCCAATCAGGAACAAAAAGGCGATGCAGACCAAAGGAGTATCCCGCCGTAAAATCATCACTGTGAGTATTGTAAGAACGCCTGCCAGGTAAAGGTAATGCAAGGGCGTAAGAACCAGATTGGTATCAATCATAGGAATCACTCCTGAAAAATAATATAATCTATTGTATGAAGCAAAGGAACAGCCAGTGTGATTTTTTAAGAGGAACTTGAATTTTTCAGTTCAGGCTTTTATACTGGATTCTATAAAGGAGATATCTTATGCAGATTATTTCGGTTCATATTAAGAATTTTAAGTCGATTGAGGACATGGAGATTACGGACATTGAAAATGCCCTGATCCTGGTGGGAAAGAACAATACCGGAAAAACAGGAATCCTGGATGCCATAAGGGCTGCAGCCAATGCGTATGATGTAACAAAAGAAGATTTTAACGAGAAAAAACAGAAAATCGAGATTATTATGACTCTGGCAATCACCCAGGAGGATTTAGAATTATTTCACCGCGCTGGAATTGTCAGTCAGTATAAGCGGTTTGACACCTGGCTTCACGATTTTATGACAAAGCTTCCTTCTTATCAGGAAGGGAAATTATCCTTTACCTTTCAGGCCAGCTGGAACGGAGAAACCAGGTTCTTTGACGGTTACCATAAAAACAACCGGTATATCAAAGAGGTCATGCCCAGACTGTACTACATTGATTCCCAGAGAGAACTGAATCAGTTTCAGAATGATCTCCTGCTTTTTCAGGAAGATGACCAGCTGTCCAGGTTAAGAAATCACGTCTGTATCTTTGACAGCGCCAGAGAGTGCAGCCAGTGTTTCCAGTGTATCGGGCTGATTAACCAGAAGAAGCCGGAAGAACTGGCGGTATATGAGACAGCCAAGCTTTTGGAATATAAGATGTACCAGCTGAATTTAAATGATTTTGCTGCCAGAGTCAATGAGAATTACAAAAAGAACGGAGGGTATGAGGAAATCCGTTTTTCCCTGATCTGCGACCCAAACGAGATGTTTAAGGTGACGGCAGAGACCTATCATGAGGAGAGGGGGAAGACAAGCCCCATCAGTAATTTAAGCAACGGCATGAGAAGTTTATACATGTTGTCCCTTCTGGAAGCATATACAGAGGATGGGAAGAGAATTCCCAATATTATCATTGTAGAGGATCCGGAGATCTTTCTTCACCCACAGCTTCAGAAGGCTTCCAGTGAGATCCTGTACCGTTTGTCCAAAAAGAACCAGGTCATTTTCACCACTCATTCCCCCAATATGCTGTTTAATTTCACCAGACGGCAGATCCGGCAGGTGGTTCTTGACCGGGGTGGATATTCGGTGGTAAAGGAGAAAACGGATATTGATGTGATTTTAGATGATCTGGGGTACGGAGCCATTGATCTTTTAGGTGTAAGCTTTGTATTTATAGTGGAAGGAAAGCAGGACAAGAGCAGGCTTCCCCTCTTGCTTGAAAAGTATTATTCGGAGATCTATGACAAAGAAGGGAATCTGTCCAGAATTTCCATTATCACCACCAACAGCTGTACCAACATCAAAACCTATGCCAATTTAAAATATATGAATCAGGTTTATTTACGGGATCAGTTTTTGATGATTCGGGATGGAGATGGGAAAGATCCGGAGGAGCTGGCGGGGGAACTGTGCCGGTATTATGATGAGAGGGGCAGGGATGAGATAGACCGGCTGCCGAAGGTAACCAGAAGGAATGTGCTTATATTAAAATATTATTCCTTTGAAAACTATTTCTTTAATCCAAAGATCATGGAACAGCTGGGAATTGTGGAGAGCGAGGAAGCATTTTACCGGATATTATTTGAAAAATGGAACGAGTATCTTCACCGGCTAAAAAGCGGAAAACAGTTTCTGGAGGCAGTGGGAAAGAACATGGAAAGTCCGGAAGAATTAAAGGAGCATATGGAGGAAATCAAACTATACATGCGCGGCCACAATCTGTTTGACATCTTCTACGGACCCTATAAAAAGCAGGAAGGAGAGATTTTAAGAAGGTATATTGATCTGGCTCCAAGAGAGGATTTTAAAGATATACTGGATGCTACGGACCGGTTTGTATATTTTGAAAATAGAAAAATGGAAAAATAAAAAAAGGCAAAAAAGTGCTATTACTTGGACAAATAAAAGCACGCTTTTTTACGCCATCTGTATTATAATCAGAGTAAGAGATTTTACCAGGAGGTAAGAGGATGAATTATCTGATAGGGATCGATGTGGGAACATCGGCAACAAAGACCGTTCTGTTTGATGAGAAAGGACAGGTAGTGGTTTCAGCCTCCAGAGAGTATCCGCTTTACCAGCCGGAGAATGGCTGGGCGGAGCAAAAGCCGGAGGATTGGCGGGATGCAGTTCTGGAGACGATTTCCCAGGTAGTAAAGGAATCCAACGTTTCAAAAGAGGATATAAAGGGAATTGGTTTATCCGGTCAGATGCATGGCCTTGTCATGCTTGATGAGAAGAATGAAGTGATTCGCCCCTCCATTATCTGGTGCGACCAGAGAACTGGTGCAGAGGTAGAAGATATGCTCTCCATTATGCCCAGAGAGCGGTGGATAGAGATTACCGCAAACCCGCCGTTAACCGGCTGGACAGCAGCCAAGATCTTATGGGTTAAGAAGAATGAGCCGGAGAATTACAGCCGGTGCAGACATATTCTTCTGCCCAAGGATTACATAAGGTTTGTACTCACTGGAAACTACGCCACAGAGGTGTCTGATGCCAGCGGTATGCAGCTTCTTGATGTACCGGGCAGATGCTGGTCAGAAGAAGTGCTTGAAAAGCTGGATATTGATCCGGCACTTTTAGGTAAGGTATATGAATCCTGTGAAGTGACTGGCACGGTTCTTCCTGAGATTGCCGGGAAGACAGGTTTATCAGAGGAGACGAAGGTAGTCGGGGGAGCTGGAGATAATGCTGCAGCGGCAGTAGGTACCGGAGTGGTTAAGGATGGAACTGCCTTTACGACAATCGGAACCTCTGGTGTGGTATTTGCCCACAGCAGCCAGGTTACCATTGATCCCAAAGGAAGAGTCCATACCTGCTGCTGCGCAGTACCAGGTGCCTGGCATGTGATGGGGGTTACCCAGGGAGCGGGTCTTTCTTTAAAGTGGTTTAAGGATCAGTTCTGCGGGGATTATGTGAAGGAAGCAGAGAAAGAGAAGATTGATGTCTATGACATTATCAATAAGGAAGTTGCACAGGTGGAAGCTGGCAGCGGGCGGCTCTTATATCTTCCTTACCTGATGGGAGAGAGAACACCCCATCTTGATCCGGACTGCAGAGGTGTATTTTTCGGCCTTTCTGCCATACACACAAGGGCAAATATGCTGCGTGCCGTTATGGAGGGAGTCTCTTATTCCTTAAGCGACTGCAATGATATTTTAAAAGAGATGGGAATTGATGTGGAGCAGATGATGGCGTGCGGAGGCGGAGGCAAAAGTCCTGTATGGCGTCAGATGCTTGCAGATATGTATGAGTGCAGTGTAAAAACGGTGGCTCAGACGGAAGGACCAGCCTTAGGGGTGGCGATTCTTGCCGGAGTGGGCTGCGGCTTATATGAGAGTGTGGAATCTGCCTGTGAAGCGCTGATCTGTGAAGACAGGTCAACGGAGCCTGATGCAGAAAAAGCAGAGATATATAAAAATTATCACCAGCTTTACAAGAAGCTTTATGAGGATTTAAAAGGCAGTTATAAGATACTGGCAGGTTTATAAATCATAGGTTTACCAACAGAAAGCAGGAGGATTAAAATATGCGTTTTTTTATTGATACGGCAAATGTGGAAGAAATCAGAATGGCAGATGAGATGGGAATTATATGCGGAGTAACCACGAATCCATCCCTGATTGCAAAGGAAGGGCGTATTTTTAAAGAAGTAATCGGTGAAATTGCTTCTATCGTAGATGGTCCCATTAGCGGGGAAGTGAAAGCCACAACCACGGATGCTAAGGGCATGATCGAAGAGGGAAGGGATATTGCGGCAATCCACCCCAATATGGTAGTGAAAATTCCCATGACTCCGGAAGGCTTAAAGGCCGTTAAAGTTCTTCATTCCGAGGGAATCAAAACCAATGTTACTCTTGTATTTTCCTGCGCCCAGGCACTTCTTGCTGCAAGAGCAGGTGCAACTTATGTTTCACCATTTTTAGGCCGTCTTGATGATATTTCCATGCCTGGTATTGATTTAATCAGCGATATTATGGAGATTTTCCAGATTCATGGAATTGAAACTGAGATCATCGCAGCCAGTGTGCGCAACCCCATTCATGTCATTGACTGTGCAAAGGCTGGAGCGGACATTGCTACAGTTCCTTATAAGGTACTTCTGCAGATGACAGGTCATCCGTTAACAGATCAGGGAATCGAGAAGTTTAAGAAGGATTATCTGGCAGTTTTCGGAGAATAAATGAAAAGAGAGGGATTATTATGGGCTTAGACATAAAACCAGTAACGGATCCGGCATTTCGTGCTTATGGAAAGGTTGTAACGGGTTATGAAATTGGTGATCTTCTGGAGAAGATGGAGAATACTCCCCTTCCGGACGATGTGACATACGTTGCCTCTGTACAGGAACTGGAAGCACTTCCTGTCTGCAAAGAGATGGAGAAGAATTTATACGGACAGATGCCGATACAGGTTGGATTTTGCAACGGTCACAATAAGAAGTTAAATGCTGCAGAGTATCACAGGAATTCTGAGATTAACATTGCTGCCACCGATCTGGTGCTGATTCTTGGAAAACAGCAGGATATTACGCCGGAATACACCTATGATTCAGGTAATATGGAAGCATTTCTTATTCCCAGGGGAACGGTAGTGGAGGTTTATGCGACAACACTTCATTATGCACCCTGCCATACAGAGGAAGGCGGTTTCCGTTGTGTGGTAATTCTCCCCCAGGGAACCAATACCGATTTATCACCTCTTGATAAGACAGTAAACAAAGAGGATACGCTGTTGTTTGCAAAGAACAAATGGCTGATCGGACATGAAGAGGGCGGTCTTCCAGGAGAAGCCTATATTGGTATCACAGGAGAAAATCTTACTATTTAAAGATTGATAAAAAAGGATGGGCTTTTAAGAAAGCCTTAAGATAACAGGAGGAGTCATAATATGAATAATATCCCGGAATTAAAAGTAGGTATCGTTGCAGTCAGCAGAGATTGTTTCCCGGAAACATTGTCAGTAAACAGAAGGAAAGCTCTGATTGAAGCTTATGGAGCAAAGTATGATGCAGCCAATATTTATGAATGTCCAGTATGTATTGTAGAAAGCGAAATACATATGGTACAGGCATTGGAAGATGTTAAAAATGCAGGCTGTAATGCACTGGTTGTTTATCTTGGTAACTTTGGACCGGAGATTTCAGAAACCCTTCTTGCAAAGCATTTCGACGGCCCGGTTATGTTTATTGCAGCTGCAGAGGAAAGCGGAGACAGTTTAACCCAGGGCAGAGGAGATGCTTACTGCGGAATGTTAAACGCAAGCTATAATCTAAAGCTGAGAAACGTGAAAGCATATATCCCGGAATATCCGGTTGGAACAGCCACAGAATGTGCAGATATGATAGAGGAATTCCTTCCAATCGCAAGATCTTTAGTAGGTCTTTCCAGCTTAAAGATCATCAGCTTTGGACCGCGTCCGTTAAACTTCCTGGCTTGCAATGCTCCAATCAAGCAGCTTTATAATCTGGGTGTTGAGATTGAGGAAAACTCAGAACTTGATTTATTTGAAGCGTTTAATAAGCATGCAGGAGATCCCAGAATTCCTGATGTAGTAAAAGATATGGAAGCAGAATTAGGAGAAGGAAATAAAAAACCGGATATTCTTCCTAAGCTTGCTCAGTATGAGCTGACTTTATTAGACTGGGTAGAGCAGCACAGAGGATATCGTAAGTATGTTGCCATTGCCGGAAAATGCTGGCCTGCATTCCAGACTCAGTTTGGATTTGTTCCCTGCTATGTAAACAGCCGTTTAACCGGAATGGGCATCCCTGTATCCTGTGAAGTTGATATCTACGGTGCGCTTAGTGAGTTTATCGGTACCTGTGTGAGCTTAGATGCTGTAACCCTTCTTGATATTAACAATACGGTTCCGGATGATATGTATGAAGGCGATATCAAAGGAAAGCACAATTATACACACCAGGATACTTTTATGGGATTCCACTGCGGAAATACCTGCTCCAGAAAGCTTTCCTCATGCTCCATGAAATATCAGATGATTATGGCAAGAACCCTTCCAGAAGAGGTAACTCAGGGTACATTGGAGGGAGATATTCTTCCAGGAGACATCACATTCTTCCGTTTACAGAGCACTGCAGATAACATTCTCCGCGCTTATGTTGCCCAGGGTGAAGTGCTTCCTGTAGCAACCCGTTCCTTCGGTTCCATTGGAATCTTTGCAATTCCGGAGATGGGAAGATTCTACCGCCATGTATTGATTGAGAAGAATTATCCTCACCATGGAGCGGTTGCATTCGGACATTATGGAAAAGCTTTATTTGAAATATTTAAATACCTTGGTGTGGAAGAGATTGGATTTAACCAGCCTAAGGGAATGCTTTACAAGACTGAGAATCCGTTTTCTTTATAATTGGATGAAAAGATTTTGTTATATTAAAGAATAAAGAGGCAGGAGGAAAGCCATCCGTTTCGGACAGGACTTTCCTCCTGTTTTTTACTTTATAGGAAATTGCACAAATAGTCAAAGATAGTGTATAATGGCTTTGAAATAAAAAATAGCATAGCAAAAGAGCGAAGGTGTCACTTCGCCA
>SVDU01000021.1 GCA_015057705.1 Paenibacillaceae bacterium | reverse complement strand
ATCCATGCCTAGTTTTGCAACAAATAACGCAAGATATGATGACCTCTTCCGACAGGAGGTATGTTCCTTATGAAAGATCAGATTTATGAATGCTGTAAGGAACTGTAGTCCCCAATATCAAGCGAAAGAAATACAATTCCTACAAAGGAGAATTAAGTCCTGAGGTTGAAAATATAGTTAATCGTGAGTTTCATGCAGATAAGCCCAATAATAAGTGGTTGACAGACATAACCGAGTTTCATATCCCTGCTGGAAAAGTGTACTTATCTCCAATCATAGATTGTTTTGATGGACTCCCAGTAAGCTGGACTATTAGTACATCACCTAATGCAGAACTGGTTAACACTATGCTTGATGAAGCTATTTTATCACTTGGCGAAGATGAAAAGCCTATCATACACTCTGACCGGGGCTGCCATTACCGTTGGTCGGGCTGGATTGAACGGATGGAAAAGGCTATGCTTACACGTTCGATGTCAAAAAAAGGTTGCTCACCTGATAACTCTGCTTGTGAAGGTTTCTTTGGCAGACTTAAAAATGAGATGTTTTATGGTTACTCATGGACTGGCGTTACAATAGGCCAGTTCATAGGGGAACTTGATAAATATATAAAGTGGTATGCTGAAAAACGGATTAAGCT
Source organism: Paenibacillaceae bacterium (assembly GCA_015057705.1). Lineage (GTDB taxonomy): Bacteria > Bacillota > Clostridia > Lachnospirales > Lachnospiraceae > Lacrimispora. Next base: position 99,355 of record SVDU01000021.1, on the reverse strand, counting down.
ATCCCTTGGAGGAATGAGTCCGTTAGACTATAGAAGAAGTCTGGGGTTGGCTGTTTAATGTCCAACAAAACGTCCGCATCCCCGGTGGTAAATATTTTCATTGACATTCACAAATAAATAAAGAAAAGTCAAATAATATTTCAATATCCAAATATGATTAAATCGAGAGTACCATTTTTGTATATATTATCAACATATAATTTAGTATCGTGAGCTACGTCACTATTCATCATTAATGCTATATAATTTTCTTTGTCATTATTGGAACTTTTAAAACTAATATAATAATCTTCATTATAATTAATCGAAAGATCTCTAACATTCATCCTATATTCTTTATTATCTGGGAGCGAATTTAACTTTATATCTTTATCAAATATAGGAACTTTGTTTGAGTTGAGTATTTGAATATTTAACATATCACTATTATCAAATCTTTTCCCCCAAGTAACAGGAGTAAATGAAATTGCAGTAATTTTTGATGCTTTAATATTTATTTTTTCTACAATTAGTTTATCATCTAATAACGGCGCTGAAGCGTAATCATTATTTCCAATATTAACTATATGATGTTTGTAATTATGATTATCATAAATAAGTTTTCCTAATAACAAAAATGCTACAATTACAAAAAGATAAATTAACTTAAACTTAATGGCATTTAACCTCATATTTTCTTTTGCTAACAATGTTTCTACAATTAACATTGTTGGCTTTTCAAATATTAATATTCTTATGTGATCTACTATTACACCTATTATCAGTATTAATGTCACTGCAAGAATAAGTTGAGGTAATAACAAATAAGAGTAGAATGTTTTTGTATTACTAAATACTGTTTTAAATATATATTGTGAGAATTCAATATTCGTATGCAGAAGATATATACCGAATACAGACGATGCCACTATATTAATATACTTATTATATTTAATATTTAAATCTTTAAAATAAATAAAAAGACATATTGCTGTTAAAACAATAGGTGTCTTCTCCATTCCCCACACAAAATAAAATTCTCCCAAATAATTTAAATCAACAAAATACTTAATTGATAGCATACTCAAAAATAAACAAAGGCATAATCCAATAGATAAAGTAAGTTGATATTTATTATTTATGAAAATTCTATAATCATACTTTTTAATATATGCACCAATAAAATATAGGAGTATAAAAATCGGAAGACTATTTACACCAGTTAACCATGAAGCCCTATTTGTTATTTCACACATAGGTGTTATAGTTGGTAATATAGAAAATAAAATCGTTAACGTTATTATTAATTTATTAAAATTCTTTTGATCAAGATTATTTACTAATATGTTAAGAAATGGAGTAGTTATATAAAGTATAATATATGTGGATAAAAACCAATATCTATTGTTAATAACTGGCAACATCATACGAGATATATTTATAGTATTTAAACTCCACAAACCTAATACGAAAGATACTATTCCTAAAAGTGTTGAATAAAAAAATACTTGTAGCCATAATTGAATCAATTTTTTTAATTTGAACTCTTTAGATGATAAAAAGTAACCAGTTATTAATACAAAAGCACAATTTCCCAATCCACCACCTATACGTGAAAAACTCAAAATATACCAATTGATGGTGGGTGCCATTGTAACATCTACACTAATATTTCCATGATCAGAAAAATGAAAAATAGTGATAAGTATCATACTTACTACTCGATAAAGTTCAATATTAGAATTTCTTTTTTTTTCCATAAAATTTACTTTTAATCCCTCCTTTATCAATACATTAATTTGATATTTTTACATATCTATAAATTATCATTCCAGCAAAAATATATTTTTATCCTACTCATCAAACTGGAGTGTTAGCATTTAAGTGTAGTCGCTAATCCCAGCAATTGAACGCATTTCATTTTTCTAAGCCCCCATACAACGATAACTATGGCTCTCCATCAGTGGGGATTAGATGTTCTGCAATAATGGGGAAACAAAGGTGGCTTCATAAGTCTCACAGAAAGCTAAAGGATCTCAACCATGCATCAACAAAAGTTCAGGAACAGGAGAATCTGATCAAACAGGATTTTCAGCCACAGAACCACATAAAAAACTGCTTATGGATATCAGACAGATTCCATGTCTTTCCTACATTCCGATCGAGGCATTCAATATACCAGCTATTAATTCAGAAAGGGAATGGTAAATGCGGTGAAGCCTAGACTAATAGCAGGTTAGTAAGTTTATGTAATGTACATATATTTACAATTCAACATTCCCATATATAAATCTTCTCAATTTGACTTACACTTCTTAGATTTAAAGTGAAATATATTTAATTTGTTTCAAAAATAATTATGGATTGTCAACAGTTTTCTAGACAACTTTTTTAAGGGTAATCATTCTATACTTCGTCGGTGTCAGATACAGTGAAGAATGAACCCTGTGGTTATTGAACCAGTTTACATAATCAGACAATTCTATCTTAAGATGATATAAGGTGCTAAAGGTCTGGTTCCTGACAAACTCTGTTTTAATTATTTTTAATGTTGCTTTTGCAACTGCATTATCATAAGGACACCCTTTATGGCTGAGAGAGCACTGAATTTCAAATGCTTTCAGAGTTTCATCAATCGTCTGATTCTTGAATTCGTTACCGCGATCCGTATGAAATATCTGGATATCATTCAGCTTCCCTTTTACGGATTGAATTGCCTGTTTTACAAGGTCTGCTGTTTTGTTGCGACCGGCACTGTAACCAATTATTTCTATATTAAAGAGATCAACAAGCACACATATATAGTTCCAGCTCATGCCGGCCCTAACATATGTTAGGTCACTAACAACAATATTTCTATATGTTTGTTAATTGAATTGGCGGTCAACGATGTTTCCATTTTTTGACTCGTTGCAGGTATCTTTTTGCGGATGGAACTGAACGGTCGTATAACTTGAAACAAGTCCTTCCTGCTTCATAATTTTTCCGATGCGACGGTGAGAAGCAATCAGATTTCTATCGTTTAAATCAGATTTTATTTTTCTTTCCCGTGATTATTGCGGCTCGCCTTAAAAATATCAAATATGTTTGCAGTCAGTTCAGATTCGTCTTGCTTTGCTTTAGCTTCGTAATAATAGGTGCTTCTTGGAATTTGTAGTTCTCCATCTTAAGCTGCTGTTTTGATTTGCGAAGCCTGATCAGCTCGGCGTCTTCTGTAGAACGGTTATCTTTTTCCTTAATTGAACCACTGTTATTTGTCTGGGCAATCCATTTACCAAGTAGTGAATTTGCAATATAGTATATACTCTGATAATATCGCATTTTCTCTTTCCGCCTCGATAGAGAGCAACGATTTGTTGTTTTAATTAACTTCTTGAATATTAAAAGAAGGGTTTCCCTTAACAAACATTTCAACATTGCTTTTAATAAAACTATTTCGCCCACTCCAGTCATCAATCATATAAAAGGGCATGTTCCCTTTATCTACCCGATACCACGACATAAATTTATATCATTGGGACGCTAAACGCATCAAACAAATTAGAATTTGCCTCAATATTGATACCCTTACTTTCCAATTCATGAAGAAATGCAGTATTACTAATTCTTTATGGGTGATGTGTTCTAATATCAATAGGTTGGTTTATTCAAATTCAACCGTTGAGACAGATGATAAATTAATAAATCCTAACCATTTTGTGAATAAGACTATAGGTACAACTATTCTTCATAATAATTAGATCTTAATTACTTTTCAATTCGATCAATTTTCCCCTCATTATGAATTATCCGTTCCATCATATCCTCTTTTTTATTAAATAATGCTATCTTCTATTTACCTCCAAATTAATACCAATTTTAGCAAACACTCCACTGTAATGTGTACTTTTCATATATTTACAAGTGAGTTACGATATCATTTAAACGTATGAACATCCTCAGTAAGATTGTCTTGTGGTATTTGTGCTGTATAATCGTCTTCATCTGACTCATAAAACCAAACCGCTTATTCTCCTCCAAACAATTTAATACGTATTTTTCGATCTTCAATGTTTCCGGAATTCTGCATTAGATTATCTTCTTTTTCTTCTATATGTGTTAATCGTACAACCATCTCATCTTCAATGTTACGCAAGCGTTCTAATGTCTCTTTCATCTGCCCATCTACCAGTACTTGTTCCAAATTGCATAATCGTTCATAGGTCTCCTTTATGTGACAATCTTTTATTACTTGCTCCAGATCGCATAATCGTTCATTAATATCCTTCTGCCCCTGTAATATGCCTTCCTGCTTCTCATATACTAGAATTATATCTCTTTTAGAACATGGGATAATTTTCTTTAAAAAGTTTATCATTAAATCTCCTCAACTCTGTGTATAATAAGCTAATACACATATATCTTTTTTCTATAATCATTTATGTTTCCTGCATATATTTAATAGCTTCTCTTACTTACTAACTATTATCTTAGATAATATATTATAAAAGACTTATATTTAACAAAGCTAATCATGTATTTCAATCATAAATTTACCATCTTCTTTTCCCCGTTTCACTCCACTTATATCAATAATAATTTCTTCACTTAGTGGAAGCTTATGAATAATAACAGATTCAACATTAGCCGAAATTTCATAAACACCTTCCCCTTCTTGCCAAGTTCCATAGCTTACCGCCCCATTACACCCCAGAACCTCCACTCGATCTGAATGAAGCGTATCCAATTTATTATTTGAAAATTTATTATCTTTAAATAACAAACGTCTTACTGGCACTTTAATGTTACCATATAAATAATAAAGACATGCTGCTCTATGTTGTCCATCATATAATATATTATCATTATTAAATAGCGTTATAAGTTCCTTATTAACTGGATATCCATTTTTTTTAATTTGCTCTAAATTATATTGTAATCGTTCTGAATTATCTTGTTTTATCCATCTAAAATTATTATAATAATTGACTTGCTTTCTAGAATCATTTTCTCCACAATGCCCTTGTAATGCTTTGATAATCCTTGAACATTTTAAATTAAGTAAAACAGGATTACCACCTTCATCATAAGTGTCAACTATTAAATCTTCTAAAAATACTTCTGTATATATGATATCACTTAAAAATGGAAGTAATGGTGCTAAACCAACCAGATTTACTGGATCAAAATCTCTACACCGAAACTCTTCCACCTCTACTAAATCATTTATTATCTCTTCAATTGCTTCCGCTAATTCTAAAAATTCTTTTATAGTTAGATCCATGCGTATATCTTTGTAATGAATGTGAATCGCTTCTCCTATATTATCTTCAATTTCAAATCTATAAGGAAATCCTTTAATATCACTCAAAGACGCAAGTGTAATAACAGCCGGATTGCTCATATATCCTCCTAATATTCTACAAAACAGATATAATCATTAATAATATCATCATATCGCTTCTCTTTTAACAAATCAATTAAACGATTAGTATATTTAAAGAATACACATTCCATACTTCTAACCACATCAATATCATTAAGTAAATATGACATTTTTTCTATATCATTAACATATACATCTTTAAATTGATTTTTATCGAATACGGAACGGACAATCATATAAATAAATATAGTACGATCATCCATGATCCACCATCCGTTTTTTTTATCAAATACTTTATTTTCCCATATATCTTTATTTATCTGTTGATCCAATGGTATCCATATTTTTGGACTGAGACTTTTACAAGATAGTTTAAAAGATACATCTATATAAAGAGTTTCTTCTATATTATTCTTTTTCCAAAACTGATGCTCTGGCAATTGATAACCAAAATTCCATCCATTTTTTCTTCCTAGAGGATGATCAACAATGCTAAAATTATGACTTTTCATAAATTTTTCAAATTTATCAATTTGATTATCTTTAACAATAATATCTATGTCTTTTCCGTCTTTTAATTGATCCGGAAGTTCTCTTCCAACATTTTTTATTAAAACATAATCTATGGAACTACCGTTTATTAGCTCAAAAAAATCCATAACATGTAGTTTGTTTATAAACATATTATTAGCCTCTTCTCTTCATAACTTCAGCTAAATTATCTTTACCCTTTATCAATTCCAACTGTCTTCGTGCAAGAAGAACACAAGATGCCATTTGTAGAAACTCAGTTTCTGGAACGCTTAAACGGAATTTTTCATTTTGAATATGAATATCCCGCAATCCATTTTTCTCAGTTCCATGATTTAATTCTATCATAAATTTTCCACCGCTCAATGAAACTTCTTTAATAATACGAATTACTTCTCCCATTTTTCATGTACCTCCACTAACTAATCTAAAATATTCCGTATATTATCCATAACAATTTCAGGAGTAACTTTATACATACATTCAGGCTTATCAAAACCTCTATAACATTCAAATGCCCAATCCGGGTGTGAACCCATACAGTTATTACAGCCTTCATAAACTAAATTAATATTCTGCGGGTACTCATAAAAGTGTTTAGGTGTGGGGCCAAAGATAACTACGCATTTAGTATCTAACTGAGTTGCTAAATGTACCAATCCGCCTTCACAATCTAAATGAAGTAATGATTGTTTCAAAATCCATTTTGTAGTCTCCAGACTCTCTCCAAATATACATTGATCCACGCCTTCAACTTCAATATTACTTTTTGCTCCGATTTGTATTACTTCTATATCTAAGTATTTCTTTTTAAATAACTTCACAAATTCCACATAATACTCTAAAGGCCAAACCTTAGTCTGCATTTTAGATCGTCCCATGCTATCTGCACCACGATTTATAGTGATATATCGTTTTGTATCCAAACCTAATTTTTTTATTCTTTCAATATAATTTTTATCTAAAGGTATCCAGGTCCTTTGGTCTTCCATTTTAAATATATCTCCATGCCGTAACTCCGACCAACGATTAATCCCTTTAAGCTCACATCTCCTAAAATGCATAGATTCTCTAAACCATTGTTGCTCAATCGCAGGATAATATGTCTTATAGCCTTTCTTCAAACTGTTCAATTTATCCATAAATTCAGGACTTATACGCCCAATTTTATTTGCATTTTGTCTTTCTATATGTATAAAATGCTCTATAGTCAAGGCCAGATCATATTTCCACATTTGTGAATAAAAAGTATTTATAGGTAGAACATTTGTATCTTCCCGCTTCCCATATACTGCCAATCCATATTCTACGTTTTCACAAAAAACATCTATTTTACAAGGAACCATTTCTTTGATCTCATCTAACAGCTTTGAACTAATAATATAATCTCCAAACCCACCGGTTGGACGAAATGATATATATATATAATTATCTTTTCTTTCATCACCTGGTATAATATCATCCTCTATAGATTCTATTATATTACGCACCAAATGCGCATGTTTAAAAATAAACATCTCGTCTATTAGTCTTGATTTTATTTTCTTAATCTTGTTTAACAGATTCGCCATTTTTCTGCTCCATGATTTCTTTTATTTTATCCAAAACATCCTCTACTGTATTTTCTGCAATACATCTGGTGACCCCTTGTATCCCGCATTCCGGATTATATCTGTTAATATTTTCAATTCCACATCCTAAGCATTTAACATTAGCTATTAAATCATTAGGTAATACATCCTCAGCATTTAATTGCTCTAATTTGTATGGAAAAAATCTACCTCTATTCCAGCCTACAGCCAGTACAACACACGGCGTTCGAACTCCAGCAGCAATATGTGCTCCTCCTGTATCATTTGAAACCACAATTTGCGCATTTCTTACCAATTGTATGCACTGAGGCAATGTAGTTTGCCCCATTAAGTTATTGCAATTAGTATTATTTACTATATCACAAATATTATTACCAATATATTTAAATTTCTCACTTCCTAAAAGCAGACATTTATACTGATATATGTCAATTATATTTTTTATCACATTGGCAAAATTATTATAATTCCACATTTTTATTTCTGTATCTGCATCTGGAAAAATTACTGCGTATTTTTCACCCGGTATCTCTACTTTACATGGTATATCAGGTATTTCAAACATTCCAGCTCTAAAATCACTTAATCCCAGTCCCCGCATAAAGTCGGCATTCTTAACCAATTCCATTTCATTCATATTGCAGGGAATAACCCTATCATATATTCGGTCTGAACGTTTTAACGCCCTGGAAGACATCTCTGTAATGTCACTTTGCTGTGCAACTCTATTATTCACTTTCACAGCCAAAACAAAGAGATCTGATAAAATAGATCTGGAAGGATTAGCATTAATTATTGTTTCACCTGAAAAATTCAAAGCCTTTTTCAATGCACGAATACGTCTAAAACCCTCTGTTTCAAAACTAATGACTTTATCAAAATATCCTGTAGCTTCTGCGAGTTCTGTTATATTTTTATATGAGTATGTCAAAAAAATTATTTTTTTACCTGGGTATAACTCTCTATATGCTTTCGCACTATCTAACCATATACAAAAATCTCCGATATGAGCAAACCGAATTATAAAAATATTATTGCTGTTAGCCGATTTAGCTAATTTTGATTTAATTTTAAGTACTATAAACAATGCTTCATTCAACAAAATGGATATATCCCGCTTAATCGTATCTCTCATTTTTATTTTCCACCATCTTTAAAAGCTGATCTACGGCCTTCAAGCAATAATCTACCGTTATAGATTCTATGCAACGATAAGCTCCTCTTTTACTATAAGGATATTTACATGGGATATCGATTATTGCATTGCAGCCTTTACACGGCAAATCTGCATCTACAACTAATAAACTAGGCATATCACCAGTTTCCGATGTGTACGGAAAGAAACGTCCTATTTCGTTATCTCCCATAAGTACAATTGATGGTGTGCCACAAGCTACAGCTACATGCATGGGACCCGTATCATTTCCAATAGCCATATTAGCTTTCTCGATTATACCAATCGTATCATATAAATCATATTTGCCAGCTATTACCTTAATCTTATCTTTAGGATTGACCATCTCAACAATTTCATTCAAAAAATCGATATCTTCTGTCCCTCCACTAAGTATACAGTCCCATTCAGTTCTCTGAATTATCTCTGTGTATACCTGCGCAAATTTCTCTGGCCCCCATATTTTTGTTGGTGCTGACGCAGCAGGAAAACTTATAAAATAATTTTCCTTACTCTTGTTATGATGGCCTAACACCGGAAGTCCGGTATTAAAATCTATTGCACCTAATCCTCGCATTAATTCACCACACCGGATTAATTCATGTTTAATTCCAACAGATGTAGGAATTATCTGGTCAAAACCTCTATTGCTTAGTTTCAATTGCTTCTCTGTTAAAAACTTTGAATTTGTGTCTAAGGTTATCCTTTTATCTGCTCTACAGGCAAAAAGTAAAATATCCGTAAATATCACTCTGGTATATACCGGCTGTATCACAAGATCAAAATCCATCTTTCTCATCTTCAGCACGGAAAAAAAACGAGTATAATTGTGTATATCAATGTTAATTACTTCATCGAACAAATGGGGCATTTTTTTAGCTAACTGAATTGTTGGTTTGGTTGAATCCAGCATTAATACCACTTTTTTATCAGGGTATATTTTTTTCAATTCCTCTGCACAACTAAGCCAAATAATAAAATCCCCCAAACCATCTGTTCTGGCCAGCAATATTCGCCCAGTCTTTTGTTTGCATCTTCTACGCTTAGTAGTTCTGCTATAATAAAATAGCAGGAACATTTCTAAATGATGTGCAATCACCGGTTTTAACAGCCGTATAATCCTAGGTAATTTCATTGTCATTCATTCCCTTGAAATCTTTTCTTTTATAACAATCACATATTTCCTCAGTTTTACCTAACGCCACCATATGCCCATGATCAAGCCATAATACTCTATTACATAATTTTTCAATTTGCTTTATACTATGAGATACAATTAATACTGTTGTTCCTCCCGCCATCAATTCCTGTATTCTATTTTCACACTTTTCCTGGAATCCCATATCACCAACTGATAATATCTCATCTACAATAAGAATATCTGGTTTTACTAATGTGGCAATTGAAAAACCTAATCGAGCAATCATACCTGAAGAATAGTTTTTTAAAGGTACATCCATAAAATCCTTCAGCTCTGAAAAATCAATTATTTCCTGCTGCTTTGATTCAATAAATTTTTTTGAGTAACCTAATGTAAGTCCATTGAGCAATATATTTTCTTTTGCGGTTAATTCTATATCAAATCCCGCTCCTAATTCAATCAATGGCGAAATACTTCCTAGAACTTCAACCTGTCCTACTGTTGGTGTAATAATACCTGAAATTATTTTTAATGTGGTACTTTTTCCACAGCCATTGTCTCCAATAAGGCCAAATACTTCACCTTTATTTATAGTAAAACTGACTTTTTCTAATGCTACGAAAGAATCTATTTGTAATCTTCGTTTTATCTTTTTAATAAAAAACTCTTTTACATTATCTGTTCTTTCTCTTTCTAAATTAAACCTCATAGTTACATTATTTACTTTTATAACTTCTTGATTCACCTATTATATCCTCCTGAGAATTACAAATGCAATATTAAATTCCCCTGCTTCTTTCTGAAAACATAAATTCCTATAGTTAGTGATACAGCCGCACAAACTATGCACGCTACATGGCGATGCCATGAAGGAAAAACACCATATAACACAATCTCTCTAAAACATTGCAACATTTGAAACATAGGATTAAATCTCATTAAACTTGATGCAAACTCAGGTAACTGTGAGATTGGATAAAAAATAGGTGTAAAATACATCCATGCCGTTATAAATACTCCCCATAAATAAATAACATCTCTAAAATAGGTAGACATAATTGACAGTACAAGACCTACACCTATGGTGAAAAATAATATATAGATCAATGGTAGAGGAACTAATAATATAGTCCAAGTAACCTTAACACGTGTAATAATCATTATAATAACAATTGCCAACAATGAAAATAAAAACGTAACAAAACTTGATAAAATTCTTGAAACAGGGAATACCTGTTTAGGCAAATATACTTTTTTTATCAGTGATCCACTATTAGTTATAGAACTCATTGCCATATTCGTAGCTTCTGAAAAGAAATTAAACAAGGTTTGACCTGTAAGCAGATACATAGGAAAGTTAACAATATCAAATCTAAACATATATGAAAATACTGTTGAAACTACCATCATCATCAACAAAGGGTTCAAAAGACTCCATAAATACCCAAGAACCGATTTTCTATATTTGACTCTTAAATCTCTTTTTATTAATTCAATTACTAATTCTCTATAACTCCATAGTTCTTTAAAAAAAATATTCATAATTCCTCATCTCTACTTTATTCGGTTTTTAAAGTTTTTAACCATTTCAGCAGTCTAACAAAACGAATCCACATAAAACCAGGCATCGGCATTGTTAATATTTCAAATAATGTTGTTGCCTTATTTAATTTTATATATTTTAGCATTTTCATAAACTGCCTCCAATGTCCATTAGCATACTTTTCTCTGCATAATGTCCAATTAATCAGCTTATTTATACTCTCTTTTTTTTCCTCGCTCAATTCTCTGCTCAAAAGTTCTGTATACCTTAACCTAAGCATACAAATTCTATTTTCAATATAATCTTGCTTACAAAAGATATTCTTTAAAAAACCTGTTTGATTATTTCCGTGAATTCTGTACTTAACCTGTGCCTCGTCTAAAAAGGCTATTTGTCCCTGAATAGCTGCATATAAAGCCAAATAATGGTCGTGGTACATATTATCTGGGAAGGGGAGAGCTTTTTTAGCAACTTCACTTTTTATGAGCATAGTGCAACCCCAAAAATAATTTTTTATGAGCAGATCACTCCATACCGTGCTTAGTTTAATTTTTTTCTTTAGCACTTCAGGAATCGACATATAATTTTGTTTTATTATTTGATCATAATCATTTATTGCATTTGCATTTGTGCATACCATTATTCCCCCGCTATCCTTTAATGCTTGCAATTCTTTATAAAGTTTTTCTTTTTCCCATATATCATCCTGATCGCAGTAAGCGAAGTAGTCACTTATATTTTGCTCTGTTAATTTCTCAAATGTTTTTGTACTTCCCATATTATAACTATTTTTCTGCAGAATATATGGTACTCTATATACACATCTCTTAACTATTGATTCAAGTTCATCAAAGCGCAGCTCTGATGAATAATCATCATATATTATTAGCTCAACATTAGGATAAGTTTGTTCATTAATGGATTTAAGCTGTTTCTCAAGCCATTCCAGCTTAGGATTATAAACAGCCATAAGTACAGTAATCTTTTTCATATTAATTTGTCTTATAATTATCTAGAAGGTAATTTGTAACGTAATCTCTACACCCTTCTTCCAATGAATAAAACTTTTCTTTATAGCCAGCTTCCCTCAGTTTATCCATATCAGCCTGCGTATAGTATTGATATTTTCCTCTAAGGCTTTCAGGCATTTCAACAAATTTAATATTTGGAGTTAATCCCATAGATTCAAAAGTAGCTTTGGCCAAATCATAAAAACTTCTTGCTTCTCCAGTCCCTAAATTAAACAAACCACTTATATGGGGATTTTCCATCATAAATTTAGTTACTTTACAGATATCCTTCACATAAATAAAATCCCTTAACTGTTCACCATCTTTATATTCTGCTTTATAGGATTTAAACAATCCCATTTCTCCCGTCTCCCGTATCTTGTTAAAGGTATGAAAAATAACACTAGCCATGCCGTTTTTATAGTACTCATTTGGTCCGTAAACATTAAAAAATTTAAATCCGACGTATTGGGTCGGGCGAAGGACCTGTTTTTTCTCCCATTGATCAAACAATTGCTTGGAGTATCCATATCCATTTAACGGTCTTAAAACGTCTATATCCATTTTATCATCAAAACCGTTTTCTCCAGCTCCATACGTAGCTGCACTGCTGGCATTTATCATTGAAATCTGGTTTTCGACACAGAATTTCCATATTCTTTTTGTAAATTCAAAATTATTTTTATATAGAAAATCAAAATTTTTTTCTGTTGTCGCAGAGCATGCTCCCATATGAATGATATGTGTAACCTTGCCAGAAAAGCTACTCAATCTATCTAAAAACTCATCTCTTTCAATATACTCGATATATTTTTTATTGGTCATATTTTTCCATTTATCTGTCTCTTTTATATGATCGACAATATATATATCTTCTATTCCCATATCATTCAACATTCTTACCATACAACTTCCAATAAACCCTGCTCCACCAGTGACTATAACGCTCATTTCTATACCTCCTAATGATATAATTCCCTAATTTTCTCTATTACATTTGTAGTAGATAAACCTTGTTCTAAATCAATAAGTTCTACCACACCGCCGTTAGCCTCAACAACATCCTGCCCAACTACCTCTTTACCAGACCAGTCCTTACCCTTAACTAGCACATCAGGTATTATTAAGTCAATTAATTCTTTAGGCGTATCCTGCTCAAAAATAATAATATAATCAATTACAGTCAATGCACTTAATAACTTTACACGATTTTCCTGTGTTACAATAGGGCGTTTATCCCCTTTTATCATTTTAACTGAAGTATCGCTATTCAGCCCTACTATTAGCACATCCCCAAGTGCTCTAGCCTGTTCAAAAGATGCAATATGACCTGCATGTACTAAGTCAAAGCAACCATTTGTAAATACAATTTTCTTTCCTTCTTTTCTAAGGTTTTGAACTACCTGCCGTACCTGTTCCCACTGTAATATTTTAGAACCAGTACCATGGAAACCAGTTTGTTCAATTTCTTTAATAGTAGTAGTCGCGGCACCGAAATGGCTAATAACAATGGATGCAGCTTTATTAGACAATTTGCAACAATCACTCAACGAATATCCAACTGCCATAGCCAGAGAAAATACAGAAATCACAGTATCTCCTGCCCCAGTCACATCAACAACTTCTTTTGCAATCGCTGGTAAGTCCTGCTTTATTCCGCAACTTCCTTCAATAAGCGACATACCTTTCTCAGACCTGGTTACAAGGACATATTTCAAATCAATATCTTCACAAAGCTTTTTGCCTTTAATTGCAATTTGCTCTTCATTCATTAATTCACTTGCGCTAACAACTGCATTAAATTCTGACATATTGGGAGTACATACGGTCGCGCCAGTATACTTAGAATAGTCTTTCCCTTTTGGGTCAACAATAATTGGAATATTTTTTAAACGTGCTTTCTTTATAATAGCCTGCGCCAACTTATATGAAACGTTTCCTTTTCCATAATCAGAAATGATTACTATATTTATATCCTTAAATATTTCTTCTACATTTAGCTTTACATAGTTAACATAATCTTCTGAAATTTCACGAATATCCTCTTCGTCATATCTTAGAAACTGTTGGCTCTTAGCGACGATCCTTGTCTTTATGATAGTCCGTTCCCCTTCAACCTTCCAAACATATTTTGTATCTACACCTTTACAAACCATGTGGTCCAGCAAATAATCACCAGCTTGATCATCGCCAATACATGTAATTATTCTGGCATGACCACCTAACGCGATTATATTATTTATTACATTGCCAGCTCCTCCAAGATAAGTCTCCTTCTCTTTAACTTCAATTACAGGAACCGGTGCTTCTGGAGAAATCCGTTTTACTTCACCTGTAATATATTTGTCCAGCATAAAATCTCCCAAAACCAATACTTTTATCTCGGAGAATTTTTTCAGTCTTGTATAATCCATATAAGGTTTCCTCCTACGTACTTCATTTTATTTTTCTGTAAAGAAATCTGCTTCCAGCATTGCACACAATGCATGATATATGGGTAAATGTAATTCCTGTATCATAAAGGTCTCATCTTCTGGTACGCATATTGTTATATCGCATAAATTTTTCATCTTACCACCAGTCTTTCCAGTAAGACCTATTGTTTTTATATTTTTGGCTCTAGCAACCATTAATGCATTAATAATATTCTGAGAATTTCCAGATGTGCTAATCCCTAAAAAAACATCTCCTTCTACGCCATAGCCATATAGCATCTGTGCAAAGGTAAAGGTTGGATCTACATCATTTAGAAAAGCAGTTGAAAGTGCAGGCATTGAAGTTAAAGGAATAGAACATAAAGTACCCTCTAATTTTTGTGAAATTTCTTTACCTACTTCACCATATAAATCACTTAGACGCTTTTCATATTTTTCTTCTATTTTTCGGTTAAAAAGAAACGATTTCATAAGTTCTCCAACAATATGTTCACTGTCAGATGCGCTTCCACCATTACCTGCTACTAATAATTTATTTTTCTCTGCATAAGCTTGTTTGAGCATTTTATAAGAAGAGATAATAGCTTCCTTGCATATTGATAATTCAGGATAACGTTTCATTAATATTTCAAGAATCTCAGACGCATTATATTGTTTTTTCTTCATGTCTTTAATTATTGTATATGTTATACATATACTCCCTTTCAAAAATGTATTTATTAATCTGATATCTTTAGCACAAATAAATATTATTTAATACCACTCTGAATGTTTAAATATATTAATTACTACCTAATATTTTTAAGAATTTATCTTTTCATTAGCTACCCCCTCTGTAGATTCTTTCATAAACATTATCTTAGGCGTCATGATAATTAGTTTTAAATCAAGTAGAAAAGAATAATTGCGAATATAAGTTAAATCAAGTTTTAATTTATCATAAGAAGTAGTATTGTACTTGCCATATATTTGTGCATATCCTGTCAAACCGGCTTTAACTTTAGTCCGATAAGAAAACTCGGGTATTTCTTTCATTATCGTTGCCACAAGCTCTGGTCTTTCAGGTCTAGGACCAACAAAAGACATGTCTCCCCGTA
The DNA here is from genome assembly GCA_015057705.1 of Paenibacillaceae bacterium. GTDB lineage: Bacteria > Bacillota > Clostridia > Lachnospirales > Lachnospiraceae > Lacrimispora. Next base: position 83,488 of record SVDU01000021.1, on the reverse strand, counting down.
GTATATTAAATAACTGAGGAAGCTCATCAAGACGAGTTCGACGTAGCAGATGTCCAATTGGTATAATCCTCGCATCTCCATTAGATGCTAATCTGGCTACCCCATCTTTTTCTGCCTCTTGTATCATGGTTCGGAATTTATATATCTGAAATTCTTTATTATCTTTTGTTAACCTTGACTGTTTGAAAATTACAGGACCGTTATCTGTCAGCTTAATAAACAACCCAATTAGTAAAAATAATGGACTTGCTATCACAATACCAATCAGCGAACCTATAATATCTACAAAACGCTTTAATAGCTCTTGTTCAACCGTTAATCCCTCATTTCTAGATAGCATTAAAGGAGAGTCAAATAAATTTAGTTCCACAGAACTCTTTAATAAGATATCAGATATCTTTGGAACATTATAGGTTCGTATTGAATTAGCAAAACAATACTTTAATATTAGGTTTCGTTCATGTGACTCTATATCCCCAATAATGACACCATCATAATTTAATATCTCTTTTTCCAAAAGTAAAATGCCGTATTGTATATCAATAACCTTGCAGATCTCATATTTGTCTTCTCGAGAGTTAATTTTCTCCATAAGATGGTAATCTGAACGTCTACCAGATATTAACAGCATCTTTCTTGGCGGAAATGCTTTTGTGTAAATCCATTGATAAGCCAAAGTCCACGTTATAATAACTATAAGATCTAGTCCCGTCATTTTAATTAATTGTGCTGGCGTTAAAAAGTGCTTATCTAATACCGTAATTTGCAGATATGTAAATACATTAGTAAAAATAACGGCTAAAATTTGTGAATATAATAAATTTCCTTTTTTTAAATATCCTACTTTATAGCCACCGTATGTATTCATTAAAAGAATTAAAATTATACCATAGAGAAAAATCATCATCCAATTTCCTCTTCTAAAAAAAGGAAATTCTATAATCTTATTGTAATAGTCAATCCAAGTCCAGCCATACAGTGCAATTAGCATAGATGTAATTCCGAAAGTGAATAATAATTTTATAAGCCTTTTGTATTTTTGGTTAAGCCTCATTTGTTTACACCCTAATAGTCTATGATTTATAATGATTTAAGAAGCTATAATAGTATAACATATTATATATAATAAATACAGCATTAAGGTCAATAAAAACTACTGTTATTATTTAAAATTTTATGAAGATTTTTCCACTTTAAATTATATATATTATGCATACTTATGAAGAAAGCGTCAATATAACCACTTTAAATACAATGAGTGCGGTCAGTATTAACGCTTGCATGATGATATATTTTTTTAAATTAATTTTCCTTTATTCATTAAACTTAGCTGAAATAGCACCAAATAAAAGCCATAATATTGGAGTAACTATAGGAACATTTAAATTAACACTTGCCTGAGCACTATAACTGATTATCGCAAAAGCCACTGCTATTTTGTAGACATTTTTTTTATTTTCCATTATGCCGTGCTTCACAAGTTCAAACACAAAAGTTACATAAGATAATAATCCTAAAATTCCAACAGTTGTCAATAAATGTAAATACTCGTTATGGGCACTATCAAATAATTGATGGTAAGGATTCCCCGCTGTCTTTTGTAAAAGAAGTATACCAAATGTCTCCGGACCAAAACCTACAAGTTTTTTCCAAATTGAAAACTTATAATAGCACTCCATAGCATTTCTCCAAATATAACCTCTATGAGTCCCCCAATCATCATTAAATAAGAAGTAAGATGCTAAGCTACCATATTTTCCACTATTACTCGCAAATGTGCAATCGATTACACCATAAATTATACCAAGCAAAACCAAAATTATAAATAAAAGCCAGATACGTTTTAATGTCTTATCAAATTCAATAACTTTATTTTTTTTATAATAATCAGTTAAACACCAGATTACAACAATTAGCCACATGACAAATAAAATAACCGGAAACCATTTAAAATTTATTATTAAGTTATATGAACTATCTATACCAATAATAGTATCTTTAAAAGTGCCATTGATCCAACCAATTACTTCGATTACAGAAAAAAAAGTAACAAGTATTATAATATATCGTTTTACTCCATTACTGTTTCCAAATAGAAACAATGGTAAAAATGCAAATAAAGCTCCAAGTGAAAGATATGCATTATCACTATTTCCCATAATAATTGCAAAAAAACCAACAGTCATGCTAGCATAATATAATGTAGCTTTTTTCCATTGCTTTGTGGTTGAAAACAAAACTGTAGTCAAAGCCACGATCATGCCAACATAAGAAGTATATGTGTTTATATTCCCTATCGTCGACACAAAAATATCTTTTTGATCTTCTATCATTTCTATCTTAAGTTTTAATAAATCCATTCTAAAGTAGTCTGTTATACCCAACACACATACTATAACTCCAGATAAAATAATCAAGTCTAAATACCTCGGTTTAAATTTCCAAAATTTTGATATACAAAAATAAGCTGTTATATACCAAATATAGAGAAAAAGCCCCGTAAACCTGCCTTCATTACCCCAGAATGATTCATAAAGATAATCTGATGATATTGTAGAAAAAATTGCAATTATGAGAAAAGTTAAAATTAAATAATCTGTAATATTTAATGATTTAACTATCTTATAAACTGATAGTTTTCCATTATATTGTGTTTTTTTAAACTTTAATATTAATAAGTAACCAAATATTAATATTGCCATAGTAATTGTACAAAAACAATAGTAATAGTATTTAAACACCATAATATCAAAATATTTATCTCTTAAAATTAAAGGTAATCCAAATCCAACTAAAAATACATATGCATTTGTGATTATCGATATAAATTTATTATCCCTTATATTACCAACTTCCGCCATTATGCAATTTCCTTTCATCGCTCTTCTTTTCGTTATATATGCCATAATTAATTCAAAGTATAACACCCAACAAATAAAATGACAACTTAATAAACTTTTATTTTATATATTTTAATAAACTTTTATTTTATATATTTCCATAATAAACATATTAATGGACCTAATATTAACTTTCAACACTATAATGTATAAAAAAATAAACACTTATAAATATATCCTAATCTCAGCCATACATGCATTAACACGTAATTTGTAATTTGTCTATTTTTGAATGTTTCCGTTAATAAATTAAAGCGAATGCCTCTAAATGTAAATATCAATGTATTCTGGTTGATCCCCAGAACACCCAATTCTAAATATTCTGCCAAAACCACACTATGAGGCATCTGGCTGTTTACTATAGAGTTTTCTACAAGCAAAGGCTCAAAGTGAAGTTTTTTTATATGTGATATGTGGCTTACATACGAAGATCTTACCATGACTTTTTTTCCTAATGCAAAGATCATCATAGACAAGTGTAATTTCTTTCAGCAGGTTGCCTTGGCATTTAAAAATATCCGCAAGCAACTTCAACGGCACCCCCACTATTGATAAAGAGCCAAAAAATTGATAAAGAGACCGGAAATCCATAAGGATTTCCGGTCTCTTAAATTTAAAGAATCTTATTAGTTTTCAACGAAAACTTTTGTAATAAGACCACTGCCGTTTACATTGTAGCAACGATCGTTACCATCTTTAGCTTTATTCTTGCTCTTCTGAACTGTACCAGAAGTATTAACTAATCTGTACTCAACACCCTTTACTGTAGCTGTAGCATTCGTGTCTGCAGCTTTTGTAGAAAGATCATATTCCTCAGAATACTTAGTGTTCTTAACATCATTAACAGCACCTACTGTTTTCAGGAAATCATCTGTTGTAAGAACTGAAGCTGAATAAAGTGTTCCATCAGCATTATACACAGCTTTGATTACAGCATACTTATCATCTTTATCTGCTGTTAACAGCATACCAGACTGATAAAATTTCTTGTTATCAATTCCTGTTTTACCAGCACCTTTGTAGGTTCCAGACTTATTAAGTAAGAAGGAATTATTCTCACCATCAAGTGCGATAGTCTGCTTATTTGTTTTAATGAAGCCTTCAGAGCTAGAACCAAAGTAGTAGAACTTGTAATTCTGATTTTCCCAATAAGAAGCATTTGCCTTAAAGTTATCGGTTGTATCGTATGGATGATCTTTGTCATCTTTCTTAGCAGTTGCCGCAATAGTTCTATTGTCAGCGTCTAATAAAATGAACTTATATCCATCAATCATAGCACCGTTATTATCAAAAGCATATCTCTTACTATTAATAGTTTTGATCTGTCCAGCAACTAATTTACCATCTTTATCAGCATAGTACCAGTTCTCTGAATCATCATTATAATCGCCTTCATTTAAGTAAGAACCTGGAACAACCTGGAACCAACCTTTTGTTTTTCTTGCGCCATCTTCTGGAGAACCATAATATCTGAATCCTTCAGTATATGTTGCATTTCCCTGAGTCTGAGTTGCTGTTCTTGTACCACTTGCATTAGTAGCAGTTGTCTGAGTTGCTTCCCAGTTAACCCAATCAGCATTCATACGACCGTCAATATCAAAGCTGTACTTCTTGCCATTGATGGTCTCGCCTTTTTTATCATACATTTTTTTACCGTTGCTCTTGAAATAGAACCAACGATCCTGCTCTTCATCATCAAATGTATCCTGGCTAGAAACACCCTTTGCTAAGTCGTTGTCTTTTGTTTCCCACTGGTCATCTTTAATGTTTAAAGATGCCCAACCAACAGTCTGTGCTCCGTCGTTTTCTCCACCACAATAGTATACGCCATTGCCTGCACGCCAAGCGTTGTCATCAGTTAATCTCTGGCCATTTTCATCGATCCAACCGTATAACATCTTACCTTCATCGTTGAAAATATATTTTTTACCATTAATGGTTTTGAATGATGGGCTGCTATTATTAGTAGCAGATTTGTATGCTCTACCATTAGCGCCAAAATAGTACCAGTTATTTACTGGCTCATTATCGCTATCGCCATCATAGTTATCGTTTTCAACAGATACCCACTTATTAGTAACCATTGAACCATTCTCATCTACATAATAGTAGTTGTCTTTGTATTCAACGATAAGATCTGTAGCCATCTCGCCATTGTCATTTAAGTAGAACCAGTTGTCACCAGATTTTTCCCACTTCTCTGTTTCTTTGTCTCCGCTCTTGTCATAGTACACCCATGTACCGTTTTCTTCCTGCCAGCCAGTAGCTGCGAAAGAGGACATGGAAGCGCCTAATGCCAGCAGTGCTGCTGTAGATAAAACAGCAACTAATTTAGTCTGCTTTCTCATAATTAATGCACTCTCCTTTTTTCTTTTTGAAATACTTTCTGAAATTCCTAATAGCATTACGAGGTAATTATACTTCCTATAATGGAAATTATCAATACTTTTTTTACTTTTTTTGCATATTTTGCATATTCAAAAAAATATTAACAATTCCGGAAGAAGCTATCAATTCCTCCATCACATGGAACATTATAATACATTTTTTGTAAAAATGCTATAACATTTATCTGTTCAATTTCTTACAGAATTATTACAGAATGGCATTTTTTAGGATAAATTGTTTTTTAAAAATACATAAGATCATTTTGAAGCTAAAATCCTTATTTTATCTGCATTTTCAACATTTTCTGCATCGTTAATAATCTATTGATTTTTACCAGTTCAATGGTATAATGTTCATATAAATTTGCACCTTTATAATTTTGAACATCAGATCATACCCAATTTAATATATGTGGAGGTTATATTACTATGAATCGTAATGTTATTATCTGCCGTCTGATTCTGGAAAATCCGGCAGTCACACAAAGAGAGATATCACAGGAACTTATGGTTTCACTTGGTACCGCAAACAGTCTGGTTAAGGATTGTATTGAAAAAGGATTAATCGCACCCGGTAAGATGAATGAATCCTACGAACTCCTTCCTGCCGGAAAAGCACTTCTGAATGAACATAAAGTTGATGGCGCCGTAATCATTGCTGCCGGCTTCGGATCCCGTTTTGTTCCGCTGACCTTTGAAACGCCAAAAGGACTCTTAGAAGTATTCGGTGAACGCATGATCGAACGCCAGATCCGCCAGCTTCATGAGTCCGGTATCTATGACATCACAATTGTAGTCGGATACCTGAAAGAGAAATTCGAGTACCTTATAGATAAATATAAGGTTAAGCTTCTTTATAATCCTGAATACTCGAAAAAGAATACTCTGGCTACCATTTACCACGCCAGGGAGTTATTCAAAAACAGAAATATGTACCTCCTATCCTCTGACAACTGGATGCGCCATAATATGTATCACGCCTACGAAGGAGGCGCCTGGTACTCCTCCTCTTATATGGTAGGGGAAACTTCTGAATGGTGTTTTGATTATAATAAGAAGGGACGCATTTTGAATGTGACAGTTGGCGGGCAGGACAAATGGGTAATGTATGGCCCAGTCTTTTTCTCCAAGTCCTTCTCAGACCAGTTTCTGCCTGTGCTGGAGGCTTATTATGAGATTCCCGGAACCGAACAGTTTTATTGGGAAAATGTCTTAATGGAGATGCTCTCAGGTGAAACCGCAAAACGGCTTCCTGAATTTTCTGAAGCAGGACGTGAAATTGAGCTGTATATCAACCGGAGACCGGCTGACGAAGTTTATGAATTTGAAAATCTGGAAGAGCTGCGGCGGTTCGATATCAAGTATCAGCACCGCTCTGACAATGAGGCTCTGGAACTGGTCTCCAATGTTTTCTCTGTTTCCGAATCTGAAATCACGGAGATCAGATGTTTAAAAGCGGGTATGACCAATAAATCCTTCCTGTTTAAGATCAAAGATCGTCATTATATCTGCAGAATTCCCGGCCCCGGTACGGAGCTGCTGATTAACAGACAACAGGAGAAAGCAGTTTATGATGCATTATCTCAATATGATATTACAGAAAAGGTTATCTATTTTAATGGTGAGACAGGCTATAAAATTGCAGAATATTATGAAGGTGCACACAATGCCAACCCCAATAGCCTTGAGGAGATCGAACGCTGTATGGCTCTTGTACGGGAATTTCATAAATCTGGAATTGAGGTTTCTCACACCTTTGATTTCCAGGAACGAATTGATTTTTATGAAAACCTCTGCAGAAAATACGGAGCAATTCCCTTTGAGGATTATTCAGATGTCCGTAGCCAGATGTGTGAGCTGCTAAATAAATTAGAGAATCTGGAACATAAAAAAGTTCTGTCTCATCTGGATACGGTAGTGGACAACTTCTTAATGCTTCCAGGTGGAACGGTTCGTCTCATCGATTGGGAGTATGCGGGTATGTGTGATCCACTTGTTGATATATCCATGTGTGCAATCTATTCCTATTATAATGAAGAAGAAACTGATCGGCTGATTGAAATATATCTGAAGCGGACACCAACCACGGAAGAACGCTATACGGTTTATGCTTACATGGCTTTGGGTGGCTTCTTATGGAGCCTCTGGGCTATTTATAAAGCATTTCTGGGAGAGGAATTTGGCGAATACACTATAATCATGTATCGATATGCAAAAACATACTATAAGAAATGTATGGAGCTTCCGAATATTTGACATTTTTGGAATTTGTCTGCAAATCGTAATAAAATGTTTAGGTATTATGATTAGCACTATGTTATAATGTCTCTATGTGTAATATAGAAATAGCTGGAACAGGAGGAAGAGAACGGTATGCGATACGGAAAGAAAACAGCGGCTCTGCTGCTTGCAGGACTGATAGGAACCGCAGCTTTGATACCAGCTAATACAGCCTGGGCTGCAACTGGCTGGGTTAAGGAAGGTTCTCAGTGGAAATATCTAGATGCGGATGGATCTGTTCATAAAGGCTGGGTTAAGACATCTGACGGCACGTTTTATTATCTTGATTTAACTACCGGTATCATGGCGGCCGGCTGGAAGCAGATTAACGGAAACTGGTATTATTTCCATTCTAATGGATCTATGGCTACCAAGTGGATCAAGGACAACGGAAAGTATTATTATCTCATGGACGATACCGGAGTTCTTGTAAAAGGATGGCTTAAAATAGGTAACAGTTACTACTATATGAAGGGTGACGGTGCCATGGCGACCGGCTGGAGAGAGATGGATAACGGCTGGTTCTATTTTAAGGAAGACGGCACATGTACCATCGGTTGGGGACAGGTTGGTAATGACTGGTTTTATTTCGGCTCTGACGGAAAGATGATAACCGGCTGGAAACAGATTGACAACGCCTACTATTATCTGAATGCCGATTCCAAATCAGTATTAGGTAAGATGATGACCGGCTGGCTCAGTGACGGTACCAATAAGTACTATATGGATACCAGCAATGGTAAGATGGCTCATGGTTGGAAACAGATTGAAGGAGCCTACTATTATTTCGGCGACTCAGGACATATGACTACTGGTTGGATTCAGCTTTCAGGTGTTTATTATTATCTGGATCCTTCAACTGGAAAGATGGCAGCAAATACCACACTCACAATAGATGGAAAGAGTTATAGCTTTGCTTCCAACGGAGCATATCAGAACGGCTCATCCGGAACACCAACGGGATCTTCTAACAGCAATACTCCCGGAGGCACCGACAGCAACAACAGCAGTGCCCCAGGAAGTTCTTCCACAACGAATTCCGGGGGACCAGGCGGGTCATCGACTGGAGCGAATAATTTAACTAGCCCTCCCACCAGTCAGTCCAATGATACGCCTGGCGGATCATCTAATTCATCCGGAAGCGGTACCTATCAGTTATCACCTGGATTAACCAGCGGACCAGGTTGATCATAACCGTTTTTTTCTGTGTGGGTATCTGCACTTTTCCGCAGATGCCCGCACTTATTTTTTTGGTCTTTTTATGTACATATATGATTGTATTATTAATACTTAAGGAACAAAGGAGGATATTACATTGAGACACACGAAAATCAGCATGCGTTTTGCCACGGCTGCACTCAGCGTTTTGATCGGCATGTCGGCCGGATTCTATCCGGCTATGAACACTCAGGCAGCACCGTATGAACGGGTTAATGGTTATTATCAGTTAAAAGACGGCACAGTGATTAAAGAAGCAATTGCCAGAGGAATTGATGTATCCCGCTGGCAGGGAAATGTGGACTGGACTGCGGTTGCTGCCAATGATGTCAGTTTCGTAATGCTTGGAACCCGTTCCAAAGGTGTGATTGATCCTAATTTTCACACAAATGTACAGGGTGCCTCAGCAGCTGGACTGAAGGTAGGCGCCTATATCTATTCTCTGGCTACCACTACCGATATGGCAAGAGCCGAGGCAGATTTTGTTCTGGATTTAGTTAAGGATTACCCCATTTCTTTTCCTATTGCCTTTGACGCAGAAGACAGTTCCACACTGGGTACTCTTCCGCCTTATCAGGTAAGCCAGATCATCAATGCGTTCTGTGACCGAATAAGAGAAGCCGGGTACCATCCCCTTGTCTATGCCAACGATTACTGGCTGTCAAATAAGATTGATTTATCCCAAATGAAATATGATATCTGGGTCGCCCGCTATGAAGCAAAGCATACGTTCCAGAATCCGGTTATGTGGCAGGTCACCAGCACTGGACAGATTCAGGGAATTAACGGAAATGTGGATATTGACTTTCTGTATCAGGACTTAACGCCGAAGCTTCCAGGTAATATTTGGAGAAAAATCGGAGACAAGACCTACTATTACCAGAATTACTCCATGCAAAAGAATACCTGGATCAATGATGGAACGGGCTGGTTTTATATGAATAATGAAGGACAGGCTTCTACCGGTTGGTTTGATAAGGATGGACAGCGCTACTATCTCGATGATACCAATGGACGGATGTTCACCGGTTGGAAACAGCTTTCTGACAAATGGTATTTCTTCAATGCAAGCGGCTCCATGAATACCGGATGGCTTCTGGACAATGGTGCTAAATATTATTTGAATTCTGACGGTTCCATGGCTACCGGATGGGTTGATTTAAACGGGCAGCATTACTACATGAGCGACACATCAGGGCAGATGAAGACCGGGTGGATGGATCTAAACGGAAAGCGTTATTTCTTACAGGACAGTGGTGTAATGTCAACTGGTTGGCTTGATTTAAATAACAAACGGTATTATTTAAATAATGACGGTACCATGGTAACAGGCTGGCATACAGATGGAATGACCAAATATTACATGGCGGAAGACGGTAGTGCCACATCTGGATGGAAGCAGTTGGATAACAGTTGGTATTACTTTAATACTAATGGCAGCATGAGCAGCGGATGGGTCAATGCAGACGGAAGCTGGTATTACATGGAGAGCGATGGTAAGATGCATTCTGGTTGGCTTGATGACCGTGGTGCTAAGTATTATTTAAGCAACTCATCTGGTAAGATGACCGTCGGCTGGCGACAGGTAGAAGGCAGCTGGTATTATTTCGGAGATAGCGGGGCTATGGCTTCCGGTATGATAACTGTTAACGGCAAACAGTATTATTTAAATCCGTCTGACGGTAAGATGAAAGTATCAGAAACATTTGCGGTTGATGGTGTTTCCTATACTGCTGATGCAAGCGGTATTTGCACCTTAACTCCCGTCGAGACTACTCAGGATACTACTGGAGAAACACAAACTGCTACTCCTGGTACAACACCACAAAATAACTCTACTGGGTCAGGTAACACGAACTCAGGTAATACAGGAACAGCAAGCGAAACTGCTCCAGGCAAAGAGATTGGGCCTGGAATACATTAAATGATGATATAGGAAAAGGCCTGGGAATTGGAAAATCCCAGGCCTCTCTTATTCTTTGATTTTATGTTCACTTATATAACTTATATATTGAGTAAAGTTGCTCACGAAATTCCGTATCAGAGATAGATCTTTGCAAATCTGCCAGTTTTCCTTCTAACAACAGAATTTCAGTAAGACGTGCAAATCGGGCTTCACCTTCCACCAGTCCTTCCAGAATTCCTTCCTGTCTTCCTTCCTGTCTTCCTTCCTGTCTTCCTTCCAGAATTCCTTGCCGCATTCCTTCTCTACGTCCTTCAGCTAACCCCTGTTCCTTCCCTTCTGCCAGAAGTTCATCAAACTTGGTCATCAGCGTCATATAAATCAACCTCCATTCTTCATTTCTACGTCCTTCTTCCACACCAATGATTGCCTTCTTAACCAACTCACCGTTATCCCTTGCCTTAAATCTGCCAGGAGACATCAGAAATAATAGAAATTCTTTTAATTCATCTCCGACTGCACCGCGAGTCCCCTGGGCATTGACAAATACTTTGTAAGCTCCATCATTCAGCGTTATCGCTGGCAACTCCGTGCATTTGTTCTGGAAACTGTAAATATACTGTCCATATCCAAAGGGATCAAAGGTACAGAGAAATATAATGTAGCTATCACCCAATTCCCGATACATCTGACCTTTCTGAAGCATGGCAGTATCCATCTGACTTTGATAATATCTGCTTCTTTGTGGAAGATCTCTTTTGTTTGACGTCTGAAGTTCTACATCAAAACTTTTGTTGCCGCTCTTAGCATATACATCAAGTCTTACACCCTTAGAAGATGCATAAGTATCAATGGTTTCCTGTGAACTGATAAAATCAATTCTGTCTATGGGGAAATTCAATATGCTTTCCAACAGATGTCTGCACAATTCCCCATTGCTGCGCATCACATAGGAAAACATAAAATCGTCCGTAAGTTCAAGTTGCTCATACGGTTTATACTTTGTCATTAGTATCCTTTCCCTCTCCAGGGAACAATAATAATCCTAAGATCATTATATCATTCCGGGGAAAAGGAATCAATTAATGTTTTTCGTCTCTTCAACAATATAAATCGGCCTGTCCTTTAGTTCCGCAAACAGGATCGCAATATAATTTCCAATAATTCCAACGATCAAAAACAGGACTGCAAACATAAAGCACATAAGAACGATAATGGTGGCATACCCGCTGGGCGTTCCTACTCTTGCCCAACTCCATATGGTATAAATCATCATGATGATTCCCAGAATACCGGCACCGCAGCCAGCATAAATCCCAAGTTTCAGAGGGAGATTGGAAAAACACATAATGGTATTTACAGAAAATGCAATTAATTTCTTTATGCTATATTTGCTTTCGCCTGCGACCCTCGTTCTGGCTTCATATTCGATTGTCGTCCTGGGGTAGCCGATGTTTTGTACGTATCCTCTTAGAAAACGGACTTTTTCTCTGTAGTTGTCTTTCAGCACCTTTGCCGCTTTTCCTGAAACTGCAAAAAAATCGGAAGCATTGGGCTCAAATTTCACATCAGAAAGCACATTGATCAGACGGTAGAATGCAGAGGAGGCAATGTTTTTAAACCAGCCTGCGGACTCATTTCTGGTACGTACCATGTTAATCACATCAAAGCCCTCTTCCAGTTTTTTCACAATCTCAGGTAAATAATCCGGAGGGTGCTGTAAATCTGCATCCATACACACAATTCCGTCACCCTGACTGTAATCCAGACCTGCAATCATGGCTGCTTCATGGCCAAAATTTCTGGAAAAGCTTATTACTTTTACCTTTTCATCTGACTGCGACAGTCGGGCAAGTACAGAAAGGGTCTGGTCCTGGCTTCCGTCATTAACAAAGATAAGTTCATATTTCCAGCTTAGTTTTTTCAAAATGCTGGTAGTTTCCTCATAAAACTGGTCAAGAGCCAGTTCTTCATTGTAACAGGATACAACCACCGATAATGTCTTATTCATATATTTGCTCCTTAGCTACTGGTTACCCTCTCGAAATACACTGTAACCATTTTCTTTTAATATAGTCAGTGCACTTCTTACTTTCTGTCCGCTGTCCTCCCTGCTGGGTCGGTATTCGAAATTAGCGCGGAGCTCATCGTCAGTCAGTTCTTCAAACTTCAAAGCCATTTCAGCCCGTTTTTCATAAGCATTAAGCCTATGGGGGGCTTTTTTTATTTCAATATAATTGGTATAACAATTTCCTGCCAAAAATACAAAACAGGCAATTCCAGCCACCAGTTTCACAGCCGGGCCAACCCGGTATCTCTTCTTTCTAAAAAGCAGTGCAAAGGTAAGTATAATACCAAGTATACCGGTCTGAAACTGGAGGGCATACCTGGAGCTGAGACCGTAGTTCTCCAGAAGAAAGATCCATCTGGATAGTACGATCAGAACATGATTCAATCCCCCAGATATAATTAACAGCACCGGTAAAATCGTTTCTTCATAAAGGCGGTAATACCAGTTATACCACAGCGCAAGCACATAAAATGCAATCACCAGAAGGCCCAGGAACAGGAAGGGACCATTGGTACGGAAGATCTCTTCCGCCCTCTCTCCTTCAATTACCATGGAAGAAAATGATTTGACAAAAAATCGGACAAAAAATCCTGGAGTGTCCATAAGCTGTGTAAGGAGTGACACAGTCGCAGGTGCCGCATGGTCTTCCACCGCATAACTATTACTCCACAGATACAAAAGAAACGGAATCAGGGCACTAAGTCCGTAAATGGCTGGCCAGCTTCCCCGTTTTTTCCGTTGATGAAAGAACAACATGCCACAGGATAAAAGCACGGTAACGGAATAGATCGCACAATAGGGTCCTGCCACAAGAAGGGTAGTTGCAAACGGGATTACAATCAGGCAGATCCGGTCGTATAACCGGTCACTCCCATTCCATACCCGATCGAAAACTTCATAATGCCAGTAAAAAAGGGCAAATGACAGAAAGTGGGCAAATCCACTTCCGTTATTTAACATCTCCCATTTATTCAGGCTAAACTGTACAACCATGAGCACCAGAAACCAGCCAAAAGAAAGCTTCTTTCGGACGCAGTAGGCAGTAATGGCGGCACCGGAAAGCCCCAGTGCCAGTACCCCAAGTACCCGGTCAAACATGATGTTGTAATTAAAAAAGGTAACATTTATAATTCTTGCCACATAATTCACCGGAATCCGGGTCAGGATATCCGGTACAAAAAAGTGTCCTGGATCAAATACATCAGGTAGATAGCTATTTACCAGACGGACATAGTCTGAGTAAATCCCGTCGCAGCTTGCCGTAAAGATGTACCAGAGGCAGAATATGGTTCCCAGAAGAGGAACTGTATAGTAAAGGTATTTTTGCTTCATCGTCTCACCTCTGTCTCTTAATCGGCTGTAATTTCAGTCACTACAGCCAGATGCTTATCGCCCCGCTGCTCAGATGCTGCCTGGTAAAAAAAGTTACTTTCAAACCTTAATTCTGATACTTTATACGCTGGGACATCAATCTGCGCAGTCGCAGTGCTGGAATCAATAGAAACAACCGTTTTTTCTTTTCCTTCTACAGTAACGGTGATGTGTTCCAGTCCGGTTATTACTCCTGGATAATAGAATTTCAGTTTGATCTTACCCTCTTTGCCTGCCATAATTCTGATCTTTGCGTCTTCATCAAGCCAGCCATCTTCGTAACTGCCATAAACCCGCTGAAATTTCAGATCTTTTACAAATGCAGTCACATCCTGGAACGCATTATGCTCCGGATCCTCCCGCAGGATCAGCATGTTTGGAGTAACCAGACCAATATCTCTGATGGAATCAATAAATATGACTTCAGTATCTTCCGCCAGACGTTTGCTGTCAAAGGTCTTAAAAAAGGTGCGGGCTGTGAAATCACTCATTTCATAAGTATTGCCGATAATATAGATCTTTTTGCCGAATATATTGTCCCCATACTTTCCATAGGTCTCTTCCGCCAGAGAATTGTATCGCAGCTGAGAGGACCAGTAGTAAAGATTATGGTATTCCCCCCGGTAAAAGCTTTCAACAGGAAGCATAAAAAGTCCATAAAGCACAAAAAGACCGCAATATAAAAGAGGCTTTGCAGTAAGTATCTGTCCCTCTTTCAGCGGTACTGTTTCTCCGCATAGATAAGCGGCAAACAGCCATGCGGCAGTCATTGAAACGTAAATCCATCTGGTTTCCACACGGATGGTAACGCTTGAAGATCCAATGCACAGGGCTATGAAAACAACAAATAATGTAATAATCGGAAGCCTTACTTTTAATTTCTCTCTGTCTTTATATAAGGCGATTAGAAATCCTGCAATCATGATCACAAGAGATAAATTTGCAAGCATAATAAGTACCCGTACCCAGGAAGGCGACTGGCTCCAGCTTAAACCGCTTAAATAATCAGGACCTGCATTGATTCCAAATATATAGAGAACCTGGTTGAACGCATATCGGATGCTTTGGGATACACTGAATGTGTCAGCTACTGTAGTTCCTCCGGTTCCCGCGGGAGAAATACTTCCAATGGTGAGGAAACGGATCAGCTGAACTGCCAGAAATGCTCCGGTTATGCTAAGCCAATAGGTTACTGTTTTCTCTTTTTTCATTAGGAATGCAATGAAAAATAAAGGAAGAAGAACCATATAACGCTCATGGACAAAACAAATGCTAAAATACAGCCCTACAGCTGTCCAGATATATCGATCTTTTTGCTCTTCTCCGGATAAATACTGGTACAAAGAGTAGAGGATTCCAATTGCCATCCAAAGAGCCATGCTTTCCATTAGACCGTACACCTGGCTGATCTGATAGTAAGACATTCTGGATAGAAGATATAAAATACCGCAGCCAAATCCAACAAACCACCGATGGGAAAGACGTTTCCCAAAACGGTATATGGTATACGCAATACAGCTGTTTAGCAAAATATTAAAGGGCACGAACCATTCCGTATGGCTTCCGAGAGCCATCATTTCCAGCCAGGCCGCCAGGTAATAAACAAAGCGGAACCGGGTACTTCCAAGTGGAATTACAAACTGCCGAAAAGTTTGTTCCCCATAACAGGACCATAAATAGAGATCATCCATATAAAGCCCATTTATTTTAATGCCTCTGTTAATGAAAAAAGCAAAGGAAATCAAAAGCAGAGCTGCAATGACTTCGTTTTTCCATAACGCTTCCTTACCCATCCATTGTCTCTCTTCCATTTTTTCCTCCTTTTCCCGTAAATATTAGAAAAACCGTTCTTCCAGCATCAGACATAATGCATGATATACTGGCAGATGAAGCTCCTGGATTTTAAAGGTTTCCTTCTCTGGCACCACGATGGATACGTCAGCCGTCTCTTTTAACTCACCGCCATCTCTTCCGGTCAGACCAATGGTTTTCATACCGATCGCCTTAGCTGCGGTCATGGCATACATAATATTTTTTGAATTTCCCGATGTGGAAATGCCAAGAAGAACATCTCCCTCTTTTCCATAGCCGTACGTCTGCTGAGCATAGATAAGATTTCCGTCTACATCATTTAAATAAGCTGTGGAGAGTCCCGGGTGGCCTGTTAAGGCAATGGCTGGAAGTCCTCCCTGAAGTTTATCCGCAAGTTCCTTGCCGCGAACCGGATCTGCCTTAGAAAGCTTTTCTGCAAATTCCGCTGATACAGCTCTGGGTTTTACGAAGCCCTTCATCAATTCTCCGACGATGTGCTCCGCATCTGCGCAGCTTCCACCATTTCCGGCAATTAAAAGCTTTCCTCCGTTTTTATAACAGTTCTCAAGAATCTCATAAGCTTCCTTTATGTCATCCTTAACACTGGTTAATACCGAATAACGTGTAAGAAGCTCCTCCAAATAATTCATGGGTTCCATCAAGCTCACACTCCTTCTCTTTTTAAGATCCATTCTGCTGCCGATGTCATATCTTCTGCATAAGCATCGAATGCTTCCATTTTTTCTGCTTCCGCCAGGCCGTTATATAATTCTTTTCCATATCCCGTACCTACAAGAATAGAGCTTACGCCATATCTGTGACCCGCTTCTGTATCCAGAAGCTTGTCTCCGATCATGTAGGAATGGGACTTGTCCACCTTAAAGTACTTCTCTGCCATCTCAAACATACCAATATCCGGCTTGCGGCAATGACAGGACTGTTTATATTCTCCGATTCCATGAACCGGATGATGTGGGCAGTAAAAGAAACGGTCTATCTCTGCTCCGTCTTTTGCAAGAAGACGGTTCATGTATTCATGCAGCTGTTCTACATCCGACTCGCTGTAATATCCTCTGGCAACTCCCGCCTGATTGGTCACAACAACCAGACGAAAGCCCTGTTCCTTTAATCGTTTTAATGCAGCAGAGACACCGGGAAGGATCACTAAATCCGAGGGCTTGTGTAAATATTCCACTTCTTCATTGATAGTACCATCCCGATCTAAAAAAACAATTTTATCCATGCTCATACCTTCCTCTGCTGCCTGTTTTTTCACTCTTTATTTTAAATTAAAATTATACTGTCCACCCGGTATGGAAACCTTAATGTCCTGATAATCCCATCGTGCTTCATCTGTAATCCAGCTTTGGGCGCCTCGTAACTCAAAGTTCCAGTCAGTCAGCTGTCCACCAGCCGCTTCCATCCTTGCAGCCACTTTATGCCGTACATTATAGGGACAGTAAACCAGTAAAAATCCGCCACCGCCGGCTCCAAGAAGCTTTCCGCCCAGTGCACCGGCTTTTAAGGCCTCTTCATAGAGTTCATCAATCTGTGGGGTGGTGATCTTGCTGCTCATTCTCTTTTTGCTTTTCCAGCCATAATCCAGAAGCTTGCCAAAGCTGTATAGGTTGCCCTTTAAAAGTTCATCCTTCATCGCATAAGCAAGGGCCTTCACTTCACACATCGCCTCAAACGGATCCTTTTTCTCATAGTTTGAGACCTGATCCTTAATAATGTTGGCAGATACATGAACATTACCTGTATAGCAAAGCAGAAGGTTATACTGCAATTCATGAATGATTTCCTTTTTAATCCTCAGCGGATTCACTACCACGTTGTTGCGTCCGTGGAATTCTATAAAATTAAAACCTCCAAAGGTTGCTGCATACTGATCCTGATATCCGCCGTCAATCTTAAGGTCCTCTCTCTCCACCTGATAAGCAAGATCAGCCATGGCGTAGCTGTCAAGCTCCACACCTTTCCATCTTGCCATGGCAGTTAATAACGCTACCATCACAGTAGAAGAGGTTCCAAGACCAGATCCGGGAGGTGCGTCACACTGTAAGTAAACCTCGCAGCCCTGTTTGATATCCATTGCTTTTAAGGCAGCCGTAACAAGATCCAGCCGTCCATCGTATACATAGTTTTCTTTTGTGTTATACTTGACTGTCATGTCAAAATCCAGGGAATGGACGATGATCTGGTCATCTTGTCTCGGAACAATCGAGCAGTATGCATATTTATTGATGGTACTGCCAATTATGGCTCCTCCCTGCTCGATGCAGAAGGGAGCAACATCAGTTCCTCCACCTCCAAAGCTGACACGTAGGGGGGCGCGTCCTCTGATTATCATATGATCACCCTTCCTTCCTTAACATCTTCCATGAAACGGTAATAATCTTCCGGAATTCCAATATCAATGAAATAACCGTCATTTACCAGTCCTCCAAGCTTTCTTCCCTCCGAAAGCCATAGTGGAATCATATCATGCTCTAGTGATACCTTGCCTTCCGGTATGGTATCTAAAAGAGCTCGTTTTATTAAATAAAAACCTCCGTTAATGGTTCCTTCTTTGGACTCCTCTACCTTTTCGTCAAAGGCAGTCAGACGACCGTTTTCTAAAACTGCCTGTCCATAGCGGGATACATCCGGAACTTTTCGGAGAACAAGAGCCATATCAAGGTCCTTTTCCTCCATCAGTTCCGTAAAGCTGCTGCAGTCGATCTGATAGAAGGTATCTGCATTTAAGGCGAAAAACATGTCTTCTGTCACCTGTTTTCCGGCATTCTTTATGGCTCCTGCCGTTCCTAACAGTTCCTCCTCGTAAGCATAAGAAACACGGATTCCCCACTGGGATCCATCTCCAAAATAATCTTCTACCATAGAACCTTTATATCCTACTGCAAAGATAATCTCTGTCACACCATACCGGATAAGCTGTTTCACCACATATTCCATAAAAGGCTTCTCTTCTATCAGCGCCATGGGCTTTGGCCGGTCACTTACTACGGATCGCAGCCTGGTACCAAGCCCGCCTGCCAGCAAAACTGCCTGCATCTTAATGTCCTCCCTTGTTATATATTAAAAATCCTCTCCCACTACGCTCCATGCCGCATCAATGCTGTGATACGTCCGAATGTAGTTCTGGGTATTCTGGCTCATCTGCCTTAAGCTGTCCGGATCATTGTAAAGAGCGATTACTTCTTCTGCAAATGTTTCCGGCTCATCTCTTACTACCATCACCTGATCTGCCTCTGGAATTCCTTCGGCTCCGATAGAAGTGGTTACAACAGGAGCGCCATAATAAAGTGCTTCAATTACTTTTCCCTTTACACCTGCCCCGTATCGCAGTGGAACTACTACGATCCGGCAGCTGGCATAAAGACTTGCCAGTTCTTCTTCCGTAACAAAACCTTTTACAATAATTCCGTTATCCGGCTGCTCCAGGGCTTTGATCTCGTCGGTAACCTTAGAACCTACAATATAGAAATTAACCGGTATCTGCTCCCTGATTAATGGGAATATCTCTCTTGCAAACCACAATACCGCATCTGCATTTGGCGGATGGGCAAAGCCGCCCACAAACAGCAGACCTTCCCTCTTTTCAAAGTCATTGGGTATTTGATTTAAAAACCGGTCAAATACGTAAGCTACGATTGCTTTTACAGGAACAGAAGGTTCAATTTCATGAATGGCTTCCCGCTCAACATATGACGGGTAATAGGAAACTGCCGCTTTTTTCATCAGGCGCAGCTCCATAGATCTCCAGTATTCGGAAGCTTCCCGTTTCTTTGGATCTCCGGTAAGCTCGTATTCTCTGCCTTCCCTCAGGAAATGAAGGTCATGTCCGTAATAAATCAGCTTCATGCTGGTATGTTCCCGGAGAAAATCAATATATTTCTGTGCGATATGGGGGCGGTTTAAATAAGCTGCCTTTATATCGTCACCATGTGCCTTTAACCAGTCCCAGATGCCTGCCTGATATTCCCTGCCGTAAAGAATCTCGATTCCCATCTGCTGTAATGCGGTGGAATAAGGCTCTTCATGAAGGAAATTGTCTCCCAGGAACTTGACCACATATCCCTTATCAATAAACATCTTTAAATACTGGAATGTGGTTTTGGAACCAGCATCCCGGTCATAGGTAGGTACATAATGATCCACCACCAGGATGATATCCTTTCCCTGGCTTCTTTCTCTGGCACGGAATGGATCAGGGTTACCGTTATTTTCGCTCTGACAGCTGAACTCAGCCGCCCATTTTTCTTTCAGCTTTTTGCTGTTTTCAATCTGATAGCGTTTTAAACCGGAACCATTGACATCTGTTCCGTTTGAAATGCCTTCAAAGTGAATCACTTTGGAAAGAGGCTGATAAACCACCCGGTAGCCGGCTTTGCGCACCTCAAAGGCGAGATCTGAATCTTCACAATAAGCCGGTGCAAAGCGTTCATCGAAGCCGCCGATCCGTTTCCACAAATTATTGGAAAGAAGGATTGCAGCACCGGAAATATAATCTACGTCTTTTACATAATTGTATTCAGGTTTTTCCGGATCATCGAGACGTCCGTAATTCCAGCCAGAGCCGTCGCTCCATAAGATTCCGCCGGCCTCCTGAAGCCGTCCGTCCGGATAAACCAGCTTGGAACCCACCATTCCGATGGAAGGGTCCGACTCGATTAGATTAACAAGACTATCCAGCCAGCCGTCGGTTACCTGAGTATCATTGTTTAAAAACATGATATACTTTCCTCTTGCCGACTTTGCCGCCTGATTGCAGTTTCTTAAAAATCCCTGGTTGGTTTCATTGCGGCAGATCACCACATTCTCTGTGAATTTGGACAGCTCTGCCGTAGCATCCGTTGATACATCATCTGCAATGATTATCTCATAATCTACATTCTTTGTGTGCTCCAGTATGGACAGGAGGCATGCATAAGTATAATGGATCTGGTTGTAAACCGGTATGACGATGGATACCATGGGATGTCCTTCTTTTACAAAACGAAGTTTTCCATGTATCCGGTATGCCGCTCCGATTTTCATGTCGCCTTCCATGAGATTTCTTCCCTCATCTGTTGTATAGAGGGAAATGGATTTTACAGGGTGAAGAATGGTTTCCTTTATATAAAACAGCACTTTCCGTTTCTTTGTGCCTTGAGGGAATTTCTCATTAAAGATTCTTTTCAACCTGCGCAGTACCTTATAGGAGAAGGATTCATGCTTTCTTAACTGTTCAATAATCCCCTGCATGGTTTCACAGTCTTTTCTAAGGGAAGCAATAATCATGTCCTGGTTGGCAACATGGTTATCCGTTAAGCGTTTTTCCTCCTGCTGTTTTGTAATGGTCAGATCCTTTTCCTTTAATTCAGCCTTCATCTGGGCTATCTGATCCTTGGTATCATCAATTATCTGAGATACCTCAAACATGCTGTCCGGCAGGGCAAATGTCTCATGCATGTAGTTTAAGAGATAGATCTGCTGGTTCTCACCGTGAACATATTCCTGAAAATGGCGTTCCATCTCTTCATAAATACTAATCAGTTCCTGGTCCACTCCCTGCTCTTCCATAAATACTTCCATGGATTCATAGCTCAGGATGCTTTTATACTGCTCATAAAAATAATACAGCACCCGGAATTTTATGAAGTTAACGGGAACGGGAAAAGAGAATACCCATTCATAATCCAGACAGTAAGGACCGTCTTCAGTCATCATGATATTCTCAAAAAGGCAGTCTATATTGGAATGTTTAAATGCCCAGTCTCTTCTAATCTGCTCTGCAGTATCCGGAAGCGCACCGAATACTTCTTCAAACTCCGGCGTCATATGGAACGGCGTCATGTAATCATCATGTACCTTTAAAATCATGGAGATTCCGTCTTCCAAAGAGGCTTCCGAAACTTTCCCGTTTACGATCTGCCGTCCAAGAATCTCAGCATACGTCTCTCCTTTTAGAAATGCAAACCGGGCGGTTGTTCCATCTGAGCTGACCGTTACGTCTGCAACATGTAACCCCTGATTTTGTTCCGTTAAATTTTTGTATTTTTCTTCAAAGGTACGGATATGAGGGATTCCCTCAGCCGTCAGGGCAGTCTTTTCCACATAAGGCAGTCCATTTTCTTCCACCAGACTGGTGCGTATCTGAAAAGCTTCTCTTCTTGTTTTATTATATTTTACAAAATTAATTTTCTTCATGACGGCTCCAAATGGTTAAAAATGAATTGGCAAATGTATCAAACTGTTTTCCTTCACATACTTCATCAAACATCTTACCTAAATCGAAACGTAAGTACTTGGGATAATCATAGGCAAGAATGGCGTGGGTTAAATCTCCCTTACCGGGAAGATATCCATCGGAGTATAAAGTTACGGGAAGGCGGTAATCGGGCATGGGATAGTAAAATTTCACAGCTCCCTCGTTTCCTTCACTTCCGCATAAAAGTTCCTTTAACTCTGTTCTGGAAAGGCAAAACTGCTCCGCCTTTGCACCAGCCTGATACTTTAATCCCAGACGGTTTGAAATGGCAGTAATCAGCATTCCTTCGGGTTTTAAAAGTTCTTTGGCCTTTTGTATTATGTCCTGATACTGTTCGCAAAGGGAACCTGCAAAAACGATATAATCAAAACCCTCATCACTGGTAAAAGAGTTTAAATCATTGTTTACGTAGTGAATATTGTTTTGTTTCTGATTGCGAAGGCGGTTGAACGATAAATTGTTGTGGCAGGGGTCTAATACGGTTACTGCTTTTACCCGCCTGCTGTATAAGCCTGTTAACGCGCCGTAGTCAGATCCCACCTGCAGAAGTGTTGCATCTGGTTTAAACTCAAACCAGTCCAGCAGATTTTCTCTAATCTCCGATAAGGCATATAAATAATCCAGCCTGGGATTTTCCTGCAGCAGCTTTTTGATATCTCCATTATAATTCTGATACAGCTTTTTAAGTTCAGGGCTGATATCATTCATGCATCATTCCTCCTTACCTTTCTGCACGCATAAGTGTTAAGCTTACATCCGGTTCCATATCGTAAACACCAACCGTATTCTTGTTGGATATAACGGTGATATTTACAATATCATACAGACGGTGGTAAACCACATGCTCCCCGTTTTCAAATCCGGTACAGCTCATGGACAGTAAGTATTCTCCACCCTGAAGAGTCATCTTCTGGGTAAATTCCACCACGTATTCATCACCTTTTTTAACAGCTTTTACATCGG
Organism: Paenibacillaceae bacterium; assembly: GCA_015057705.1. GTDB lineage: Bacteria > Bacillota > Clostridia > Lachnospirales > Lachnospiraceae > Lacrimispora. The sequence continues at coordinate 60,327 of SVDU01000021.1, read as the reverse complement.
AGGACTCAAACATGGTATTGGTACCGGTCAGGTCGGCCCCCCGCTTGTCCTTGATGGTATAAGTGAAAATCGGTGTTTCGATCTCTCCATGGAAATGAATTCGTTCCTTTATGGTAAAACGCTCTCCTTTTAACAGAAGATTAGTAATATTTCCTCTCTCATCAAGAAGGCCAAAATCTATGATCTCTGCCCTCTTATCCCCGTATTCTGTGCGGTTTGGATTGATGGTCAGCTTATCCTTCATCATTCCGCCTGCTGCCGCCCTGCTTCTTTCCGCAATTGCCTGGTCGCCGGAAAAATCGTTATACAGTCCGTTGTCTGCAGCTTCCAGTTCTTCATTCAAATCATCCATCTGGTTTGCCAGAATCTTCTTGTAAAGATCTACCATTTTTCCCGGCTCGCCTTCTGCGATGAAATTGCCTTTGTTCAACACGACTACACGGTCACAATACTTGATGATAGCACCCATATCATGGGTAACCATGAGAATGGTGGTGCCATTTTTACGGATTTCCTCCATACGGCGGTAGCATTTCGCCTGGAAGAAAACATCTCCTACGGAAAGAGCCTCATCAACGATGAGAATCTCCGGCTCTACATTAATGGCAAGGGCAAATGCAAGGCGGACAAACATACCACTGGAATAGGTCTTTACCGGCTGATAGACAAAATCTCCAATGTCGGCAAAATCCAGGATGTCCTGCAGTTTGGCATCCATCTCTTTTCTGGAAAATCCCATCATGGTACCGTTCATGTAGATGTTTTCAATCCCTGTATAATCCATATTGAATCCTGCTCCCAGTTCCAAAAGAGCAGAGATCACCCCGTTTACCTGCACATCTCCGGTAGTCGGGGTCAGAACTCCAGTAATAATCTTTAAAATTGTGGATTTTCCAGACCCGTTGGTACCGATAATACCTACGGTCTGTCCTTTTTCCACATCAAAAGAAATCCCGTTTAAGGCATAAAAATCACGATGGTAATTTTTATGAGTCAGGCTCATGGCCTCTTTTAACCGGTCAATGGGTTTTTCATATAATTTATATATTTTGGTTACATTATTAACCGTCAATGCTTTGTTATTCGATTCTACGGACATTGAATCCTCCATGGTAACTGCCTACAGCACATCGGAAAAGTGCGGGCGCAGCTTTTTAAATACTTTCAGTCCAATTAAAAACAGGACAATAGTGACAAACCAGAAATAAAGACCAAGAATTGGCCGTTCAGTAACCCAGTTCCCATATAACATGCTGTCACGATATCCAGCAACAATATAATAAACCGGATTTATTTTCAGCACGCTGGGGAGCCACTCAGGAGTATTCTTAAACATCTCCGGAGCCCACATAATCGGCACCATCCACATACCAAACTGCAGGCAGATACCCACAATCTGTGCCATATCCTTGAAAAATACATTGATGGCACTGGTAAAATAGGTAATAGCCAGAGACAACATGGAGGCAGCAAAGGTATAGTAAATGATCTGAAACCAGCTGGCCTTTGGCAAAAAGCCATAGCATAAAAATACTACAAACATAATAATAGCAAATATTCCATGTACCATCAGACAGGATAACATCTTAATAAATGGAAGGATTTCCACACGGAAAACTACCTTTTTTACCAAATAATTATATTCCTGCAGACAGTTAGTACCCATGTTTAAAACCTCACTGATAAAAAACCATGGTACAATGCCTGGTATTAACCACAGTACATAGGGATATACCGCGATTGGTGGCACACTTTTAAATCCCAACTGGAAAACAAAAAAATAAACAAGAACCGTGGCAATCGGCTGCAGAAACATCCATGCAATTCCGAAATAAGAGCCTACAAAACGCTTCTTAAAATCTGCTTTTGCTAAATCCAGAATCAGTTTTCTTTTTATATAGATTTCTTTTAATAAGGAAACCAGATAATTCATGGTTTTCTCCTCTCGTTAAAATTTGAACGTATCCCGGATTCCGTCCCACTTCTTGTCTTTGTCGGATATAACCAGATCCATACCTTCTGTAATGGGCCATTCAATTCCGATTTCGGGATCACTCCAAAGAATTCCGCCTTCGTCGCCCGGGTGATAGAAGTCCGTACATTTATAAGCAAATTCTGCTTCATCAGACAGAACTAAAAATCCATGTGCAAAGCCTTCTGAAATATAGAACTGCTTTTTGTTTTCTGCAGACAGTTCCACACCGAACCATTTACCATAAGTTTTGGAATTAGCTCTTAAATCAACTGCCACATCAAACACAGTTCCTCTCACTGCACGTACCAGCTTTCCCTGGGGAAACTGCTTCTGAAAATGCAGTCCTCTAAGCACGCCTTTTACGGACATGGACTGATTATCCTGTACGAAATTCATGGTCAGTCCTGCTTCGTGAAAATCATTCTGGTTATAGGTTTCCATAAAATATCCTCTGGAATCTGGAAATACGGTTGGTTCAATGACATAAAGCCCTTCTATCTCACATGCTGTTACTTTTATCTTTCCCATATTTTTATGCTCCTTTACATATCAAAACATTCTTTTACTTGTAGCATTCTACCACAACTCAGCCAAGATTTCTATATATAGGAAAATTTTTATTGGTTCTGACCTGGTTTAAAGTCTGTTTGTGATGCAAATATGCATAAATGCCGCCTGACTGAAGTTTTTTCAGTTGAGCGGCAGCCTTTTTGTTTTATTTAGTACTAACAATTATAAACAAAGCAATTGATCAGATTTCTCTCTTTACAATCATATCAGCAATGTGATATATTTATATTATAAAAGAGTAACCGCCACACAAGGTGGAAGCTTCCAAGATTGCTTAAATACTCATCGAATGATGAGCATGCCTATCCTGTTTGCGGCAGGGTAGGCTATTTTTTTCCTATGTAAGTCAGCAATGCAATTAGAAACGTACCTTCTAAAAACAATATGCTTAAAGTTTGGTATATATCCATCTGCACACCTCCCATCCTGTTACGACATAAAGACATAAAAGTTGGAAGGTTCCACCCTGTATTCGATTACTCCTAAATAAATCTTACCATATATTCCCATATGCCACAATGTTAATTTGCTGTAATCAATCTCCCTTATTATAAATCAAAAACGCAGGAACAGGACGATCCAAAGATGAATCTTCCCATTCCCACGCATCAACACGTTTTTCAATCAGGTTTACTGCTTTACAATAAATGATTTCCTCTTACTTACCACATCAAATATAACTGCTGCTAAAAGAACAGTTCCCTTTACCACTTTCTGAAGGTTCTGATCTACACCCATAATGCTCATACCCAGGTTTAAAACACCCATCAGTGTGGCACCTACAATAACACCAGGTACGGTTCCTGTTCCGCCGTATGCAGAGGCTCCGCCGATGAAGCAGGCTCCGATGGCATCCATTTCATAGTTATTTCCTGCTGTTGGGTTGGCAGAGTTCAAACGGGCCAGGGTTACCATGCCTGCTACGGCTGCCAGCAGGCCCATATTTAAATAGGCAAGAAAATAAACCTTATTGGTATCGATACCGGAAAGTCTGGTTGCCTTTTCGTTTCCGCCCACTGCATAGAAATAGCGTCCTGTGGTTGTTTTGGAAGATATGTAGCTGTAAATTCCGATGATTACCACAACCCAGATAAGAGCATTGGGGATTCCTTTGTAGAGAGACAGCTTATACATGAAGAAAAGTATTACTGCAGTCATCAATACCATTTTAATGATCATACTGTTTAGAGGATCTACCCGGTATCCCTTTTTCAGTTTTCTATTTCTGGTGATCAGCTCTGATACAATAAAGATGCAGCAGGCTGCAATTCCTACAAGGAAGCAGGTGAGGTTAAAGCCTTTCATTCCAAATACATCAGGAACATAGGTATTAAACAGATTTAAAAAGCTGTCCGGTACGGGAGACAGGGTCATTCCCTGAAGGACTACGTTTGAAAGTCCGCGGAAGATGAGCATTCCTGCCAAAGTTACGATAAATGGCGGGATCCGTACGTAAGCAATCCAGAAGCCCTGCCATGCTCCAGCCAGTATGCCGATAATAATCATGGAAAGAAGGGAAAGATAAGGATTCATTCCCATCTTAATCATCATGCTTCCGCCTATGGCTCCTACGAAGCAGACTACAGATCCAACCGATAAGTCAATGTTGCCGCCTGTCAGAATACAGAAGAGCATTCCGGTTGCCAGAATAAACACATATGCATTTTGTGCGATTAAGTTGTTTACGTTCTGGGCAAGAAGCATTTTCCCTCCTGTATTTACAGTAAACAAGATTACGACTACTGCCAGAACGATTACCATCGTATATTTTTTTAGTGCTTCCGACAATTTTAATTTATTCTCCATCTTCTACTCTCCCTTCCTCTTCCATGCCCATGTTATCCGGGGTTAAAGGTATTCCCGAAGGATGCTTATCTGATTTTAAAATGCATGCCATGATTTTTTCCTGTGTGGCCTCCTGTGAGCTCATCTCTCCAACAATACGCCCCTCGTTCATGATATAAATCCGGTCAGACATACCAAGAATCTCCGGCAGCTCTGAGGATATCATGACAATGGATTTTCCGGCTGCAGCCAGTTTGTTTATGATGCAGTAGATTTCATATTTGGCGCCTACGTCAATTCCTCTGGTTGGCTCATCTAAAATCATAATATCCGGCTCTGCAAACATCCATTTAGATAAAAGAACCTTTTGCTGGTTTCCTCCGCTTAGGTTTCCTACGGTCTGTTCCACGGAAGGACATTTGGTCTTAAGCTTATTGATATAATCTTCAGCGGCCATAACTTCCTTGTCTTTGTCAATAATGGTTCGAAAGCTGACTGCACGGAGATTGGCAAGGGTGGTGTTGATTCGTATGGGATTTCCAAGAATCAGACCATTGCCTTTCCGGTCTTCTGTCACGTAAGCTAACTTATGCCGGATGGCATCCCGCACAGAACGAAGATGGACTTCCTGACCGTGAATCTTTAACGTACCGGAAATATTTACTCCATAGCTTTTTCCAAACAGACTCATGGCAAGTTCTGTTCTTCCTGCACCCATCAGGCCGCATATCCCCACAACTTCTCCTTTTTTTACATAGAAGGATACGTCGTTTACTAACTTACGCTCTGAATAAAGAGGGTGGCTGGCATTCCAGTGTTCCACTTCCATGGATTTTTCACCGATTTGAATGTCCGTACGCTTGGGGAAACGGTCTACCAGTTCTCTTCCCACCATTCCTTTTATGATCCGGTCTTCTGTTACATTATCTGTCTTCCTGTTCAGTGTTTCTATGGTTGAGCCATCGCGGATAATGGTAATTTTATCTGCTACATAGGCAATTTCATTCAGTTTATGAGATATGATGATAGAAGTCATACCTTCTGCTTTGAACTTTTTCAAAAGGTCCAGAAGTGCTTTTGAATCATCTTCATTTAAGGATGCAGTCGGTTCATCCAGAATCAGCAGTTTTGCCTTTTTTGCAAGTGCCTTTGCTATTTCTACCAGCTGCTGCTTTCCTACTCCGATATCCTTAATAAGCGTATGGGAGGATTCGGAAAGTCCTACTGTTTTTAAATACTGATCAGCCTCCCCAAACGTTTCATTCCAGTTGATTGCGAATTTCTTTCCTTTTTCATTTCCAAGATACATGTTTTCGGCAATTGTCATATAGGGAACCAGCGCCAGTTCCTGGTGAATAATGACAATTCCTTTTTTTTCACTGTCACTGATATGACTGAATTTACAAATCTCTCCGTTATAAATGATATCTCCTTCGTAAGAACCGTAGGGATAGATACCGCTGAGTACATTCATCAGAGTGGATTTCCCCGCTCCATTTTCGCCCACCAGAGCATGGATCTCCCCTTCTTCTACCTGAAGGTTTACTAAATCCAGGGCTTTCACACCCGGAAACGTCTTGGTGATGTTTTTCATTTCCAAAAGTATATTTGCCAAGAATATCCCTCCCTCTTTATATATTCAGAGGACGGCTTTCGTTGATAAAAGCCGTCCCCCATAAGGAAATCCGCCTGATTACTTTAACTGGTCCTCGGTATAATAACCGGAGGTGATCAGCATCTCTTTATAGTTGTCAACGGTAACAACCACTGGATCACAAAGATAGGTTGGAATGATTCCGGTTCCGTTGTCATAGGACTTGGTATCGTTGATCTCAGCTTTGCCGCCCTGCATAACGGAATCTACCATCTTAACTACCTGGGTAGCCAGAGTTCTGGTATCCTTAAATACGCTCATAGCCTGTTTTCCCTGGATCATGTTCTTTACGTTTGCAATATCGCAGTCCTGGCCTGTGATAATTGGATATTTTCCGGTGTAAGAAGAAGCAAGTGCATTCTCAACACCAAGAGCGGTGGAATCGTTGGAGCAGAGAACTGCGTCAAGTACGGTTCCGTCTGAATAGTTACCTGCAATAATGGTATCCATACGGTTCTGAGCTTTCTCAGAATCCCATTTCTCGGTTGCAACCTGCTCAAATGCTGTCTGACCGGATTTAACAACCAGTCTGCCGTTGTCTACATATTTCTTTAAAACATCCATAGCTCCTCCGAAGAAGAACTTGCAGTTATTATCAGCAGGATCGCCTGTGAAGAATTCGATATTCTTCGGATCGCCGGCTTTGTCAAGTCCAAGAGATTTCTCTAAATATTCGCCCTGCTTCTGGCCTACTTTGTAGTTATCAAAGGTAGCGTAATATGTAACTGCATCTGAGTTCATGATCAGACGGTCATAAGCGATAACCGGAATTCCCATGGATTTTGCCTGAGAAAGCGGTTCTCCTAAAGAACTTCCATCAATGGAAGCGATAACTAACATCTTGCAGCCATTGGAGATCATGTTTTCAATCTGGGAAACCTGAGTCTGAACGTCGTTGCTTGCATACTGTAAATCTACCTTATAGCCTGCAGCTTCCAGTTCTTTCTTCATGTTGGAGCCATCCTGATTCCATCTTTGTAAATCCTTGGTCGGCATGGCAACACCGATTAAAACTCCGTCTTTCTTTTCTGTTTTTGCTGCTGCAGCAGTGGTTTCTGCTGCTTTTGTTGTTTCAGCAGCTGCTGCCGTAGTCGTCGTCTCTGGAGCTTTCGTTTCCGGTGCCTTGCTTCCCCCGCTGCACCCAGCCAGCATTCCTGCCGTCATGGCAAGAGTCATTGCGACTGCTAAAAGTTTTCTTTTCATTGATAAATCCTCCTCCAATACTTGTTTTTGATATGCATATTTTAGCATGAAGGAATCAGGACTTGTTTGCCAATCGTTAGCACGGATTCATCCACATAAAAAAAGCCCTGGGTGAACAGGACTTTTTTATCTTGCAAAAAAATGCTACTGCTGTATGACATTTAAATACACATCTTCCCTGGCATGAAAACCTCCCTGAATGATGACAGAATCCATGTTTTCCCGGGTAACTGCCACCGGATTCAGCTCCAGATACGGCACATCATAGGTACCGTCGTGAATGGTCTGGTCGATTCCCGTTAAGGGCTCCCCCTTACCCAGCTTAACCGCATACTCCGCCGCCAGTCTGGCCTCTTCTTCCACTGATTTAAAAGCAGTCATATTCTGGGTGCCCTCCACAATCCGCTGGCAGGCCATTAAATCGCCGTCCTGACCAACAAGACACACCTTCCCTGCCAGCCGGTCTTCGGATAGCACTTTGAAAACCTGGGTGGCCAGATCGTCATTTCCACACATGATTCCCTTCACATCCGGATATTTTTCAAGTGCTTCTTTGGCATAATCGTAGGCGTGCTCCGCAAGCCATCCCTCACAATTGTTCTGATAGACCACATCTAAATTTTTACCTTCTAAAACTGAATTAAAGCCCTCACGGATCATTGCAACATTATGATCGGATTCCGGTCCCTGAATCATGATGACTTTTCCGCCCTCAGGTATGTTCTGAACCAGATTTTCCGCCATCAGGCTCCCCACGCCCTTGTTGTCAAATGAGATGTACATATCACTGTTTGCATTTAAAACCAGGCGGTCATAGCTCATGGTCTTTATTCCTGCCGCCTTTGCTTTCTTCATCACATCTGACAGTGCCTCGCAGTCACCCGCCACCACCACAATGACGTCCATCTGCTTCTTAATAAAATACTGGATCTGCTCGATCTGTTCATTCACATCACCGTTGGCATTCTGTACATTGACTTCCGCACCCATTTCTTTTGCAGCAGAAACAAAGACATCCCGGTCTCTGATCCATCGCTCGATGACAAATGAATCAATGCTCAGACCGATCTGCAAAGGCCTCTCCCCTGCCTTTTCCTGTTCCTGCTCTGCAGTCTCAACTTTTGCCTGTCTGCACCCTGTCATCAAAATACAGCAGGCTAATCCCATCAGTAATAACCTCCCGCCCCACATTTTCATAACCTTACCTCTCCCTGTATTCGGTTGGTGTCATCCCTTCATATTTCTTAAAAATCCTGCTGAAATAATTGGGATCACTGTAGCCGGACATCACGCAGATCTCTTTGATACTGTATCTGGGATCTTCCAGCAGCCTTCTGGCGTTTTTGATTCTGGTTCTGGTCACATATTCAATGAAATTCTCCCCTACCTCCTGTTTGAACAGCTTGCTGAAATAATAGGGACTGATGTCCACCATTCGGGATACGTCGTCAAGAGAAATGTCTTTAGCGTAGTTCTCGTCTATATACCCCTTGACCCTTGATACCACATTTTCAAATTCCCGTTCCCTGGAGGTACTGATCTTATCGCAGATATCCCTGGTTTTACTTAAGAACCAGCGCCGCACCCCTTCTCCGTCAGCCGCTTCCTTTAACTCTGCCATATAATTTTCCCGGTAACGGAATCCGTAGCGGACATTCCCGGCTTCAAAAGCCCTCCGCTCCAGTCTCATCACCAGTTCCAGAACCTTGATTTCAATGTTTGATCTCATATCACCGTCATGCACCAGCATCCAGTCAAAAAATTCATTGGCACAGGATAACGCACCCTCCCGGTCTGCTTTCATGCCTCTTTGGAGGTACTGGTTCTCAAGATCAAGGGGATATTCCCCATCATATTCCGCCACTGCCGGAATATCGGTAATATGCACCACATGGCTGTCACTTTCTCTTAAGGATTTTAAGGCCTCCGTATAAGAATGACGGATTCCGGCCAGAGTTTTTACAGATCCGATTCCGCCTCTGCACTTAATGTCCATGCTGTTTTCCAGCTTATGAATCATGTTCCTGGTCCTAGTTATCACTTCCACCCGCTTTTCATACTGCATCTTTTCCTGATCGAAGGAAAGAAACAAAACCAGCCGGTTCCCCATGGCAGGACCGATGACACATTCAAAATAGTCCTTAAGAATCTCCCGCACCATGCTGTAATATTTATTGACCTTCACCCCCACTCCGATGGCATTGGTCATGGTTCCCCCCTCCATGCTGTCTCCAAATTCCAAAACCACGATGAAACCATATGGCTTTCGGATATCAAGCATCTCCGGGTACCCGCTGTGAAGGGGGTCTGAATCTTCCTGAAGTATGGTGTAAATAAATCCGCTTTCGATCATGGGAATGACGATTTCCAGACGTTCTCTTATCTTTAGATCATCACTGATCTTCTGCCTTGCCTCATCAACCTGATGCATGGCCTTCACGCAGACATCCAGAATTTTCTTCTTATTTACGGGCTTCATAATAAATTCCATCACGCCAAGATTCACCGCTTCCTGGGCATAAGAAAACTTATCAAAGGCTGTCATAATGATAAATACCATGGTCTGATTGAATTTACGTATCTCCCTGATTGCCTGAATTCCGCTTAATCCAGGCATCTGAATGTCTACAAAAGCAATATCCGGGCGGAATTGACCGGCCTGTTCAATTACCGCTCTTCCTGTCTTTACGCAGACGATCTCGCACTCACTTTTAAAGTTTGATTCAATAATACTCCGTATGGATTCCAGCATAATCCCTTCATCATCTGCAACCAGTATCCGAAACATGTATCTCTTCCCCCTTTTTAGGAATCCGTAAAATTACTGATGTTCCCTGATCCTCCCCTTCACTGACAATGGAAAACAGTTCCTTTTGATTATAATAAAGCTCCAGACGGGAAATCACATTATAAATACCGATTCCGGTCGATGTGGTATCTTCCTGGATTTTTACACCTTCCTGAATCCGCTTTAATTTTTCTTTCTCAATTCCCTTTCCATTATCATCAATGCGGATTTCTATGGCATCTTCCTTATTTTTTACAGAGAGACGAATATTTCCCGGCCAGCTGATATTTCTGATTCCGTGTGTTACTGCATTCTCTACCAGCGGCTGCAGGGTCATGCTGGGCATGGAATAGTCCAAAGCATCTTCCTCCAGGCTTGATTCATAGTGAATATCACCCGCAAACCGGACATTTAAAATGTAAATATAGTTTTCAACTGTACCCACTTCTTCTCGAATGGTGGCATCTTCTGCACCTTTTTTTACATTATACCGAAAAAAATCTGCCATCTTTTCCATGAATACTGAGGTTTTCTCCGCATCTTCCATCATCGCAAGCTGTACGCCTGCATTGAGAGAGTTAAACAGAAAATGAGGATTAATCTGGGACTGCAGATATCGTAAACGGGCTTCCTTTAGATGGTTTTCCATTAAAAGCTCCCGCTCCTTCATCTCCTGCTCTTTTTCAGCACTCTCTTTAATTTTATTCACATAATCGGCCAAACTGTCCACCATTTGATTAAATGTCTTGGTTACAATCCCAAGTTCGTCCCCCGAACGGATATAAGGTACCTTTACATGAAAATTTCCCTGTCCAACCAGCTTGGCGGTATGGGCCAGACTGGTGAGTGGGGTAACAATGTCCCTGGTCATCATCATCATGACTGAGAGGCTGATAATCATAACAATGACCAGTATAACAGAGCTGATCACCTCTAAATACTGGAGCGCAGCCTGAAGAGTCTGATAGCTGGCGGAGTTGTTCTTAAACTGCCTGCTGTTAAGAACAGCAATATCGTGGTTTATGAACTGGTAAAGCTTTAATGCGGATTCATAGGAGCTTTTGTACTTTTCTACATTCTGTCCCCGCTTTGCCTGTACCGTTTCATCTGTAACCGCCAGATAGCTGTCAGACATATTCCGGATATTTTTCTCCAGAAGCTGTACAGGGTTGTCCGTTACCAGCACATTCAGTCCATCTAAAAGTTTCCTGTAATCCTGTTCTGCCCGGTAATAATCCGTTAATGACTCAGAGTCTTTCACCTGTAAGTATTTGTACATGAAATTCTGAACATTGGTCAGCGCATCGGATAATTCGTTTAGATTCACATTGCTCATATAAACGGAGTTCATCCGTTCCACCATCTGATTGATCTGGGCATAGATAAACAGATTGCTGGCAAAGAGAACCGCTGCTGTTACCGCTATTTCCAGAAAAAGCTTTCTGGTGATGGGTAAATTCTCCCAGATTGAATTAGGCTTATTTTTCATGGGCTTTTCGCTCCTGCCTCTTGTATTCCGGAACCTGTTCCTCTGTAACAAACTGCAGATCTACACTGTAAAAGGAATTGGTTCGCCCATCCTTTATAGATTCCGTCAGTGCCTGTACACTATATTTGCCCATTTGACTGGTATCAATGCATAGAGTCATTGCCATGGTACCCTTCTCTACTGCCTCTAACGCTGCTTTTGATTTGTAATAGCCAATCACCTGGGTTTTTCCCACTCTGTTATAATCAATCACTGCCTGGTAAACCGCTTCCGTATCCACCTCATCCATGCATACAATCACGTCCGGCGGCCCCTGTGGATTTTGAAAAAGGTTGCGTACAATCTCTTCTGATTCAAAGGCTCTTCCGGATGGAATCCTGATTTCTTCCACTTTAATTCTGTCTGCATTTTCTTTGGTAGTAACCATACGGTTATTAATCTGATTAAAGATCTGTGCCTGATTGCTGTCTATGGAATTATCGTGGAGCAGCATCATAACCCGGGTAATACCATCGTGGTCAGGAAGGATTTTTAAGATCTGATTTCCGTATTCCTGCCCAAGCTGATAGGAATTGATCCCTACGTAGCTTTTCCGCTCCGTATTAGGGGCATCATTTAAAATGGTTACCACCGGAATTCCGTTCCTGGCTGCTTCATTAATCCGTTCTTCCAGCATTTGTTCTCCGGTAAATTCAAGTAGGATCCCATCCACTTTGGCAGCGATACTCATATCCATAAAATCCAGAGTGGAATACTCCGATGACTGGTTTTTTCCCTTCAGTTCCACAAATGCATCGTATTGTGCTGCCTCTTCCTTCACGCTCTGGTATACGTCATTCCAGAACTGGGAATCTAAATTGTCAATTATCATTACGTAATGATACCGGTATGTTACCGTGTTTTCCGCATGCTCCACTCCGATCTTCTTAAGCACATATCCATAAAAAGAGGAGGTTAAGAGTGTAAGAAACACGATTCCGGATAACCCGGCAAGCATTAAAAAAAGCAGACCCTTTTTTCCGTTTTGCATAGACTCACCTCCCTGTCATTCAACTGTATTATTTTATTATACTAGAGAATATGGGAAAACAAAAGTAGGATAAATTTGCAATGGAGTAGCATTTTTTGTATAATGACAGTAGTTAAATGGAAAGGCGGGATTCCCACATGTCTTCTTTACTGCAGCTTTGTAAACAGTTCACAGAGGGAGCAGCTTCACACCTGCCCAGTGAGCACGCAATTGGAAAGAGACTTGTTTGTCCTGAGTACTCAAAATCAGAACAGGAAGTAAAAACTTATCCTTTTATTAACAATGACAAATTATTTCTGGTGTGCTGGAATTTTACAGAGGGAGGACAGCTTCTTTCTACAATGAAGCCCTCCCCCTTATCGTTTTGTTATCATGGATCGTTTCAGCACGGAGACAAAACGCAGCTCCACACTCACGACTATCTTGAGCTGGCTTATATTGTTGAGGGCAAATTTTCTCAGAGAATTCTTGGCAGAGATATCACCTTTACTAAAGGCGATCTGTATCTGATCGATAAAAATTGTATTCACCAGGATTATCTGCTTGATCAGCCAGCCGTGATCCTGTTTCTCGGTCTCTCCAATGACATTTTTGATGAAATCATGGTTGAAAATATATCAGCAAAGAAGATGATTTCCTTTCTGCAATCTGCTCTGCTAAAGCAAAAAAGCTTAAAGCAATATCTTCACTTTAAGCCCATAGGAACTGTTAATACTCAGATGGAGTCCCATCTGATTTCTCTGTTAAATGAGCTGGATTTAAACGATCCAGGCTCCCGATTTATCTGCAAAGGGATGCTGATACGTATTTTTCTACTGCTGAGCACACGGTATGAATTCTCTCTTTCCAGTGAACAGAGAAGAACGATGAACTGGTTTATGTTTGAAGAAATCTCCGATTATATAAAAGTTCATTATGCGGCCGTAACCATACGGGACCTGGCGAATACATTTCATTTTCAGGAAGATTATTTTAACAGGCTGATCAAGGATAAAACAGGGCTGACTTATTCCGGTTATGTACAGCAGATACGCCTGTCGGCCGCAGAGCATATGCTGTTTCACACTCAAAAAAGCATTGATGATATAATCGAAACAGTTGGTTACCGTAACAAGGGTTATTTCTACAAGATATTTACTGAAAAATACGGCGCAACCCCCTCTGTTCTGCGAAGGAGCCGCTCTTCTGAACCATAAGGAGCCATACAAAAAACACATGATTAAGGGACCGGAAAAGAAGTATACCCTGACGGGTCTCTCTTTCGGTCCCTGCTTTCATACTATTATTTTCCTAACGCTGCTTTGTAAGTATCCATGTTCTGCTGAATGGACTCTTTTACCTTATCATAGCCTGCTTCTTTCAGCTTTTCTCTCATTTCGTCTACTGCTTTCTTTGGATCCGGATATTTACCATATGCCAGCTGGGGTATGTACTCTGAAAGTACACTTGCCATTGCAGACATTTCCGCTTCTACCGAATTCTTATCTACGACCAGTCCCGTATAAGGGTTATCATACGCAAAGGTATTATACATATCAATCATACCTTTCGTTCCATCCCACCACTGAACATCCTGCAGTTCTAAATCATCATTTCTACCGCACCAGTAATTGGAATCCAAAGAATCTTTACTCTTATCCCAGCCCTCCGGATGATCCAGTTTCCCATCGGAGGTAATTGTATAATCAACTCCTTCAATACCATAGTTAATCAGCCTGTAACACGTCTCATCATTGCGAAGCAGATCATATACCATCAGCGCACGCTGGGGATGCTGTGAATTGGCACTGATGGCTGCTGCACCGTGTGTCTTTAATGGTTTGGAAACATTATTATTTTCCGTTCCCCACCAGTACATTTTAGCATCAGAGCCTGGCTGCTTCCGATCCATACTTGGTCTGATCTTGGAATAATAGGTCTGGGAATGATGTTCATCGGCTCCTGAAGTACCAGCAAACATAGCCTCCCTGCAATCACCATCATAGTTAAGGACATCCTCTCTCCAGAATCCTGCATTATTCCACTTCTTCATCAGCTCTGCCGCATCATAGATTGTATCGCTTTCCATATAGGGAGAGGTTACGGTAAATGGATCATCCTTGGAAACTCCCATCCAGAACTCATAATTGCCTACATTTACACTTGGAATTACAATATTGTCTGTTTTTGAATTCAGGTATCCCCCCAGCAAACCACCAGGATTAATCTTCCCGCCTATATCCCACGGGATTACTCCCTCCTTATGATCCTTGATCCACTGGAAATAAGTACCGATCTGCTCAAATTCTTTGATATCACCATTCTCAATTCCTGATTCTTTTGCCCAGTCGCCGCGGTAAAACAAACCGTGGTTGGTATACTGGGTATAATGATCTTCCGGTATAAAATAGATCTGATCCTGGTATTTGCAATATTTCCAGTCATCCATGGAAGAAACCTGTTCGTATGTCTTTGGAGCATACACTTTTAAAAGATCCTCAGAAAGGGGCATAAATGCACCCTTCTGGGTATTTTCCCATGCATAAAGCCAGTCTGTAGCAGTTGTAATAATATCCAGACTCTTATCTCCGCTTAAAAGCTGAACATTATACTGGGTCTGCCAGTCAGCCCATTCCACATACGTCAGCTTAAGCTCTGCATTTACTTTTTCCTTCAGCACTGCATTGAGTTTCTCAAGCATGGCTTCACACCGTCCATTGCTGGGTTTATCACCTAATACCAGCATGTTGATCACCTCGTGCTTGGATGTATCAACCGTTCCATCTGCACCGACAGCAGTGCTTTTCTGCTTACCTCCGCAGCCAGACAGGCTCATTACCATAACCCCTGCCAGTAATGCTGCAGTAATTTTCTTAACTGCATGTTTCCTCATATTTTACCTCCCTTAAATAATTTATTTATTACCACACATGCCGTTTGGCATGCAGTAGTATGCTCAGCCTTTCACAGCTCCAATGGTAATACCTGAAATAAAATATCTCTGAACAAACGGATACAGGAATATAATTGGTCCTGTAGCCACAACAGCAGTCGCCATCTTTAATGTGTTGCTTGGCAAATCTGTAATCGTGATTGCCGCCCCTGCCATGGAACTCTTAAGCTGTGCTGCTGTATTGATAATGCTGTACAGATAATACTGCAATGGCTTATAAGTCACCGCGGAGCCAAGATACAGCATGGAATTATACCATTCATTCCAGTAGCCCAGTGCCAGAAACAGTCCCACTGTTGCAAATGCAGGCTTTAACATGGGAAGAATGAGCGTGATAAATATTTTAAAATCATCCGCTCCGTCCATCTTTCCGGATTCTGTAATTTCATAGGGTACGGATCTGGCAAAATTCTTCATAAGAATAATCAGCCAGGGCGTCATTAAAAGCTGTAGAAATACTGCCATATAGCTCCCCTTTAAATTCAGATAGCGGGAAACCCATATATAAGTAGGCGCCATCCCCGCAGAGAACAGGGTCGTAAAATAAATAAAAAAGGAAAGAGCATTTCGAAATGGAAAATCCTGTCTTTGCAAGGCATATCCTGTCATGGCGATAAGGAAAAGACCTAAGATTGTTCCGAAAACAGTCATTGTAATTGTGACACCATAGGAACCAAGAATAACTTTGGGATATCGGAAAACCCAGCCATAGGCTGCCAGACTGAAGCCCTTTGGCAATAACCCGAACCCCTCCCTTGTGATGATCCCTTCATCACTGAAGGAAGCTGATATCATAAGTAAAAATGGCATCAGGCACATTAAGGAGAAAAACAAAACACAAATATAGGATATTATTCTGACAACAGCCGTACTGGCAGTCATCTTTACACCGTTCTTTTTCATAATCTGCCTCCTAGAATAATGCGTAATCAGGATCAATCTTTCTGACCACCCAGTTACTGAACATAACCAGAATAAACCCAAAAACAGACTGGTATAGTCCTACTGCAGAAGAGGTTGCAAAATTATTCTGATTCATCATTGTACGGAATACAAAGGTCTCAATGATATCCGTATTGGGGAAAAGCTGGGAGTTGGCAGGACCAATCAGATTGTAAAACAGTCCGAAATTCCCCTTCATAATCCCCCCAAGTGCAAACAGCATCAGGATAATAAACGTTGGCTTTAAGCTGGGCAAAATAATGTAACGGATTCTCTGCCAGCTGGTGGCACCGTCTACTTCTGCTGCCTCTATAATCTGGGAATCAATTCCACAGATGGATGCAAAATATACAATAGAACCGTAACCGGTCTGCTGCCAGATATTACACAAAATAATAATAAATGGCCAGATTCCTGCCATACTGTATATTTTTACCGGATTTGCGCCTGCCGAGCGGATCAACGTGTTTAAAGCGCCTGTATCATAGTTTAAAATATTAAATGCAAGAACTCCGATCAGAACTGCTGAAATAAAATACGGCAGAAACATGATTGTCTGTGATACCTTCTTAAACCAGCTGCACCGGATTTCATTTACCATAATAGCAAGTATAATCTGCAGAACATTTCCCAAAAGTATAAATGCCAGATTATAAAGAACTGTATTTCTTGTAAGTGCCCATAACTGGCCGGATTTAATTAGAAATTCAAAATTTTTAAATCCAACAAACGGACTGCCGAAAATTCCGTCGCGGAAATTATAATTGGTAAATGCTATGTATACGCCCGGCAATGGACAATAAAAAAATACAATAAAAAATAATACCGCCGGAAGGCACATAAGGATTAAGATCCGATTATCTCTGATTACTCTCCCTATTGGTTTTCTATGCGGCAATGCCTGCACTCCCTGTTTTTTTCCTTTTGCTTTCAACCTCATATCCTCCCTGTTCCTGTTGTAATTATTATTCATGAAACCGGTTTCAAACAAAGGGTAAATTTAAGTGTCTTTGTTTAAATTCCGGCATGAGTCTCTTATTATCAGTTCTGTAGGTATGATCTGAATCTTTTGGGGTTTTCCCCCCTCTAAAACGGCAAGGGCCGTATCAATCAGAGTTTTCCCATACTGGTCATAATTGTAGTCCATGCTGGTCAGACGGGGAACACTGGTTTCAGCAAGGATTGTATTGTCAAAGCTGACCAGTGAGATATCCTCAGGAATACCAATGGAATGCTCTCTTAATGACTGTATTATTCCAAGTGCAGTTAAATCATTAATTGCAATCACTGCGCTTGGCAGCTTTCTGGTACTCTCAATCAGGCTGTTCATGCCCCGGTATCCTGATTCCATGGAATAATCACCGGTTTCCACAAGATAGTCCGGACAAAATTCAATTCCGTGCCTGTGCAGCATGCTGCGGTAGCGAGTCCTTTTTGTATAAGTAGAATCTACCTCTTTCCTGCCTCCGATCATGCAGATATCACGATGCCCATTGGAGATTAAATATTCCATGATCCGATCCATGGATGCACTGTCATCTAAGTTTACCTGATAACAATCACTGCCATCCAGCTTTCCAGTGATCACCACAGGCATTAAATTGCTGATATGATTGATGCGTTCTGCGTATACTTCATCAGTAATCAGTTCATCAACTCTGCCTCCCATAATGATTAGGGCATCAATCTGCTGACTGATCATTTTATAGAGGCGCTGCTCCTCTAACTCCATATCGTTCATATAATTACTGAGCATCAGACTGTAATCTCTATCATGTGCCGCCTGTTCACATTCCACCGCCAGCCCCGCATAAAACGGATTGCGGATATCCGGTATCAGAACCCCTATGATTCCGGACCGGCTGCTTGTAAGCCCCCTTGCCATTGCATTGGGACTGAAGTGGTATTTGGAAATAAGTTTTTCCACTTTTTTCTTTTTCTCGTCGCTTACGTTGGCTTTCTGCGTTAAAACCCTGGATACTGTAGCAGGGGATACTCCCGCCTCCTCAGCAATTCGATAGATGCTTACCTTGTCTCTCTCCATATCAGTTCCGCTTTCTGCTGTACTCCTGCCTGTTTATTGTGTGAAACCGGTTTCTCAGATATTTCAGAACCAGCCCACCACAATTTTCTAAGTGTTTTGTACAATAGTATCAATCAGATGCCTTTATTATATTTTTATTTGTGCATTATTATAATTACGTAACTCTGCAACTGGGATGATAAAGTTACCAATTCCGACAAGTTATTGTAAAAAACAGTGCTCCAAAAATAATACCGGTAACCTGCCGTTATGCAGAGCCTGCCGTATATCATGATTGAAGCACTGTTCTCATTATTATATAATAAACATCAATTCCTTTAAAACCTGGTATTAGAGTTTTACATCTCTGTTACAGTCTTTGGAATAAAGATAGGTCAGATCCTCATCTTGCCCCACTGCATAACAGGCCTGAGGACAATATGCAGCCATAAAAACGTAATCACCTTTTTTTACCGGTACCCAGTCATTATCCAGTCTGTACATTGCACTTCCCGTTAGAAAATATGCACCATGCTCTTGAATATGAGTTTCAATGTAACCATGAGATGCTCCTAAATGGAATTTTAGTATATGCATATTTATATCAAATCCAAAGTTTTCTGAGGCTGGCAGGAAATTGCGGATATAACAGTTTTCCATACCTTCATATGGAATCCAAGGAAGGTTGCTGGCATTGCCAACCACGGTAAAAGTGCTGTAACCATTCAATTCCTCATATCTGCGCTTATAGGCAAATAGTTTGGCATCCTCTTTTCCGGTATTCATAAAAGACACCTCATTGCCGGCAGGTGAATAAATATACCCTCCTTCTGTGAGTATTTCTTCTTTATCCTGATTTTTCACTTTAACTGAGCCTTCTATTACATAAATAAAAGATTCCAGCCCCTCCCCACCGAACGAAAGATTATTTCCCCCCTCATGTACGGTTACTAAATAATCCGCAAAGGAAGCCCCCATCTTAGGAGATCCAAGAATGGTAACATCGCATTTCTCATATCCCGGAATCGAATTTTTTACAATTCCATCCGGCTCAATTAAGACATAATTTTCTTTCCTAACTACAGATCTGGTAGTTAATAAATCATTACAATATCCTGTCTGTCCATTTAAATAACTCATAATAAATTTCTCACTTTCCATACGGTTATATTCATTATAACAGGCATATAAAATAAATTATTATATTCAGTTTTGCGTTTTCCCCCAGTAAGACCGATTCATGGTACAGCTTAATATGAGCCGCCTGGGAAGAGTTCGATACCGTTTTCCCATGAGATAACCCATATATTTAAAACCGCTTTTTATAATTACTCCAGGAATCAGCCAGGGCTTCTTTTGCTTTGCCAGCCAGGCACAGGTGTTTTTCACCAGCCGGATTCCCTCGCTCTCCGAACGGATTCCGCCAAACACCTCCGGGTGATCTGCCTGAGATACTGCCAGGTCAAAATTCCGCTTAAACTGGGCGATGCAGCCGTAATTATGGGAATGAATCACCTTTGCATCAGCCGCATATGCTACAGCCTCGCCTCTGTACCGCACTGCATTTCCGGCATAGATCATATCTTCATTGAAAATGGTGGTTTTGGTGAATCCGCCTGCTTCCAGGAAAATACTCCTGTCATAGGCACAACAGACATTGGATGCAAAAAACGTTTTGATTCCCAGCTCTTTTAAATCTGCCTCTGTCTTAACCCGGCTCTCAGATGGGTAATTAAAGGAACGGGTGTATTGTTCCGCCAGGGCACAGTCAGGATTTGGGAGCTGTCTTGCATATGCCATGACCACCTTTTCCCCGCCACTTCCTGTCTTATGAAACGCGTTTACAAGAGCACTGATTAGATTTTTGTCTGCAGGAACCGCATCATCAGTCATAAATACCATGATATCCGCCTTGGAATAGCCGGCTCCTCTGTTTCTTGTTCCGCCATGGTCAAATTCTTCTTTAGTCACATGATGAACTTCTAAATTCTTCACATGTGCATACTTGGAGTCCTTCCAGTAGGATTTCTCCGTATTCATCACAATGATTTTCCGTATGGGATAAGACTGTTCTTCCAGCCTGTGAAAAAGCCGCATCAGTATTTCGTCAGGTTTATAAACCGGTATGATCACATCAACGGTTCTTTGATCTGCCATCATTTCTTCCATTGAAACTCCCTTCTTCCTATCAGTAGCGCAGACACGACGTGGAACAGATACGGATCAGGGCATAGATACTGACAAAGCATTCCAGATACCATGCACTTTTTCTTAAATCCACACCAATTACCAGACGCCGGTCATATATGGTCAGTAACAGCAGGGGCAGAAGGGGAATGAAATAACGTCCCTGGACTCCTGTAATATACGTTAAATTTCTGGGAGTATACCCTAAAAACATGGAAGTCAGAACCAGTACTGCACTTGTAAATACCAGAAACAAGATCCACAGCTTCTGACCGTCCGTCATTTTAACCACTTCACCCTCTCTCTTTACCACACTGATAAAGAGCGCATACCAAAGAAGGGTAAGGCAGACAGGGGGTACCGTTAAGTTGGGGTCTAAATTCCCCAAAAAACCGCCCAGCATAGTCACCAGATAATAGTCATACTGGGTTACCAGGGTTTCATAAAAGACCGTGAATACGTAAAACGGCCGCTGCCATACATCGGATAAATTATAACCTGCCGCTTCGCTCCACCCCACGTAGCTTTCCGTAGCTCCTGCCCAGGCAGAAAGAATCAGGCGGTTTACCAGGAAAACTGCCAGCAGCATGACTGCAAGGACACCGAAAACAGAAATCCAGTAATGTCTCTGAGATTTAAATTTAGATTTTGGAATCAGCAGACAGATTCCGGCTGCAGGCAGATAAACAATTTTACCAGGCTCTAACAGGATCAGTAAAAGTGTAAGAACCAGCAGATCTTTCAGTTTTATCTCTTCCTTTTCGTAAGCCAGATGAAAACACCAGGAAAGCAAAAGCATGGACAGGCCAATAAATGCAGTATCATAGGAAAAGGACGATGCCAAATGAAGAGTCATGGGCAGGCAGGATACTGCCATTAAAACTTCCTGTTTAAAGGGCATCAGCCGGACAGAAACGGCTGCCATGGCTGCAAATGCCAGAAGATTCATAAAACGTCCCAGATATACCAGGGGAATATAACCAAGATGCAAAAGTCTGGCGAGAGTGATCCCTGCCGCCTGAGGCAGATAGACCACAGGGGTAGTATTCACCGGCACTTCCTCCCGTACCGTCTCTGACTGGCTGTGATCAAGAGAAAACAGTTCTGTCAGAATCAGGTTGTAGGTTCTCTGACCAGGCTCTGCATAGAGACCTGACACATCATCACCGCTTCGAACCAGGACATTTGCTCCTTTTTTCAACCGCTCCTTTTCTTCCGGTGTTGCATGCTTTAAAAAGTCTTCTCCAGCCACCGCCTGTTTTCCCATCATCTGACTGGAGAGGCGGTAGGCACTGACGAAGTGAGCAGCTTCATCGGGCGCAGTAAAAGGTGTTAAAGCAAACAGATAAAAAACACCCAGTCCGATCACCACCAACGGGAACAGCCACTGGTTAAAAATATTCTTTATCCACAAAAAAAAGGCTAATGCAGCAAGAAATCCACAACCGAAGACAATAAACCACCAGTAAAACCGGCGGACCGGCTCAAATTCCGGAGAAGGAATTCCAACAATGGTTTTTAAATAGGTTCTGACAAAGAGGAACATCAATAGCAGAATGCTTCCGGCAGCAAGCCACAAACCTTTCGTCCTTAACAAACGTTTCACAGTTTATGCTCCTCCTTCTCTATGGCTTCCTCCCTATCAAGCGCCAGCATCTGGATTAACTCCGTCACTCTGCGTTCTAACTGGGATATCTTAATCGACTGAAAAAAGACCTTGGTGAGCAGAATAAAGATCATCAGGGTAAAAATGAAATTAGCTGTGGAATAGGTTCCCACCAGACTGGATATAAAATCAGCCACCTTTGGAAAGATGCTGAAAACCACTAACAGCATGGAAAACATTACCCAGAAAATGGAATCCTCTATCCTCATTTTGGAGTGGCGAATCCTTCCCAGTACATAAACAGTCAGTACCAGGGAAACGCATATCAGTACGCAGCGAAGTAAAAACGTCATATTACGTACCCCCTTCTTTTATCTTCTGTCCCGGATGCGAAAGCTCTGAACCAGTAAAATGGAAAACAACATCTTTCCCATATACCTGGCCGCATTCAAGGGATTTAAGTAGCTCTCTCCCAGTATCCGCTCATCCATTATTACAGGTATTTCCCCAACTCTGGCACCATGGCGGATGAGATAGGAAATGGTATCCGGTTCCGGGCCGTAATTCAGTCCGTCTGCAAATTCCTTGATCATCTTTCGGCTGAACATGCGCATACCGGAAGTGGGATCGTTTACCTTAACACCGGTTGTAAACCAGATGGCACCGCTTAACATCCGGCTGCCAAGCATACGGAGAGAACGGGGCTTTTTTTCTGTTACAAACCGGGAGCCAATCACAATATCATATCCCTGATCCATCTTTTCTTTCATGGGAAGAATAAACTCCGGCCGGTGCTGTCCGTCACCGTCAAACTGTATGGCGTAGCCGTAGCCCTTTCTGTGTGCATACTTAAGTCCGGTCTGAAATGCGCCTGCCAGACCTAAATTCATAGGCAGATCAATGATCTTCCAGCCATGCTTCCTGCAGATTTTGGCGGTATTGTCCGTAGAACCGTCATTTATGATTACATAGTCATACATGGGATAATTCTCAATGACTTCTCCCACTACCCGCTCAATATTTAAAGCCTCATTGTATGCAGGTATTACTACCAGTACCCGGTCTGTCATATCCTCTGCTCTCTCCTTCCTTTTTCTTCTGTACGAATAACCCGGATTGCCTGTCCTATAAAGCACAGCATGAGAATCAGCATCTCAATCATGTAGGAATACGCACCACCGTTGATTCCACCTATCTTCACAAACTGATAGGAAAGAACAAACGAAAGGAGGCAGACCGGAACATATCCAAAAAATATCAGTCTCTGTTTCTTCATAATTACCAGGACATAATAAAATAAATTCATTACTGCAAAAAATCCGCCGCCCAGGACAATCGCCAGTAGTCCCGGAAGGTAAGGCGCCAGTTCCACATTAAAGACAGCGGAAAGTACCGGAATGCCGATTACCCAGGCTCCGGCCAGAGCGACTACTGTAAGAAACAGGATAATTCCGGACAACTTTCTCAGAACCCCAAGAAACTCTGAAGTCCTGTTTTCATCCCATAATAAGGAGAGTCTGGTAAGGAATGGGCGGATTACAAAATTGGCTGCAAGATTGATTACAGAGGTAGGCATAAATATTGCCACAAATACAGCATTGTCCGCGGAAGTCATCTGGGAATCCACTGCATACTTTGCCATTGCAAAGATAAGTCCGTCCAAAAATACAGACAAAAACAAAAGGAAGCTGTCCTGTAAAAGCTGTTTGTGCCTTCCTTTTGCATGTACATAATTGATTTCCGTTATTTTATCTGCAGTCCTTTTATCGAACAGCCAGATTCCAACTGCCTGAGAAGCAGCCGCAACCGCTGAAGCAACAATTAAATCCCGTGTCAATGCCAGAGTGCCTAAAAACAGACACACAGAAAACAGGGTCCGCCAGGTCATAGCCTGTCCGGTTAAATAAAGCTTTCCTTTTCTTTGAAATTCCGACTCGTATACATCAGCAAATCCATCGAGCACCTTATAAAGAACCATGAAAAAAACAACCATGATTTTTTCGTAGGTATAGTCGGAAGAAGAAACGAAAACCTTCCATAGAATATAGCAAATACCAAAAATCAGTGCCATACCGCAGGTAACCATGCGTGCCATACGGTATTCCCCAAAAGTATAGCTCTCTCTTACATCAGTACTCTGAATGGGTCTCATTCCAAAATAGGCCACAAGAAACATCTGCTGTCCGAATGTGCTGAAAGCAAAACCAAAAATGCCTCCCTGATCCGTTCCCACCAGATGATTAACCAGAGCTGTCAGCAGCATGCTGGATCCCGCGTAAACCAGGCTTCCGATCATATTCCATGCCACGTTTTTACGTTCCATTATAGTTCCTCTATTTCATTTCATTTAACAAGTTCTTTTTATTCTACATGATTCGCCTAAAAAAGTAAACCGCTAACGTCTATCTTACCTGCCCATATTCTTAACTGTTCTGCATAAATAAAAGAAACTTTCAATCTTAAACAGCCAGGAAAAGCCTGCATAAAACAGGACTCCTGTAACAATCTGCAAAGTCAGTGTCAGCAGAGTTCCATCTACCAGAAACTGCACGCTGTAAACCACACCGCACATGGCAGCCGACAAAAGCAGAGATGGGAATACATCTCTCCACTGCTGAAGAAAGCTGTAATGAAGAAGCTTCTTATTAGGATAGGCATTGATAAATGTACAGATAAAATCCGTCACCGCTCTTAACGCCACCATGGTATAAATTCCAAAGGGAATGCTGATAATTAAAGCCACCACACTGACTGCTTTTTTAATAATCTCCAGTTTTAAGAAAATCTCACTTCTTCCAAGGGCATTGATTGCCTGTAAATTGGCCACGTGAAGGGGCCAGGTCGCATAGGCAATGCAAAGGAGCCGGAGCATGGGGACACAAGGTAAATACTGGTCTGTCAGTAAAAGCTTTACCATCGGCTCTGCTACGGCTATCAGTCCTGCCATCATGGGAAAAACAAGATAGGAGCTTGTCACAATTGACCTTCTTACCATGCTTTTTACTCTTTCCCTGTCATCCTGGCAGGCAGAAAAAGCAGGGAGCATAACCGACTGGATCGCTGCCCCTAAATTATTGGCAATGAGTGCGGGGAACTGATTTCCTCTAGAGTATTGCCCCATCATAGCCGAATTATATATTTTTCCAATCACCAGACCATAAACATTGGTAAAAATCGTGTCAATGAGACCTGACATGAGAATCTTCCAGCCATAAGAGAATAACTCTCCCGCTTTTTGTATGGAAAATTTCACACTTGGTTTCCAGGTCTTTAAAAAATGCAGCACAACCATGAGAAAAAAGCTGTAAAAAAACTGCTGCATGGCAAGTGCCCATAATCCAAATCCTTCTAAAGCCATCAGCACTCCGATGATGCCAGAACCTGCCGCAGCAAAGAGACTGGCCATACAAAGCTTTCTAAATTCCATATTTCTGGAAACGGATGCGGACTGCACCGATACGACTGCACCGAAAAACAAAGTCAGTGACAGAATCCTTAACACTGGTACGAACACTGGCTGTCCATAAAAATCCCCGATTGCAGGCGCAGAGAAGAACAAAATTATATATAGAACGAAGGCAATCAGAAAGCTTACGCAAAAAGCAGAAGAATAATCTCTTTCATCCACTTCCTGCTTCTGAATCAGAGAAGTGTTAAAACCACTCTGGACAAATACATTGCCAATGGTAATAAATATCATAATCAGCATGACTTCCCCGGATTCGGACGGGGTTAAAAGTCTGGCTAAAAGTACGGATACAAGGAACTGAATTCCCTGTGTTCCCCCATTTTCCATGACTTTCCAAAACAGTCCGGAAAGCACTCTCTCTTTCATATTTTCCTGGTACATACTGGCTTTTCTCCTCAATCATCCAATTTACATTTCCGCCTTATTGTACTATATTGCCCAATAAATGTAAATCGTATATAGCATTTTCCAGTCACTTATGTTAAAGTATTATGGAATCACTATAAAATTTTTAATGATTTACAGGAGGTTTTTATCATGCGTAAACTGACACGCGGCCTGGCGGCATTCTGCCTGACAGCTGCTCTTGTCCTGGGACAGGCTGCCCTTACGCGGGCGGACGAGGCATATGGACCGGGTTACAGGAATGGCGTCAGCCTCAGCGACAGCAGTAAGTCTGGAAAACAGAGTACAGCTGCAAGCGAGACTGAGGGAGGCGTAACTACAGAGGAAGCAGAAACCGCTTTGGCAAATGCAGGAATAGATATCGGAAAAGAAGGAGTTGGAGGAGGAGAAGACGGTGTTGTTGATGAAGCGACCCGGGCTGCTCAGGAAGCATTAAAAGCTAACTTCCCACGACTTCAGACCACTGTTATGATTGGTGATGGCAACTGGACACAGCCTTTTGTCAACGATGCCTGGATCACCAACGACGGACAGGGTTTTCATGGATTATCTACATTTCTCACGAATATCGTAGGAAACGTGCTATACCGGACCTACACATCAGGCACTGGCTGGTCACCATGGGTCATGAATGGACAACAGACAACCAATTACCCCAATGACGTGAATATTGAAGCCATACAGATGAGGTTTTCCGGTTATGTAAACAACCAGTTCAATCTCTATTATTCAGCAAAATTAGACGACGGTACCACCACTGACTGGGCAAAGAACGGTACCAGTGCAGGAACCATGGGAACCGGGCGTTATATCACAGGTTTTCGTATGGCGTTCTATGCAAAAAACTCTGCCTTCCCATATAAGACAGATAAGCCACTGATTTCTGCCACAAAAGACGGTATGCAGATTGTTGACGGCGGACTGCGTTACTTTAACGGAGACGGTACCCCTTTTACCGGGTGGGCATGGATCGAAAATGACCGGTATTATTTTAAGGATTCTCTTCCAGTTGTAGGCTGGCAGTACATCGACGGCTTTAAGTACTATTTTGATTTAAATTCTGGCAAGATGCTTACTGATTTAGAGCCCATCATTGGAAACTCCGGACCATTTTTTATCAGCATCAATAAACAGATGAACTGCATGACAGTCTTTGCAAAGGACGGTGCCAACGGATTCATTATTCCGGTAAAGTCATTCCTTACCTCTACAGGTCCGGATACTCCGCTTGGAACATTCCAGACACCGGTGAAATACCGCTGGCGGGATATGGATCACGGTATCTTTACCCAATATGCAACCCGTATCTGGAAGGGCTTTTTAATCCACTCCATTCTTTACAGCCGCCCGGATAAAATGACTCTCGATCCCTCTACATATAATTATTTAAGCATTGCTGAATCAGCCGGCTGTATCCGTCTCCTCTCCGGTGATGCCAAATGGATCTATGATCACTGTGCTCTTGGAACTACAGTAACCATTTACGAATCTCCCGTTCCAGGACCCTATGAAAGACCTGCCATTGAGCAGATCATACCGGATACACAGACCTGGGATCCAACT
The DNA here is from genome assembly GCA_015057705.1 of Paenibacillaceae bacterium. Classification (GTDB taxonomy): domain Bacteria; phylum Bacillota; class Clostridia; order Lachnospirales; family Lachnospiraceae; genus Lacrimispora. Next base: position 32,706 of record SVDU01000021.1, on the reverse strand, counting down.
GATCCAAACATGTAACAGAAACGTGTAATTTAACCATTCCTTCCGGTAAATGTTTTTCGTAAAAAACCATACAGGCCGGGAGTTCGGTATTGAAACTGAATAAAGAACCTGGTCATAGGCGTAAGTTCCTTATAATACCTTCGGTATGCAGGATTTAATATCTCTTTAAAATCCCTGGTATTGACCTTCGTCTGGTAATAGGTTCGATTAGAAGCACTTATGGCGGCCGCCTTAAAACGGCCGCTTGTTGCTTTGTTAAATTCTTTATAAACCTGTCTCATCCGCTCATAATAGACCTGCTGCTTCGCAGCATAATTTCCCTTTTTCCCCTCAACAGTCCAGGAACCAGATACGCCTACCCGATATACACTCATGGGTTCATCCATATAATAACCATAACCGTTTTCAGCTGCAATCAGCTGCAAAGGGGTATCTCCTACCGGACAATCCGTATAGTAATCAGGAAGCTCTTTTACAAGTCTTGCAGGAAATGCCATGGAAGACATGGCATACCCGGAAGTTTTATCGATAATCTCTTCTGGCGTAAGCACAGTGGTTTTCCGGTATGGTCTCATCTGGCTTTCAGTCACTGCTTTTCCCATCAACTGAATCTTTGCACTGTGGATGCAAAGGGTGCAGTCCGGATGGGACTCCATATAGTCCACCTGCTTTTGAAGCTTATGGGGCGAATCAAAGTAATCATCCCCATCACACATGAATATATATTTTCCTCTTGCACGGGGAAAATTAAACGCACCGCTTATGTTATCAATGCCTTGGGAATACTGATTCTCTGTCTGAATCAGAGGCCGGATCTTATCCGGATACTTTGCGACATATTCCCTGATGATATCCCCGGTCCCGTCCGTGGAAGCATCATCATGAACCAGAATCTCATACTCAAAGTCCGTCTTCTGCATCAGAAAGCTGTCAAGAGCCTGGCGGATGAAAGGACCATGGTTATAGGTAACACAGTTAATGCTGGCCATGATTTCGCTATTTGATCCGTCTATCATATCTTAGTTCCTTCCTTATCAAGCACCTTTGTTACGTATTCCTCGTATTTTCTGGCAATATACATTTCCTTTACAGGAGCACAAGGTAAAATGTCCTCCCCCTGGAAACACCTCACATGGTTTAAGACACAGTCATATCCAGCCATACAGGAAAATTCCACGCCACCTGAAAAACGGGGATTGCATTCCAGCATAGAGAAGGTTCCATCTTCCCCTTCAATAAATTCAAAATTGACACAGCCCTGAATACCCAAGGTACTGGCTGCCTCTTTGCATACCGCTTCCAGAGTTGGATTTGAAAATACCAGGACAGATGTGCCAGCACCATTGGGGGTACGAAGCAATTCCTTACGGCACACAGCTGCTGACCGCCCTGTGTCCGCCTGATGCACTACATCTACAGTAATAATACTTCCCTTAAAATAGGGCTGCACAACGTAGTTATCTGCTTCCCCTCCGGCAAGAAACCGCTCCATTTCTTCCTGATTATGAAGATAGGAGAGGCCCTGGCTGCTTCTCCCATTATATGGCTTTACAACTGCCGGATAGGAAATGGATTCAGAAGAAATACCAGCCAGCATTCTGGTAGGTATCATATTTCCGATCCCTCTTTCAGAAAGAAACTCATAAAGTTTCATCTTATCTCTGCAGACCGTTATAGTATCTTCGGGTGACAGGCATAACGTCACTGATGCTTCCTTTATATTGTTTCTGTGACGGTTCCATACATCTACTTCTGCATCGGTTAAAACGATCAGTCCGTCAGCTCCTTCCTTTTTGCAGATAGTCAGAATTTCCTCTACATACTCCTCTTCCTGTGTTGCAAAAGGAACCTGATAAAAAGCAGAAACACTGGAAGAATCAGCAATCCATTCTGCCGGATATATATCGCAGCCAATTACCTTAAGGCCCATATTTTTTAAATTTTTAATAACAATGTCAGCGGAAAATGATCCGATTGCGGTTACAACTGCAGCTTTCATACGCTCTGTTTCCCTTTCTTTGCGGCACTTAAAATTATCCCGCATATCCTGTCCACATCTTCAAGAGGCAGATCTGCATAAAGGGGCAGGGTGAGAACACTGTCTGCTGCCCGTCTGGCATTTGGAAGCTCAAGATCTGAAAAACGCTCCCTGTAACATTCAAAATCCGTAATCAGAGGATAGAAATATTTTCTGGCAAAGATATTATGGGAGGCGAGAAGATCATATACCTGATTTCTGGTCAGCCAGGATCCATCAAACGACACAGGAAAATATGCATAATTCTGACTGATTCCCTGCTTTATGGGATTAAGACGAATTCCGGAAACTCCCTGTAAATGCTCGCGGTAGCGTTCTGAAACCAGCCTGCGCTTTTCAATGTTTTCCTCTACATGACGCAAATTGCAGATTCCCATGGCAGCCTGAAATTCATTCATCTTAGCGTTGCCGCCAATATATTCCACGGATTCTTTTCCGGTTATTCCAAAGTTTTTTAAATAATTAAGTAGAATTTCCAGGGAAGGATCTTTAAAAGTAACTGCTCCGCCCTCTATGGTATTAAATACCTTGGTTGCGTGAAAGCTGAACATGGATGCATCTCCGTAGGTTCCGATTCCACGATGATTCACCTCTACGCCAAATGCATGTGCTGCATCGTAAATCACCTTTAAATTATGCTTTTTAGCTATGGACTCTATTTTATCCACATCACAGACATTTCCATACACATGCACCGGAAGAATCGCTGTTGTTTTATCTGTAATCAGCGCTTCGATCTGATCCGCATCGATGGTGTAATCGTCCTCTCTGATATCACAGAATACTGGTGTAAGATTATTTCTTACAATCGCATGGGTGGTGGAAGCAAAGGAAAAAGGGGTGGTAATCACCTCTCCGGTTAAGTTCATCGCCTGCAGCGACATCTCAAGAGCCATATGTCCGTTCACAAACAGCAGAAGATTTTCCGCTTTTAAATATTCCTTCAGCTGATCCTTTAATCTGTCGTGAAATTCTCCCATATTGGTCATCCAGGCAGTTTCCCAGATCGGTTTGATCTCAGCAATAAATTCTTCGTATGAAGGCATGGAAGCCCTCGTTACCAGTATTTCTTTTTCATTTGGTATCATTCTACCATTCTCCTCATTTCCCATGTACTGTTTTTTAAATAGAAAACATCTGTAAAAGCGTTCTGACACGGGTACTTTTAAACAATTTGTATTTTAAAATAGTCTTTATTTTTCCTGCCCTGCTTTTGTGGCAAAGTATTATAAATCCTTCAAACAACTCTCTCTGATCGGGAGTCATGGACTGTCTGTAAATAGAAAGAAAGGATTTTGCCTGCTCAAACAGGAGGCGATAATTTTCCCGCACTTTCTCCTGTCTGCTCATTCTCTCTGACAGCTGTTTCATACCGCTTTTTGCACCTACCTGATTGTTACCATGCTGCCGGTAGCGAACCAGAGGACGGTCAATATAGGAAATTTTACCAAAGCAGCTTGCTACAAGACCAAGCCACCAGTCATGCATGACACAGATATCAGGGATTTGCTCCGTCAGATTTTTTAAGGACCGGTTAATCATCATGGTATTGCCTGTGATATTATTTTCCACCAGATAATGGCTGGTGCGGTTATCATTAACTCCGATCTTCTGGTAACTTGCCATGGAAGGGTAAAGTACCGTTCCCGCCGCATCTGTAACAGACAAATCCGAATGGATCAGAATTGGCATATCCTTTCCCCATATCTTTTCCATCTTCTTCATCTCTCTTAAAGTAACCTCTACCTTATGTGGCAGCCAGATATCATCCTGATCACAAAACATCAGATACTCATCAGACGCAGATTGTAAAAGCCGGAAAAAATTGTCCCTGGCACTGCCTGAAGGTTTTAAACTCTTTAAGCTTTTTATCCGGTCTGGAAACCTGTTTTCATATTCTGAGATGATTTCAGGGGTTCTGTCAGAGGAACCATCATCGGAAATTAAAATGGTAAATTCCTGATTGGTCTGTCCCAGAAGTGATTCCATCTGTTCAATTAGATATCTCTCTCCGTTCCAGGCAGCCAAAAGTACTGTTATCATTCTATCCCCTCTTTCCTTGTCATTTACCATGACATTCCCAGAATCTTTGTTAAAAACCAGATCTCAAACATGAGAAATTCCAGGAATACTTTTGCAGCAAATTCCTGAAACCGGTTTATTTTTAAATATTTTTTATAGTAATGAAGTTTACTTTTATGAAGCAGCGCCTGTTTTTTCAGGATGGAGCTAACGGATTTGTCAATGGAGACGGAATGAAGATGGAGATAAGTCCGGTCAAGAAGAAGGAGTGTCCGGTACCCCTTTTTCTTCAACTGATACCCAAGAATCTTTTCCTCATAATAAAGAAATACTTCCTCATCATAAAGGCCGCATGCCATCATTGCCTTCACGTCAGCCAGTAAAAGAGAACCCGGAACCGCATCCGCCCAGGCACAGCGCTCTGTTGCCACAGGTGTTGTCAGATGAAATGCCCGTTTCCCCGGTTCATCCGTGAGCCACCGTTTCAATAACCGTCGTGTAACCAGCCCCGTATCAAGCAAATCCCCAAACAGACCAGTCAGTTTCCAGTCCATCAGTCCTTCCCTGCCCCTTTGATCTACCGGTACGGCAGCAGTGACTGCAATTCGTTGATCCGCCAGAAATGCATTCTTCATGGCAGTAATCGTCTCCTCTGTAACCATGACATCGGGATTTGCAATTAACACGTGGGTGGCACCAAGTTCCCTGTAAGCATAACGGATTCCCAGATTATTTCCATAACCATATCCGCCGTTTTTTAAGGAGCCGATCACATGTACCCGGCCGCCATCCAAATCCTTTAATCTGGCGGCCGAATCATCTGTGGAATGATTATCCACCACAACAATGGAATCAAGAGAAGAATAATCTTTCATCCCCTGAACCAGTTTTATTGTGGTATCAGCATCATTGTAGTTTAAAATGATACAACTTACATTCATACCTGCTCCTTTTAAGATCCTTTTCTGGAATTTACAAGCTTCATTCCAAAACGGCGGCTGATAAAATCACGAAATGGAGGGCACAAATAGGTGCCGTAATTCATAAGATGATAAGCTGCCATATAAAACCGGTTTCCTTTTTCCTTTGGAGTTCCTGCCCAGGGAGTTTTCTCCAGATACTTGTCGTAAGCTCTTCGGTAGTGATTTAGATTTCCTTCCTTCCAGGGTCTCTCGTCCCCCATGAAATGAAGGATCGCCGGATGTCTTCCAGCTTCCCGGAAGCCATTTTCCGTAATGAGTGCGTACACCGGAGACAGTCGGACTAAATGCCTGTAATGGAAATACCGGTAGTTGGTAAAATAATTATAACGGGGAGAAAGAGGTCTGATTCTGCCCTTTAAACTTCCATTAATGGTATCCTGATCTCCCGCAAACAGTTTACCTCCCTTGGATCGGTAAAAGTCAAGAAGCTTCTTCTGAACATTCTCTTCTCTCCACCGGTTTAAATCAATTAAAAGCACCCCTGAATTAAAATAGGGTTCTTCCGGTCTTAATCCGATCTCTTCTTTAATACAAGGATAAATGGTTGGCTCCATGACAGCGCCTAACAGGAACGGACCTAGATCAGCCTTCCATAATTTTTCCAAAGAAGACAGTATCACGGTATCGCAATCCAGATAAAGTACCCGTTCCACATGTTCAGGGAGCACATCTCCTAAAAACAAGCGGGCCATAATGCTTAAATCAAATCCTCCTGTGTCCACCTCATGGGAAAACCGTTCCTTTAAATTCCCCAGCTCAATCACAGAAAGCTCACGATCAAATTCCTGTGCGATCCCGCATAAGCTGTCTTTCGATTCCCTTGACAACCCCATGGATAAAACCCAGACATCAAGCGTTTCAATCTTTTGATTCCGATCAAGAAGAGAGTAGAGAGAAACAGCAAGGTGTCTGGCAAACTTATCGTTGGAAGCGTAAACTATATTCATAATAACCTCCCCGCATACCAATTTTATCGTTGTATTGTACTATATCTGCTTGGAAAAGTAAACAGCCGGCGGCTAGGGGAGGAGCCCCAGTTCGGACTCAGCCATTTTGAATGCAGACTCAATGACTTTGTCCATATCGTAATATTTATATTCTGCCAGTCTTCCTCCAAAGATAACCCGATCCTCATTTTGGGCAAGTTTTTCATATGACTGATACAAGTTCTGATTGGTCGCATCATTGACGGGATAATAAGGTTCCATGCCCTCACTCCAGTCAACGGGATATTCTCTGGTTATAACTGTCTTATCCTGGGTTCCGAACTCAAAATGTTTATGCTCAATTATCCTGGTAAAAGGAGTTTCACGGTCTGTATAGTTTACAACTGCAACACCCTGGTAATTGTCTGTATTAAGGGTCTCTGTCTCAAACTTCAGACTGCGGTATTCCAGTTTACCAAACTGGTATCCGTAGAAAGCATCAATCATTCCGGTGTATATGATTTTCTCTCCAAGACTGTCATAATGCTCCCTGTTGTCTAAATAATCAACACAAAGCTCTACATCACAGCCTTCAAAGAGCTTGTCTGTAATCACGTTATAACCGCCAATGGGAATCCCCTGATATAAGTCATTGAAATAATTATTGTCATAGGTAAACCGTACAGGGAGACGTTTAATAATAAAGGCCGGAAGCTCCTTACAGTCTCTTCCCCACTGCTTTTCCGTATAACCCTTTACCAGTTTTTCGTAGATATCCGTTCCCACCAGGCTGATTGCCTGCTCTTCCAGATTCTTCGGCTCACTGGTAATCACCTGTCTCTGCTCATCAATCTTTGCTTTTGCCTGTTCAGGAGTTGACACCCCCCACATCTTGCTGAAAGTATTCATATTAAAAGGCAGGTTGTACATCTCTCCTAAATAATTGGCAACCGGACTATTGGTATACCGGTTAAACTCTGCCAGCTCATTGACAAACTTCCAGACCTTACGGTTGCTTGTATGGAAAATATGAGCGCCATACCGGTGTACATGAATTCCTTCTGTCTCTTCACAATACAAATTGCCTCCTAAATGTTCCCTTTTCTCAAGGACCAGGCACTTCTTTCCCTGTTTCCTGGCCAGATAGGCAAATACGCCGGAATAGAGACCACCTCCGACAAGCACATAATCATATTTCTTCATCTTTACTCTCCTGTCGTTTTATAAACTGAATTAATTATACTAGAGTCTTTCAGAAAAGTAAACGCCGGTTCTATCAGTAGAATTCTAAATAATGATTGTTTCAATAGATCACTGGGTTTATAATTATTATCAATGCGAGAGGAGATGACATTAAAACGCAATGAGCGAGAAAATTAATATTCAATCAACACTTCAGGTTATGGAGGCTGATATTAACACAGATGAGTCTCTGTCACTGTTAAAGGAATTATCCGGAAGTCTGAATCACATAACCGGAAATAGCGGAGAATCCTCATTTTCAATCAATGATATGGAAGATGAAAAATCTGTTTTTGTCATTGCAAGAAGTGGAAGTACGGCAGCAGGCTGCGGCGCAATACGCCGAATAGACGATTCTACTGGGGAATTAAAACGGATGTATGCAAAAGAGCAGGGGCTTGGTGTGGGTACTTCTATCCTGAATTTCCTTGAAAATAAAGCACTGGAATTTGGATACAGCAGACTGATCTGTGAAACCAGAAAAATCAACGCGGGTGCATGCTGCTTCTATATTAGAAATGGCTTTCATATTATCCCGAATTATGGGAAATATCAGGGACGGGATGAAGCTGTTTGTTTTGAAAAAAGAATAAAATAACCAAAAGGGATCCAGCCTCAAAAAGACTGGATCCCTTTCATTATCTGATATTAATAAAATAACCGGTTTACCGCACTGAAGATACCCCGAATAGAAGCTCTTGTAATGTTGGAACTGATTCCCACACCATAAGTAGCCTTTCCGGTTTTTACATCAAGCAGATGGATATAGGATGCAGCCTGCGCCCCAGATCCGGAAGCAAGTGCGTGCTCGTAGTAATCCAGCACCCGGATTTCGATACCAAGCTCCTTCTCCAGACCCTTTTGAACAGCATCGATGGGTCCGTTTCCCACACCTTCGAATACTTTCTCCACACCATGGTCTGTGTAGCGGACTTTGGCAAGGGTTGAGAACTCCACATCTTCCTCTGCCTCTGTAATCTGGCTCTTTCTGAAATGAATGGGTTCCTTCCGCTCGGTATAGCAGCTTTTGAATTCTTCCAGAATCTGCTCTGGAGCAACCTCACCCTGCTTTTCGGAAATTGCCTGAATCACATCGGCAAACTCCTTGTGCATACCCTTTGGAAGTTTGAATCCATAGAAAGTATCCATGACAAATGCTACGCCGCCCTTGCCAGACTGGCTGTTGATTCTGACAATCGGCTCATACTGTCTGCCAATATCGGAAGGATCGATTGGAAGGTAAGGAACCTCCCAGAATGGATTCTTCTTCTCATGCATCGCCTGCATGCCTTTGTTAATGGCATCCTGATGAGATCCGGAAAAAGCAGTAAAAACAAGTTTCCCTGCATAAGGGTGTCTGGGTTCTACTTCCATCTTGGTACAGCGTTCGTAAACATCCACGATTTCACGGATATTTTCAAGATGAAGTTCTGGATTGATGCCCTGAGAAAACATATTATAGGCAACTGTTAAAATATCTACGTTACCGGTACGTTCTCCATTCCCAAGCAGAGTTCCTTCCACACGGTCAGCTCCCGCAAGAAGAGCCAGCTCAGTGGCTGCAATTCCAGTTCCTCTGTCATTGTGAGGATGAACACTTAAAATAATGCTGTCACGGTTTTTAAACCGGGAATTCATCCATTCAATCTGATCTGCATATACGTTGGGAGTTGTCATCTCCACAGTGGAAGGAAGATTGAAAATAATCTTCTTTTCCGGAGTGGCTTCCCAGGTTTCCTGCACTGCCGTACAGATATCAAGTGCAAACTGAAGTTCTGTTCCGGTAAAGCTTTCAGGAGAATATTCAAGCATAACTTCTCCCTTAAAATCCTGCATATACTGTTTCACCCACTGGGTTCCCTGTATTGCGATCTCCTTGATCTCATCCATCTCTTTGCGGAAGACCACATCACGCTGTAATGTAGATGTGGAATTGTAGATATGAACGATTGACTTCTTAACTCCCTCTAAGGCTTCAAATGTCCTCTTAATCAGATGCTCTCTGCACTGAACCAGAACCTGAATCACCACGTCATCAGGAATCAGTTTCCGCTCAACAAGCTGCCTTAAGAAATCAAACTCAATCTGGGAAGCAGCAGGAAATCCCACTTCAATCTCCTTAAAACCAAGTTTAATCAGAAGGTTAAACATCTCAATCTTTTCTTCCACTACCATAGGCTCAATAAGAGCCTGGTTTCCATCTCTCAAATCCACACTGCACCAGATCGGCGCTTTCTTAATCTCCCTGCACGGCCATTGTCTTTCCGGATAATCTACTACCGGTACCCGCTTATATCTTTCATAATTCAACATGTCTGATCTCCTCCATATTCCTTTTTTGTCTGTATTTCCTTCATAAAAAAATCAGTTCAGGCTTTGGAGTCGATAAATCACGCTGTATTTTTTGACAATGAACAACGTGGGTTTTAAAGGTCTAACCCCATCTGTCATCATTCCTTTGCATTAAAATCACATGCCGTGCTCTGACAAACCACCACGGTAAAGTGTTATGCTATTATAGCACGAGTAAAAATGACTTACAACTAAAACTTTAAAAACCATAGAATCTTTTATCTGCTCATCTGTAAAAGCTTGGTCTTTAATTCCCCTTCCATACGGGCAAGCTCCACTTCTGCTTCTTTCCGTTTTTGTCTTCCCTCTGTCTGAATCCTTACCACTTCATCAAGGGTTGTAATCAGGGACTCATTGGTCTTTTTTAAGGTTTCCATGTCAACGATTCCACGCTCTGACTCTTTTGCTGTCTCAATGGTTGCAGTTTTTAACACTTCTGCATTCTTTCGAAGCAGCTCGTTGGTCATATCGGTCACTTCCCGTTGTGCCTTTGCTGCCTGCTCAGAATGATTGATTCCGATGGCAAGAACCATCTGACTCTTCCAGAGAGGAATGGTGTTGACAATGGTGGACTGGATCTTCTCTGTCATTAAGGTATCATTATTTTGAACCAGTCTGATCTGGGGCGCCATCTGAATGGAAATCATACGGGTCAGCTCCAGGTCATGGATCTTCTTTTCAAAACGTCCGCACATGGCAGATAAATCATTGGCTGCCTGGGCATCCTCCGGAAGACCACTTCTTGCCGCCCGTTCCATTAAAAGAGGGAGCTCTTCCTGCTGAACTTTTACAAGCTTTCTCTTTCCAGCCAGTATATACATGGTCAGTTCCTTAAAATAAGTGGTATTTAACTCATACATTTTATCCAGAAGGGCGATGTCCTTTAAAAGCTGAATCTGGTGATTCTGAAGAATTTTGCAGATCTGGTTTACATTGGTCTCCGCAGATGCATACTTTGCTTTCATGTTATCAAGACGGTTAGCACTCTTTTTAAAGAAACCGAAGAAGCCTTTTTCCTCTCCTTCTGTTTCAAAGCTTTTTAACTCTGTCACCACATTGGTGAGCATCTGGCCCACTTCCCCCAGATCCTTTGATTTTACATTATCAAGGGCGGATTCAGAAAAATCAGCAATCTTTTTTTGTGCTCCTGCGCCATACTGAAGAACCATATTGGAATCTTTTAAATTAATTTTATCAGCGAAATCAGAAACCAGCCGTTCTTCCTCGGGTGTAAGCTCCGGCGCGGGTACTGGTTCAGATACAGGTACCGCCTCGGTCAGCGCATGCCCCTCTTTCACACCTTCCGTCTGATCAAATGGTGTAAGAGTCAGTTGGGGCGCTTCTTTTATCATCTCTTCCAAATCTTTGCTCATTCTTTATTTCCTCCTGTAAAATCACTTTCGGCCCATCCATTCTTTTTTAACATTGTCTGGAGTACCGATGCATCCGTGGTAATATCCATAGCCGTATCCTGGTACAGATCATCAAGCAGCCGTTCGAAAGCCAGATTGATGGTATCAAGAGTTCCCTCAATTTCTTTTTTCGCATTGATAATATTATTGCCTTCTATGCCTGTGCTGTCAAAATCCCGGTAAGCGTTCACCAGCTTTACCGTTGTAGGGAGATAGTAATCCATAAACTGCTCCATCTCTCCCATTTGATCCGGATGCTTTAAAACGGCGTCAAAAATCCTCTGTATTACGTCCTCCAGCATGGTTATTTTCCTGGAAATAACCTCGCCCGGAATGGCGTCATTGGCTTCTTTTAATATTCTTAAGTAATTTCTTCCCTGAGCCATCATTTCCTGTAACGCTTGATTTTCCTGGGTTTCATTATCTGAAATCTTTCTCAGCTCTTCCTCTTTCTCCCGCTCTTTTAACGCTTTCTGGCACTCCAGATACTGGTTATATGTGGCTTCACTTAAAATCAGGCAGGTTTTCTGCTCGTCTAAGTGTGCCTGGGGAAAAATACCCAGCCTCATCATTTTCTCCACGTCTTTTAATACATATTCCTGTGATTTGCCAATACTTGCAGCCAGTTCCTCTAAATTACAATACATTCGTTTTTCGGACTGTTTTGCATAGATTCTGGCCCTTTTTAATCTTCCGTTTATGGAAATTCCAGTAAAAAGCATGCAGCCCGACACAACTCCAGCTGCCAGAAGAAAAGTAAACGCACCCGCTGCCGCCCATGCGACAGGTTTTAAAATCATGGAAGCAAAAAGAGAGATCAGAATCCCGATCAGATCAATTCCAAGAAACAGACTTCCAAAAACGGTTAAAAGTACTCCGCCAACACGTCCCTGCTGGTTAATTTTAATCTCCTGTTTCCCTGCTCCGGCTAATGAACTGCCTGTCCGTTCTTTTACCGAGCGGCTGGTCTGAAACGCACGGTATCCCGGTTCGTCATCTACCACCTTCTCCGCCTCACCAGTTTCGCCCCTGCTATCCCGTACCGGCGGCTGCGTCCAGCTTTTCGTTCCTTTTGCCAACTGATTTTTTGCTTCATCCAGCGCAAAATTTACAGAATCGGATATGATTCGGTTCAGCTGGTTAAAATCTTTGGAATCAATGGCGCTTTGCACCGTACTGCGGATTTGTTCTCCTAAGTTTGATTTATCTTTTTTATCCATATTTCCGATCTCCCAAAATAAATTTGCAGATAAATACAATGATATCATGAATTGTCTTCATTTACAATGAGACACGGTTATTAAAACTGAAAAAGTCATTGAAAAACCGGCTGTTATCTTCGGTTTTCAATGACTCTCATTTACAATCAGGAAATGACGTGACCCCTTGATTTCATAACATCAATTACCTGCTCCACGTACTGCTCACAGATTTTTAAATCAGCTGCTTCTACCATTACACGAACCACCGGCTCTGTACCTGACTGGCGCAGAAGAATTCTTCCACTGTCTCCAAGACTTTGTGCCACTTTATCCACTTCCGCTTTAACCGCTTCGTCATTCTGAGCCGCTGTCTTGTCATGAACCCGTACATTCTTTAATACCTGTGGAAAGATCTCCAGCTCAGAAGCCAGCTTTCCAAGGCTTTCTTTCTTTTCTAGAATTACTTCCATTACCTTTAATGAAGTAAGGATTCCATCTCCGGTTGTTGCATGTTTACTGAATATGATATGTCCTGACTGTTCGCCGCCCAGGCAGTTTCCATTGGTTACCATGTTCTCATAGACATATTTGTCACCGACTGCTGTTTTTTCGTACTCAATCCCTTCCCGGTCCAAAGCTTTATATAATCCGAAATTGGACATTACAGTCGTTACCACTTTATTATTCTTAAGCAGCCCCTGTTCCTTCATATATTTACCGCAGATGTATAAGATGCCGTCTCCGTCAACCACATTCCCGTTCTCATCTACGGCCAGACAGCGGTCTGCATCTCCATCATAAGCAAAGCCTACATCGGCCCCTACTTCTTTCACAAACTTCACCAGCTGTCCCATATGGGTAGAACCACAACCCGTATTAATATTCAGACCGTTTGGCTCATTGCTGATTACATGAGTCTCTGCACCAAGAGCATCAAATACATTCTTTGCAATGGCGGAGGCGCTTCCGTTAGCACAGTCCAGTGCTACTTTTTTATTTTTAAAGGATCTGGTTGCCGTAGAGATTAAATATCCGATATAGCGGTTTCTTCCTGCTGCAAAATCTACAGTTCTGCCGATCTTATCCTGTGTGGCAAATGGCAGTTCTTCCATCTCTCCGTCTAAATATTTCTCAATCTCTGTGATGACAGATTCTTCTAACTTCTCTCCCTTTTCGTTAATCACCTTAATACCGTTATCGTAGTATGGATTATGGCTTGCAGAGATCATGATTCCGCAGGAAAATCCTTCTGTACGGACAACATAAGATACGCTGGGGGTGGTAGTTACATGAAGCAGATAGGCATCGGCTCCTGATGCGGTAAGACCTGCCACAAGAGAATATTCAAACATATAGCTACTGCGTCTTGTGTCTTTTCCGATTACGATCCTGCATACCTCAGCCGGTTTTTTCTGTCCATAGTACCAGCCTAAAAAGCGGCCTACCTTAAATGCATCCTCAACAGTCAGCGTAACATTTGCTTCTCCTCTAAAACCATCTGTTCCAAAATATTTACCCATTTTATTATTCTCCTTTATAAATCTGCGGTGATAAAAAGTGATATATACAATACCACATTTCTGCCCTTTCTGATTAAGGGACTAATGTTGCATATAGAATCGTTCTTGCATCATCAAATTCATAGCTGCAGGTGACAAATGACCACAGCGTTTTAACCGGCTCTTCCGGTGCCTGATAAAACATGCCGTTCTTTGTCATCTCATCTAAATACAGTGAAAAGCTCTCATCTGATTCAAATTTTGTTTTTCTGCGTATTCCGCCTGGGTCCGTATAAAGTACGGTGATCGGCCGCAAATGAAATTCCTGCTGGGGGGTATAGATCACAATGTCCTGATGGGCACGATAAAAAGATTCCTCTTTATACTTTATGATATCCTTAAACATGGAACCATCTTTCATATGATGCCCATAAATTATGTTATGCCTTCCTGAAAAATCAGGTTCGCTGTCACAGTCAAGAAATATGGTTCCTGACGGATTCTTTTTTCCATCAAAATCCGTGTCCAGGTAAGTATCATTGTTGTCCGTGTGAACGATGGGGTAATCAATGTTCGTATCAGCAATGCGGATCCAGCCAACAATGTCAGGATTAATCTTTTTTAGTTCATCAAAAGAAATAGGAGATACGTAAGGTACTTCTTTCTCTTTCTGTGTTTCCGCCGGGGCAGTCACGCTCTCTTCCGGTTCCTTTGCCAGCTCAGCCAGGCTTTCATACAGGTTGTCAGAATACTGCCTGTCACGGTAATCAAAGTAAAGCACTCCGGCTCCCACAGCCAGAAGCAGAAATGCAAGTATAAGAATTCCTGTAGACAGTTTTTTTCTGTTCATAGCAATCTCCTGCTTTCTTTTTTATAATCTTCTGCTTTAGTATAGCTTATTTTAATAAAAATCTCAATCTTTTATAAGCTGCGCTAGACTTTTAACATTTTTTTCTATATACTAAGGAAAGAAAATGTTACTTTGGAGAAAATTATGAAAAATCAAGAGACGATCATTTATGTGAACATGCTGGGTGGATTCTCCGTTACCATCGGAGACAAGATAATTGTTGATCAGAATAATCAGGCTAAAAAACCGTGGAGTCTTTTGGAATATTTAATCACGTTTCGCGGCAGGGATATTCCCGTTGATGAATTAATCGACCTGTTTTGGAAAGATGAAGCCAGCAATAATCCTGCTGGTGCTTTAAAGACGCTGATGTTCCGCGTGCGAAAGCTTCTTGAGCCACTTGGGTTTCCCACTCAGGAACTGGTATTCCAAAACAGAAAGGCCTACGGCTGGACAAGGGATCTTACCACCGTATGCGATACGGACAAGTTCGAAGAGCTTTGTCTGCAGGCTGATAGCAAGGAATTTACGGAAGAGACCCGCCTGAAACTGTCAATGGAGGCATTTAATCTTTATAAAGGAAACTTTCTTCCAAAATCCGAATGGGAATCCTGGGTAATCCCGATTCACACCTATTATCATACCCTATATCAGAAATTAGTAAAAAAGATCCTGGTAATGTTAGATGACAGAAAGGATTATCCTACGATGATAGATGTCTGCCAGCAGACAATCTCCATCGATCCTTATGGGGAGGAAGCACATTACTATCTGATCTATGCTCTGTACCAGAGCGGCAACCAGATGATGTCCCTGGAGCACTACAAACGGGTAAACGACATGTTCTATAACGAGTTTGCCATTACTCCTTCCATCCGCTTTAAAGAGCTGTATAAAATGATCAGCGACAAAAAGCACGGAATCACCATGGATTTAAGCACCATCAGAGAGATTCTTTTAGAAGGAGGAACCAATAAGGGGGCATTTTGCTGCGAGCCTTCCGTATTCCGGGATATCTACCAGCTGGAGGCCAGAGCCATTGAGCGAACCGGCGATTCCATCTTTTTATGCCTGCTTACCATCAGCAATTTAAAGGGTGAGTTGTTAAAGCCTGCGGTACAGACCCGTGCCATGGATGAACTGGGCAGTTCCATCCGCAACTCTCTTCGCAGAGGAGACGTTTACAGCCGTTACAGCGTAAGTCAGTATCTGATGCTTCTCCCTACAGCGACCTACGAAAACGGAGAGATGGTTTTAAAGCGTATCATTCAGAATTTTAAAAAGGAATATTCCAGAAAAGATCTGTCCATTACTTACTCTCTGCAAAGCGTTCTGCCGTTTTAAATGAGGTACTACTACTCTTATTAATACCTACAACAGGAGGACTATGATGTTACAGGAAGATTTTATTACACTGACGCTTCAAAAGCAAAAAAACATTGCGCTGATTGCCCATGATAATGAGAAACGTGCATTAATCGAATGGTGCATCGAGCATAAGGAGACCTTAAAAAACCACACTCTGTGCGGTACTGGTACGACTGCCCGCATGATCACAGATCAGACAGGCCTTCCGGTAAAAGGCTATAACAGCGGTCCTTTAGGCGGTGACCAGCAGATTGGTGCAAAGATTGTAGAGGGCCGGATTGATCTGGTTATCTTCTTCTCCGATCCATTGACTGCACAGCCTCATGACCCGGATGTAAAGGCACTGCTTCGAATTGCCCAGGTTTATGATATTCCCATGGCCAACACCAGAGCAACTGCTGATTTCATTATTACCTCTCCTCTCATGGAAAATACCTATGAGCATCAGGTGATTAACTTTAATAAGAATATCGCAGACAGAGCAAAAACATTATAAGTTCATTAATAATAGTACAGGCTTTCCATGTTTTACATGCAGAACCTGTACTATTTGTTTTCTTTCTTTCCCAGTAAAATATCTGCAATTCTTCTGCTTGCTTCTCCATCACCATAGGGATTATCTGCACTGCGCATCCTGTTATAGAGCCTATTATCAGCCAGTAAACGTGTTACGGCTTCGTAAATACATTCTTCTTCAATCCCAACCAAAAGCAGCGCCCCAGAATCAACTCCTTCCGGCCGCTCTGTTGATTTGCGAAGAACAAGTACCGGTTTTCCCAGGCTTGGCGCTTCTTCCTGTATACCCCCGCTATCCGTTAAAATAAGATCTGCTCTCGCCATAAAATTATGAAAATCAATTACATCCAGGGGTTCAATCAGACGAATCCGTTCCTCTCCCCCTAATACAGAACCAGCGATTTCCCTGACACGTGGGTTTAAGTGAATGGGATAAATAACCTTAACCTCAGGATGTGCCTCAGTAATCCGTTTGACAGCACGAAAAATCTGTCTCATAGGTTCCCCTACATTTTCCCTTCGGTGAACAGTCAGTAAGATCAGCTTGCTTCCCAAAGACCACGTTAAAAGCTCATGGCTGTAGTCCGCTCTCACCGTGGTTTTTAATGCATCAATTCCTGTATTCCCTGTAACAAATATGGCAGAAGGATTCTTACCCTCAGAAATTAAATTCTCCCTGGCTTTTTCCGTGGGAGCAAAGTGATAGTTTGCAATAATACCAATGGCCTGTCTGTTAAATTCCTCAGGATAAGGGGAATAAATATCATAGGTTCTTAATCCGGCCTCTACATGCCCCACCGGAATCTGCAGATAAAAGCAGGCAAGGGCACAGACAAATGCCGTGGAAGTATCACCATGAACCAGCACCACGTCTGGCTTTTCTTTTTCCAGAACCTCACGAATCTTATTTAAAATATTTACAGTAATTTCAAAAAGTGTCTGCTTATCTTTCATAATGGAAAGATCATAGTCCGGATTAATTGAAAACCCATCTAAAACCTGCTTTAACATGGATTTATGCTGACCTGTTACACAGACGCAAACCCTTGCTTCTTTCCTGCCTCTCAACTCAATTACCAGAGGGCACATTTTAATGGCCTCTGGTCTTGTCCCAAATACCAGCATGATATTCTTCATGGCACAAAACTCCTTTTTAGTTAATTAATTTTGCCAATTCAGTCAGTCTGCCGTTTTTCCAGTATACTCATAAGCCAGCATTGCCATAACCTGATCAAAGGATGTGATGCCGCTTCCATCTTCCATTCCAAATGCACCGTAATAGGGATAAGCGGTATCCATAATCCTCATTTTTTCCATCTTCTTCAGAGCTTTTCCCTGGAGTTTTTTATCTCCTTCTATTTCCCCAATCATGGCAATCAGCGCATAAACAGCCGTTGAATCATAATTATAACCTTCCACTACCGTTCCATCTGTTTTGTATCGTGCTTTTACACCCCCTGCATCCATTTGCGTTTTTAGCCAGGCAATGGAATCATCCGCCAGCAAACCAGCCTCTGCCAGGTGAAGCAGCGTGACCATCGCTTCTGCAGTATTTAAATCATCAGAAACATAAGAGTTTTTATTATAATCATACCAACTGTAGTACAGAGGAAACCCTTCACTTATTTTTCCCCCAAGAATTATTTTTTTTGCTGACTCATAAGGCTGTGTAAAACGGTCATCCAGGGTCGTCAGCCGGGACATAACCGGTAAGTCTCCATAACAGAGAGTAAAGCGGTCAGCATATTTTTTATAACCGGAATCATAGAAATCCACATAATTTCTATTGTGAATTCCATATTTTGCAATTTCATCTGTATAATTGGCTATTAACTGGTCATAACCACCCCATAAATTATTAGCCGAGAGCAGTGCACCCAGAATTCGTAAGTCATCTAAAAGCGAATTCACTTCTGATGGCTTATCATTGCTGACGATCCACCCGGTTATACCATTTACCCGCATTACTTTGTTAATATAAGAGAGAATTTTTTCAAATAGCTTCTGATCCTTCCGAAGTAACGCATATTCCAGCATCACACCCTGAGTTTCGCTTAGAACATCGCTTTTTATGGCACTGTCTGCCTCTGGATCATAAATTGTATGAACTCCTCCCCGGTCATCCATGAGATGATTCAGTACAAAATTCCCGGTCACCTTCCCGCTTCCTTCTGCCAGATCTTTTAAATATCCTTCAAATACAGAGGTCTTTTCAATTGGCTTGATACTCCATGACCGGATCACTCCATGCTCGTCCAGAAACAATGTGGTCGGGATGGTATGAAGGCCAAGCTCCTGATAGGCGGTCATACCTTCATCATAGTAAGTATTCATGGTAATGCCCTGTTCAGACAGATACTTTTTTGCTGTTTCTTTGGTTTCCTTTTTATTATCTGTTCTATTTATAAGAATATAATTGATGTCGCCATAATTCTTTGAGGTATTTATAAATTCCCTGATATGAGAAAGTTCTTTTCTGCAATCCGGACACCAGCTGGCCCAGAAGGTTATTATAGCCGGCTTTCCCTCGAAATCTTTCATTGTCACTATACCTCCTGATTCATCAGTAAAACGGATGTCAGGAATTTTCTCATTGATATTGCAGTATTCTGGAAAAATCGCCGTGATATCATCAAGAGAAGTTTCATCTGCACTTTCCCTCTGATTCTTTAACAATTCTTCCTCCTTATTGAAATAGTGAGACAGGAAAAGAAGACCCCCTGCAGTAAATACCGTAAGGATGCAGAGGATGATAATTAATACCTTTTCCACCCTGCTTCGCGGAAGGGCTTTTTTCATACCGAATGTCCCCTTTCGTCATGTTCATTTGGCACCTTTCCTGTCTCTGCAATCTCTTCCAGTTCCAGAATAAGCTCCTCTAAATCGGAATGCCCCAATCTCGCCGGCTCCTTCTTTATCATTTTCTCTGTTTCTTTTTCCTGTGATATCTTTGGAGATGTCTCAGCGGCAGAGACCTTGTTTTTTTCTTTCATAAATGGATCGGGTTGGGTATAAGCTTCTGAAACAGTAACAGTAACATTGCCGTTTAAAATGGCTGATTGCATATCAAAAGCATTGGTCATACTTTTATATCGCTGTTCAATGGCTTTATGTTCTTCTAATTCAAATTGTTTTAATACAGTCGCTTCTCTGATCTGTTGTTCATTTTTCTGCTGCCGTTCCCAATCCGAAGTATTTACAAATGTTACAGCATTTTCAAAAATATATTTTATCCCTACAGATGAAACAATTATAAATACAGGCAAAATATGAAAGTGATAACGATTCTGGCTTTCAACCATAAGATGCATGGCAGCTGTCCCTAAATAAACCAGAACCAGAACATAAAGAGAGGATGCCTTTCTTTGCAGCAGATAAATCAGCGTCAGAAAAGAGAAGAGCACAGCCACCATATAAACAATCTGGCTGGCACTTTTTGCCTGATTGAGAAATACTTCCCTGTCTGGAGTCAGTTCATTTTGCTCTTTTAAAAAGGCCAGATTCCAGTCAGCCCCATAATTATCATTTTCCCACAGCAATTCGTATTTTTTTATAAACAGGTTAAATATTCCCCCTGGTTCTGCAGACAACCGCTTTAATGCCAGATTCCGGCACGCAATCTGTGCTTCTATGGGCGAACCGGTCCGTTCCAGATTCTCATATAAATACCTGGAATCTTCTTCATTCCATACCCCGCTTGATTCCTGATTAAGTCCTACCAAAAGATTATAGCCAAAGGACTGGCTAAAGGAAGGTGTTGATTTATTAATGGTGAGTTCTATATCTGTATTAAGAACACTGGATACCGCCATATAGGCCAGCACCATGAGCGCTGCCCTCATAAACCCCCTGGCCAGAAACCTTACCCAGACAGAAATGCTGTTGTGTGGTATCTCCGGTAATTTGGACTTAAGAGGAATCAAAAATATAAGGATAGCAATTAATAATATTACAGCCATTGGACGAATTGCCGCAGTCACTGCAATCAGACAGCCAAGGACAATATGAAAAAGAACTCCTCTGACCCCATGCTTTGTTGCGCCATCATAATCCATGACTAAATGAAGAAAAAGCAGTACACACAGGTATAAGAAAAATGAAAAGGAATATTCGGCTGCAAGCATGTTGACGTAAAGGATCTGGGAGGGCCAGAATGCTGACGCTGTAAGTGCTGTAAGCCCTGCCATTCTCCCTCCCAGCCTTCTGGCAATCCTGTAAATAAGATAAACCGTTCCTACGGAGAACAAGACATTTGCTATCTGTCCGTTCCAGACTCTGGTTCCAAATACAACAAAAATAGTTTTTAAAATATAGCAGTAACCCAGTATATGGGGAAACATCCCAATATAGTTACAATAGCCTTCTCCCTTTTCCTGCAGAACCCCTTCCTTTAACATTCCAGCTATCTCGTAATAGGTTTTATAATCAGATGCCGGTTCCATGGGCAGATTCCGTATGACGAAAAGTCTGGCGGCAAATGCCAGAATCAGAATAAGAATGACATAAATTACTTCCACAGCCAAAAGGTAATTATGATATTTTTTAAGCTTTTCGGTAATGGAAAGCCTGGCAGACAGCAGCGCTAAAAAGTTTACTCCTGCCCAGGTGAGGAAGAAGATGAGAATGAGCATTCCTTTCATTACATAAGGATATTCCTGATTTCCCTGAGCATCGGAAACGCCTGCAATGAGGATGTAGCCCATACCTGCAATTGATAACGCAATGCAGAAATGATAAAACCAGTTTTTCTCTAATCTCATCCTTTTCTTCACCCCTTTCCCAAATTATCTGCTTATTCTTCATTCTTTTTTCTATATACCCGTATCCGCAACAGAATAATGATTACGGCAATTAGCATTAGAAACATAGCTGATGTTGCAATGACTGTAAAAACAAGGGATTTCTTATTCCGGACCAGTTTCTCTGCCAGAGTGGGGCCTTCCTTAACCTCCTCATCTTTTATAAACTTAAGAGTCGTGATATTCTGATTGGCATCTATCACCACACAATCCTTTTTCAGTTCTTCTCTTTTACTGCTGTCTCTTAAGTAATCCTCAAGGTTCTTAAGGGTATCCTGGCTGCTTCCTGCAAGTACCAGCAGAGTCCGGTTAAGGGAATAGGGGGATTTTAGCAGCTGCATAACCCCGATCTTTCCTGCGTAATCCCTGGAAAAAATCAGCTGATCATTACTCTCAAAGGAATTACCATCCTGGGAAAACTGAAATGCCAGATTATTATTAACCTGGGCTAAAAACGTATTTCCAGACAGTGTACCCGCCGTAATGATGTTATAATCCCCGTCGTCTTTATTAAATTCACCAGCCCGTTTCACAAGTATGGTTCCGTAGGGTTTTGCCTCTCTTCCATGCATTGCCATAGTCTGTCCCAACAGATTAAGTTCAACAGAAGTTGGGTTATCACCAAGAACCAGCAGTACATCATTGAATTTTCCGTTCCGGCTAAAAGGAGAAACTCCGGAATCAAAAGACAATCTCATATCTGCTGCAGGGGGCAAAAATATGGCAGATTCTCTGGATACATAAGCCCATGGCATATCGCTTTGCCTGGGAGTACAAATTAAATCAGGAATTTCCAAGTCAAATGATATTTTCAAGCTGGCAGCAGACGTTCCTATGACATCTGCTGGCATTTCAAAGTTCAGTTCATCGCCCGACGCCTTTTCCTGGCTGAGGCGCTTGCTGGCACAGGGAACATCACCCCAGAATACAGTGATCAGAGATCGTTTAAAATCCAGATTTTCACTGTAACGGAACTTTAAAACTACCTTTCCGCCCTGTGCCAGAACAAAATCCCTGGAAACTGGAAGGTAGACATATTTTTCCTGATGAAACGGTCCTGCAAAGGAAAGTCCGCTTCCCATAATATCCTCCAGAGTGTAATTCCAGGCAGTCAGATCACTTAGTTTTGCCGCATTAACCGCCTGCTCCCCACTTCCCTTTTCCACAACTGCAAGATTTCCGGTTTCCTGCTTCCGGCGGCTTTCATCCATAAGCATGTCAGCAGCTTCCTTCAAACCTGCGTCATCATTTGATGTAATCAGAAGAAGGGGCCTTAAATTGGTATCATCAATAAAATTAACAATTGCATTTCCGGACGAATCCGGCGCCTTTGTCATTTTATCTTTATACTCGGCAGGCAGATTGTTATAATCCGAGATGAGTATGGTATCGGAAGGATTATTGGACTTTAAATCAGAGATACGGCATAGTTCAATTTCATTTCTTTTTCCTGTCTGCTTACTTAAATCTGCCATCAGGCTCATGGCAGCAGCCACTTCTCCTGACGCAGCTTCATCAGATACGGCAATGAAAAGTCCCTTGCCAGTGGGATTATAAGTTGACATAAACGGATATGGATAAAATGAAATCCTGTGCTCAGGATCCCTGCTTTCGTAGCCGCATCTGATATAAGATGTGTCAGCAATTCCCAGCCAGTTGGCATCAGAATAATCATCTACGCAACCCTGCTGGTCAAAAAGTCTTGCATAAGCAGATATGGAAAAGGAATTATAACCGGAACGTACCTGCTCCATGGGGATTTTTACATACAGAATCTGGGAATTGCCGTCTTTATACTCCAGCTTGTAAGACTGGAGGGGGATATCGTTGATGGTAAAGGTAACAGATGAGGCAGTGCTCTCAATGAGCTGGCTTACATCATACTGAATTTTTGCATATACATATTTTGTATCCCAGTAATCTTCCACATAAAAATACAGATCCGTGGAAGAATAAATACCTTTTAGAGTTTTCCTGTAAAAAAAGTTGTCCTGGGTATGACTGACCGGTTCATATACGGGCTCATTCTGATCTGGTAATGGAGCAGATTCAGGCTCTGCAACAGGAAGAAGATGGATCTCATCCTCTTTTTTGGAGTCTGTCTTTTCAGGCTGTCTTTTTTCCGGGGCATTACTAAGTCCCCCAGCATTGACGCTATAACCGTACGCTGCCAGAGGGGTCATCATCAGGACAAACAGCATCAGACAGGCTGCGGATATTTTCCCCGGCCTCTTTATTTTCTTCTTAACTATATCCATCAACGTTGTCATTGTCGTCTCTCCTTATTTTCAAACCTGCTTCGTATTTTTTACGGCTTTCTCTGTTATTTCCTCAAAGCGTTCCGTCTTGTCCCAGACAACTTCTTTTTGATAGAGCGCATCCCGGATTCCCTGAATCATGCCATTTGCTACAACCAGAACCCACATTTTTGCATAAGTAAATAGCATGACAAAGGTGAGAAGTATATTATTTAAATTGAATTCATTTCTTTCCACCGATAAGGTAATTGCTACATTTAAAACGAACAGCAAAATTGCCATTTCCCACAGCAAAGAGGAAAATCCCCCTAAGGTCACATGACCAAGCCCCAGAATGCCAATGACAAAAATAATATCCGAAAAAATAAGAGAGCTGAACATCAGCAGGTAAACCAGAGCGTAATAGATCACATCCAGCCTCATGATTCCTGCATGGGGATCGAAGGCATATTTAAAATTGCTTTTTAATACATATAAATTGCCTTTTACCCACCGGGTTCTCTGCTTAAACCATTGCTTCAGTTTCTGTGGCTCCTGCTCCCAGGTGACTGCCTGAGGAATAAATTTAATATAATAGCCCATTCTGTACAGACGAAAACTGATTTCTGTATCTTCTGCAAGTGCATTTACATCCCAGCCCCCCATCTGGTCAATTAATTCACGCCTTATCACATAATTAGTTCCGGGAATGGTGCACAGTTTGAAAAAGAAATATCTCCCCGCCTGGTTCATGCACTGATAAGCCAAAGTCTCAATGTTTACAAATCTTGTCAGTAAAGATGCATATTTATTTCTGGTTCGGAACTTACCTATCACTGCACCCAGCTTATCGTCTGACATGAGATTTTCCACGAGAATCTTTAGAGCCTGCTTCTCCGGTGTATTATCTGCATCATAAATAGCAATGACAGAACCTGATGCCACCGATAGTGCAATATTTAATGCATTGGATTTTCCTTTCCCCCCCACTACCGGGTCTGTATTGATTACTATAATTTTGGCAGACGGATTGTTATGCTGAATGGTTTTTAAGACCTGAGCAGAATCATCGGTAGAGTTGTCATTAACAACGATGATCTCATACCGGTCCTTGGGATAATCAAATTTTATTAAAGCCTCCATGGTTTTTTTCAACACAATACTTTCATTATGGGCAGGAACCATAACCGTTACGATTGGGTACTCCAAAACCGTATGATGTCCATCTGTGCGGTACATTCTCATAATGTAGATATAACCGCCTATAGAGAGCAGAATATTTATGAACAGCAGCCCCCAGATAGCAAAGATGGAATAGATTGCAAGAATATCAATAAATGACATGGCACTCTCCCTATTCATGAAAGAAATAATTTTTCCTGTTCTTTAATCTGGCCCAGAAAATCAGGAACACAAAAAGTATGGAAGTAAGTCCTACCGCAATTACCAGTCTTCTGCTCTGGTTTGTCAAATCCCGGGAAAACCGCTGAAGCATATTACGGCGGTAATTGTATTGTTCCGGATAAACAGTGGGGGTAAAGTTTAAATCCATTTTTTTTCCATTTAAAATCAGATCTCCATTTTTATAAGTCATCAGCTGTTTGTCCAGCCAATAGCTGTGCTCCACATCCCAAAGACTTTTTAATGGTACAAAGGAGTTTTGACAGACTCCCACTTTTCTTTTGATCTCTTCAAAATCCTCGTCCAGACCTATGAGTACTGCAGTAGAATAAGCGGACAAATAACTGACTTTCGTATCATCTACAGGGATTGATGCCCCCACCCACTGATGTCCGTCTTTATAAACCTCATTATGATTCATATCCTCCTGGCCTAAATAAGAATCCACCTCATCGGAAGAAAAAATTGTTTTAAAATGACTCATAATTTCGATGGTATCTTTATGAAACATCCAGTTTTGTGGTACTTCTAAAGCCAGTGGATAAACTCCCTGTTTGTTGTATATGGTCATTGCCCGGGCAAGATAATCAAGCATTACCTCTTTATCCAGTGGGTTCATCTGGTCAATTGGGGCGTTAATAATTACTGCACCGCCTCCAGCCTGCGCGAAACGCAATACTTCACAAAAATGTGTCATGGAAGGATAATCTCCATTTACATACATTGGCATCACAGAAATGACAAATGGAATTTTTTTCTCTATCATCAGATTTACTGCCTGTAACAGCTTTTCCGGGTCTTCATAGGGATAAACTTTGTCAATTAAGATGTACTGGGCAAATATATGAGGATTCCCGTTATACGGCCATTTCCACTTTGAAACTTCTCTGGTCATAGCCGCCCGAACTAACTGACTGCTCAGATCAGCAACAGGGATATGGGTTAATCTGCCATCTTTTGCGCAAAAATATCCATTTTTATTATTAACTGTTACTATGCCATTTTGGTAGGAGGATTTTTTTAAAAATATAAAATAATCTTCCCGCACCAGACCACTTTTACCTTCAGAGCCATAAAACGAATATTGCAGCTGTCCCACAGTGCTGTTTAACAGTTCATACTGATCTGACCTGTTTGTGCTGTCCAGATAAGTTTTGAAATACTGATTACCTATAAATAAAATATGGGGTGATTCCATTTTCCAATCAATTGCACTTTTGGTTTCATATCGACTCAGTCTGCTGGTAAATCCAGGGGGACTCTGTTCTAAATCATAGCAGATCACATAGGAGAACCCATCTAGATACTCCATCCCCCAGGAAGCCGGGCCATAGCTGATCTTAAAGCTTTGAAAGGTCAGAAGTTTTACAAGATCCTCAACCCCAGCCTTCGTATTATCATCAGCATTATCTTGATAGATAATCAGGATATCTCCTTTTGGCACCTCTTCTGCAAAGGAAGTCAGAGATTTTTTTCCCATACTGGCAAGGGAAAAAAACAGGAATCCGGCTATATAAAATAAGATTTTTTTATACATCATACTGCAGTTCATTTTCCACCCTCTGTTTAAAGAGAATCATATTGTTTTCATAAATCTCTTTTTCATATTCCAGACTTGCCATCTTTACTTCTATCTTGATTGCTTTATCAGTAATGCCACTAAAAGCATCCCGTTCAGAAATCCGGTTTCTGATTCTCCTCATTGCTATCTCACTACCCTCTTTGCCGCAGGTCAGTATAACAGCCAGAGATCCTTTATTGTCAATGGAATAGGTCTTGTCCTCCACCCGCACCGTATCTACCACAAGTTCAGCCAGCCTCTGTATTACAAGCTCATAATTTTGCCTGGACAATATGCTTTTTAACTCCGCTTCATATTTCAGCATGATTATCATAAGGGAAAGGGACATCTGGTTTCTCTCAGCATAAGCGGCCAGAACATTAAGATCATTGTAAAGACTTCTCAGATTATAGAGTTTTGTCAGCGGGTTCAGCACAACCAGTTCATCTACCTGCCTCCTTAACATGTCATTTTCAAGCTCCAGTCTGTTGATTCCTGATACGAACAGATACATGGCTGCAGCAGAAATAAGAGGTATGAGAATCCAGATATAGCTGTAAAAAGGAATTTCAATATCATAGGACAGGAATAAATACAGCCGGTAAGCAGTATAGAAGGTGACCTCTATTCCAGCCAGTACAAGGGACAATGAAAACAGCTTAAACCCGGAAAATAAAATCACGAAAAAAGTTCCAAGAAGCATGATAACCGCTTCTAACATCGTGGATTTTTCTGAGTAGCTGACTACCATTGCTCCTGCAAATAAGCAAAACAACAAAATTACCAGTCCAATATCCTGCAGCAAATAACCAAACGAATGTCTATTAGTCATTATTTTCCTCACATTTCAAGCACAAATGCTGGTTCTAAACGATTCTAAGCTTATGAAGTAACTCCCCAAACACACAGTAGGTCATAATATCAATTGACAGCCCCACCAGAAACAGCCTCTGAGCCATCTCGGCATCACCGCTGTTAACAATTACTAAAATGGATTGGGAAAGTAAAAAGGCCAGAACCATAATAAGCATATCCAAAAATACTGTATTTCTTCTGTCTTCCACCCGGCGTAAGGAATACCCTTTATAAAATAAGATAATAACCGCAACAGTCAGCAGAATTAAATATCCCACAGTTTTTGGTGCGGATAATTCTTTAAAGCTGCTCCATAAAGACCAGAAAAGACTTTTTGCTTTCTTTGGGAATCCTGCCACTTTCTCATAGTTTCCGCAATTACTCCGTCTCATATCCATCCCTTGTTTAATGGAAACATCAATCATGCCAATCAGGCTGTCTGGATGGCGCAAATAATAAATTCCAATATCGGGAATCGTATATTGATCCATAAAGCCATGGTATAAGGAACTGTCACCGGATTTCACAAAAGGCAGATAATCATACGCAGATGCATCCGCCAGCAATTCGTAGGAAGGATCAATGTTAAATTCTGTAAGAGTCTTAGCCGGATCGGCAGAACTGAACAAAACTCCTCTTGTCATGGCGTGTAATTTACTGGTTTCACTAAAATCAGATGGGTATCCAAGAATACAGACAAAAGAGAGCAGGCTTAGCAAAAAAGCGCCGGCTATGCAGACTCCTCC
Organism: Paenibacillaceae bacterium; assembly: GCA_015057705.1. Lineage (GTDB taxonomy): Bacteria > Bacillota > Clostridia > Lachnospirales > Lachnospiraceae > Lacrimispora. The sequence continues at coordinate 4,697 of SVDU01000021.1, read as the reverse complement.
CCAGATAAAGCTTCTGCGGATTGTTATCAGACGAATAACCGATATCGCAATAATAAACCCCATTACCGCACATTGTCGTCTGGAACTGACCAGTACACTCCCCCATAACAAAATCAGAACCAGGGCAGACAAATCTTTGTATCCAGACCTCTTTTTCTGAAAAGACATATATCCTCCCACACAATAAAGTATGGCAAGAAACCAGATTGCCTCCGGATAGAATGAATTAAAATAGGTCATATAACCTACATCTGACAAAATGATCAGCCCCACTCCCGCAATCAATGCCCCTTCTGAAAAGCTTTTTACCCGTTCACAGCTCTGTCGTATTATGAGGTACAGAGCAGGAAGATAGAGCAAAAAATAAATCAGGGCTAAAAAACGGATATCAAAAATACTGTCCCGCGTAAACAGCTGACCCAATGCTTTTGCTGCCCTGAGAAAAACAAGCTGGCTATTCCATACGTTCCCCTGAACTTCCTCTCCAGATGCAACTTCTGTATAAGTTTTTATAAAATAGTCTCCATAGTTAGTAACCGGATCTTTATTTATATAGTAGAAACCGGCAGATTTCATAATTCCATCCGTAGTCCCATCATTTGCAACACCAAGATAATTGGGCAGAAAAAGAATTAAGAGGGTAATCAGGGCTGCAATGACTGTTACGCCAGATGCAAGAAGGGCAGGAGAATATTTTCCTTCCATAATAGAATTGATTTTCCCAATCTTTTTTCTTACTTCCTGCAGTAGTTTAAGAAAGAAGTTAATATATGGAACAGGACCTTTGTCCTCATGATTGTTCATGACTGATCTCCGTTAAATCATTCACCTCAATGGCATATCTGGGCCGTTCTTTTACTTCCACGTAAATCTTTCCGATATAAGTGCCAATAAGTCCCACAGATAAAAGCTGTACACCACCGATAAACCAGATTGATAAAATGGTAGAAGTCCAGCCTGCAACCACTTTTCCAGTAATGTAGGAATAAAATGCATAGATCGTTGCACATATACTAAACACCACAATCCCAAGACCTAAATCGGTTATCATTCGAATAGGTTGTATGCTAAATGATGTAATTCCTTCAAACGCCATGGACAACATCTTGCCCAGTGAATATTTGGAATTACCAGCTATCCGTGATTTCCGGTCATACATAACTGTGGCTGACGGATATCCAATCAAAGGTACAATTCCTCTTAAAAATAAATTTCGTTCCTTATATAAAGAAAATTGCAGTAGCGCACGTTTGGACATAAGCCGGTAATCCGCGTGATTATAAATAATCTTAATCTTCATCAGCTGCATCAGTCTGTAAAAACCGAGAGCAGAAAACTTTTTAAAAAACGTATCTGTATCGCGCCTGTTACGAACTCCATACACGATATCATTACCCCGAAGGAATAAATCCACCATCTCTTCCATGACAGAGACATCATCCTGTAAGTCCGCATCAATTGAAATAACCATATCAGCATAATTCATGGCTGTTAAAAGACCAGCAGTCAGCGCATTTTGATGTCCTGTATTTCTGGCAAGTTTAAGACCAAAGATAACGGCTGACTGTTTCCGGAAATTTTCTATTATATTCCAGGTACCGTCCTTACTGCCATCATCCACATAAAGAATAAAACTGGTTTTGTCAACTTTTCCGGATTCAACCAGTCTGTTCATAATTTTTATTAATTCTGCATTGGTATATAAAAGCGCCTGTTCCTCGTTATAGCATGGCACAACAATACAAAGTTTGTTCATATGCCGTACTCCTTTCGGTAACAACTCATATAATAAAGCCTTTATCTGGTAGTTTGCCGAAAAAAGAGGTTTTTAACCAAACCATTGATAAATCGCTTTAACCATGGCTTCTAAAAAGGACTGAAATTACAGTTAATGTTGGGAAAAATGCTAAAAGAAATGACTTTAAAACCACCGGGCGGACATGGGCAGTTTATCGTATTAATCAGTTAAAAGAAAAATAGCAGATAAAATATAGAATGAATCTGTCTATATGACGGGGGGCGTATTGGAACGTAATATTTACATTTCTTATTTATGACTCTTACCAAATACTAGTTCACACAGAGTTTTATATTCCTGATAAGCACCAAATTTATCTAATTCACTTAAGAGCTGGGCTATATTTAAATAGTACCACGCATGCTGGGCCTTGTCTTTTTCATTGAAACGCTTCCAGATCTCATCCCCCATAAGAAGGTAATCTCTTGCCGTTGTTCTGAGATTACTAAGCTTATCTGCCAATACAAGAATCTTAATCTCCTCTGAGGCATGTTCCAGATGCTTTAATGTGGCACTCTTACGTTCTTTCCAGCTTTTTGTTTTGTCTTCCGTTTCTTCCATAACCAGCTGTGCCACACGGCTTCCAAATTCTTCCTCCAGCTTTGTTTTCGTAACTCCTGCATCTTCAATCACATCATGAAGCAGAGCAGCGCTTATGAGTTCCTGGTCAGCCGTCATCAAAGACACAATGACTGCCGTCTCCAAAGGATGGACGATATAGGGGATGTGAGTCCCTTTCCGGCAGGTTCCCTCATGACACTTGGCCGCAAATGCAACAGCTTTCTCCACCATACCTGATCTCCTTGTCTTTTTTTTTATATTAGCACAGATTTTGACTATTTAACAGACCGCATTGTAAAATAACTTAATTATTTAAACTATTATTATTAATAAGATTCGCATTCAGGCTGAAAATAAGGTATAATAATGATTTAGATTAAAAAGCCTTAAGCTTTTTAATCATACAAAAGATAATAGAGGTAAAAGTATGAAAAAGAAATGGTTAATTCCCGTATTATGCATGGCTTCCATCAGCCTGTCTGCCTGCGGCAGTAAAGCTTCCACGACTGCCCCTGATAATTCCCAGGTGGAAAGTTTAAAGGCCCAGGTAGAAGAATTAAAGCAGGAAAATGCTGATTTAAAGGCACAGCTTGAAACAGTTCCGGAAACCACAGCTGAAGAAACAAAGGCAGCTCAAAACGGAACACCCATAGCAATCGGAGGTGTAATTACCACGGATGCCATGGAGATTACAGTAAATAAAGTGGAACTATCATATGATGTCCTTCCAGATGATACTTCCGGATTTTATACCCATTATGCGGCTGATCCAGGCAATGTCTACATTCATCTGGATCTTGATGTTAAGAATCTGGCTAAACAGAACTTACCCTGTGACGAAATCATAAAAGCAACCGCTGATTACAATGGAGGCTATACCTACTCCGGACAGGCAGTTCCTGAGGATGGAAACACCGGCTTTACCTATGCCAATATTACTTCCATCAAACCTCTCGAGACATTAGGCGTACACTTCCTGTTTCAGTGCCCGCAAGAAGTTGCTGAATCCCAGAATCCTCTCTCCATTATGCTGGAGCCTTCTGGTACAAAAGACAGCTATGTTCTGACTATTAGATAACTTTAAAAATGCGCCCGTCCGGGCGTATTTTTTTATACTTTAAATGCTTCCAGATACACGTATACCGGTCCTATCGTAAGAATAAATTAAATTATTACAATTTATCATATAAACTTGTAAGATCCCCCATTTTCTGCTATGCTAGGTAACGGAATAATTATCAGGAGGAATTTGAATTCATATGACTCAGTATAACAATCAAACCAGACCGGATCGCCGCAGGACAAGCTCCGGATACCGGCGTGACAACGGAAAAAGCGGTTTTCTTTCGGTCCTTCTGTTTTATGTGCTCCCTTTCATCGTAATTAACGGAATTATCTTTTTACTGGTAACAGCCCGCCCGAAGGCAGAGATAACCATTGGTGAAAGCAGCGATTTTATTTCTACCACGATGGAATTAAAGGTGAAATCCCTTCTTCCCATAAAGACTATGGAAGTTTCCCTGGACAGTACCCCCATTGAATTAACCAAGACAGGGGGGAGTACTTATAAAACCACATTAAAAAATAACGGAACACTGGAAGTAAAGCTGACTGGATTTAATAAGATGAAGTCCGTTTCCTATGAAACAGTTAATGTTCTGGACGATACACCTCCTGCTGTGAAAGACCATGTTCTTGAAAATGGCATTCTTTCATTCCGACTGGAAGATACCCAGTCTGGTGTGGATTATTCCTCTATTACAGCCTCTGATGAGGATAGTACGGATATTCTTCCTCTTTCTATTGACCGCAGTACAGGACTTGTTACTTTTGAAATTAAGAAAGAGAACATCACCATTACAGCCAAGGATAAGATTGGCAATGAGCTTCATGTTACCTTTACACCTCAGGGAGAAAGTTTCGAAGATGCTGAGATGGAAAACGAAGAAGCTGCAGAAAATGGAGACACTGCAAAAACAGATGCTTCCTTAGAAACCGATGCTAAAGAAGAAACAAAAGAAACGAAATCAGTAAGTGATACAAAATCAACGAACGATACCAAATCAACCAGCGTTACAAAATCAACTAACAATACCAAAACCACAAACAGTACCAAATCCTCGAAAGAGTCTGTTAAGAGTACAGAAACTACGAAATCTACTTCCAAGTCAAATACAGGCAAAAAGAAATAATCTATTTGCTTATACGGCAAAAGCCGGATCCATGTTACCCTGTAAAGGTACGGATCCGGCTTTTTTATTTGGCTCTTTGTCAATAGTTGGGGTGGGATTCGTATGAATCCCGCCCCTTTCTTACGTTTAGAGCTGTTTCAATGGTT
>SVDU01000020.1:100273-103484 GCA_015057705.1 Paenibacillaceae bacterium | reverse complement strand
TTCAAAATCAATTTCACGATTTTCTGTCTGATGCCAGGTAAACGATTGTTTCTCAATCTGTGACCAATTTAACTGATCATATTCCAGGCGTTCCCAGTGCTGACCTTTGCCGGTTTTTGTTTCAATTTGATTCCAGTTTAATGTGGCTTGATCGTACTGGCTCCAGGGAGCATCAGTACTGTCAAAATTATCCCAAGTATATCCGGACATAGCTTGCAAAAAAGATTCATTAAATACTCGTTCTAGAATATAATTTGCATCTGATTGTGCCGCTCCCCAACTGATTTGTGCTTGCTCCCCCTCGTAAAGGGTGGGTATATGTAAACATTGCGGTTGTTTCATAATAATAATTTCCTCCTTTCGTTACTATTATTAATTCTAATTTTTTTATAATTGATTGAAATGGGAGTTTTTCTTAGAAATGTTCACCTGCTCTCCATTATAATATATCCCGTTTTAATACAATGTGTTTCTTGTCATTTTTCTTTTTTTGCTATTGGTAATCGTTATAATAGAAATTCAATTATTATGCTGATACTCGTCCTATCATACTGTGAGGAAGAATGAGTATCAGCAGTTTTTCTTAACTTAAGTAAATAGCAATTTAAACAAGATAAAATCCGCTTACACTGTGAGGAAAACAATTCCTGCAAATAAGATATATAACACATCGAACTGGGAAATCATAACTGAATTAAGCTATACTCTTCCACAAAGATCCATTGTCATAGCGTTAGGGTCTATGGAGTTTTCCAGAAACACAAACGGCGGCGTAGAATTTTTCTTTGACAGTTGCCATTTTGCTTTTAGTAACCTAACGTCCGCGGTTCCGCAGTTGTTCAATCCACAATTGATAAAGGTAGCTGATGCTGGCAAACAGTTTATAGTTACTGTAGGATCAAATAATAGTTGGGTTACAACGATATACGGTAGTTCTGATAGCAGATACGCTTACATAGATTACCTGGTTATTCCACTTGAATAAGGGATCATTTGGTCGCAAACAAAACAGCTGAGATCCAAGTGCTTCCAGTAAAGGTTGAGCCTATATCATTTAGCGATATTTTTACGTTATCCCCATCTAAAGTCATGGATACAAAGCAAATTCCACTGTTAAGTGATACCGGTTGTGGTAATGCCCCAAAATAAGTGGGCTTCCAACCAAAAAGAGTAATGGCTGATTTATATGCTACGCCATTGTTAAAATTAAAATTTTCAATAAGCAACTTTAATTTTGTGTTTTTGACCGTCAGACCCAAATACTCTGATGCTATATCTGTAGAGTTTACCTTGTTATTTAAATTGCTATTTACGTTATCTAATTTACTATTTAAATTAGTTATCTTCTCATCAATAATAGTATTATCATTGACAAAATCTTGCCTCACCGGTTTATCCGATGCTTCCCACATATTTAATCCTAATGATGTTTTGTTTGTACTTGACATATTATTTCTCCTCTTCTAATAATAATTTTTTGAAATTCATTCTGGACATTTACTGTGTAGTACATTTTGCTACGATTTACTCTTAAACTTCATGTTTTTATTCGAACATACGTTCTTGTTGCCGACATCTAGATCATAATACTTTAAAATCATATTGTCAATCTTTTTTTCGAACATATGTTCTGTATAAGAGTTAAAATCAAAAAGAACAGTAATGATTTCAATTATTAAATTATTAAATGTGTAAAAAGTATATTTAAATTCTACACTTTGGAATACAGGAGATTTTATTTATTCATTGCATTTAAAATAATTAGTCTGTAACACAATAAAATGCACCTAGAACATAGGAATTCTTTAACAATGATCAATCTTTGTAACACTCAAACATGTAAAAAGTATTATTTGTTACAAATGAAAACTCTTGAAAGTTGCAGGCTTTGCCTGCAATCTGTGCACCGGGCGTGTAACGCCCTATTCCTGCCATAAATTCTGTATGCTTTACCGCAGAGTTTATGGGCAGGAGATGGCACTTTCATCGGGCGGGTCGGCCTTGCTTTTCGTCGTCGGCATTGTGGGTATGTGGGGAAGGCAGCTGTTTTTAGAAGGGTGGACAAATCTGTTCATAACTATCGGATAGTTATGAATGGGTTTATCCAGGCTTCGTTAGCTGTCTTGTCCATATATCCACGATGTTATAGCTGGGGCAGGAAATTACCCAGGGCGGAAAGGATGTCTCCATGCTTCTTGGAGTCATTCTTTTTGACCGTACTTTTAGCCATACCGTCGCCTGGTTTTATGCCGGAGTTCTTTCCTCCGGTCTCCCGCCGTTCAGCCCATGAAGCTGAGCGGCAACCGTCGTCGACATTGTGGGTATGTGGGCAAGGCTGCTGTTTTTAGAAGTGTGGGGAAAATTGTTTATAACAATCTGACGGACCTTTATCAGATTGTTATGAACGGTTTTCTCCATGCTTCGTTAGCTGCTTTGTCCATATATCCATGATGTTATTCTGGGGCAGGGAATTACCCAGGGCGGAAAGGATGTCTCCATACTTCTCGGAGTCCTCCTTTTTAGCCGTACTTTTAGCCATACCGTCGCCTGGTTTTATGCCGGAGCTTTCCTCCGGCCTCCCGCCGTTCAGCCCATGAAGCTGAGCGGCAACCGTCGCCGACATTGTGGATATGTGGGCAAGGCTACTGTTTTTAGAAGTGTGGGGAAAATTGTTTATAACAATCTGATGGATCTTTATCAGATTGTTATGAACGGTTTTCTCCATGCTTCGTTAGCTGCTTTGTCCATATATCCATAATGTTATTGCTGGGGTAGGGAATTACCCAGGGCGGAAAGATATCTCCATATCAGCTCCAGCTTCTTCTCCTGAAATCTTTCATAATACTTTCCCATGGACGGTTCCGTTCATCAACTCCAACTTCTTCTCCCGGAATCTTCCTAAATACTTTCCATCAGCGGAACTCAGTTCCGTTCATCAGTTCCGCTTATTCTCCCAAAAGCTTTCTAAATGCTTTCCCATGAGCGGAACTCAGTTCCGTTCATCAGCTCCGGATCTTCTCCTCTTGGAATCTTCCTAAATACTTTCCATCAGCTGAACTCAGTTCCGTTCATCAGTTTCAGCTTCTTCTCCCGGAATCTCCCTAAATGCTTTCCCATAAGCGGAACTCAGTTCCGTTCATCAGTTCCAGCTTCTTCTCCCAGAATCTTCCTAAATGCTTTCCCATGAGCGGAACTCAGTTCCGTTCATCAG
>SVDU01000020.1:0-100233 GCA_015057705.1 Paenibacillaceae bacterium | reverse complement strand
CCATGAGCGGAACTCAGTTCCGTTCATCAGTTCCAGCTTCTTCTCCCAGAATCTTCCTAAATGCCTTCCCATGAACGGAATTCAGTTCCGTTCATCAGCTCCGGGGCTTCTCCTCATAGAATCTTCCTAAATACTTTTCCATGAGCGGAACTCAGTTCCGTTCATCAGTTCCAGCTTCTTCTCCCAGAATCTTCCTAAATGCCTTCCCATGAACGGAATTCAGTTCCGTTCATCAGCTCCGGGGCTTCTCCTCATAGAATCTTCCTAAATACTTTTCCATGAGCGGAACTCAGTTCCGTTCATCAGTTCCAGCTTCTTCTCCCGGAATCTCCCTATATGCTTTCCCATGAGCGGAACTCAGTTCCGTTCATCAGTTCCAGCTTCTTCTCCCGGAATCTCCCTATATGCTTTCCCATGAGCGGAACTCAGTTCCGTTTATCAGTTCCAGCTTCTTCTCCTGGAATCTTCCTGAATACTTTCCCATGAGCGGAACTCAGTTCCGTTCATCAGCTCCGGGGCTTCTCCTCCCGGAATCTTCCTGAATACTTTCCCATGAGCGGAACTCAGTTCTGTTCATCAGTTCCAACCTCTTCTCTTGGAATCTTTCTAAATGCTTTCCCATGAGCGGAACTCAGTTCCGTTCATCAGCTCCGGGGCTTCTCCTCCCGGAATCTTCCTGAATACTTTCCCATGAGCGGAACTCAGTTCTGTTCATCAGCTCCAACCTCTTCTCCTGGAATCTTCCTGAATACTTTCCCATGAGCGGAACTCAGTTCTGTTCATCAGCTCCAGCCTCTTCTCCTGGAATCTTCCTAAATACTTTTCTATGAGCGGAACTCAGTTCCGTTTATCAGTTCCAGCTTCTTCTCCCAGAATCTTCCTAAATGCTTTCCCATGAGCGGGACTCAGTTCTGTTCATCAGCTTTAGCCTCTTCTCCTGGAATCTTCCTAAATGTTTTTCCATAAACAGAACTCAGTTCCGTTCATCAGTTCCGGTTTCTTTTCCTGAAAGGTAGTTTCAAAGGTAGTTTTAAACATTTTATTTATTGACAGGCACTAAGCAATAACTTATAATGCTGTTACAAGATAGATCGTTATCATAAGTAGTAAGTGGCTGACTTGCAAGATGCCAATCAGAAGGATAGGGGTGTCATCCATGAGAGTAAAAGAATTTATTTTAGATAATCAGAAATACTTTGAGGATTATATTACCAGAAGCACATATCATTCAAATAGGATTGAAGGAAATACTTTGTCCTTTGCTGAGACGTACGCTATTCTATTTAATGACAATAGCTTTTCGGTAAATGCAAAACCGAGAGAAATTTACGAAGCTATTAATCATAAATATGCTCTCTCATACGTTTTAGAACATTCTGAAAACCAATTAGACCAGCAAATGATAAAAGACATTGGTATAATGATTAATAAAAATATCTCTGATATTAATGGTTATAGAAAAGTCCCTGTTCTCATTCAAGGGGCTGAACATCTTCCTCCCTCTCCACAAGAGATCCCTCAGGCAATGATGTACTTTATTTATAATTACACGAAAACTGAATATGACTCTATTTTTGATAAAATAGCATATAATCATATACAATTCGAAAGAATCCACCCTTTTGAAGATGGTAATGGACGTACAGGTCGATTACTCATTAATTATGAATTGATCCACAATAACATGTTGCCTATTATTATTCCGGAAGATCAAAGGGCCCTATACTTTAAATATATTGCTGAACAAAACTCTGAAGGATTATCAAAATTCTTTGAAGGATTGCAAATTGAAGAAAAGAATAGGGTTAGATCTGCATTCGTCAATTACGCTGATAAATCAATTGAACTAGAGATATAATTTCTTTAATACGTTAAAATTTATAGTACCGCTCTACGGAACCTTTTCTGTGGGGCGGTCTTATTATTTATTAAAATCTCAATCACCGAAGTTGACGATTACAAAAAAATGTAAATAGAATTGGGATGATTCAATGAGCATCTATCTACGTCTGTTTTGAATTATAGCGTCCATATATTTGATTGATTTTTTCTCACAGCGTTTCATCATAATATCATAACATTCTACTATTTCTGAAAATTTAATATTATCCTCTGCCCACGATTTTACAATTTCATCTTCATATAATTTTAAGTTACCTCCAAGTAATCGTCGCATAAAAATCAAATACTCTTCATTATCTTTTTCTTCACATGCCTTAATCCTTATGACAAACTTTTCAAAAGTTTCAATACTCATAATAACCGCATCATCAACTCCTGTCGTTGTAGTTATAAAAACTGGCTCTTCTAATTCCCTGGACAAATCTGATATTGCATCATACCTTAGCTTTAGTTCCTCTACTGTCTTTTTCCACATACCTAAATTTTCCCTTTACACTGCTGAATAATTGATTTAATACAAACGTTACTTTAATCCCTACTTCAGCAAAATCATTTGTTGTAATTACATTTGTTATATTAAAAACAAAAAATCTATTGCATTTTATCAAAAATAGTATAAAATTAGAAGTGGATACTAACCTGGACAAAATAACTATATTGTCCAGCTTTTTATAAATAACGGAACTTTTCTATGACCTAAATTCCCTTGTTTATACCAGCAAGTATCAAAGCATCATAATCATATTCTCTCTGAGGAAAGTTCTGAAAATCATTCTTCTTTTCATGTTGTTTAATTGGCAATCCTTTTTTCTGCTTAACTCCATCACCTTGAAGCATGACATTATAAATACAAGCTTGCATATATCGTATGATATTTTTTATATGCCTGGTCGATTGAGCGGAATAGTAATCGCTTAAAACTCTCCTGCAAAAATCCTCAAAATAATCTTTACTGATGATATTCTTTAATTTCTCAATGATCTCTAAGCTGCTTATGCTTAACCCACTATATTGCATATTATTAATATAGCACAGTTCGCACAGCGTAGTCATGAAGATTTTATTGATTTCCAGGAATTTACTAATTTCTTCCTCCTCTGTAAAAAGCTGGTCTAAGGCACCGGCTTTTTTGATGTAATCTACCAATTCATTTGCACTCATATTAAATACATTAGAGGATGAAGAGGATGTTAATAAAGTGTTTATGGTTAAGGTACTGTTTATGTTAATGTCCGAAATCTCGGTATCCGAAAAATTGGTATGCGGTGATACCTCTCCCGTGTCCGAAAATTTGGTACCCGGTGACGTTTTTACTATATCTTGTGCTATATCATTCATTTTTTCAATATTTAGCGTGTCCGAAATTTTGGTACTCGGTAGATTTCCCGTGTCCGAAATTTTGGTATCCGGTGATTTCCCCGTGTCCGAAATTTTGGTATCCGGTGACTTCCCCGTGTCCGAAATTTTGGTACCCGGTAAGCAATCTACATCTGGGTTATCATTTAAATAATAATCATTAACAGCCATTCGTCCGCTATCTCGCCTTTGGACCACAGTAATATAATTAAGATCAATGAGCTGCTTGTAATAGCGCTGATATGTATTATGGCTAATACCTAAGTGCCTTAGAATGTCGTCTTTACTTGGAAAAGCACTATTTCCACTACCTGTCCATACACAGAAATAAGCATAAATACCTTTGGCTTTTATATTTAGACGATAATCAGTCATAACCATATATGGCATCCAACCATATCCTGCTGATTTTAACCCTCCAAACCGTATTCTGCTATAGGTGGATTTGTCAATTGTAGAGGATAGGGATTCAAATTTTTTAGGGTTTGAAACAAGTGTATAAATATTTTTCTTAAAACCATTGGAGGAATTTTCCTGCTTTGTAGTAACATAATTTTGTACAATTAACATTTTAAAATGTTTATAGAACGTATCCTTATTGATACCAAGATATTCTACTATTGTATCACGTCCAGGAAAAACTGTTGTCCCCATACCAGCCAGGCTTGCAAAATAGGTATAAATACATTTTGCTTCCAGCGTGAGATCTGGATCTAACATTACATATTTAGGCAGTATTCCTCCGCCTTTAGCACCTACGCCCTCTATCTTTAAAATATCCTGTATCTCTGCCATTTTCTCACCTACTTCCGTTTTGCATTGTACTGCCTTATTTTACTACTATCCCGTTGATTTCAATATGTTCACTCGTTTCAATAACGATGCAGGGACGACCATTAACAAGCTGACGTTTTACCAGGTAAGACTTGTCCGGAGCAATTTTTATAATTACATCCGTTGTCTTAATCTCAAAGCTTTTGGTATTGACCACGTTGGAAGCTATAAAACCAGAGTTTTCTTCTTCCTGGCACTCTTTATAGCACTGATCATATTCTTCAAGCTTTTCTCGTGTGGCTCCGTTGTTAACCAAAAGCTGCTTTATTTGATTTTTATCCAGGGTTAGCGGAACCGGCTCATCCTTTGCCTCCTCTATCATCTCATTGAGACTGTCATGGATATTCTTTACTGTCTCAAAGTCACATCTTTCTCCCAAGGTATTCTCTATGATCGCCTGAAAAGTCTCCTTCTGGCTCTTTGCAGACATTGGAATGACACACCCTAAAAGTTCATCAATGAAACGCTCCGGTACCTGATACGGATTTTTAGTATAATATAGTAATCCATGAATATCTGTATTTCTATCTGTGAATGCCGGGAATATAAAACCTGTCTCTGGTGCCTCCACGACCCAATCTCGATTTCTGTTCTCGATTATGTTAGCTTGTGAATTATAGCAAAGCCCCGCTTTTGATAATTTAACAGGACAAATCGTACACTGAATAAATTCGTAGACGAAATCCGATGCATCATACATTTCCAGCCCATCTGTTGATTTTGATGGAATATCATAAGCACAGTGTATCAAGATTATGTAATAATTCTCAGCATACTCATAATTTGCAATTACTCTGTTGTAAAATTCCTCGATAAGAGAATCATCCTTTAATTGACTATCACGAAGTCTCATTAAAAAATCCTGTGTACCCCCCTCTGCTTCAGTAAGCATAGGAAACCTCATATTAATCAGATTTTTACCTATGCTGCCACTTAATGAATTTTTAAAGATGGTAAAGTATTTAAATGTTTCTTCCTCCGGAAGAGATAGGAAGGCTTCCTTAAGCTCTGTCCGCTTGTTCTTTTCCGAATCTACATAGCAGCTGCAAATTCGACTAATGCAGCAATTTGCTGGGGTTAAAAGCTTTTTAATTTCACTTACTTCTTTCCTATTCATTCGTTCCTCCTCAAATATTCGTTTAGCTGATAAAATCATATATGTTTGTCTGCCCGGCAGGCTCAAAGTTCATCCACAAAATTTCTCTCTTTTTGCTTGAAACCTGTGAATAGCAAGTTGTTTCCTCGCGATACCAGCTGGATAAACGATCATTGTACAGATCACTGCCATATCCACTTAATAGAACGGGGCCTTTATGAGCAAGTAATACATCTATCAGATCATTCTGCTGCTTATCGTCCATTTCATGACGGTACTGTTTCCCATGCCTTGTACTCAGTACATATGGAGGATCAGCATAAATCAATACTTTCGGATTATTAAACCTTTCAATCAGCTCCACTGCCGGGCGGTTTTCAATTTGTACGCCTCTGATCCGTTCTGCTGCTTGCATTATCTTTTCCGGTAATTTGCACCAATCTGACGCAGCATAAGCCTTTTCACGTCCCTGTACATCATTCTTCCAGCCTACCTTTTCGCCAGTAGTGCGGAACCCGTGGCCCATATTCAGCCTTATGTAAAAATTAACCGCCTTATCAAAACTGTCCTCTGGTACCGTTTTAAAGGCATCATCATAAATCTGTCTGGCGTAAGGAGTTAAATAAATTTCTCTGGCCAGTCTTTCCGGATCCTTACGAATCCAGTCAAAAAGGTTTACCACATTACCGTCCAGATCGTTCACAGTTTCAATGTTTGACCTTGGCTTATTGAACAGAACTGCTCCGCTGCCCAAAAATGCCTCTAAATAGCTGTGATGTTCAGGAAAGTAACTTATGATCCAATCTGCGATACTCCATTTACTTCCTGGATATTTCATTACTGCTTTCATCTTTTTGAAAGGAACCCGGCGCGCCTTATTCCCGGGAAGGTTCCGGCTCCTTTCTGCTTGAACTTTTATTACTTTAATGTTAAGATAAACATGTCTATCCCTGCAGGAGTTCCACAAATTATATGATTATAATTATAGGAATCGGGTTTATCGTATCAATAACAAGTTATGGAATATACAAAATACTACATATTTGCAAAACTTTTAATCCAATTGAGATTGATTGTGGCAATCAGTACTTTCGTATACATATAAAATGTCATGATAAATCCAAAGACAAAAAAGATTAATTTCTTTCTATGGCCTCACATTGCTGGGGCCATATTTTTATTCATGCAAATTTCAGTTTAATTAACGAGTTTCTCGGAATAAGTACCTTATGGAAATAATATCTTTTATTAATTAAGCAATTCTCAATAAGGTAGAGTCATGAAAAATTGGAAGATTTTAATTGTATACTTGGTTTTAGTATATTTTTTGGTACTATCGATATCTGCTAATTTTATTAATAAATATAAAACTCAAAGAACATTTAATGTTGATGCCACTTCACCTGCTGAGATAAAGGATGAATTGATAATAGCACTATTTATAGAGGATATTACATCCGCCTCTGACGGCTTTTACGAAGAATATTTTACAATGACCCCAGCTATTTATAATTATGAAATAAAAGTTAAAAAGATTTCGAAGAAACAAGGAAAAATAAATATCACTTTTGGCATCATTTCAATGTTAGGGGCGCATGATCCAGTTGGTTATGACGAAGCATCATATCAGATAGATTCATCTGGGAATAAAACATTTATTAGCTTTGTACACTTAAAAACATATGATATTCCCGATCATTTAAAGAATTTAATAAAAAAAGAATTACATTAAATACTAATTTGCCTGTCTTAAAAGCAATAATACTTCTTGCAGACACTTCTGTATTTGATCTGCTTTATTCTGTCCAACAAAGGAATTTTCATCTTTTACAGATCTTTGCAGATTTTCAATGTCTGAGATCAGGCTTAATTCCGCGCTGTACTTCTTTAACAATATTCCTTCCTCTGTAGCCAAAATTTCCAATGAAGCCCCATCAATTAATCCCATGGAATTTCTAATATCTTTCGGCAAGACTAACCTGCCGAGATGATCAATTTTCCTTATTACCACTATTTCTTCCTCCTGTTCTGTTAAACTTCAAGTACTTCCTAGTTAAATCTATATTTTAAGTATGGTATGTAGGTTATTTACAATTGTCTCAATCTCCTCCTTGAATTTAGAGCTATCAGAACCATTTAACTTTCCATAAGCGATAAACGCCTTTTTTATATCAGATACTGATCCCATTGTTGTATCGATTGCCGTAGACAATTTTACTTCCATACGAATCCTTTCAAGATCCTGCCCTGGCTGATCCTTCATCTGCTTTAGCTCAGCTTCTAACTTTTCAATCTCATTATTCTTATTATTCAGTTTCTGACTGATCTCGTTAAGGCTTTTATTAATATCCTTTTGGGCAGCTTCTTTTTCTTGCAGCTGCGTTTCAAGCTCCTTAACTTTATTTCTATCAGGGCTATTATTTAGAATCTCTTCCGAAATCTCAAGTTTAATACGCTCACGGTCCTGCTCAACACTCTCCTGGAGTCTCATAAGCTCCTTCTTGTGCCTTTCCCGCAGTTGATCGCTCTCTTCCCTTAATCTGCTTAATTCCCCCTCTTTAAGGATCAATTCCGTTTGCACAGCCTCCTTCTCCTGTTTAAGCTTTTTAATATCATCAGCAGATACTTTCTTCCCTTCCTGGATCAACTTTAAGATATTCCGTTGCTCCTCCTCAGTAAGAACCGAATAATTTGCTCCATCGGCCAGAGTGATATTATTCTGAAAAAACTCTTCTCTCAACTCCGGTATCAAAGCATCAATACTTTTATACTTTTGAACCTGCCTCTCAGTCAGCCCCATTTTATTTCCCACTTCTTTATTTACATTAATACGTTTCTTATAAGGCAGTAAGGCATTTCTCCTTTCCATCAATTCAGCACGCCTTGTGACTCGTTTATACTTGTCTTGGGGGTTCGTGGGTCTTACCTCTTCATTGGCATCCATCAATCTGATTTCACTGTCAATTTCATCTAAAGGGGACATATCACCGGCATCCATATATTTTTTCTTTTTCACGTTAATAGGATAACCGGCTTCAAACCCCTTTACGTTCTCCAGGTAGTCCTGATACTCCTGAGAATCAGTATCTTCATAATCTCTAAACTTTTCCAGAAGAAGATCAATAGCCCTGGTTCTTCTCTCTCCAGATTCTATTACATATAAATCCTGCTCCTCATCATAAAATCCCTCAAGAGAATGAATCAGCCCAAAGTGTAAAATTCCTTCCGCGAGCTTTTCTAGATCCACCTGGCTGTAATCGTTCTTATCATTGAATATGATTTTCTTTCTGGGTATTATTTTCAGATTAAATGGAACGCTGCTTCTCTTTTCACTCAACTTTCCTACTATTTCTTGCAAACCAATGCCAGGATCTGTCACCTCGCGTTCCTCCGGTATAGTACTTACCTCCTGAACCTTGGCTATCTCATTATTTCTAATGCTGAGCCCTTTAAATTTCTGTACTGGCATACAACAACCTCCTTACATTGCTTCCTTTATGGTATCTCTTAAATATTTCTCAGTCTGGGTATCTAAAATGCCCATCTCCAATAACAAGTTACAGTAATCACTTAATGCTCTGGAATTTGGATATGTAAGCAATGGCTTAAATTCCCTTTCTATGTCATTGATTTTTGTATCTAAACGTATCGCTGTATCAAAAAACATATTGCTCATGTTCGCTGTAAATGTCTTGCTGGTTTCCTTAAATGCATTGGTAATAATATTTGCCTGGGTGATAAATGCTCCCAGAAACTGAGGGCTTTCTAAATCATGTTCCTCTTTTATATAGATAATGCTTTTCAATGTTTCCTGCAGCCCCTCATAAGAATACTGCTCACACTTAATTGGAATAATAATAAAATCAGAGGCAAAAATGCTGTTTACCGTCAAAATATTATTTGCCGGTGCATTGTCAATCAGTATATAGTCATACTCATGGGATATAGCTTTTAAAGCCCGTTTTAAAATTGTATTATTATTGCCTGTATTGCTAACCACCAAATCCTGAGTCAATTTGTGCCTGTGGCTGCTGGGTAGAATAGAGAGATTTTCAATGTACGTTTTTCTTATAAGGCTCTTTACCTCTTCACCATTCCGATAACGGAATCGATACAGCTCTGCAATATGGTAATCCTCGCTTTCCGGAAGCAGTATTCCATTCTCAATCTCCGGACTATCCTTTTGAAACAAATGAAACTGCATAGATGTATTTCCCTGTGGGTCCTGATCAACAATCAGAGTTTTTTTACCTAAGTAAGCCAGAAGCTCACCTAATACTACTGTAGTGGTGGTTTTGCCAACTCCACCTTTGTTACTGTTAATGCTTCCAATAACTGCCATGTTTTTATCCTCCTGGTATTTATGTTTTCAAAGACTCTTTATTCAGAATTTTTTCTATTACACACCATTTTTCACGCGATCCATGTCGCCATGCCATTTAATTACTTTTTCTAGTTCATCTTCTAACGTACCTACTTGTCCATTAGCAGACTGCAAAAAATCATTCCAGTAATCATCTATTTGCTCTTGGCAATCAGCCACAAACTCTTTTTCCTGTTTAATATTTTCTAATTGTACTTTTTTCCATTCTTCTTTTTGGGAATAGCATGGCTTATCACCTTCAGCTGTGCAAATCACTAAATCCTGCCAAGTATATGTACTCCCATCATATTTTTTCATGATACCTGTCTTAATTTCTTCTTCCATAATAGGAATCTGATCCACACTGCTTTTCATATCATTGTACAATTCCAGAAATTCCTCAATCGTATCCTGATCAATCAGATATTTCAAAAAACTCTCTTCCGGAAACATACCAAAGTAACATCTCTCAAACCAGTTAGTCAGTGCATCCCTTTCATTCGATCCATTGGTATACGTTCCATTTACCAGGTCACCAACAAAATTTTCAAGAAGCTCTGACACAGACAGGCTGGCACTTCCTGCCTTTTTATATAATCTTTCAACATCTGCATCAGACAGTTTGATTTCAATTGTTCGATCCTTAATTGTCTTAATCTCTAACTGCTGTTCTTTTCCTTTGCTCATAAGAAACCTCTCTTTCTAAAATCAATCATCATTGTTTTCATGAATCCACCTGATTTCCTTCACCACATCGTCTAAATAATCAGTACTTTTCTGGGCTGCCGCGCGGAGCTTCCTAAGCAATAGCTCCTGGCTCTTTATATCCTCCTCATATGCTTTAAAGCGTCTTTGATACTCCTCTTCTACCTTAACCAGCATTTCTTCCCGCTTCATGCAAAAATGAATTAAGTACTCGAATTTATCAGTCAGATTTTTTCCCGGACATCTCATAAGATATTTTTCAGTCTCTGGTAAGAGTCTTATTGATGTAGGTCTTCCTTTCTTTTCCTTTTTCACTTTGCTTTCCTCCAATACATTTTTTTTCAATGATGTCAACCACAGGAAGTTTTCTGTTTTAATGTATTTTATAAATATCAACTGCATTGATATTTTAAATATCTATAGCACTTACTGATTTATCCCTATTGTTTTTTCTCATGTGTATCTTTATAATTTCTATATACACATCATCAGTGGATGTAATGAAGGCTTGTAGGTGACACGTATCAGGTATTTGGTAACTGGTAATAAAACTTTAAGCTTGCTGATTCGTTCCCAAGTGTAGCCAGCACTTGTTTGATTGACTGTGTTTTTATCTATCCGAAATGTTAGGTCTAAAAAAAGAGACCTAACATTTTTTTAGGTCTCTTTCACTCTTTTCTATATTTTCCATCTATACGCAATGTATTTACTCCGGTCTGCACTACCGAATTTGTTGCTTTTGCTCAGGCCAATGACCAATTTGAAGCCTTAAATGCCAAATTGATCGGTTTAAGCATAGACAGCAATCCGTCCCATCTTGCCTGGGTAAACCAGATCTATCTGTTGACAGGCATTCAGATTCCATTTCCTATTATTGCAGATCGTATGGCCGAAGTGGCGGGTATGTATGGCATGATAGCACCCGATGCCTCCAAACAGGAAACTGTCCGCAATGTCTTTTTCATTGATCCTGATCAGATTATCCGGGCAATACTTGTTTATCCACTTACAAATGGAAGAAATATTTGTGAGATCATACGGCTCTTAACTGCACTTGAGACAACAGACCGCTGTAATGTTGTAACTCCGGCAAACTGGGAGCCAGGCAGTCCTGCTATGGTACCTCCACCCCGTACTTATGACCAGATGATAGAGCGGATTAATAATCCACAGGGTCAAAACTTAAATTGCATGGACTGGTTCTGGTGTTATAAAGATAAACCCTGCTGATCCCGCTTTAATACAAAAAACCTTCAGGATTAATCCTGAAGGTTTTTTATGACCTATCCGAGAATCGAACTCGGGTTTCCGCCGTGAGAGGGCGGCGTCTTGACCGCTTGACCAATAGGCCAGTACGAATATGATTCATACAAAATCGAGGCGACAAGATTCGAACTTGCGACCTCTGCGTCCCGAACGCAGCGCTCTACCAAACTGAGCCACGCCTCGATTACGTTACGTAGTATAATATAAATTTGAGACAATGTCAACCATATTTTCAAAATTTTTTTATTTTTTTAAAATACTGGAAAAATAACATCAGATTTCAGTTACTCTTTTAATCTTCCGCTGCAGAACAAAGAATGCTATTCCGCAGCGGAAGCTGTATTATGCCAGATCAAACAGAGACAGCTGATTGGATTCGGGAAGATCCCCCAGAAGTCCCAGATCCCCCATAAGATCACAAACAGTCTTACTGACCTTTGTCCGGTTTCTAAAATCCTCTCTGGATAAGAATTTTCCATCCTTACTGGCATCTACAACCGCATCTGCTGCTTTCTCTCCCAGTCCATCAATACTGCTTAAAGACGGCATTAATTTTCCATCAATGATCTGAAAATGTCTGGCCTTTGCCTGGTAAATATTAATAGGAGTAAAATCATAACCCCTGGCGTACATTTCCTGGACAATTCGCATATCACGAAGAGTGTCCTGTTCCTTTTTGGAAAGAGTATCGATCCGTTTCCTATAATCAGCCAGATAATGCTCCAGTTTTTCTCTTCCCTGGCACATCAGTTCATAGCTGAAACCATTGGCGCGGATACTGAAAAACGATGCGTAATAAGCCAGTGGATAAAACACTTTACAGTACGCGATTCTCCACGCCATCATAACATAAGCGGCTGCATGGGCTTTGGGAAACATGTATTTAATCTTTTTACAGGACCAGATATACCAGTCCGGAACCCCATGGGATGTCATCTCCTCTTCCCATTCGGGCTTTAATCCTTTTCCTTTACGCACGCTCTCCATGATAGAAAAAGACAGACCTTCTTCAATACCCATGGAAATTAAATATATCATAATATCATCTCTGGTACATATGGCTGTCTGAATGGTAGCCTTCCCTTCCTGAATGAGGGCCTGGGCATTACCAAGCCACACATCCGTACCATGAGCAAGACCTGCAATGCGGACAAGATCAGAAAAATATTTCGGCTGGGTGTCTATTAACATCTGCATGGCAAAATCAGTACCAAACTCCGGTACTCCCAACGCTCCCAGCTTACATCCGCCAATATCTTCCGGCATAATTCCAAGGGCTGATGTGTCCTGAAAAAGTGACATGACTTCTCTGCTGTCCAGAGGAATGTCCTTTACTGGATCAAAGCCAATCAAGTCCTGAAGCATACGGATCATGGTCGGATCGTCGTGTCCCAGAATATCAAGCTTTAGAAGGTTATGGTCGATGGAGTGGTAGTCGAAATGGGTGGTAACTGTCATCGTCGTCATATCATTAGCCGGTCTTTGTACCGGTGTAAAGGAATATATCTCCTCTCCATGGGGAAGAACGATAATTCCTCCCGGATGCTGTCCAGTAGTTCGTCTCACACCCACACAGCCCTGAACTATCCGGTTTATTTCACAGTTCCGTTTTCTTACTCCATGTTCTTCGTAATAATTTTTCACATAACCGAATGCCGTCTTATCTGCAAGAGTACCAATAGTTCCTGCACGGAATGTCTGCCCTTTTCCAAAAATAACTTCTGTATAATCATGGGCCTTACTCTGATATTCTCCGGAGAAATTCAGATCGATATCAGGCTCCTTGTCTCCCTTAAAACCAAGGAATGTTTCAAATGGAATGTCAAAACCATCTTTTGATAATGGATGTCCGCAAACCGGACATATCTTATCCGGCATATCACAGCCAGCCATTCCTGTGAATGCCTTTACTTCTTCTGAATCAAAATCATAGTAGTGACAGTTCTCGCAGTAATAATGAGGACTGAGGGAATTTACTTCTGTAATTCCAGACATATAGGCAACGAAAGAAGATCCAACCGATCCTCTGGATCCTACCAGATAACCATCTTCGTTGGATTTCCACACCAGCTTCTGTGCAATGATATACATAACCGCAAAACCATTGGATATAATAGAATTCAACTCTCTCTCCAAACGTTCTGTAACTATCACAGGGAGATCCTGTCCATAGATGATATGAGCTCTGTCATAACAGATTTTTCTTAAATCCTCATCTGAATTCTCGATGACAGGTGCACATTTATCCGGCCGTACAGGTGAGATCCATTCACACATGTCCGCTATTTTTCTAGTGTTCTTTATTACTACTTCTTCCGCCTTGTTAGGGCCTAAATACTCAAACTCCTGAAGCATCTCCTCCGTAGTCCTAAGATATAAAGGGGCCTGGTCATCGGAGTCTTTAAAACCTTGCCCAGCCATAATGATCCGCCGGTAAACCTCATCCTCCGGATCAAGGAAATGAACATCGCAGGTGGCGCAGACAGGCTTTCCAAACTGTTCCCCAAGGGTTACGATCCGCTTATTAATATCAATTAGATCCTGCTGGGTCTTTATCGTACTCTTTTCGTCTCTTAACATGAATGCATTGTTACCAAGAGGCTGTATTTCCAGATAATCGTAAAAGTTTACAAGTTTGGCTATTTCCGCGTCCGGAACGCCTCTCAAAAGAGCCTGATATAACTCTCCCGCCTCACAGGCAGAACCAATTATCAATCCCTCTCTGTATTCATTTAAAACGCTTTTGGGAATTCTCGGTCTTCTGGCATAAAAATCGATATGAGAGCGGGAAATCAGCCGGTATAAATTAACCCTGCCCACATCATTGGCTGCAAGGATGATCACATGATAGGTGGGAAGCTTTTTAATCATATCGGCTGACATGGCACTGAGTTTGTTTAACTCATCTAACGATTCCACCCCCCGCTCTCTTAGCATTTTTACAAATGCGGCAAATATCTCTGCTGTACATCCTGCATCGTCAACGGCTCTGTGATGGTTCGCCAGGGAAATATTTAAGGCTTTGGCCACAGTGTCCAGTTTATACCTGTTTAAACTGGGTAAAAGAAGCCTGGAAAGAGCCACGGTATCAATTACCGTAGGGTTAAACTCCAGCTGAAGCTGCTGAGCATTATAAGAGATAAAGCTTACGTCAAACGAAGCATTGTGGGCAACTAAAACAGAATCGCTGCAAAACTCCAGAAACTGGGGGAGAATTACATCAATCTTTGGATGAGGAAGCACCATACTGTCATTGATTCCCGTCAATTGTTCGATCTCAAAAGGAATTGGTACATCCGGATTTACAAAAGCACTGAATTTATCTTTAATCTTTCCATCTATTACCTTCACTGCACCAATTTCAATAATCCGGTTTCTGGATGAACTGAAACCCGTTGTCTCAATATCAAAGACAACATAGGAATCAGAAAAAGTCTGATTCCTGGAATTTTCAACCAGCTGCTTTAAATCATCAACCAGATATCCTTCCACTCCATAAATAACTTTAAATGTATCACCTTTATCAAGCGCATGGTTTGCATCCGGAAAGGACTGTACACATCCATGATCCGTAATTGCAAGCGCTGGCATCCCCCATTTTTTAGCACGCTTTACAAGATCTTTTACTTCAGAGACTCCATCCATGTCACTCATCTTTGTATGGCAGTGAAGCTCTACCCGTTTCTCCAGACTGTTGTCCGATCTTTTCCCAGTAAAATCTTCTGATTTTTTAATACCCACAACAGATCCCAGGGTCAGCTCCCCATCAAACTTATCAATGGTTGTAACTCCTTTTATTTTGATGATGGTACCTTTTACCACTGCATTTTTCAGATCATCCAGCTGTTCTTCCCTGGCAAACATCTTCACTGTGATCGTGTCCGTAAAATCTGTTACATCAAAAATAATAATGGTCTTGCCGCTTCTTAATTCCCTGCTGTCCGTCATGATAATCTTACCGCGAACCACCACTTCTCCGATTTCCCCGTCAATCTTTTCAATTTCCATGGTTTCTTCATCAAAATCTCTGCCATACAAAACATCTGGATTATCAGAACGGCGGCCATTATAGGAATTCTTCCGGTAATCTTTCCATTCCTTCTTTCCGGAGTCGGACTCTGCTGCTTTACCGGATTCTTTTTTATCTCCTTCTTTTTTACCACCCATGCGTAGTGTGGCTGCAGGAGACTGGACTTCCTGTGTGAAGGGCACTTCATCAGAATAAGTGGCTGCCAGTGCGTCCAGAGGGCCATCTGCCATGGAAGGTCCGCCATATTCGTCTGCCTGGCTTTTTTGCTGCCCGGCAAATGACGTTCTGCTAACGATTTCCTCTACTTCTCTCTGCATCTGAAGCTCTTTTTGCTTCGCCAGGACATTCTCCTTAGGCTCAATAAATTCATACTGAACTTCAACAGGCAAGCCGCATCTTTCGTGAAAAATCTTTTCCAGCACCCGCTTTAACTCGCCGGCTTTTTCATGGGTTACAATGGTATCTTCCACTGTCATCTTCAAAAGATCCGGTTCGGGAAACTGGCACTGTGCTTTCCGGAACATATTATACTCAATGATGCTGTAATTTTTAAGTTCTGCCAGAAGACTTTCCCGATAGATCTTTAACAGCTTCTGTGGCGTATACTGTCCCGATAGCCGGAACCGCTCAATGATTTTAATTGTGATCTGCTTGGACGGAAACAACTGTTCTTTGATCCCTTTTTCCAGGCTGTATATATTTTGCTTGTGTATCAGCCTTGGACTGATTAAGTAAACACGAATAGAGCTTCTATCCCTGTTTGATGTGACCTTTTCCACATCCACCAGATTTAAAAGCTCTTTTAATTCGTCCGTAATATGTAAGTTTGGAAAAACTTCCAAAAATTTCTTTGCCATTCTATCACCTATTGCATTTTCATAAGTTCTTCCTGAAGGGCGCTAAGAAGTTCTTCTTCCGGAACCTTTCTGATTACTTCTCCTTTTTTAATAAGAAGTCCCTCTCCGATTCCACCGGCAATTCCTATATCTGCTTCTCTTGCTTCACCTGGTCCGTTTACCACACAGCCCATTACTGCCACCTTAATATCCAGATGGTCGTAAGCAGAAACCATATCTTCTACCTGATTGGCCAGGGAGATTAAATCAATTCTGGTTCTGCCGCAGGTGGGACAGGATATTACCTCCACCCCTCCCCTTTTTAGACCCAGAGATCTTAAAATGGTTTTAGCTGCCTTTACTTCCTCAAGCGGATCACCGGTAAGAGACACACGGATGGTATCACCAATTCCCTTATGAAGAATAATGCCCAGCCCAACGGAAGATTTAATGGTTCCAGATATCAGGGTTCCAGCCTCTGTAATACCCACATGAAGGGGATAATCCGTTCGCTCTGCTATCAGTTCATGGGCCTTGACACACATAAGTACATCAGATGATTTGATGCTGATTACCAGATTCCCATAATCCATCTCCTCGATCATACGTACCTTATTTAATGCGCTTTCCACAATTCCCTCGGCAGTAACTCCTCCATATTTTTCAATGAGATTTTTTTCAAGGGAACCGCTGTTAACTCCTACACGAATAGGAATCTGATATTCCTTTGCCTTATCCACAACAGTTCTTACACGATCCAGAGAGCCGATATTGCCCGGATTAATCCGGATCTTATCAGCTCCTGACTCTATAGAAGCCACAGCCAGCCGATAATCAAAATGAATATCGGCTACCAGAGGTATACTGATCTGCTTCTTAATCTCCTTAATAGCTGCCGCCGCTTCCATATCAGGAACAGCAACTCTGATAATATCGCATCCGGCCGCGGTCAGCTTTTTAATCTGATTGACTGTTGATGCAACATCCTGAGTTTTCGTATTGCACATGGATTGGATCAGAACCGGATTGCCTCCACCGATGACCTTGTTTCCGATCTGTATTGTTTTTGTATGATCCCTGTTCATAAGCTCCTCCATTTATACTTTATCAGGTGAATCTGCTGATATCATTAAATACTACAAAAATCATCAGCGCCATCAAAGCTGCCATACTGATCATGTTTACCAGACCCTCTTTCTCCGGGTCCATTCGTTTTCCACGTATTGCTTCTATAATTAAAAACAGCAATCTCCCACCATCAAGAGCTGGTATGGGGAGCAGATTCATCACACCTAAGTTGGCACTTAAAAGAATACACATACTGATGACATTCATAAGCGCCGCAACTACACTGACAGTAAGGCCCGCTTTTACAGAATCATCGATCATAACAACGATTCCTACCGGACCGCTTAAATCATTGACACTGGCCTTCCCGGTAAATAGCATACCAAGGCTCTTTACAGTCAGTTTTACATCATATTCCATCTCCATATATCCATGCTTAACCAGATCGCCGGCATTTGCTGCCTTTTTGTTTTCAGGCGCAATTAATATACCAATCAGATATTTTTTACTCTCCTCTGAATATTGGGGAGTAACGGATACAGTCTGGATTTCCTGATTTCCTGTCTGAGGATCTGTTCTTGAAAATTCCACCTGATTCATCTTATCATCCGGTTTCATCAGCTTATAAAGAATATACTCCTGATACATGGAAACTTTTTCTCCGTTAATTTTTAACAATTTATCTCCGGAGCGCATTCCTGCTTCATAAGCAGGCGAACCTTCTGTTACTTCTTTTATATAAGTAATATCATATCCACTCATACCTACCAGAACCAAAGAAAGTAAAAAGGCAAGAATAAAATTAAAGATGGGCCCTGCGGCAATAACTGACATTCTTGCAGGAATGGATTTATTCTGAAAAGCCCGCTCATCAGGATTTTCTTCATCCTCTCCCAGCATCATGCAGGATCCGCCTAAAGGAAGCAATTTAATGGAATATGTGGTTTCTCCCTTCTTAAAATGCAAAAGGCGGGGTCCCATTCCTATGGAAAATTCCACTACTGCGATTTTGTTCATTTTTGCAAATAAAAAATGACCTAATTCATGAATTAAAACTATTAAACCGAATACCAGAATTGCTACGATAACACTGGACAATTTACCACCTGCTTTCTATATATTCATAAGCTGCAGCCTCTGCTTCAAGAATCTCTTCTACGGTAGGATTCTCTTTTACAGTATGCCCGTTCATCGCTCCCTCTATCATATCTGTGATAGTAAGATATGTAATTTCTCTGTTCAAAAATTTGGCAACTGCCTTTTCGTTAGCAGCATTAAAAACAGTCGGGAGCGTTCCACCGGTACATCCGGCCTCATAAGCCAGTTTCAACCCCGGAAAATTAATAAGATCCGGTTTTTCAAAATTAATTTGACCAATGGACCAGAAATCAAGACGATCTCCTTTTAAATATCTCCGCTCCGGATAATAAAGTGCATATTGAATAGGAAGCTTCATGTCCGGAGTTCCCATCTGAGCCATAACTGCTCCGTCTTCAAACTCTACCATAGAATGAATGATGCTTTTTGGCTGAATCACCACCTGCACCTGATCCATTTGAACACCAAACAACCATTTGGCCTCCATGACTTCAAGCCCTTTATTCACCATGGTTGAAGAATCTATGGTAATCTTTCGGCCCATCGCCCAGTTTGGATGGTTAAGTGCATCCTCCACTTTCACATTTTTTAAATCTTCTCTTGTTTTACCACGAAAAGGACCACCGGAAGCAGTCAGGAGTATCTTATGGACAGATCCCTTATCTTCTCCACTCAGACACTGAAATATTGCACTGTGTTCACTGTCGACAGGAAGAATCCTGACACCCATTTTCTTTGCGAGAGGCATAATGATGTGACCGGCAGTTACCAGAGTCTCCTTATTGGCAAGAGCGATATCTTTCCCTGCTTCCATAGCCGCAATGGTGGGCCGGATTCCTATCATTCCAACCACTGCAGTGACAACAATCTCTGAAGTTTCTTCTACAGCTGCCTCGATTAACCCCTCCATACCGGAAACAACGCGAACCGGGAGATCTCTTACTGATCTTTTAAGTTCCTTCGCTTTTTCTTCTTCGAAAACACAGGCTATTTTGGGGCGGAATTTTCTGATTTGTTCCTCCAACAGGCGGATGTTGCTTCCTGCAGCCAAAGCAGTCACTTCAATATCGCCTTGGTTCTCCACCACCTCCAAAGTCTGCGTCCCAATGGATCCTGTTGACCCAAGGATTGCTATTTTCTTCATCTTATGCTGTATACTCCTTTTCTTTTCCTAAATTTCGATTTAAGGTAATACTTTGTCAGGCTCTTATCGTATAAATGTAACCACAAAATAAATAACAGGGGCAGTAAAAAGCATACTGTCAAAACGGTCCAGTATTCCACCGTGCCCTGGTATGAGTTTTCCATAATCTTTAACCTGATGATCCCGTTTTATGGCAGATGCAGCAAGATCACCAATGGGTGATATAATTGCGGCAAATGCACATGCAAGAGTACAGGTGATCTGTGGATAATCAAGTACAGTCATAGACTCACCAAAAATTGTCGCATATATAAATCCCAGAAGTGAGGCTCCTACAATTCCACCGATGGCTCCCTCTATGGATTTATGAGGGCTGAGTACAGGTGCCATTTTATGCTTTCCAATGAGATTGCCAACGCAATATGCGCAGGTATCACAGCCCCATGAACTTAAGAAAACCAGCCAAACCAGATACTTTCCGTCATTCATAGTACGAACCTGGTATAAATAGGATAACATAACCGCCACATAAAAAAATCCAAAAAACGCTCCAGTCACTTCCTCTGTTTTATATTTTGGAAAAGCAAAAACATAAAAGCATAAAAGAAGCATCATGAAAACGATAGACATATACAATGCATACTGCTGCATCTGAAACCATAACAGCCCGTAATAAACAACTACAATTAGATATCCCATATATCCCATTGGATGATCATGGATCTTAAGCACACGATACAGCTCATACAAGCCAATCATGGATATGAAAATCGTTGTCGCAAATAGCAGGAGCCCACCACTTCCTACTGTTATCAGTGCGATCAGAACAAGAACAATTCCGCTTATCAGCCTGGTTGTAAACATCCCACTTCCTCCCTCGTGATTACTTCACTCCTCCAAATCTCCGTTCTCTGCTATTATACGCTGTAATGGCTTTTTTCATTTCTTCCATATTAAAATCAGGCCAATAGCAATCAGATACATATATCTCCGTATATGCAAGCTGCCACAGAAGATAGTTAGACAGCCTTAACTCTCCGCTGGTACGGATCAAAAGATCCGGATCAGGGATTCCATTTGTGTCAAGATAGCCGGTAAATTTATCTTCCGTTAAAGATTCCGGTGAAATCTTTCCCACTCTGGCATCTTCCATGATCTTTCTCGCAGCCCGGACAATTTCGTCCCTTCCGCCATAGTTGACCGCAATCACAAAGGTCAGTCCTGTATTATTCTTCGTCTCTTCTACCAGACGTCCAATTCCTTCTACAATATCAGAGTCAAAACGCTCTCTGTCTCCAATCATCTTTACACGAACATTATTCGCTTTTGAAACTTTTAAGAGTCTTACCATATAATAGCGAAACAGCTGCATCAGAGCTCCCACTTCCTCCGTGGAACGCTTCCAGTTCTCTGTTGAAAAACCATATACCGTTAAATACTTAATTCCCAGTCTTGCTGCATCTTCAACGGTCTTCTCCACAGTGACACAGCCTTCCTTATGACCCATGCTCCTGGGAAGTCCCCGCTTTTTTGCCCATCTGCCATTTCCGTCAAGGATAATGGCAACGTGCTCCGGAATCACCATATTATTCAATTCTTTATCCATAAAGTATCACTCCTTTTAAAACACAAAACAGGACAGGCATAATGCCTGCCCCCCTGTTTATTTTATACAGTAAGAAGATCCTTTGACTTCTCATCAGTTGCTTTTTCAATCTGCGCAACCATTTTATCTGTTAATTTCTGAATCTTGTCTTCTGCATCAGCCAGTTCATCCTCAGAAATCTCTTCTGCTTTTAACTGCTTTTTAAAAGAGTCATTGGCATCACGGCGAATGTTACGGATTGCAATCTTCGCAGCTTCTCCCTTTTTCTTTACATCTTTTACAAGATCTTTTCTGCGCTCTTCTGTCAGTTCAGGAAATACCAGACGAATTACATTACCGTCGTTCGTTGGATTAATTCCCAGATCTGAAGTAAGAATCGCTTTTTCAATGGCCTTTAACAAAGCCTTCTCCCATGGCTGAATCACGATCATACGTGCTTCCGGAATTGTAACGTTGCCTACCTGCTGAATTGGTGTTGGAGTACCATAATAATCCACTCTGATTTTATCCAGTACATGGGGATTGGCACGTCCTGCGCGAATGGTCATAAAATCATTCTCCAGCGCTTTTAATGTCTTATTCATTTTATCTTCATATACCTGTAAACTCTCCTGCATATCGTCCTCCTGTTTTATGCGGTCACTATTGTGCCGTTTATTTTTCCCTGCATTGCATTGGCAATGCCATCTTTTTCATTCAAACTGAATACTACAAGGGGCATCTTATTTTCCATACACATAATGGAAGCGGTCAGATCAATTACCCCAAGCTGCTTTTCTATCACTTCATCAATGGAAATTTCATCGTATTTTACTGCATTGGGATTCACCTTGGGATCGCTGTCGTAAACACCGTCAATGGACTTTGCAAGCAGAATGCAGTCAGCTTCCATCTCGATGGCACGGAGTACAATTCCCGTATCAGTTGAAAAGTATGGGTGGCCAATTCCACCGGCAAAAAACACCACTTTGCCTTCTTTAAAATACTGATTAGCCCGGTCTTTGGAAAACAGTTCTGTCATGGAACCACATTCAAAGGGGGTGAGAATCTGGGTGTCCATTCCTGCGTTCCTAAAAATCTCCGAAACATAAATGCAGTTCATAATGGTGGCAAGCATACCTATCTGATCCGCCTTTGTGCGGTCAATTGCATTACTGGTTCTGCCTCTCCAGAAATTACCTCCGCCTATGACAATTCCCAATTGAACGCCAGCATCAACGGATATCTTAACCTGCCGTGCAACCTCTTTAACAGTGGCCTCCTCATATCCTGTCTTACTGGAACCGGCAAGAGCTTCACCGCTGAGTTTTAATAATACACGTCTTGGATTCATAGCTTAAACTCTCCTGTACTTTTGTATTGTCTTAAAAGATTATAGCATACTTTTAGATGGTTGGAAAGAGGAAGTTTCCCAGCTGCCGGAATGTAAGTCCTGGCGGATCTATTCATCTGGTCAAAAAAACACCCAGGAATAAATTCCTGGGTGTCAGTTTCAAAAGAAATAAATCTTATTCCATGGTAGCATACTGGAAGAACCAGAAGCTATATGGAGAATACCATGTACCTTTCAGCTTTGGATTCTGTAAATAGAATTCATTCTTATAGGTAATTGGTATAATCGGAGAATCTTCAAGAAGCAGAGTCTCTGCCTCATGCAGTTTTTTGTAATGCTCTTTTACGTCAGCAGTGGAATTAGCTTCGTTAAGCAGCTTATCAAATTCAGGATTATTGTACTTAGCATCATTATTACCGCTGTTAGAAAGGTTAACATTCAGCAGGTTGGAAGGATCATCAAAGTCAAATCCCCAGCCGCCACGTGATACCTGATAATCGCCTGCACGACGGGTAGGAGTAAAGGTTGCCCACTCTACAATTTTGATATCCATATTGATGTTAAGAGTCTCTTTCCAGCAGCTCTGTAAATACTCTGCAACTGGCTTATTGAATCCAGCATCATTGGTCATATACTCAAATGTTGGGAATCCCTGTCCGTCTGGATATCCAGCTTTAGCAAGAAGTTCTTTTGCCTTTGCAACATCAGAAGCATGATCATCAATATTAAAGAAAGTTTTTCCTTCTTTTGCTGTTACATCATTAAAGAAAGTTCCGCCCTCTGCATCAGATACACCATCTGGTACAAAATTAGTTGCTGGTGCACTGGTACCCTGCATAACTGTTTCTGCCACGTATTTACGGTCAATTGCAAGGCTTAACGCTTTGCGGACATCAGGGTTATTAAATGGTTCTTTCTGAGTCTGGAAATTTAAATAGCTAACACTCATGCTAGGATCAATGTGAAAAGCATCTGTTCCCTTCAGTGCAGGTATTTCTTCTGTTGGAACATACTTAATCATCTGTAACTCACCAGCCTGATATGCACTGTAAGCAGCATTAGAATCTTCCATAAGAACGAATTTTAATGTGTTTAAAGTAACCTTATCTGCATTCCAGTAGTTTTCATTTTTTGCAAAAGTAATGTGAGAACCTGGAACCCATTCGGTCATCTTTAAAGGACCGTTAGAAACATAAGTCTCAGGCTTTAAGCTCCACTGATCACCAGCGCCTTCTACAGCCGCTTTCTGTACCGGTACCATGGAAGCATGAGTTACCAGTTTAACAAAATATACACAAGGGGAAGCCAACTCTACTACAAATGTTTTGTCATCAGGAGCGGAAACGCCCAGAGCATCCAGATTTCCAGCTGCTGCTTCTTCATATCCTTTTACCGGTCCTAACATATCAGCGCCGTATGGAGCTGCAACGTTGGGATCTGCAAGTCTCTTCCATGCATAAACAAAGTCATTTGCAGTAAGTGGTGAGCCATCACTCCACTTTAAGCCATCACGAAGCTTAAACGTATAAGTAAGGCCATCTGGGGATATATCATAAGACTCTGCCTGTCCTGGAACAATTTTGTTCTCCTTATCTACAATCAATAAGGTTTCAAAGGCATGCATAATCATATTTGCACCATCAACTGAAGAGTTTAAAGCCGGATCAATGGTCTCCGGATTCGGTCCAAGTTGAACTGCAAGGTCAAGCCCCGCGGAATTTTCTTTTACAGCAGCTGTAGTTTCTCCAGCCGCAGCAGCTGTAGTTGCGTCTGCACTTGCTTTTGTTTCTGCTGGCTTATTGCCGCCACAAGCAGTAAGCATCATGCCAGAGGCTGCAAGTACAGCAAGCATAAGTGACATCTTTTTCATAACGATTCCTCCTATAAAATTATTTTAATTAACGCAGTAGCACTTTATTCGGCTACTGCGCCAATTCATTTTCTTAGCATAACATAAATGCGTTAAAAGTTCAATCTGATTTTAATTAACTTTATCCAAATGATGGCAAGCGGCATAATGTCCGGTTGAAACTTCTTTCCATTCTGGTTCCTGCGCTGCACAAAGTTCGTCCGCATAAGGACATCTGGTGCGGAAGCGACAGCCTGATGGAGGATTTACAGGACTTGGAACATCTCCCTCAAGAACAATTCTCTTGGATTTACGGCTGGTCTCCGGATCCGCAATTGGAATCGCTGAGATAAGACTCTTGGTATATGGATGGACACTGTGGAATGTCAGTTCATAGCTGTCAGCAAGCTCTACCATCTTACCTAAGTACATAACACCGATCCGGTTGGAAATGTGTTTTACAATAGAAAGATCATGAGCAATAAACAGGTAAGTAAGACCCATTTCTTCCTGCAGCTTTTCAAACATATTAACAACCTGTGCCTGAATGGAAACATCCAAAGCAGATACCGGCTCGTCACATACAATAAACTGAGGATTTACTGCAAGAGCTCTGGCAATGCCCACACGCTGACGCTGTCCGCCGGAAAATTCATGAGGATAGCGGTTC
Source organism: Paenibacillaceae bacterium (assembly GCA_015057705.1). Taxonomy (GTDB): domain Bacteria; phylum Bacillota; class Clostridia; order Lachnospirales; family Lachnospiraceae; genus Lacrimispora. The sequence goes on along the minus strand of SVDU01000020.1, from coordinate 75,077 downwards.
GCATGCTCTGAGTTAAGTCCTACCGTTGATAAAACAGAGATAATCTGATCCTGACGGTCTTTTTTGCTGGCAGCCAGATGATGAATATCAATTGCCTCACCAATAATATCTCCAACCGTCATACGGGGATCAAGACTTGCATATGGATCCTGAAATACAATCTGCATCTTCTGACGATAAGGAAGCATGTTTACCTTTGTAATGTCCTGTCCGTCAAAAAAGATCTTTCCGGAAGTTGGCTCATACAGTCTGAGCAGAGTACGGCCTGTAGTCGTCTTACCACAACCAGATTCTCCAACCAGACCAAGGGTTTCACCTCTTTTGATTCCAAAGGAAACGTTATCGACTGCTTTTACAACTTTCTTTTCGAATAATTTACCACCGGCAACAGGGAAATACTGCTGTAAATTCTGTACCTCTACAAGATATTTGTTATCCATCATGCATCTCCCTTCTGTCTTTGCTGTTTCTCAAATTCTTCTTTCTGAAGCAGCCAGCATGCGCTGTAATGTATATCGGTTATATCCGTATATTCCGGCATTTCACGCAGACAAATCTTCATGCAGGCTCTGCATCGTGGTGCAAACGGACATCCTGCAGGCGGATTCAGCATATCCACCGGGCTTCCTTCAATAGGAATCAGCTTATTATGCTCTTTCTCAGTAAGTTTTGGAATACTGCGAATAAGACCCTTGGTATATTCATGGCTTGGGTTATAGAATATATCATCAGTATTGCCATACTCTACCACTTTACCAGCATACATAACAGCAATACGGTCACACATGTTGGCAACAACACCAAGGTCATGGGTAATCATAATAATTGCCATACCAAGTTTTTCTTTTAATTCCATCATCAGTTCCAGAATCTGTGCCTGGATTGTAACGTCTAAGGCAGTAGTTGGTTCATCCGCGATCAGAAGTTTTGGCTCACAAGCCAGGGCAATGGCGATCATAACACGCTGACGCATACCGCCGGATAGCTCATGAGGGTACTGGTTCAAACGTTTTTCCGGCTCATTGATACCTACCAGGGTAAGAAGCTCTCTTGCTCGTTCGGTTGCCTGTTGTTTGCTTTTATTTGTATGGAGTCTGACCACTTCTGTGATCTGGTTGCCAATGGTATAAACCGGGTTTAAACTGGTCATAGGGTCCTGAAAAATAATTGAAATTTCATTTCCCCTTATCTTTCTCATTTCCGTTTCCGTCATCTTCTCAATCTGATGTCCGTTAAACTGAAGGGAACCGCCGATCAGACGACCTGGATAAGCGGTAAGGCCCATAAGACTGTAAGCAGTTACAGACTTACCGGAACCAGACTCTCCTACAATTCCCAAAACCTCACCTTCACGAAGATGAAGTGATACATTATTAAGCGCCTTGACTTCTCCAGCCGGAGTAAAGAAAGAAAGACGTTCATTCTCAATATTAACTAAATATTCACTCATGGAATCTCTCCTCCTTTAATCTTTCAGCTTCGGATCAAATGCATCCCGAAGACCATCACCCAACAGATTGAAACTTAAAATTATAACTGAAATCATCAGTGCCGGTGCAAATAAACGGTGAGGATAGCTTTGCAGACCATTTAATGCAGCACTTGCAAGGCTTCCCAGTGAAGGCATGGGTGCAGCAACTCCTAATCCAAGGAAGCTTAAAAAGCTCTCGGTAAAGATAGAAGAAGGAATCTGAAGCGTTGTTGTTACAATTAATGTACCAATACAGTTGGTAAGCAGATGTTTTTTAATAATATGTCCGCTGGAAGCTCCCAAAGCTCTTGCAGCAGTTACATATTCCTGCTCTTTTAAAATCAATATCTGGCTTCGCACAATACGGGCCATACCAACCCAGTAAAGCAGCGCGAATACAACGAAAATACTGATTAAGTTAACACCAATAAGCTGAATCCACTGGAATCCAGGCCTTTGAGCCAGCGCTTTTAGAGGTTGATCAAATGCTACAGATAAAAGTACAATGATCAGAATATCCGGAACCGTATAAATCATATCCACAATTCTCATCATTATCATATCTACCCAGCCTCCGAAGAAACCTGCAATAGATCCATAGAGAGAACCAATGAGCAAAATAATAGCAGATGCTACCAGACCAACAGTCAGAGAAACACGGCTTCCCATCATAACACGGATTGCGTAGTCACGGCCCAGGTTATCGGTTCCAAGAATGTGTGGAAATACACTCTCCCCTGAGTCCATGGCAGTGATTTCTTTCTGGGAATACTGCATGGGAGCGAGATTTTCACTTCCTCTGATCTGCTGTTCATAGCTATATGGATAAAGCTGAGGTACAATAAATGATAAAATAAATACTAGCAAGATTACAACAAGGCTGATCATTGAAATCTTATTCTTCTTAAGACGTCTGATTCCATCTTTCCAGAATCCAACGCTTTTACGCATGACTGTCAGGCTTTCTCTTTCTGCATCACTAGCCGGGAGAAAGTCTTCCACATTAAGCTGCACTGATAATTTATTCTTTGGCATCTTCTTTCTCCTTCCTTTACTTCAGATTAATTCGCGGATCAATAAATTTATAAGCAACATCCACCAGTACATTCATGATAACCATTAAAGTCGCAAGGAAAATCGTTGTCCCCATGATAAGAGGATAATCACGTCCTGTAATGGAACCAATAAATTCAGATCCAAGCCCTGGAATTGTAAATATCTTTTCAACAATGAAGCTTCCTGTTACAGTGTAAGCCAGCAGCGGTCCTAAATATGTAACCACTGGAAGAATGGCATTACGAAGTGCATGCTTGAAAATACTTACCAACTGGGAAAGACCTTTTGCACGGGCTGTTCTCATATAATCCTGTCCCATAACATCCAACATGGATGAACGCATTAATCTTGAAATATAGGATGATGGATAAAGAGCCAGTGCCATAACCGGCATGATATAATTCTTCCAGGATCCAAGTCCATACGTAGGTAATAATCCCAGCTTCAAACTGAGAATATACATGAGTATGGTACAGACCACAAAGCTTGGAACCGCAATTCCGCAGGTACTGAAAACAATAATAATATTATCGACCAGAGTACCTCTCTTAAATGCCGCAATACTTCCAAGGGGAACACCAATCAAAACTGCTGCTAAAATAGCCATTCCGCCAATTCTTGCAGAAACCGGGAATTTAGTACCAATAATCATATTGACGGTACGTCCACGCTGTTTCACACTTAACCCCAGATTTCCATGCAGAATATCCTGCATATAGGTTGCATACTGTACGCTTAATGGCTTATCCAGACCATATTTTTCATTTAATGCCGCCTGGGCTTGTGGGCTGATTGCCTTTTCTGCCATAAATGGTCCGCCTGGAACCATGTTCATGACAAAGAATGTTACGGTAGCAACAGCAAATATCGTAATAATTGCCATAGCAATACGTTTTATAATATATTTCGCCATTCTCATCAACTCCTTTTGTGTTGATGTCCGTCCGACTGGAAACATATGTCAATCGGAAACGGACACTGTTTGAATAGAAAAATCCCATGGATACCCATGGGATTCCCCCCAGAATCCTGTTACAAGATTACTGCATCTGTTTTGCAACTTCTTCTGCAAAGTTCTCTTCTTTTTTCTCAAGGCCTTCGCCTGTCTCGAAACGAACAAACTTTCTAACTTCAACTTTTCCGCCAACTTCTTTAGAAACCTGCTCTAAATACTTGCCAACAGTTAAGTCACCGTCTTTTACATAAGCCTGGTCAACCAGACAGAACTCTTTTAATTCCTTATTCAAACGGCCAACAATCATCTTATCAAGAATTGAATCAGGCTTGTCAGGATTTTCGTTCTTAGCCTGAACCTTTAAAATCTCAGTCTCGTGATCGATAAATTCCTGGGAGATTTCATCTCTCTTAACATACTTTGGATTTAAAGCAGCAATCTGCATTGCTACGTTTTTTAAAGCTTCCTTAACAGCATCGTTAACTACTTCTGCACCGGCTTCAATTAAAACACCGATTCTGCCGCCGCCATGAATATAATCAACAACTACACCATCTGTTGTAATTTTTTCAAATCTTCTGATATTCATATTCTCGCCAATAACAGAAATCTGAGCAGATAATGCCTGTGCTACTGTTAAAGAGCTATCACTGTTCCATGACTCAGCCATGAATGCATCCATATCTTTTGCATCAGAAGCAAGAACCTGAGCTACTACATCAGCAACATATCCCTGGAACTGAGCATTCTTAGCAACAAAGTCTGTTTCACTGTTAACTTCAACAATTGCTCCGGATTTTCCATCTTCACTTACTACAGTTGTAACAACACCCTCTGCAGCAATTCTTCCTGCTTTTTTAGATGCAGCTGCAAGTCCCTTTTCTCTTAAGAACTCAACTGCCTTGTCCATATCACCATCAGTCTCTGCAAGTGCTTTCTTGCAGTCCATCATACCTGCACCGGTTAACTCTCTTAATTCTTTTACCATTCCAGCTGTAACTGCTGCCATTCGTTTTCCCTCCATCATCGATTAAACGTAATTGATATTGTAAAAAGGTCTGTTCATAAAAATATGCTTCGACCCGCCATACAGCAGACCGAAGCATACATCCGTCTGAATCTTAAGCTTCTACAGTCTCTTCTAACTCCTGAGCTGCTTCTGCTTCCTCAGCTACTGCCTCGCCCTGGTTTGCTTCGATTACTGCGTCTGCCATCTTGGATACAATTAACTTGACAGCTCTAATCGCATCATCATTACCTGGGATTACGAAATCAAGTTCTTCAGGATCACAGTTTGTATCAGCAATGCCGATTAACGGAATGCCCAGTGTGTGAGCTTCCTGAACGCAGATTCTTTCTTTCTTAGGATCTACGACAAAAATCGCATCCGGAACTTTCTTCATATCTTTAATTCCGCCTAAATTCTTCTCTAATTTCTCCCATTCCTTCTTAAGAGCAATTACTTCTTTCTTAGGAAGTACTTCGAATGTACCATCCTGGGACATAGTCTCGATCTGTTTTAATCTTGCAACTCTGGACTGAATTGTCTTGAAGTTTGTAAGCATACCGCCAAGCCATCTCTCGTTTACAAAATACATTCCGCAACGCTCTGCTTCAGACTTAATCGCATCCTGAGCCTGTTTTTTTGTTCCAACAAAAAGAATCTTTCCACCTTCAGCTGCAATATCAGATACTGCCTTGTAAGCTTCGTCTACTTTAACGACTGATTTCTGTAAGTCGATGATGTAGATACCGTTTCTCTCTGTGTAAATATAAGGAGCCATCTTAGGGTTCCATCTTCTGGTCTGATGACCGAAGTGCACGCCAGCCTCTAAAAGCTGCTTCATTGAAATAACGCTCATGTTATTACCTCCATTGGTTTTACTTCCGTCCGTTTCTCTTGCTTCCGGGGAGACCATAATATGGCACCTTCCTCTGGAATCCGCAGACGTGTTTTTTGTAAGCCTTGCTAGTATAGCACAATATTTTTAGTGATGCAAGTAATTTTTTATATTTTATGTCCAAATCAGAAGATTTCTGTCTTGTATCCGCAAAAAAAGATAATCGAGAATGATTACCTTTTTTAATCGTTTCTATGCACTATAAGTCCTTTAATTCACGGCGCTCTGCAATGATTTTTGAATTGCCTGCCTTTATGGATTTCAGCTCATCAAATACCACATCATTTAAAACCTTTATATAGGTTCCTTTCATACCGGAGGATCTTGATTCGATAACGCCGGCACTTTCAAACTTACGCAGTGCATTGACAATCACTGAGCGGGTGATTCCGACACGGTCTGCAATTTTGCTTGCTACAAGAATGCCTTCATTGCCGTCCAGTTCTTCGAAGATATGTGTGATTGCTTCCAATTCGGAGAATGATAAGGTGCTGATCGCTGATTTTACAATCTGAACCTTTCTTGTTTCTTCTGCATTCTCTTCGTTTACTGACCGCATCATCTCAAGTCCCACAACGGTGGTTCCATACTCACTTAAAATAATATCGTCAATGTCATATTGTGAATCCGATTTGTATATGAACAGAGTACCAAGTCTCTCCCCAGCTATGTCAATCGGTGTAATAATGGCCTGATATTTTCTGATGTCATCACCGGTAAAACCAAGCGTTTCCAAGTTTACATTTTCTTTTGTGGAAAGAATACTGAGCAGTCGTTCATTCAGCATAGTATCAACATAACCACCTACCTGATCTGCAATCAGTTCCTGAATCTCATCGATGTCTGGCGTAAGACCCACGCCAAGCACCTTGCCCTTCTTGCTTATAACAAGAATATTGGAATTCAGGATCTCGGTAAGCACTTCACATATATCGTTAAATACGACCTTATGCGAATTATTGTTATGCAATAATTTGTTAATTTTTCTAGTTTTGTCCAACAACTGTACGCTCATTGCCGAAAACCTCCTTTATAATTGATGTTAAATTTCGAAAAACGCTTTTAATAATTAAATATTATCACTATTATTTTCAAATAACAATAGTTTTTTGAAGATTTTCGATTTTCTTAATAATTATTCTTTTTTCCTATCTATCTGCACTGTATCCGCACTGCTCATTTGAGCACAGTAGCTTGTTACCCTTTTCTACCATATATGAACCGCATTTTGGACATTTCTGGGTGGAAGGCTTTTGCCATGACATAAAATCACATTCAGGATTTGCCTCGCATCCATAATAAATTCTGCCCTTTTTAGTCTTTTTAATTACTACATCCTTACCGCACTTTGGACAGGGAACTCCTGTTTTTTCCAGATAAGGTTTCGTATTCTTACATTCCGGAAAACCGGGGCACGCAAGGAATTTACCGTGAGGTCCGTATTTAATAACCATATTACGGCCACACAGTTCACAAATTTCTTCTGTTACCTCGTCTGCTATGGTAACAGATTCCAGTTCTACCAGTGCCTTATCAACCGCTTCCTTTAAGTCAGGATAGAAGTTTTTCACAACTGTTTTCCACTGTACCGTTCCATCTCCAACTTTATCAAGAAGATACTCCAGATTCGCAGTAAATGTGATATCTACAATGCTGGGGAAACTTTGTTTCATCATGCTGTTGACTACTTCTCCCAGTTCTGTCACATAAAGGTTTTTATTTTCTTTAGCCACATACCGTCTGGCTATAATCGTTGTAATCGTAGGAGCATAAGTACTTGGACGACCAATTCCCTGTTCTTCCATTGCCTTTACCAGAGATGCCTCCGTAAAATGAGCCGGGGGCTGGGTAAAATGCTGACTGTTTTCCAGCTTCTCCAACTTAAGTATACTGCCTTTTTCCAGATTGCCAAGAAGAACATTATTTTCTTCCTTCTCTTCTTCCTGTACATAGACTGACATAAAACCGTCAAACTGAAGTTTTGAAGCAGAAAGGGTGAAGAAATAGTTTCCCGCTTTCACCTTCACAGAGGTTGTTTCATACACAGCCGGCTGCATTCTACTGGCTGCAAATCTCTTCCAGATAAGCTGATAAAGACGGAATAAGTCTCTCTGGAGTGATTCTTTTACAATTACCGGAGTCAGTGCGATATCTGTGGGACGAATCGCCTCGTGGGCATCCTGAATCTTAACATTACTCTTTTTATTCTGCTCTCCATTTGCCAGATAACGGCTGCCGTACTGCTTTTCAATGAACTCTCTTGCAGCAACATCCGCCTCTTCTGCGATTCTGGTAGAATCCGTTCGCAAATAGGTGATCAGACCGACTGTTCCGTGGCCTGCGACCTCCACTCCTTCATATAACTGCTGAGCTAAGCGCATGGTTTTCTGAGTTGAGAAATTAAGAACCTTGGATGCTTCCTGCTGAAGTGTACTGGTAGTAAATGGAATTGGAGCTTTTTTAACCCGTTCCCCAGTCTTAACTTCTTCAACCTTGTACTCTTTCTTCTGAAGACCTTTCAGTATGCCATCTAACTCTTCCTTATTATGAATGGCGATTCTGCCATTCTTGTCTCCGTGAAATTTGGCTGTTAAAGTCTTCTTGCCGCCTTCCTGCTTTAAGACCGCATCAAGATTCCAGTACTCTTCCGGAATAAAAGCATTGATGTCTTCTTCCCTGTCACAGATAAGGCGCAGAGCAACAGATTGTACACGTCCGGCGCTTAACCCCCTTTTGACCTTTGCCCACAGAAGAGGACTGATCATATATCCAACCATTCGGTCCAGAACTCTTCTTGCCTGCTGGGCATCCACAAGATCCATATCAATATCTCTTGGGGTTTTTAATGAAGTTTTCACTGCATTCTTGGTAATCTCATTGAAGCTGATGCGGTATACCTGTTTTTCTTTCAGTTCATCTAATTTTAATGCTTTCATCAGATGCCAGGAAATCGCTTCTCCTTCACGGTCAGGGTCAGTTGCCAGATAAATCTTATCCGCTTTCTTCACTTCTTTTCTCAGCTTTGCAAGAATATCCCCTTTTCCCCTGATCGTTATATATTTTGGATCAAAATCATGTTCCACATCGATTCCCATCTGACTCTTAGGAAGATCCCTTACATGTCCATTGGAAGCATCTACTTCATAGTTTGCTCCAAGGAACTTTTTTATAGTTTTTACTTTTGCGGGTGACTCCACAATTACTAAACAGTTCGCCATACCAAACTCCTCGCCTATTGTTTCTTACCATAATATTGATGGGATGTCTGTATAATGCTGCCCTTTAATTCCAGTTCCAGGAGGACACTCATGCACTCGCTGACAGACAATCCACTGCAGCTCACAATCTCTTCCAGATTCTTCGGTTGCAAATCTAGGCAACTATACACCATTTTTTCTTTTTTGGCAAGCCCGTTCTTATTTTTTTCATGAACTCTTAATATTTTACCGTTCTGTAACTTAAAATATTCCAACACTGTCTCCGGAGAGAGTAAAACCCCTGCGCCTTCAGAAATAAGGCGGTTACAACCTGCACTTAAGGGATCAGTCACTCTTCCTGGAAGGGCAAAAATCTCTTTCCCATGCTCCAGTCCCAGATTCGCCGTAATAAGGGAACCGCTTTTTTCTCTTGCCTCAATTACAAGAATTGCATCAGAAAGTCCGCTTATAATCCGGTTTCTCATGGGGAAATTCTGAGGCTTTGGAGCTTCATCGGGCATAAATTCCGTTATGATGCCTCCGCATTTTATCATCTGGCTGAATAATCCGTAATTCTCTTTGGGATAACAAACATTAATTCCGCACCCCAGTACTCCATAAGTTTCCTGACCTGCCTCCAGCGCTCCTTCATGTCCCGCTCCGTCTATGCCATATGCCAGACCGCTGATAATTGATATACCTGCAGCAGATAGTTCTCTTGCCAGGCTCTGAGCCATCTGACGCCCGTAATTGGTGCAGTTTCTGGCTCCTATTATGGCAGCTGCAGGTTTCTCCTCTCCAGGAAGCTGTCCATTTACAAAAAGACCCATAGGGTATCCATAAATAGACAGAAGCCGTCTGGGGTAATCAGGATCAAAATGTGCAATAAAACGAATACCCTTTTTTTCTAATTGCTCCAGCTGTCTGCGAACAAATTCCAGGTAAGACTTTCGTTCTTCAAAAAACAAAATCTCACTTTCTTTTAAAAGCCCGCAGCATTCCAGTTCTTTTCTTTCTATATTATATATCTTCTTATAACTTCCCATGGTGTCATACAGTTTTTTTATTTTCACAGCTCCAAGAAATGGAATGTGGGAAAGCCAGTATAAGTATTCCCTTTCTTCCAGATTATCCATAGATACCTCCCCAAAATTTTCCTTCCCGGCTTCTCAGACCTGCAGCTTCTGCCAGATGACTTTTTGAAATATTTTCAGAACCTTCCAGATCTGCAATGGTTCTTGCTATTTTAAGAATCTTTTCGTACCCTCTTGCACTGAGTGACATAGAATCGTAGATTTGTTTTAAATATAACTCTTCTGCCTGATGAAGACCGCAGTATTTTTCCAGATCCGCTTTCTTCATAAAACTGTTAAACAGTATGTTCGTCCCCCTAAAACGTTCCATCTGTATTACCCTTGCCCGTTCAATACGATTCCTGATGGCGGCAGACGATTCTCCTTTCTTCCCCTGCCTCAGTTCTTTATAACTTACCGGACTGGATTCTGCACAGATATCAATTCTGTCCAGGATTGGTTTTGAAATTCTTCCTAAATATTTATTAACCTGGCTTTCCGAGCATCTGCACTTTGTCCTGTCCGGATAAAATCCACAGGGGCACGGATTCATGGCGGTTGCCAATAGAAACTTAGCTGGAAACAGATACGCTCCATGACTTCTTGATATGGTAATTTCGCCCTCTTCCAGAGGCTGTCTTAAGATCTCGATGGTAGATTTTTGAAATTCCGATAATTCATCCAAAAATAAAACGCCTCCAGAGGCGAGAGTAATCTCTCCCGGTCTTGGGATTCGCCCTCCTCCCGCAAATGCCTGAGGGCTTATGGTATGATGGGGACTTCGAAACGGACGGGAATTCATAATTGGAGTTTCTCCGGAAAGTAAACCGCAGACGCTGTATATTTTTGAAATTTCCATGATTTCCCCAAAAGAAAGTGACGGCATAATCGTAGGAATTCTTTTGGCAAACATGGTTTTCCCTGTACCTGCGGGACCAATATACATGATATTATGCATACCTGCTACAGCAACTTCTGTAGCCCGTCTTAAAAACGGCTGGCCACCTACATCTGAAAAATCTACATCATAGATATCTTTCTCTGTTTTTAGTTCTACAGGATCATCTGGAAGTTGGGAGTGTTTCTTTCCTCCATTTAAGTGATCTGTCAGTTCTTTTAATGTATGTAACCCTATAATCTGTATTCCATTTGTGAAAACACCCTCTCTTCTGTTCTCTCTTGGCAGATAACAGATTGTCTTTCCTTCCCTTTTTGCTGCAATAACAATGGAAAGAGCTCCAGGAACGGGTTTTACCGTACCATCTAACCCCAGTTCACCTGAAAATACACAGTCGGGCAAACCAGCAGACCTGATCATACCAGAAGCAGATAAAATGGCAATTGCAATAGGAAGATCAAAAGCTGTCCCCTCTTTCCTGAGATCTGCAGGGGATAAATTAATGGTTATTTTTTTTGCAGGAATACGAAAACCAGAGTTTTTGAGGGCAGTTCTGACACGGTCCTGAGCTTCTTTCACCTGGGAAGAAAGATATCCAACCATGGAAAAACCCGGCAGCCCATCACTCACATCTGCTTCCACAAGTATGGGGACGCCCTCTACACCGATAATGCCTATACTATGAACTTTACTATACAATTGAATGCTCCTTTCAACATATAAAGGAAATAAAATTGGAAATTTATGCAGAAATGCACTTAGAATATCCGGAATCGGATTAGATTTATGATAACTTATAAAGCAGAAAAAAACAACTGTTTTCTTGCTTTTTCTGCTTTTTTGAATTATAAACGAAATAACTGTCAAATATGGTCAGACGTCTCTTAATCCCTGAGAGAATTCTGGCATATATGGCCTGTAACGAAGCGGCATATGATTCAGCTGGCATATGGGATTGGTACGTTCCCTGATAGAAATGCTCTTTCTGAAACGTTTAAAAAGGTCTTCATATTCATCTTCCACCGATGTTTTTACAATCTTATCTTCCCAATCAGATGGTAAAAAATCAGTCAGATACCAATGACGGTATGCCGGGTGAAGGACTGCTTTTTTTCTATTAACATCATATAACACCCAGTTCTCACCAGACAAACGATCTGCAAAGTGGGGTGCAAGAAGAACAATCACATCATTCTTAGGGCCAATTTTTCCTACCAGTAAATCCCCCTCCATCTCTGAAAAGCGAACAAATCCAGTCAATAGGTGAGTCTCATTATCCACAAATCGGCACATTTGAAAAATATCATAAACAGCCTGGTTCTGTAGCATACTGATAACCCCGGCTCCCACACGAAAGCCATAGATCAGAAATCGATAAATCTTATCTGCCCGCTCCACATCATTGCTCAGAGCCGCTTTGTAAACAACTTCATAAACTTCTTCAGAAATCTTTTTCCGGATTGCCGTAATCACCTTATCCGCTTTTAGAGAATCAACGGGTACTTCTTCATACTGGCAAAACAACTCCATGGTTGCACCGTCATCTTTCAGACGGAGCTTGCCATTGTCATGCCCCTTCCCGCTGGCCCACGCAGTATAAACACCACTTAAAATCCCTTCTATACTGCTGTCGCAAAGATATATCGTCTTCATACCACAATACCTCCGGAATTCACCTGCGTCGACAGACTGGTATCGTCAAACAGAGACAGCTGCCGGTACGTATTGGTAGAGCTGATATCCCAGACACTTCTTCTTTCTTCTCCCACCAGGTGTCTGGATATATAATCCTCTTCAATCTTTACAGGGTACATCATCCTCCCAGAGCAGGTAATAAAATAATGTGCTCTTTTTAGTACAACTCCCATCTTCTTTAGGGCCTCAAAATCTAAAATCCCACTTCGTCTGGCCGCAATAATCCGCTTTACAGACTTCACTCCCATACCCGGAACCCTTAAAAGGGTAAAATAATCGGCCCGGTTCACCTCCACCGGAAACTGTTCCAGATGCCGCAGTGCCCAATCGCACTTGGGATCCAGAAGGACATTAAAATTAGGGCGGTCTTCTGATAGCAGTTCTTGGGCCTGAAATCCGTAAAAACGCATTAGCCAGTCTGCCTGATAAAGCCTGTGTTCTCTTAAAAGCGGCGGTCCTCCCGGAAGTGCAGGCAGGCTGCTGTCCTGATTAACCGGTACAAACGCAGAATAAAACACCCTTTTTAAGTCGTAGTTTTTGTACAATGCCTCAGCAACCATCATCATCTGGTAGTCATTCTCAGGTGTGGCACCTACAATCATCTGAGTACTTTGACCAGCCGGAACAAAGGCAGGAGCCTTTTTATATTCCATTAACTCAAAGCGATTGGTTACAATCCCGTTCTGAATCTGCTTCATGGGTTTTAATATCTTGTCACGATTTTTACCTGGAGCCAGTTTTTTTAACCCTTCTGCAGTGGGAAGTTCCAAATTGATGCTCATACGGTCTGCAAGAAAACCTGTTTTCTCAATTAACAGGGGATCTGCACCGGGAATGGCTTTTACATGAATATATCCATGAAAGTGGTACTCTTCCCTCAGCTTTTTTAACGTCTGATAGATAAGATCCATGGTATAATCTGCACTGGTCAGTACACCAGAGCTTAAAAATAATCCCTCAATATAATTGCGTCGATAAAACTGTATGGTAAGCTGGCAAACCTCCTCCGGAGTAAACGCAGTGCGTACCACGTCATTGGATGATCTGTTGATGCAGTATTTGCAATCGTAAATACACTGATTTGTAAATAATATCTTAAGCAAAGAGATACATCTGCCATCTGCTGAAAAGCTATGGCAGATACCTGCTTTACTGGCATTGCCGATAGTACCCGCCTTCCCCTTACGGTCTACTCCACTGGAAGTACATGCCACATCATACTTGGCTGCATCCGACAATATCTCTAATTTTTCCTGAACACTTAATGATTCCTGTATTAGCATCTCTTCACCTCGAACATTTGTTCTTACCATGAATATTATCATATATTCTAAATTATTTCAAGTACTTACCGAATATATGTTTTCTTTTTCTGGTAATTTCTGTTCTTACTTCATACAGGTAACAGGTAACAGAAAAAGACGGCGAAGTTCCCCGTCTCTATCTGCTGATTAAGCCCATTATTTAAACTTATTTTTCAAATCCACCTGGATTATTCTTCTGCCAGTTCCAGGAATCACGGCACATCTCAATAATTCCCCGCTCTGCCTTCCAGCCAAGCTCCTTCTCTGCTTTGGAAGGGTCAGCATAGCATGTGGGAATATCTCCTGCTCTGCGATCCATAATCGTATATGGAATCTTTAAATTATTTGCTTTTTCAAATGCGCCGATCACATCCAGAACACTATATCCGATTCCTGTTCCCAAATTATAAACCCGTACTCCGCCTGACTGCCTTGACATGGCTTTTAATGCCTTCACATGGCCTAATGCCAGGTCAACAACATGAATGTAGTCACGGACACAGGTTCCATCCGGAGTATCGTAATCCTTTCCAAACACTCCCAGGCGTTCCAGTTTTCCTACCGCTACCTGAGTAATATAAGGAAGAAGATTGTTAGGAATGCCTTTTGGATCTTCTCCGATCCGGCCGGATTCATGAGCGCCGATGGGGTTGAAGTAACGTAATAACATAACATTCCACTCTGGATCTGCGGTATTTAAATCCGTCAGCATCTGTTCTAACATTCCCTTGGTTCTTCCATATGGATTTGTGATTTCTCCCTTGGGACATTCTTCTGTAATGGGCACGAATTCAGGATCTCCATAAACGGTAGCAGAAGAACTAAACACAATATTCTTCACTCCGTGCTTTCTCATAACATCACAGAGTACTAACGTTCCTGTAATGTTATTATGATAATATTCAAGAGGCTTATAAACTGATTCACCAACCGCCTTCAGCCCTGCAAAATGAATGACGCCATCAATCGTCTCTTTATTAAAAATCTGGTCCAGCGCTTCCTGGTCCAATAAATCAGCCTCATAAAAATTCAGTTTTTTTCCTGTTATTTCCATAACACGATTCATGGATTCCCTGCTGGAATTGCACAGATTGTCAACTACCACTACCTCTAAGCCGGCATTCAGCAGCTCTACGCAGGTATGACTTCCTATGTATCCAGCACCACCGGTCACTAATATCGCCATGTTAACTTCCTCCTTTTAAATGTCCTGAAACTATTATAAGCAGGAAATCAAAAAATAACAATGTAGAATTTCTTAAAAACCTATGATTTTTATCTTGATTTCTTCTATTTAAATATAGAAGTAAAAAATCCGAAAATTTTGTTAAAAATATTTCCTATGCGGGTTAGCACATTACCATCGGGATGAAAATCTTCATCTACTTTACTGTCCCTGTCTTCTTCGTCCTGTTTAATTTCCCCTGTTCTCAGTATGATCTGAATGCTCTTTGGTGATGGGTTCTTTACCGACGTCATGGAAACCGGCTTTGCTTCTAAATCGATATTTAACAGGGTTGTATCCTCTGTGGTATATTCATCCCACTTATCATCAATCATATTTTTAATTGTATCCTTAGCATTTCTTAGAACTTCAGTCTGATCAAGTCCGTTTCCTGCAATATCCAGGGTATCAGCCAGCCCATTTAACGTCTTTTGTGTACTGCCGTTTAACGAGTTTCCCACCGTCTTTAACTGACTCTCCAGAGAACGGAAGAATACATCCATGGAATCAATACTCCTTGATGCACTGTCTGTCATTTTCCCCATATCAGTCAGCGTATTAAGCATCTCATCATGATGACGGTTTAAAATTCCATTGAGTTCTTCTGCATTTCCAATCAGATCATCTGCAGTATCACAAAGTTTCCCAACGGCATCCGTGGTTTTTATTACCCCGCCTGTTGCCCCGTTAATATGGTTTCCTTCCGCATAAAGGTCACCAAGAAGTGCTTTTGTCAATCCAAGGAACTTTGACATATCGTCGGAGAGTCCTGCCCCGCTTCCTGCCAGCTGGGGCAGAAGCTGTGCCAGTGGCGCTGCTGCCTGCATGGCAGCCTTTGTTGCAGCATTTGTTGCAGAACTGGGGGAAGCAATATTTTCGGCTCCCAGTGCAGAGGATAAATAATTGGTTAATGTATTGATTTCTGTAACAGAATAGCCTTTCTCATTAAATAAATATGAGGAAATCTCGTCACTGTCTGCCAGATCTTCTGCCTTGATATCCTCAAGTAAGTCTTCCAGATCCTCATCTTCAAGTGCCTGTGCCGAAACGCTTAGTGAGCCGCTTAAAGACACCATCTGGGGGAGTATCTTTGCCAGCTGTTCCAGCTCCTTAGCCAGTGTCTGCTGTTGGTTTGTCAGTGTGTTTAAATGGTCCTGTGTTTTATCAAGCTGCTTTAAAACCATCTGGGTCTTCATTCCTGTTTCCGGAGAATTTACCAGTTTCTGCAATTCCTTCAGTTCATCTCTTAAATCTCTTACTCCTTCCTGAAGATCGTTTAAATCCGGAGTAAGATCACTAAGGATTTCAGTCAGGTGATTGGTCTGGCCTCTTAAATCATTTAACGCTGTCTTGGCATTCTCCGTGTGATTGTAAAACGGCCGCATTGTCTGAGACAGTCCATCCAGTGCAGTAAGGGCATCATCGGCGTTTTGATAAACCGTTCCTTTGGAATCCGCGACAATCTGTCTGGTTTTATCAAGACCTCTGATTCCATCCGATGTGTTGTCAATACTGTTCTTCATCTGATCCATGGTATTTAGCACTACATTAAGGCTGTCACTGATTGCATCAGCGGAATCTTCCATGGTTTCCTTTGCTTCCCGCAGATCTTTAACTTTGTCAAGCTGGCTCACTGTCAGCGGAACCATGGCAAAAACAACGCCGGAAAATTTAAAATCATCTGTTCCGATGCGGATGGAATAATGTCCGTCTTCGCCTGGAAGCGCAAAGAAAACAACCGTGCTTAAATTACCAACCGTCTGTACCTGAGCGCCTTCTGCTTCCAGACTTAAGTTTTTATCCATATCTACCACAACACTGCCCATCAATGTCATATTATTTTTGTAAAAATCCGAAAGTCCTTCATTGGGCTTAAGATCCACATTTACTTCTACCAGACCTTTTTCACCCGCCAGTTCCTCTGCTTTTTTCTCTACTCCGTTAAGCCTGTAACTGACTGTAATATCCCAGGGCAGTTCTTTTTTTTCTGTCTTTGTCTGCCCCTCAAAATAAAACCTCTTCTCTCCTGCTTCCGGAGTAAACGTAACCGACCCGTCTTCTCCGATTACTGGCTGAGAATGATCAGTCAGATTAATAACCTTTTCATAATTTCCATAATCCACCAGTGATTCATTTCCATCTGTTTTATAAATCTTTACAATACTGCTTTCTTTTATTTCACCATAGGGATCCATTGTTACATAAAGAGTTTCATCGTATGGAGGCTGAACCTGCGATGCCAGCGGCATCAGTACAGACTGCATAGAAAAAACAGCAGCCAGCCCTATGGATAATATTTTTTTATGCTTATTCATTTACATCCCCTCCTTTTAACGTTCCTCTCACTTTTGTATATTTTAAGCGACGCCTTTCTTTTCGTTTTATGGAGCGTTCCTGCTGTTTTTGGATCTGTTTATCAAACAAACTAAGAAGTGCCGGTAACAGAGATAATACTAATATCATACTAAGTAATGCCCCTCTGCCCACAAGCCTTCCCACCTGGGAGATCGCCTGAATGGAGGAAGTAAAAAACAGAAGATATCCCACCACTGTCAGAATGCCACCTGAAGTGAGAATGGATAAGGTGCTCTTTGAAATAGCCGCCATTGCTGAATCTGTATTATTCATGGTTTTTCTAAACCCTAGATAATTGTTGGTCATCAATATGGAGTAGTCAATGGTGGCACCCAGCTGAAGGCAGCTGACGATAATATAGCCAATATAAACCATACTATCTCCCATAACGTAAGGCAAAGTCATATTCAAGTAGATTGCCACCTCAATGGGGATAATAACAAGAATCGGCACCAGAACCGCCTGAAATGTTACTAATACCACAAGCGCAACCCCCGCAAGTGAAAGGAGCGATACCTTATTATAATCATCTGTGAGGATATCACGGATATCAATGGTTGTGGGAGTCATACCAATCACATAAGCATCATCAGGGTAAAATTCTCGTATTACATTCTCAAGCTTCTGGCTGCAGTCAAAGGCATACTGGCTTTCCTGAACCGTATTCATGGATATTAAAAATCTGGCATACCGGCTGCTTCTCAACTGCTTGCTCACCTTATCCGGAAGAAAACTTTCCGGAATTCCTCTGGGTATTGTACCTGACATGGAAATGGCGTAATTAACAAAATCCAGATCCTCCAACGCATCTGTTAGTTGTCTTTCCGTTACGACCGAACCATTTGGCACAATCCCGATTATCATATTGGATTTTCCAAACTCCTCATTGATTTTTCTGGTATCTTCATAGACTCTTGTTCCCGGGCCAGCGCCGATGGCATCATCGCCATAGTAAAAGGCATTCATGTTTTGACCAAAGTAACAGGGAACAGCCAGGATCATTGCTATAATAAACACAGGTTTTCTTAACCTGTTCATCAGCTTTGCAAACCGGTCAAAGGGTGGTACGAAGGGTTTATGGGCCGTTTTCTCTATCATATTATCAAAATGCAGGATCAGGGTCGGCATCAGAAAAAGTACGGTTGCAAGGCTGCAGAGAATTCCCTTTGTCAAAACAAACCCCACATCACGGCCAATGGTAAAACGCATAAATGCGATGACTATAAATCCAACAATCGTAGTTGCTCCGCTGGCCAGAATAGAACTGCAGGATTCCTTCACCGCCATTTCCATGGCTTTATGTATTTCTACTCCCGTTTTTTTAATGGCAGTAAACGTATGTAAGAGAAAGATTGAATAATCCATAGAAACCGCCAGCTGCAAAATAGCCGCTGTTGAAAATGTAAAAAATGATATTGTACCAAACATCAGATTAGATCCCATATTCAGTATAATTGCAATTATCATAATTAAAATAAATAAAAATGGTTCCATCCAGGATGTGGTCGTAAGCGCCAGTATCAGCCAGATAATAACCAGTGCCATACCAATGGCTATGGTTATCTCATGTGTAATTGATTCCTCCCTCTCTTTACTTGATATTGCGCTTCCGGCAAAACACCCTCGATCCTTTCCAACAATACGGTATATTTCCTTTATACCGGAACGGGTAAGCGGATTGTCATCTCCTTTTTTAAAAATCACATCCATCAGTGCATTTCCATTACGGTAATAGTTATTCATAGAGAAGGAATCAAGTGAAGACATATCCGTCAGTCCCTCATTTGCAAAGGAAGCTCCCATGTATACATCTGTTGTAAGATCAGGTCCTATTACCACATCCACGCCCTCCAGATCTGAGATTTTACTCCTGATCCGTTTCGCTTCCTGAAGGCTTACGTTCTTTACCATAATCCGGGCCATGCCAGGGTATCCGAACTCATCCTCCATCACATCCAAAGCCTGTTTCGTCTGGGCAAACTGCGGAAGATACTTACTTAAATCATAGTTGACTTTCACAAAAGGAAAGCACACTGCGCAGATTATGGTCCCTGCAAAAAAAACACTCTCAATCAATTTTCCTTTAAATACAACGAAATGAACAAATTTGTCAAAAAAACTTCTATTCTTTTCCATATCCCCCTCCATTTATAATCGTTAATCTACTAATGGATACTTTATTGACTTTTGAACACGTGTATATTATAATACTAGTGTACATAACATTCAATAATCAATCTATTTTGATACATCTATTAATAATCACTGAATATTTTCCAGCATAATACTCAACACCATTTAGAATTTCGTCAATCAAAATCAAAAGGCGCCTCAAAGCGCGAGGGGGAGGAATTGTATGGACATGCAAAAGCAGGATCGACGCATACGAAAAACTCAAAGATTATTAAAAGAAAGTCTTCTTGAACTTATGGAAAAAAAGGATTTTAAAAATATATCCGTAAAGGATATTACCGAGCTGGCAGATTTAAACCGCGGAACCTTTTATCTCCATTACGCAGATACTTACAGTCTTCTGCAGGAAATGGAAACAGAAGTATTAAGAGACTTTCAAAACATGGTAAACGGCTATCGGGACGCTTTTAAAAAGGCTTCTCTAATGCCAGTAACAATTCCCATCATTCAATATATTGAAGAAAACAAAAAGATATGTAAAATCCTTTTTGAGAATAGTTCATCCAATGATTTTGTTAATCGCTTCCATACTCTTATCTTAAAAAACGGAACTGCCATTATCAAAGAGCAATACCCCAACGCAAAGGATGTAACCTTAAACTATTTTCTGGAATTCATAACCTACGGACTTACCGGAGTTTTTAAACAGTGGCTCAATACCGATATGCAACAGCCGAAAGAAGAAGTTGCAGAATTCGTGGATAAAGTTATAATGGGAACTGCAAAAAATCTTTTAACCGCATAATTGTGTGATAAATATAAGACAATCCTTATGTTTCAATAAGTACTGACCGATATATGGTTAGTTAGATTTTGTAACTGTATCTAATCTTTTGCATTAAATATTACATAAGGACGATCATTATGCCTACAAAGAAAACGAAAGAAAAAGTACCTAAAACAAAACTAAAAAAAACAAAAGCTGCAAGAGTAAAGAAAGAAAAGCCTGCAAAAACTGGTAAAAAATCTTTATTGCCGAAAAATAAACGAGTCGTTATCCTATTGGTAGCAGCCCTGTTCATTGTTATTATCGGCGCCGCGCAAGCCATAATTTTATTATCCATGAAAAATAAGAATACGGTAAAAGAAAAGGTAGCCAAAGCACCGGATTATTATTTTTCAAAAGATGAGGACATCTCCTCTTTCACTACAATTGTAGGGGAACGTACTTACGAAGAACCAGCACCTGTTCCGGAAAGCTCAGAGGAGACAAAAAAATCTGGGGCTGAAAAGAAGGAATCCGGCGATGCCGCAAAGTCTGGTACAGAGGCAGAAGGCAAGGCAGCTTCCGAAGGTGATACAGCCGCTTCAGATGAAGCAAAAGACACATACAAATATGTACATTTGGAGAATGCCTCAGCCGATTTAAAAACCTATAAGGATTACCTGGAAACCCAGAAAAGTTTTATCGATGTGACAAAGGAAAACACAACGGCAGAAAGCACGGAAAGTGAAACCAAAAGCGAGAATGCAGAATGTTATCAGCTGGCCGGTCCTTCTTCCGACTCCAAGACCTACCTCTCTATCACACTGGAAACTGCAGGCGACAGTGTGACTGTAACAGCAGGCAAAGGCAGCGAATCCTGGAACGACTTTTTCAAAAACCAGTGGAATGAGCAGAAAAAAGTAATATCCGATATACAAAAGCAGCCCAAGTCAGAAACTTCCATTGAAAAGGCAGAGAACACAGTTCGTTCTCAGGGGCAGGAAAAATTAAAGCTTAAAGAAAGTGCAGATTCCTATCAGTTTATAGCTTCTCCCGGAATAACTAAAATCGAAGGAAAGAACTACTACACGGTACGGACTTACAAACGTCTTCCGGACAGTACGCTAGCCTATGTTGCCACCTATTTATGTGATTGCAACGACAACAGCGTAGGATTTCAATATGACGAGGTAACCGGACAGACCACCCCACTGGGGTAATAAAAAAGGCCATTGCCCATAAGTGATTTACACATATGGAGCAATGGTCCTTTTTAATTATATTATGATCTGATTATATTCTGGTACCAGTAAAAGCTGTCCTTTGGTACTCTTCTCTGAGTTTCATAGTCTACATAAACAATTCCAAACCGGTCGTCATAACCCTTTTCCCATTCAAAATTGTCCAGAAAGCTCCACAAAAAGTACCCTTCCACTTTCGCCCCATCTGATACTGCGCGCTTCAGTTCAGACAGATGGCGCTCCAGGTAATCAATTCTGCATGGATCGTGAACACCGCCATCTAAGGATATTACATCCAGGGCTGACATACCATTCTCTGTAATAAACAAAGGCAACTGGTATGTATCGTAAAAGTTCTTTACTGCCCAGTACATGGCTTTGGGAGTAATGGGCCAGCCCATTCCGGTCTTCCCATGCCCGGCAGGAAGTTTACCAAGAATTAACTCACCTGTGTCGGATAAACAAACAGAGGTTCCCTGGTAGAGATTCATCCCACAAAAATCAAGAGGCTGGCTGATCAGCAGCCGGTCCCCTTCGGATAATTCTGGTAAGTCTTCCCCGAATAATTGAGGACATTGCCGGTGAAATCTTCCTTTTATAAACAGTTCATTCCAGAATGCGGAAGAATGAATCCAGTCTTTCTCTCCTATGGAGTCCTGCAGCTCCTTTGCTTTTGCAGCCAGCAAATCAGTTTCTTCCACAGGCCAGTAAGCATTGCCACAGGTAGGTGCATATCCTACCCGGCAATCTGGTACCAGTTCCCGTAATTTCTGCACAGATTTCCCATGTGCCAAAGCAATATTCCGGCACATGGCAAGGATTCTGCTGACCGGATATTTGATTCCAGGCGCATGGGTGCATCTATCATATCCAAGCCAGGTAAATATCTGCGGCTCGTTAAACGTAATGTAATGCTTTACCCGGTTTCCAAATGCTTTTGCTACAACTGCTGTATATTCGGCAAACCAATCAGGGCTGCTGGGATTTAACCATCCGCCCTGCATCTCCAGTTCATTGGGATAATCCCAATGAAACAAGGTAACATATGGAGTAATATGATGCTTTAACAGTTCATCAATCAGATCTGAATAGAATTTAAGCCCCTTTTCATTGACAATTCCGGTACCATTAGGCATAATTCTTGGCCAGGAAACGGAAAAGCGGTAAGCCCCTACCCCAAGTTCAGCAAGCAGGGCTACATCCTCTTTCATCCGATGGTAATGATCACATGCCACGTCTCCTGTATGCCCTTCAAAAATTCTGCCTTTCTCTCTTACAAAGACATCCCATACAGACAGCCCTTTTCCATCCTCAAAAGCTGCCCCTTCTATCTGATAGGATGAAGTCGCCGTTCCCCATATAAAGTCTTTTTTCCAGTCCATCGTAATCTATCCTTTCACACTTCCCGCTGTTACACCGCCAATGATGAATTTTGACAGGCACAGATAGATGATTGCAACCGGAACGATGGCAATGGTAATCAGCATATAAACCTGCCCCATGTCAAATTTTAAGAAATCTGCACTTCGCAGCTGGGCAATCAGGATTGGAAGTGTTTTTCTCGTATTGGATTTAAGTACAAGGGAAGGAACAAAATAATTGTTCCAGGAAGCCACGAATGCAAAGATACCCTGTACAGCCAGAGCAGGCTTTACAATCGGGATTACAATATAATTAAAGGTGAAAAATTCATTGGATCCATCGATTCTGGCTGATTCCACGATTTCTAAGGGTAAATTGCTCTGGAAATAAGAAACCATAAAATAAAATACGACTGGCGCAGCCATAGATGGAAGAATCAGGGGAACAAAACTGTCCATAAGTCCCATTTTACCAATCAGGCTTAAAAATCCAAGGGTGGTTACCTGTGTCGGAATCATCATAATCAGGATGATAAAAAGATAAACAGCATTTCTGAACTTAAAATCATAGGCGTGAATTGCATATGCAGTCAGTGCTGATACGTATACGGAAAGAGCTGCAGAAGCACTGGCAATGAATAAACTGTTTACGATTCCATGTACTACCGGCAGATTCTTGTTGTGCAGTACGTTAAATAAGTTAGGACCAAATGATTTTCCCGGTAAAAATGAGAATCCCTTAGCTATTTCCGGATGGGATCTGGTCGCATTGATGATCAGGCAATAAAAGAAAAAAAGGCACAAAAAAGATAAGAGCGATAATACAATATAGGCTACTGCCTTTTTTAAGTTCTTCACTTTTCCCATTATCTTGATCCTCCTTTCTCTTTACCGGAACCGGTAAGTATGAAAAATACTACGAGACTGAGTGCTGCTGTTATAATGAAGAGTATTACAGATAAAGCACCTGCCATACCGTAGTTTTTGCTGTATAAATGATTGTTCAGAAACATAATTAACGTCATACTGGTCCGGTCAGGTGTACCTTTACCATTGGTAAGTACCTGGGGTACATCAAACATCTGCAGTCCGCCAATGAGTGAAGTAATCAGCACATAAATAAATATGGGTTTAATTGTAGGCATGGTGATTTTGGTAAATATCTGAAGCGATTTCGCCCCATCAATGGCCGCAGCTTCAAACAAAGCAGAATCTACTCCTAAAATAGCCGCCATCAAAAGGATGGTCGTATTTCCAAACCACATCATAAAATTCATAAAACCGACCAGTCCCCTGGTTCCCCATACTGTGGTGAGATAACGGATCGGACTGTCGATCAGCCCCATTCTTATCATAAGATTGTTCATTGGACCGTCATCTGAAAACAGGGCAAAAAACAGCATGGCAAAAGACGCTGCCATAATTACATTAGGAAGGTAAATAATTGTCTTGAAAAAAGTACTTCCTCTTAGCTTCATTCTGAAATCAGCAAACCAAACCGCCAGAATCAGGGAAAAGAAAATCTGAGGAATAAAACCGATTATCCAGAGAACCATCGTATTGCCCAGGTATTTAAGGAGATCACTCTGGAAAATAGAAATATAATTTTCAAATCCCACAAAATTAGGTCCGATCTGGGTTAACCCTGAACGGTAATTTTCAAACATGCTGTTATAAAACGTAGTTACCAGGGGGATAAAGGAAAATACTAAATATGTAACAAAGAAAGGTATTAAAAAAATATATCCCCATTTTGAATAGCTGACTTTCTTTCTGGCTTTTGCCTTTTTTTCTCTTACCATGATGGAGCCTCCTGTTTTCATACAGGGCGGGAAAATCCCGCCCTGTATTTTGCTGCTACTTTACTTCTAATTCCGGATATTTCTCTTGTGCTGAAGTGTAGAAATTCTTAAGTGCTGTATCTTTGTCTACAGTACCGTTAAAATAATCATGCATAGCATTCTGGAAGCTTTCATTCAGACCCTGATCATAAGGAGAAATCTTGCTCATATCGATCTTCTCTGCAGCGTCACAGTACATCTGAAGAGGATTCTGTCCGCCAAGGAAAGCTGACTTGTAATCGCCCTTTGCAAGAGCTTCCATAACTGTCTTGTTATTAACAAAGTCATTCTTCTCTTCTACAATTTTCTTCATGGTTGCATCATCACAGCAGATTGTCTTCATGATATCTGCTACGATATCAGGGTTATCAGTACCATTAGCTGCACACAGCCAGGTTCCGCCCCAGTTATAGGACTCTGGTCCAATGGTTGCAGCCCAGTCACCGTAAACACCATTTCCTACTTCCTGCTTTCCACCATCTGCTTCTGCTTTTGCAAGAGAGTTTTTAGCAAGTACGAAATCTACGCCCCATGCAGGCATGAAATAACCAAATACTTTTCCTTCAGGACCCTGTCCGGAAGCCCATTCAGCTGCCCAGAGTGTGGTTTTCTGATTGTAACCACTGTCTGTGTATTTCTTTGTCTGATCAACCCATTTTTCAAGGCTTGGATCAATAGCAATCTTCTTTCCATTTACCCATGGAGCTGCTACATTGTTAGAGAAAGTACGGTAAGAATCATCAAAACCGGAAAGCATATAATAACCTTTGTCTTTCATCTTAGCAGCTGTTTTGTCAAAAGAGTCCCAGTCATTAATAGCTTTTTGAACTTCTGCAGGATCGTCGGTTCCAAGTACATCCTTGGCAACGGAACGGCGATAGATATAAAGTCCTGGGCAGCCCTGCCATGAAATACCTTTTTGTGCTCCCTTGGAATCCTTAGCGATTACTTTGGTATAGTCATACTGCTTTGACATATCCTGTTCCGTAACACCAACATCCTTTAAATCCATGGTGTAATCGGAATTTACATACTTCAGAATGTAATCTGCTTCAACCAGAAACATATCCACTTTATCATCAGGCTTTGCGTCATTCTGATTTAACAGTGCTTCATCAAGAGCATTCTGATAGGCGTTGTTCTCACTGGGAGTTGTCACAAAATTAACCTTATAACCTGCCGGAAGCTTGGAAGCATAATAATCTTCATATCTGGCTTTGAATTCATCGTTCCAGACATAAATATTAATCACTTTTCCTCCTTCACCACCAGCTTCTTTCTGCGTCTCCGTCGTTGCCTCAGTTTCCTTGGCAGTGGTCGTGTCTGCAGTTTTGCTTCCGCTTTCGCTCGGTGCGCTCTTTGAGGAGCATCCGGCAACCAGTGAAGCTGCCATCACCGCGCATAATAATCCGCTTACAACTTTCTTCTTCATATTTCCCTCTCCTTTTCTGATATTACTATCATGAAATATTAGCATTACCAACCGATTCCCCCGTAATCAGTTCGCCTTCCACAATAATCTGTTCCGTGAAAGTCGTCTTGGGTTTTTCGATCGTGCTTATCAGTTTTTTAGCGGCCTGCATACCAATTGCTGATGTATCCTGGCGAATGGTAGTAAGCCTTGGGTTTAATATCTGTGATAATCTGCTGCCGTCATATCCGGCAATTGAAATATCATCTGGAACCCTTAAATTTCTCCTCCGGATTTCATTGAGTCCGCCGATCAGTGCGGTATCATCCGGATATAGAATACAGGTTGGTGGATCTTTTCTGTCTAATAACTCACTGGTACATGCCATAGCCTGGCTGACATCCAGATAATCTGCTTCCAGTACATAATCATCTGGTACTGAAAGTTCCCGGCTTTCAAGAAATCGATAGAAGCTGGTGAGTCTGGCTTTTGTAACGGTAGTGCTCGCCTGTCCGTGTATGTAAGCAATCTTTCTATGTCCTTTTTCATAAACATAATCCATCAGGCTCTCAATGCCCTTTACGTTATCGGACAATACAGAAGAACAGTTTTCATTGATGTGATCGATTGTTACAACGGGAATGTCCCCGTTTAACAGCTCTACCACTTCAGGGTTATCAAATTTAACACAGGCAATCACCACTCCGTCTACATTTCTGTATTTGCAGTGTTCATAATAGGAGACTTTCTTTTTTCCTATCTGCCCATTAATAAACGTGATATCATAACCCTGCTTTTCCGCCTCTACCTTAAACCCTTCAAGAACCGCGGCAAAATATTCATGTGTCAGACCGCTGTTAGCCTCATCAACGAACAGAACCCCTATGTTATAGCTTCTGTTTGTCTTTAAGGACCTTGCTGCAGCATTGGGAAAATACCCCAGCTTTTCCGCTGCCTGCTTAACTCTTATTTTAGTACTCTCCCCGATGTCACTCTGATCATTAAGTGCCTTGCTTACTGTGGCAACGGAAACCCCGCAGTGCTGTGCCAGTTCTTTCATAGAAATCATATGTCTCATCCTTTTAACTTAATCGTTTTCGTGATTTCACTATACCCCTTTCTTTGGCAAAAATCAATATGTTTTTTCTTTTTTGTCTAGTTTAAATAGTTTTTATCAATTGTTTTTGTGCATATTTACAACATTAAAAAGCCTGATATATTTTTTCTTTTATAATTTCAAAGATTCCTCTTGTTTTTTTTCTCATCCCGCGCTATTATGACCGTATAACTCCCTATAATCTTTCTTAATCGTTTTCGAAAAATGTCGTTTTTAGGGATTTGGGTCATCCAACAGGAAGGAGTTATTCAACTATGAAATATGGATATTTTAATGACCAGGACAAAGAATATGTAATTACTGCTCCAGATACTCCTCTGCCGTGGATCAACTATCTGGGAAGCGAGAATTTCTTTTCGCTGGTTTCCAATACCGGAGGGGGATACAGCTTCTATAAAGATGCCAAGATGCTCCGGCTTACAAGGTACCGTTACAATAATGTTCCTCTGGACAGCAACGGACACTACTACTACATTAATGAAAACGGCACTATTTGGAATCCGGGCTGGCAGCCTTCAAAGACTCCGTTGGATTTTTATGAATGCCGTCATGGACTTGGAGTGACCCGTTTCACTGGAAAGAAGAATGGTTTAAAAGCCAATGTGACATCCTTTGTACCACTGGGAGACCCCTGCGAGATCAACCAGGTAACATTAAAGAATGAAAGCAACGAGTCCAAAGATTTTACCCTGTATTCTTATGTGGAATTCTGTCTGTGGAATGCCATGGATGATATGACCAATTTTCAGCGGAATTTCAGTACCGGTGAAGTTGAGGTGGAAGGTTCTGTTATTTACCATAAAACAGAATACAGAGAAAGACGAAATCATTATGCCTATTATTCCGTCAATTCACAGATCCAGGGATTTGATACTGACCGGAATACCTTTGTAGGCGTCTATGGCTCCAATCAGAACCCAGCTATGGTGGAAAAAAATGCTTCCGGTAATTCCATGGCAAGCGGCTGGTCTCCCATCGGTTCTCACCGGATCACACTCCATTTAGAGCCCGGAGAGGAAAAAACCTTTGTTTTTGTTCTTGGTTATGCCGAGAATGAACCAGATTCAAAATGGAGTGCACCAGATGTTATTAACAAAGCACCATCTGATGCTGTTCTGAAAAAATACCGCACTGCTGCTGACATTGAGGCTGCACTGGAAAAGCTGAAACAGTATTGGACAGATCTTCTATCCACCTACAGTGTATCGCTGAAAGAGGAAAAAACAGCACGCATGGTTAACATCTGGAACCAGTATCAATGTATGGTTACCTTTAACATGTCCCGTTCTGCCTCCTATTACGAATCCGGAACAGGAAGAGGTATGGGCTTTCGGGATTCCTGCCAGGATTTGCTCGGTTTCGTACACATGATACCGGAACGGGCCAGAGAGCGGATCATCGATATTGCCTCTACCCAGTTTGAAGACGGAAGTGCTTATCACCAGTATCAGCCTCTTACTAAAAGAGGAAACATGGATATTGGAAGCGGTTTTAATGACGATCCTCTCTGGCTTATCGCAGGTGTCAGTGCATACATACGGGAAACCGGCGACTGGGATATTCTGAAAGAAGATGTTCCTTTCGATAATGATGCCGACAGGAGCCAGACTTTAATGGAACATTTAAGACGTTCCTTTGGATTTACAAAATCCCATTTAGGGCCTCATGGACTTCCACTTATCGGCCGTGCCGACTGGAATGACTGTCTGAATTTAAACTGCTTCTCAACGGAGCCAGGGGAATCATTTCAGACCACCGGACCATCCGAAGGACCTGTTGCGGAATCTCTGATGATTGCAGGAATGTATGTAAAGTATGGAAAAGAATACGCAGAAATCTGCCGTTTGACGGGATTGGAAGAAGAAGCCATTGAAGCAGAAACTTCTGTAAAAGAGGTTTATGACGCAGTCCTCAAATCCGGTTGGGATGGAGAATGGTTCCTGAGAGCCTATGATGCTGCTGGCAATAAAGTTGGCTCAAAAGAATGCAGAGAGGGACAGATCTTTATTGAACCTCAGGGATTCTGCGTAATGGGCGGTATCGGAATTGAAGAAGGCCTGGCTAAGAAAGCTCTTGACAGCGTACAGGAACGACTTGATACCACCTATGGAATCGTTCTGCATCAGCCGGCATATCAGACTTACCATAAGGAGCTGGGTGAGATTTCTTCCTATCCGCCAGGATACAAAGAAAATGCCGGCATATTCTGCCACAATAACCCGTGGATTTCCATTGCAGAAACCATGATTGGCAGAGGAAACCGTGCATTTGAAGTATACCGGAAAACAGCTCCTGCTTATACTGAGGAAATCAGTGAGATCCATAAAACAGAGCCTTACTGCTATTCCCAGATGATCGCCGGTAAGGATGCTGCTAATTTCGGTGAAGCAAAGAACAGCTGGCTGACTGGTACAGCTGCCTGGACCTTTGTCTGTATCTCCCAGCACATCCTGGGAATACGTCCCGGTTTCCATGGGCTGATTGTTAACCCTTGTCTTCCGGATTCAATCGGAGAATTTTCTGCGATCCGCAAATTCAGGGGTGCTGCCTATCACATTCATGTAGTAAGAAAAGGGGAAACAGGCAATAAGATTTCTTCCTTCCTGGTAGATGGTTCTGCCATTGAGGGTAATGAGATTCCCTTCCAGGCTGGAAAAACAGAATATCGTGTAGATCTTACACTGGAATAAGGAAAAGGGAGAAAGCCGAAATCATGGCTTTCTCCCTTTTCCTATCTTTCCTCTATTCTTTATCATACGCTTCCAGTGCAACGGGCAGCGCCTGTATTACTACATTTCCTGCTGCAGGCAGTCCTACCAGAATGCTGCTGATTATTTCCTCTCTTGAGGCTCCATGGGCTTTTGCCATCTGAACGTGGAAAGGCAAACCGCTCTCCAGCCGCATAACAGCCATAACGGCTATATATGCAAGTTCCTCTGTCTTTTTATCAAGGCTGCTCACTGAATCCAGCTTGTGGATCATCTCCATCCACGGGGTCTGAACCTCCGGTACCTCCTGTGCAAATACTGAAAATGCATTGCTTACCTGCATACTTTTAATCCTCTCTTTCTGTGTGACTCTGCTTATTCTTTAGAAAACTGATTCTTCCAAGCGGGCAGCTTCTTCATACTGCTCACTGCAATTTTTTCTGCAGCTGACTCATCAAACCCCTGTGTTTCCATAATAAACTTTGTCATACCGGCCTTTGCCTCTTCAAAAGACCGCATGGTTCCATCGGGTCTGGCACAATAAACACAATATTCTTTCTGCTCGTCGCCCAGTGGAAAATCCGATTTCTTTTCCATAGGCATACCGCAGGCGATGCATACCTTCATGTTGTTCTCCTCCTCTACTTCATAATCAGACTAATAAATGTGTGTTTCAATTCTCCTGCATGGCGGGCTAAAACCGGTTCGTCCGGGGAAAAGAAATCCTTATTCCATAAATAATAATGGATCATGCCCAGCCAGGTATTAAAAAGCATATGGACAGGAACTTCTTTTACAATCCCATTCTTTATTTCCCCTGACATCAGGAGATTGAAATGATGGGCAATTGTGGATTGATTATCCGCATACACATACTGTACCTCTTCTGGCAAAAGGCTTCTCTCCGTAATCAGGCGCAGATAAAACTCCTCATGAGCAATGAGAACCTTTAAATGTGCATCCAGAAAGTCACTGACACTGGCACTGGATTCTACCATATTGTGAAATTCAGCGGCAAGGCTGATCTGAAACTCACCTATGATGCACTCCAGTAAATCATTCAGGGACTGGAAATGGGCAAAAACAGTCCCATGTGAGACCCCGGCCTCTTTGGCAATTCTCGCTGTTGAAGCGGAGAAACCTTCCGTTGCATAGATCCGGTAAGCAGTATCAATAATTTTCTGCCTGGTACTTTCTTTTTGTATCTGTCTTTTTGATTTCATATTAATGACCACCAGCTCATTGAGTATATACTCAATATAATCTTTTTTTTCTCTCTTGTCAACATTTTTATTAAAAAATAATTATGATCCAAAAGGAACCGGCTATTGTTTCTCACCGGTTATACTTAATCCCATAAAATCCTTTATCACTACTCCACCTTTAAGCTTGCTGCTGTTTATAAGTTTCTCCATCTCTTCCTGAGTATAAGAGGCATACAGGGAGGAAAGAAATCCAGGTCTTAATTCTTTGGGCTTTGTACTGAAATATATCATATATTTTTTAATAAAACCAATATCCCGTCTCATATCTGTGATGCAATATCTTCCTCCCATGCGCAGAACCCGGTAAATCTCGTTAAAAACCTGAACCGGATTTTCCCACTCATGGAGGGATCCATTGGATACTACACCATCAAATGCGTCATCCTCAAAAGGCATATTCATTCCATTGCCTTGTACATAACAAGCTGTAATTCCATATTCCCTGGCATTTTTCTCTGCAATACGAATCATGGCAGGGCTGATCTCACAGCCAGTAAATGTTCTTGGATTTACCTGTTTCGCCAGCTCCAGGCCAACGTAACCAGGGCCGGGGCCTATTTCCAGTATATCTCCCCCATTTATCCCGGAAGCTATCATCTCAGCCACACCATTCCATCCCTTATCCCTCATACCCTTTGCAAACTCATCGAATATCTCTGCAGTCACTTCACTCTGGATTCCCTCATTGGTTTCAATTATTCTTGCTACTGTCATAACCTGCTCCTTTCTTCCCAATCGCATCTATGGATTCTTCGGCCCATTTTAGCTCAGCCTTGTAATGCATCAGATGGTGATTAAATATAATATCAGCATAAATCTTCATCTCTTCCGGTATTACTTTTTCCATCTCTGTTCTGTGATCTTCAATTCCCGCAATCACCTTTTTCAGCTTGCTCATATGAAGAGTCAGACTCTGTAAAAAGTCAGATGCAGTCAGATATTCAGAAAAATAGAATGCGGCGTCTGCGTCAAAAACCGGACGGTAGTTCATGTCCAGAGTCTGCTTTAGCAACTCCTTAAATTTTTCTGCACCGCTTTCTCCCACAAAGTAAA
Source organism: Paenibacillaceae bacterium (assembly GCA_015057705.1). Classification (GTDB taxonomy): domain Bacteria; phylum Bacillota; class Clostridia; order Lachnospirales; family Lachnospiraceae; genus Lacrimispora. The sequence continues at coordinate 43,051 of SVDU01000020.1, read as the reverse complement.
CAGTTTTTTCAGGTCTGGCACTTTGCTTATCTCTGATGGCTGTTAAAATGCCGGAAGCTTCCATCTTCTCAAGATGGTAATACACATTGGGTAATTTGATCTTTGTAAAATCCTTCAGCTGCTCTTCCATGATTTTTTTAATCTGGTAGCCGTGCTGCGGTCCAAAGCGCAGTAATATTCCAAGTATATACAATGGTATCATAAGAATTTGCTCCTTTTTTTAGTCAGTACTGACTATTTATAATTCTAATTATACTCAGTACTGACTAATTGTCAATGGGGGGGGGTTCGTTTTTTCCTGTATTCCGCTATTTGTTAGGTATTTGGTTCCTTCATTGGCATAAAATGGTTATATACTGTATATAGAAAGGCAGGCTTGTCATGAACAAAATACTGGATAATGATTATTATGACTTTATCATAAGCAACTCCCTGATCCCTTCTAATGACTTTTCAGAAAATGCCACAAAATTAAACAGTGATTATTCTCTGCTTCATCTGGCAAAAAAAAACATGCAGGCCTGCGATTTAGGCTTACATCCATACGAAAATTTTCCATCCATTTTTACACTGACTTCCACCATATCCACGGATCCTCCCGACAGTGCCGCCCTTGCTGACCAGCTTCTTTCCAATTACATGGGACTTGGAATTGTAATTGGTATCATAGACACAGGCATTGATTATTCCCACCCTGCTTTTCAGAATCACGATGGAACAACCAGAATACTTTCAATCTGGGATCAGACTGACCAGACCGGAAAGCCTCCATCCGGTTTTGCGTTTGGCTCTGAATATACAAAGAATCATATTAATACCGCTTTAAAATCTCCTCTTCCATTAAATATTGTCCCTGAAGTCGATACGATCGGACACGGAACAGCCATTTCAAGTATCATATCAGGAAGCCATAATGAGGAAAATTCTTTTATGGGAATTGTTCCACAGAGTAAACTGGCTGTTGTAAAATTAAAAGAAGCAAAAGATAATTTAAAGCAGATTTTTTTTATTCCAAAATATTCCCTGTGTTATCAGGAATCTGATATTATGCTTGGTATCCGGTATCTTCTGGGTGTGGCGGAACAGTTAAACCGGCCTCTGATTCTTTGTATCTGCATGGGCAGCAGCCAGGGAGGGCATGATGGGCGTGGACCCCTTGGGTCTTATTTAGACCAGCTGACCAGACAGCCACGTATTGGTACTGTCATTGCAGCAGGTAACGAAGCAGCACTTAAGCGGCATTATTATTGTTATTCTCATACACCGCCCTTTTACAGCAGCTTTGACTTAAAAGTAGGAACTGAGGATCGAATGTTCTCCATGGAAATCTGGCCATTTCCAGCGGGGCGGATCACCCTTGAGCTTTACTCTCCCGATTGTGAAATAGTAAGCAGTCAGTATACTTCCATTAATACCTGTCAGACGTTCCTTTTGTTGCAGGGACAGAGTTCTGTCTTAATCAATAATATTATTCTGGAAGGCTCTACAGGAGATCAGGTGATTCTGGTACGTTTCAACAATCCCTCACCCGGCATCTGGCACTGCAGGGTTAAAAGCGAGGGAAATGAGCCCTTTTCATTCCACTGCTGGCTCCCTTCAGGAAGCCTTATCACTGCTGATACCTGCTTTTATCAGTCAGATCCGAATACAACCATTACAACCCCGGGTGATGCGCGTGTTCCCCTGACAGTAGCGGCTTATAATCAACTCGACAACTGTTTTCTGGAAGAATCCGGCAGAGGATTCTCCCGGTTTGGTGAGATTGTTCCAGATGTTTCTGCCCCTGGTTTTAAAATTCCCTGCGCTCTGCCGGAAAACCGGTACGGTACGCTTACTGGCTCCGGCGCCGCTGCAGCTCACGCCGCAGGAGCTGCAGCAATGATAATGGAATGGGGATTTATCAGAGGCAACCATACTCCGATCACTGGGGTGAAGGTAAACCGTATGATTATACGCTGCGCAAAACGTGATAACGCTTACTTCTATCCAAATAATATATGGGGTTATGGGAGAATAGACATGCATCATTTTTTTGAACAGATCTCTACTTTTACCTGATAGGAAAAAGACCTGTGAATGCGGATTCTTCCTCATTCACAGGTCTTTTTAATTACTTTATGAAAATGCAATATTAATATCAAATGGAATATTATCTGCCAGCAACTGAATACAAAGTATCTGATTGGAATTCATCTTCACAGAAACCTGATCTCCATAAAGCAGCGTAGGAGTTGAGATATCTACCGTAATACCAATGTTGGAAAAATATGTAGCAGCATTGGCTGTAAGCATATTAGCAAGTTCTGAAATTGCACTCTGCGCCATTTCATTAAAATCATCCACTGGCATACCCATCATCATGGTAGATGCTACTTTTTTTGCGCTTTCCAGATCCAGATAATAGACAACATTTCCTTTTATCTCTCCGACAATACCAACTGTCATAATGACCCCTGTATAAGTCAGATTGCAATCTTTGAGGCTTAAATTGGTTTTTTCAACTTTTTCAAATCCCAGCTGCGGCATAACAGATAGAAATGCTTCAATAAAAGGATTTATGTATTTTACATCCACTGATCATCACCCCTTTGAAAACCAATATTTAACAAAATTTCTCCAAAATCGGAATCTGCCAGTATGTTTGTTGTTGTATATGCAGGAGCAGTAATATGGATACTTTCACCATGCATGATTGTCGGTGGTGCCACCCGGAGCCCATAGGCCTTATTCATTCTGTTTATGATAGAGCAGGCATTCCCGGATACTATGTTGGTAAACTCTCCAAGTACTGCAAGCACCTCATCAATGCCCGAAGCCTCTCTTTTCATAATGGAAGCTGTCAGCTTATAAGCTGTCTCCATCTTTACATCAATCAGCATTCTTCCGGAAAATTTACCGATAATACCTACGATTACCGCCAGACCTTCTGACTGAAATTCCTGGCTGCAGACATGTTCTTCCTTATACTGGATCAGCGACTTTGTAAGTTTGTTTGTTCCGTCAAGAAGTGCTTCTTTAAAAATCTTAATATACTCACTTGATAAAAAGCGAAACAGCTCTTCCGATGACATAACACGGTTTACCGCAGTCATCAGCTCGTCTTCATCAATTGGCTTCTGGACATAAGCAGAAACCTTGTTTTCTTTTGCTTCTTTCACAATTTCATCATCCATCATGGAACTGATAACAATAACTTTAATGTTTCTGTCAATTTCATGAATTGCACGCGTGCACTCCAATCCATCTGTTCCAGGCAGTGTCATATCCATCGTCACAAGCTGAGGCTTTGTTTCCTGTATCACCTGTTTTACTTCTTCCAGTGTCCCTGCTTCTCCAACTACTTCAAGACCGTTTCTAACAAGAATTCCTTTGATAAACGCGATAGAGAAGGGAGAATCATCAACTATAACAACTTTTGTACCCGCCATAGAATAAAGCCTCCTGTAATTAATAATGATTATTACCTTTTGTATTATACAACAATATCATATAATGGCGTATTTTGTCAAAAGGTTTACTTGCCCGATTACAAAGGTTCGTTTATTAAGTCGTATTTTTTCCAAATATCACCAAAAACGGTATCACTCCTATTTTACAGCTCATATAATAATAGAAACGATTATATCGGTGAATGATGCTATGTTTGAAAATGACAAAACCGAATTCGATTCTGAAATGACGAATCTGCCGGAATTTCCTTCGGATTTCGGACCAAATCCATTTATTATTGACATGCAAAAAGCAGCCAGACAAAATGACAATTTTCGCACTACATTGTGGACCGGAGACCATCTTCAGGTCACACTGATGAACATACCAGTGAAAGGGACCGTGGGACTGGAAGTCCATTCAGATCTTGACCAGTTTTTGAGAGTGGAGGAAGGCCTGGGTCTGGTTCAGCTTGGAACTTCAAAGCTTTCCATGGATTCCCAATATCTGGTATTTGACAATTACAGCATATTTGTTCCTGCAGGAATCTGGCATAATATTGTTAATATTGGAAACCAGCCCCTTAGAATGACTTCTGTTTATGCTCCTCCTCACTACGAATGGGGCACCGTACATCCAACCAAGGCCGACAGCATTTCCAACGATGAAAGCTGATCCGGTTCTTATCAGACATAAAATTGCAGCCTGCCCGGTTCAAACGGGCAGGCTGCAATTTTTAGTTTTTATTGTGTGACATTAATGGTAACAGCTTTTGGTCTTGTCATAGCTTCTATGGAATATCTTACCCCCTGAGTTCCCATACCGGAAGCCTTTACTCCCAGGAACGGAAAATGATCTGGTCCTCGTTCTGTCTTATTATTAATCTGAACTGTCCCCACTTCTAATTTTTCAGCAATGAGAAAAGCTTTGTTAATGTCTTTTGTAAATACAGAAGATTGTAAACCGTACTCGGAACGGTTGGCGATTTCCACTGCTTCATCCATATTTTTTACCCGGATAATCGGCAGAATCGGGGAAAATGGTTCTTTCCACGCGATCTCCATATCCACTGTCACCTTATCTAATAAGGTAGGATAAACCAGGTTCCCCTCTCGTTTATTACCCACAATCAGTTCAGCCCCTTTGTCAATGGCATCCTGAGTTAAAAATACAGCAAAATCCGCTGCTTTCTGATCAATCAGGGGCGTAACAACCGCAGAATTTCTAGGATCTCCTACGGATAATTTTTCAATTCTTGATTTCAACATGGTGACTAACTGATCTGCAACTTTATCTGTGGTAATAATCCGTTTCACCGCTGTACAGCGCTGTCCGGAATAGGAAAATGCGCCTTCCACAATATTATCTGCCGCATACTCCAAATCTGCATCTTCCAGTACAAGAGCCGCATCCTTGCCGCCAAGTTCCAGAAGCAAGGGCGTCATACAGGAAATTTGGGATATGTGCCTGCCCACCTCCGTGCTGCCTGTAAAATTAATAAAATCAATACCCTGGTGGGTTACAATGTAATCGCCGATCTCACTTCCTTTTCCGGTTACTGTCTGCATCACCCCTGCCGGAAGTCCTGCATCCTGCAATGCCTTTACAAGGTGAAGTGCACTGATGGCGCCCTGTGTTGCCGGTTTCAATATGACTGCGTTGCCTCCCATTAAAGCTGGTGCTATCTTAGATGCCGATAAATTAATTGGATAGTTAAAGGGGGATATTGCCAATACGGTACCTAGGGGAATTCTCTTTATATAGGACATCTTATTTCGTGAGCCCCCTGGAAAATTCTCACCACTCACTGCAATTCCTTCCAGACTTTTCCCAGCATCTGCAGTAAAACGTAAAAAATCCACAGTTCGTTTGACTTCTGATACGGAAGATTTCTTATCTTTTGCGATCTCCATCATGAGGATATCTGAAATTTCTTCAGTCCGTTCTTCCAGGAGCGCTGCAGCCTTATAAAGGATCGCTGCTTTTTCGTATATGGGTACAGCAGCCCACTGTGATTGACCAGCTTTGGAAAACCGAACAATTTCATCTACCTCTTCCTTACTGATCGCCTGTATCTTACCTACGAAAGAACCGTCTGCAGGTGATGTAATGGTGATGACGTCTCCTGATGCAGATTCTGTCCACTGCCCATTGATTAAATTGTTATATATAAGATTCTCACTGCATAATCCAGCCATATGATTCTCTCCTCTCATTTCTTTATAATTACCATCTGACTATAATATACCAAAAATATAAAATCAAATACCAATGATTTTATATGCTAACAGTATACAGAACATTAGTTTCTAATGCAATAAATTTTTTATAAATTATATGCTAACAGCAATATATATGATACAATTGGAAATACTATCTATCAGACCATGATTTTCCTGACAGAGATACACGAAAGAATGTGGAACTGCTAATTAAGCTTGGAAATTTTGACTTTATTGCAGAGGGGCTGCGGTCCAAAGCTGCGACTGACAATCCATATTATGATGATTGGCCGCGTGATAGCCAGTATAACACGAAATCAGAAACAGTGTTAAAAATACGCATAGTGGATTTATTAACTGGAGAGGAAATATTCAGCGAGTTAACACTCAGTAATCCCCCGCCTAATGAAATTTCATGGACTTCTTATGGGGGCAACGATTTTAAAACGTTGACGGCAAATATTTTTACAATGATTTTGATTGGGGCAGGTACGCCGCTGTGATGGAGAAGTACTGTGATAACCCGGTTTCGTCAAGCCAGCAGGAACGGTAACTACATAATTGTTATGAACGTCAATCAGGGAAAGGAGCTCTCCAAAGAGAACTCCTTTCCCTGATTCATTTCACTACTACTCCCACCCCATCGGGTATGACTGTTATGTCCGCATCTGACCCTTTTATTTTGAAAGCCATTTTAAGTGCTTTCTCAAATGTATATGCATGCTGCATATGCATTTTTTTAATCATTTCCGGATCACATAGATCGGAAACTAGAATGACTGTATGCTTTTTAAGTATCCGTGCAAGTATCTGGAACTCCCATTGGTCCGGTATTGTTTCAGTTCTTCCGGTCTTCATCACACGGTAAAGAACTTCATCCGGACTCTTTGCATTTGCCATGTTTTCATAAAAGGACTTCCCTCCATGCCCGTCATTACAGGCCGAGACCATAATAATAACACCGCCCTCTTTGCACACAACTTCTGCTGCCGTCATTCCTTTCACAGACTGATATACATTCTGGTCAAGAGGATATCCTCCATTGGAAGTTATGGCGATATCTGCTTTTACAGCCTTGACGGAAGCCAGATCCATAACAAATTTACAGCCTTCTGCGTGTGCCTGTTCGCTGTCTCCTGCGAAGGCATTAATAATATTTTTTTCACTGTCAATCACAACATTCAGTATAAAGGCAAGCTTTGCCTGTTTGGCTGCATAAAGCATATCGTTATGAATGGGATTGTTATGAATGACTCCAGTCCTGGCGTATTCGCTCGCTATAAATTCGGAGCAATGGTTTGCCATTACGGTTTTCGCCGATGCCACGCCTGGAAGTACACTCTTTCTTCCTCCAGAAAATCCCGCAAAAAAATGAGGTTCTATAAATCCTTCCGAAATCAATAACTCCGTCTCCATTGCCAGCTTATTAAGCCAAAGTTCTCCGCCGGAAGGTAGAGTTCCCACTCTCACTACGCTGTTTTCGTCTTCTGATAAATGATTAATGATCACTTCATGGTCTGCTATTTCCTGCCCAAACTTATGAATCAGTTCTTCCGTCGTATCAGGTCTGTGAAATCCGGTAGCAATTAATATTTTAATGTCAATATCAGGATTGGCCTTTCTGATCCGTTTGAGAAGGATCGGCATTGTCACTTTACTTGGTACCGGTCTTGTATGATCGCTGGTTATAATAACCATGTTTTTCCTGCCCTGAACCAGTTCTTCTAAGGTGGCACTTCCGATTGGGTGATCCAAAGCCCTGTTTACAATCTCTTCCTGACTGCCACTGACGTGAAAAGCATGGGCTTTTGATTCTAATATTCCAGCCAGATTATGATCTGGAATTTCAACCTCTAAAAGTCTATTTGAATACGGTATTTTTATTTTGGCCATAAGATTCCCTCACGATCTTTTTATCAGATTGATTTACTGAAAAATCTTCCCAGGGTTTAAAATATTTCTGGAATCAAATGCCAGTTTTATATTCTTCATCAGTTCTACATATTCTTGACTATATTGTTCCAGCATATATGCTTTCTTGGCAAAACCAATTCCATGTTCTCCGGATACCAGGCCGTTTAGCTCCCTTGATTTACTATACATAGCTTCAAATACTTCTGAAAGTTTCTTTTTCCAGGCTTCCTCTGAAAGTTCATCCTTTAATACATATACATGAAGATTCCCATCTCCTGCATGACCAAAACTTCTGATTCTTACTTGAAATCTGTCTTGAAGTTCGTGGGTATATTTAATAAACTCGGCAACTTTATTTCTTGGAACTACTACGTCACATTCATCCATATCTGTGGTTGATGCTTTCACAGCTTCAAGAAATGCTCCTCTGGCAGACCAGACAGAGTCCTTTCTCTCATCCGTATCAACAATAAATACATCGCAGGCACCTTCCTTCAGGCAGATATCCGCTACCTTTTCATATGCCCGTTCGATTTCCTCCCTGGTATTTCCGTCAAATGTCAGTAAGAGATATGCATCGGAAGAATTGTCAGGAAATTTCTTTCCTAAGTATTCCTCGGCTGCCAGAATTACTTCTCTCTGCATAAATTCTATGGCAGTGGGGGAAGCTTTTGATTTCACGATTTCCGGAACCGTACTGATTGCCATATCCAGGCTGGGAAATGGAATTAACAGGGAAATCGCCTTTTTAGGCAGGGGAAGGAGTTTTAAAATGGCCTTTGTTACAATTCCCAGGGTTCCTTCTGACCCGCATATTAAGTCTTTTATACTATAGCCAGAGGAGTTTTTTACCACCTTGCCACCGATTTCAAGGATTTCCCCGTTTGGAAGTACAACCTCCAGCCCTCTCACGTAATCTCTGGTAACTCCATACTTAACCGCTCTCATGCCTCCTGCGTTGGTATTGATGTTACCGGCAATCGTCGCTGATTTTTCACCTGGATCTGGGGGATAGAATAAATCATGTTCTTCAACAAATTCACTGATCTCCATTAATAAGACTCCCGGTTCCAGAGTCAGTGTGAGATTTTCTTCGTCTATTTCCAGTATCCGGTTCATTTTAGACATATTGATCATAATTCCGCCGTAAACCGGAACAGATGCTCCCACTAAACCAGTACCTGATCCTCTGGCTACAACAGGAATTCTATGGTCATAGGCATATTTCATGATCTTTGATACTTCTTCTGTTGTAAGAACATCCACCAGTACATCTGGCTTCCGGCTTATTCCGCCCATTTCATCATGACTGAAGTCATCATTAATTTCATCATCGGTAAATACTCTGTCTCTGCCTAGCTGAGTTACCAGATATTCCACGTCTCCGGTATCAATTTTTTTATAATCCATCACATTTATTCCCTCCTTGATTCGTAATTTTTCTATCAATAAATCGACCCGCATTCTATGTATAAATTGTTTACTATGCTCCTGTACACTTTAATTCTTTCACAAGCTGGGGAACGATTTCATAAATATCTCCTACGATTCCATAATGTGCTGTATGAAAGATCGAGGCATTTTCGTCTTTATTGATAGCAAAAATACGATCTGAGTGATTCATTCCTGCCACAAACTGAACGGCACCGGATATTCCCAGGGCGATGATCAGTTTTGGTTTCACCGTTCTTCCGGAAAGACCAATCTGCTTCTTTGCCGGAATCAGCCCTGCCTCCACAAGAGGTCTTGTTCCTGCTATCTGAGCATGGAGCAGATCTGCCAGATCCTGCACCATAGCCATGTCTTTTTCTGATTTTATGGCTCTGCCTACTGCAACGATCACCTCCGCGTCAGATATGTTTTCTTCTACTTTTTTCTTTGTAACCTTTAAAACCTCTATCTGGGATTTTAATTTTTCTTCTTCCAGTTCACATACCGTTATTGTTCCTTTTTGATCCCTCTGCCTTTCCGGTGCATTCATAATCTTATATCTTACGGTTGCCATCTGAGGTCTTGTATTGGGGCATATAATCTGAGCCATAATATTGCCGCCAAACGCCGGCCTGATCTGAACAAGATCTGTGTTTTCCTTCATTTCAAGTATGGTGCAGTCAGCAGTTAATCCGGTTCTGAATCTGGTAGCTACTCTGGGAGCAAGAGATCTTCCTGTGGTGGTGGCACCCACCAGTATGGAAGATGGTTTTACTTTATTTATAAAGTCTTCCATGGCTGCCGTGTAAGTTTCGATTCTGAAATCCTTTAATTCTTTGTTATCGTATACAAAGACTTCGTCCACACCGTAATGCAGCAGCTCTTCTGCTTTCTTTTTTATATTGTGACCGATAAAAACGCAATACACTGGGAAATCAACAACTGAGGCAAGCTCTCTGGCTTTTCCGATCAGCTCCATTGTCACCGGATGAATGGTTCCTTCTACATGATCAACATAGACGGCTATTCCTCTCCACAGACTCTTATCAACCTTTTTTGTCTCTGTTTCAACAAATTCCATTACCCCTGCCGGACCCTTTTTCACACATATCTTACACATCTTACAGCCTGCATTCACCTGTACTTTTCCGTCCGTGTATTCAATTGCTCCAAAAGGACAGACTTTTAATAATTCTTCGATATTTGACTCATTCACATTTTCCTGGTTACATATTAACTTGCCCATAAAATCCCCACCCCTCTTTATATGAATTTTAACTCTTTCAGTTTTGTTGCCATTTGTAAGCTGAGTTTATCGCCGGTTCCGGTCCATATCTCTCTGTCATTGTTGACGGATGGGGGGAATATTCTCTCTACCTGTGTAGGGGAACCATTTAACCCATATTTCATCTCATTTTTATCCTCAAAATCATTGATGGTCAGGATTTTGATTTCCTTGTCTTTTGCCTCTAACTTTTTCTTGTAAGATGGCAGTCTTGGCTGAAAAATATCTTTCTCGACGGTAATTAAACATGGAAACTGGATTTCAGCGACTTCAATGGTGTCTGGCATATCCATTTCTACTATGATTGATTTTTCTTTTATTTCTACAATTTTTAAAACGTTGGTAATATGCGGGATTCCAAGATATTCCCCCATCTCTGGTCCTACCTGAGCGGTATCACCATCTGTTGTCTGCTTTCCGCATAAAATAAGATCAAAATCCCCCATTTTTCTCACGCCCTGGGAAATGGTATATGAGGTAGCAAGTACATCTGCTCCTGCAAACTTTCTGTCCGTTATTAAAGCTCCGTCGTCTGCCCCCATCATATATGCTTCTTTAATAACCTCTTTCGCCTGAGGCGGTCCCATGCTGATCACATTTACCAATCCGCCCTGCTGCTCTTTCATTTTCAGTGCGGTTTCCAAAGCATACAAGTCATAGGGGTTCATTTTTGAATCTACACCATCTCTCTTTAAAACACCAGTTACCGGATCCACTTCAACTTTTGATGTATCCGGAACCTGCTTGATACAGACTAAAATATCCATTCGTATCCCTCTCTTTCTATGTATTAAATATAGTGTGGCAAATCATACAAACGTAATATGAATTTGTATTGCTTTATTGGTATAATGGTCTGACCACTTATTGCCATAATATCACAATATTAGAAAAACATCTATACATTTTAAAAAATTATAGTAAAAATATAAAAAGAAAAAAGCCAGAGCGGCTCATCATTTTGATTTTAAGCCGTTCTGACCTTGTACCATCACATTCAGATAACTTCTAGCAATACATCAATAACCCCGCCGCACACCATGCCTTCTTCCTCCGCATCTGCACCGGTCATATCCACATGGAAAAGCTGGGACTTCTCTCTGTCACTGTGAAGCATCTGGAATGCGATCTGAAGAACCTCAGACTCCATGCAACCGCCGCCAATGGTTCCAATACACCTTCCTTCCGGCGTTACCAGCATCTTAGTACCAACATCCCGGGGAGCCGACCCCTTTCTTGCCACAATGGTAACCAGAACGTTTCGTCCTGGTTTTTCTTCCGGCTTTAAAATGGCGTGCAATATATCTTTGGAGTATCCGCTGGAACGTATCTTCTTGTTCTTCACTTCAATGATTTCTGCCATAATAGCAACTCCGATTTCAACCGGAGTTTCCGCATTGATACTCAGGCCTATGGGACTGTATAACTGATCAAGAACTGTATTATCGCAGCCGTTTAACAATGCGGTCTCTTTTACCTTTGCCACCCGTGCCTGGCTTCCAATCATTCCAATATAGGCATGTTTTTTCCTGGCAATCAGTTCCAGACACGTCTGATCATAGCGGTGGCCTCTTGTTACAATAACAAAATACGTATTACTGCTGCCCTCCACTTGGCTCAGACCCTGCTCAAAAGGTTCGCAAATAACCGTTGTCGCTCCTGCCCGCCTTGCATTGTCTGCAAATTGGGGGCGGTCTTCAAGCACGGTGACTTCACATCCCATCATGAGACCAATCTGTATCACCGGAATTGAGACATGACCTGCACCACATATCACCAGATGAATCTCCTGACCCAGCCAGTCACAGTAAATACGCCTGCCATCAAGAGTAATCAACCCTTTTCTGCATTGATTTTTATCACTTGCCACGTTCCATATCGTTTCAGCATGCCCAGAAAAATAACCGGACTCTTTCGTTTCACAGATAAGCATCTCATCAGAAAATAATGCCTTCTGTCCCAATGCTTCTCCATCTATCACTGTCGCAACCATATTTCTTTTATTGGGATTGCAGTCTGCAATGGCTTTGTATAGTTCCAACATATTATTTCTCCTTATCATCAGATCATTTTAATATACTTGTTGGTGTAATCAAGATGCTGACGCATCGCTTTACGTGCTGCAACAGAGCTGTGCATTTCAATGGCCATATAGATTTTCTTGTGTTGTAACAAAAGTATTTTTTTCTTTTCCTGGTCCGCTATGATTAATTTCCTTGTATCTTTAATAAAATCATCTACTAAATGCGAAACAGTTCTTAGAATATTAAAAATCAACACATTTCCTGAGTACTCTGCAATCTTATAATGCAGTTCTTTATCAATCATTGCATTCATTTTTTCATCTGTACAGTTTTCAAACCGTTCCATGATTTCTTTTAATTCACCTAATTGTTCATCCGTTATTCTCTTTGCAGCCAGACCGGAAGCCTCTACTTCCATAATCTTTCTTAATTCCAGTATATCTTCCGGATTGGTTCCTTCCAGCGTATACATGATAGATAAAGGTTCAAACAAATTATCCTGAAAGCTTGATTTAATAAAATTTCCTTCTCCCTGCCTGCACTCGATTAATCCAATGACTTCCAATGCCCGAAGAGCTTCCCGGATTGACGCTCTGCTCACCTGTAATTCTTCAACTAAATCTCTCTCAGAAGGAAGCTTGTCTCCTTTTTTCAAAACTCCGTTGTCAATCATTTCCCTGATCTGATCCATTACCTGTTCATAAACCTTCGTGTTTTTAATTGGGCTGAACATCTTATCCTCCTGCTTGCTGACATGCTTTGTAATATTATACAATTAATACCATATTAATTCAACACCATCGGCAGGTCAAGCATGTATGCAGGAGAAACATACGGAATAACTCAATCTGTTATTATTTTCTTGCTGCTATTGTGAAAATAGGGGTAGGATTATAGAATTGGTTTATTTCACTGTAAATTCTGTCTCCCACCTGTTCATCCAGCCTGATCTCCTTAAATCCTGCAGATTTCAGAAGCTGAACATCCCATGCAGGTCTTGGATTTGAGATGGGACGCAGTTCCGTTTTTAAATGTTCATATGCACTCCACTGTTCCTGTGTAATCTTTGAATGTGCATGATTTTCCGGTAGTTTTTGCTGATCATTCTCTCTGCTGTAATCTCCATCAAAATTAATGAGGATGCCATCCTCTTTCAAAAGATTATGCCATTTCTCATAAGCTTTTTTAAGATCCGGCAATGTCCATGCCACATTGCGGGTGACAATCGCATCGAAGCTGTTATCTGGAAAATCCGGCATCTCAGCATCCATCACATAAAACTCAGCAGGTATTCCAAGAATTGCCGATGATTTTCTTGCTTCGAGAATCATTTTCTCAGTGAGATCAATCCCCGTAAGATTATGGCCTTCCGCCCCAAGTAAAAAGCAGAAAAAACCTGTTCCTGTACCAATATCAAGTATTTTGAGACCTTTTTTAGCAGGAAGATAGGTTTGAAGTTCCTTCAGCCATCGCCCGCGCATATCAGAATTCAGCTCCTGTATTTTCAGTTCATTAAATATCTCTGCCCGTGAGGACCAGTAGTCCGTCACCTCTTCTTTTATCTTTTTATTAAAATTTATATTTATATCATTCACATCACTCATAAGTAACTGCTCCTTAGATGCCTGCTAATTATTAATTGTTGTATTTTCATCAACCCAGTAGAAATCTGCAGGGGTGGAATTAATTCCGTCAACATGATTTTTCATAACAAAGTTCATTATGGGATAACAAAAATAAATGGCTGCTCCATCATTTAACAGAACCTGCTCTGCCTGTTTGATCAAATCTTTTCTCTGTTTCGGATCTGCGCTTACATGCACCTGGTCCATAAGAGAATTAAACTCTTCGCTGTTATATCCAGTCACATTATAGGTACCGCCCTCTTTAAAATAGGTATTGATCTGATTCTCAGGGTCTCCGCAGTTCATGATGTTAATGCTCATACAAAGCAAATCATAATCCCCCGTTTTTTGCATATCCATAACGGTCTGGGTATCATGGACTTCCGGGGTAACTTTGATTCCCACCTTGGCCATTGCTGCCTGAGCTGCCTCCACAACGATCTGCTGTTCCGGGCGTCCGGTATAATAGATGAAACGAAGACTTAATGGCTCTCCAGCCGAAGTTTCACGGAAACCATCTCCGTCCGTATCGGTATAGCCTGCTTCATCCAACAGTTTTTTTGCATTCTCAGGATCGTATGCGTTGGGATCCGTCAGCGTATCATATCCATAATCAGAGGCGGAGGTTATCAGTGTTTTCCCTGGAACATACTGATTTTTCAGCAAAATTTTGCAGTAAGAATCTTTGTCCTGCATTTGAAGGACTGCCTCACGAAGTACTTTGTCGCCCAACGGTCCGTTCTGATTCATAAAGCCAATGGTGGTACGCCCACTGGGGTTTGTTTTAATTTTATAATCGCTGTTTTTTTCAAATGTACCAATATCATTCATGCTGACATTATAGACCGCATCGAAGTCACCTGACTGAAGTCCCATACTGATTGTGGACTGGTCCTCAGAATAAATGAATTCAATCCGATCCGTCTTTACTTCACCATTCCAGTAATTCTCGTTTTTAACTACCACACATTTTTTTGTGGCAGTATCAAACGATTCACATACATACGGACCAGTTCCGATTGGACCGTTATCCCCGATTTTGCTGTTATCAACCGATGTGTCTATGATACAGAATAATGGATCAGCCAGCTTATTGGGCAGGATGGGCTCCGGCTTTTGAGTGGTAATCACCAGTTTCTGGCCGTCAGCTTCTATGGAAACAGGGGTGAAATACTCCACACCTCTTTCTCCGTTCTCAAAGACATTCTCCAGAGATTTTTTTACGTTCTCTGCATCCAGCTTGTTTCCGTTGGAAAATGTCACATTATCTTTTATGGTAAAAGTCCATACCGTATTGTCCTCATTGGAGGAATAATCATCCTCTGTAAGCCAGCCGGTTATGGAATAATCATCATTCATTTTAGTTAAAGTCTGGCAAATGCCATAACGTACCGGATACCAGCCATTATAAGCCTTAATGGGGTCCAAAGTACCCGCTGACTGACCGCTTCCGATCACCAGTGTCTTTTTATTTTCCGCTGCGCCAGTTGATGTCTTCCCAGTGCCGGTCGCTGCCCCGCATCCAGACAACAAGCTGCCCCATACGGCTACTGATACAAAAACTGCAAATATTTTTTTAACTTCTTTTTTCTTCATTTATCCTCCCGGTATTTAAAACGATTAAATTGATGGCATGCTACCAGATGATTGGGTTCTAACACCCATAACCTTGGTTTTTCTGCCCTGCATACATCCATACAATGAATACAGCGATTTTGGAAAGGACAGCCATCTGGTATATTAAATGGACTTGGTATTTCACTTTCCATGCTGACTATTTCCTTTGAAAAATCCATGTTAAGGTCAAAAATAGAATCCAGTAACGCCTGTGTATACGGGTGTGCGGCATTTGTGCTGACTTCTTTTCCGTTTAAAATCTCAACAACATTGCCCAAATACATAACTGCTATCTGGTGTGCAAATTGCTGTACCAATGCCAGATCATGGCTGATAAAGCCTATGGATATCTGTTTCCTCTTTTGCAGATCTAAAAGCAGTTCTACAATCGTCTGCTGCACTGAAACATCAAGTGCCGATGTTATTTCATCACAAATAATCACTTCTGGCTCCAGTGCCAATGCTCTGGCAATACCGATACGCTGCCGCTGACCACCGCTCATGTCATGGGGATAACGCTCTGCAAAGCTTCCCGGAAGTTCTACCATTTCAAGAAGTTCTCTGGCTTTTGAATCCATTTCATTTTTCTTAATCAGATTATAATTAAAAAGCGGTTCACAAATTATTTCTTTCACTTTCATCCGCGGGTGAAATGCTTCCCCAGGATCCTGAAAAATCATCTGAATATTTTTGCGGCTTAGACGCAGTTCTTCGCCTTTTCGCTCTGTGATATTTTTCCCATGAAATAATATTTCCCCGGAAGTCGGTTTTTCCAGCCCTACTGCCATTCGCATAAAAGTACTTTTTCCGCAACCACTCTCTCCAACGATACCAATCGTCCGGTTCTTGTAGAAATTAAGGCTGACATCATCACAGGCGGTCAGAATTCTATGCCCGGATAGTTGATATGACTTTGTAAGATGCCTGGCTTCAATAATCAGATCAGCCGGTTCAAACATAATAATAACCTCCCAGTGACGGCACTGCAGATAAGAGTTTCTTTGTATATTCAGCCTGAGATTTATACAAAATATGGTCTCTGTCACCGCTGTCTGCTATTTTTCCATCTTTCATCACCACGATATGATCTGACATATATGCCGCAAGAGCCAGGTTATGGGTTATCATAATAATGCTGGTGCCGTACTCCTCTCTCAGTTTCATCATCTGTCGGATCATCTGCGCCTGCATTGTGATATCCAGTGCGCTGGTAGGCTCATCGGCAAGCAGCAGCTTTGGCTTAAAAACCATGGCAAACGCAATTCCAACACGCTGTTTCATACCGCCTGAAAGTTGAAACGGATAGGATTTCATAATGTGCTCCCCATCAGGCAGACACGCGCGTTCCAGCATCTTTACACCTTTTTCCCATGCATCTTTTCTGCTATAAGCTCTATGGGCTCGGATATATTCAACAAACTGGGAACCGATTGTACGGATTGGATTCAACATGGCTCCTGAATCCTGAAAAATCATGGAAATTTCTGTGCCGTAAATTTTTCTCCAGTCATTTGCAGTATAGGTTAAAAGGGATTCTCCCTCAAAGAAGATGTCTCCCTGTGCTACCCTTCCCTGTCCCGGCAGATTCCCCATAACTGCACGGATAACAGAAGTTTTCCCGCTTCCGCTTTCTCCCACCAGGCAACAGATTTCTCCCTGTTTTACAGCCAGGGAGAAATTTTCAACTGCTGGTTTGCCGCTTATATTATAATTAACCGTAATATTTTGTATTTCCAGCATAATTTCCTCCTGCTGCCGGTCTTTTATCAATCACTCAACGGATCCATGATATCTCTCAGACTATCCCCCAGCAAATTAAATACAGCAACAACAATAAATACAGCCAGACCTGGAAAAAACATCATCCAGGGGGCGGTCTGTAAATAAGAACGTCCCTCACTCAGCATCATTCCCCATTCAGGAATTGGTGGCTGTGCTCCAAATCCAAGAAAGGAAAGTGCAGCTATTTCAAGCATCATCGTGCCCATATCTGTAGCAGCCGTAACAATCAAAATAGGCATAGTCATTTTACATATATAGTTTCTAAGGATATAACCAGTCTTCGATCCAGTCAGTACAGCTGCTGACATATAATCCTTATGCTTTATTCTAAGTACAAGGCTCCGGGCGAGACGCGCATACTTTGTCCAGCTGACAGCTACAATTGCAATGATGGCATTCAAAAGACTGGGGCCGAGAATTCCGGCAATTGCGATTGCCAGTACAAGTCCGGGAAATGAAATCATCATATCAGAAATTCTCATAATAACAGAATCAGTGACTCCACCGAAATAGCCTGCAAAAATGCCAAGTGCCGATCCAACAAAAAGTGTAATCACCACCAAGAGCAGTGCCGAAGTCAGAGACGTTCGTGTTCCATATATAACTCGGGAAAACAGATCTCGTCCCAGTTTATCTGTTCCAAACCAGTGTTTTGCATCCGGCGGTTGTTCTGCGTTTGCTATCACCGCTTCATACGGATTATGGGTAGCTATAAAAGGAGCAAAAACAGCTGCCCCAATAACAACAAGAGCTAAGATACAAAAGACCGTAAACTGTTTATGATTTTTGCAAAATGCAAGTATCTTCTGTATGTCTCTCACCTCACTTTCGTTCTGGGGTCCAGCTTCTCATAGGCAATATCAACAATCAGATTGATCACCATATAGATCAGGGCAACCCATAGAACATACCCCTGAATCAGCGGATAATCTCTGGCAGCTACTGCCGATACAGCCAGATTGCCTAACCCCGGGTAAGAAAAGATGACTTCCACAACTGCGGTTCCTCCAAGAAGCGACCCAAAGGATAACCCCAGCAATGTGACTAACGGAAGTAGTACATTAGGAAGGACATGCCCAAAGAGAACCGTACTTTCCTTTAACCCTCTGGTCCGTGCACCTACAACATAATCCTGATGTAATTCTTCCAATACAGCAGCACGTATCTGCCTGGTATATTTTGCTGTCATGGGAAAAGCGAGGGTAACAGCCGGAAGAATCATTTTCTTAAACCCAGTGTCAGAGGATATGACAGGAAGCAGCTTAAACTTCAGTGCAACAATGTAAATCAGCATAACACCAAGCCAGAAGCTTGGCAATGAAACTCCCACAAATGAGAAGGCTCGTATGATATAGTCAGCTGCCTTATTGTGTTTTACTGCTGAAAGAACACCAAATGGAACGGATACTGCAAGCATGATCATCATTGAAAACAGTGTAAGTTTTAATGTGGGCCACAGTCTTTGAAGCAGCACAGACACAACCGGTTTATTCAGTGAATAGGAAGTACCCAGATTTCCGTGTAGACAGCTGAATAACCAGTTGAAATACTGTATCGGAAATGGTTTGTTTAATCCCATTTTCTCCCGCATGGCTTCCATCACTTCCTCACTGGGAACACCTCCATTTGAGGCATACATTGCCTTTACAGGATCACCGGGTGCAAGGTAAGTAAGGCCGAATGTCAAAAAGCCAATTCCAAACAATACGATGATAATCTGTAAGATGCGACTGGTTATGGTTTTCTTTGTCACCTTTTATACAATCCCTTCATCAACATTTTGTGGCACAAATCTCAAATAAGGGAGACTCCCCGTACAGATCCTTTTCCCATTCTTCATACACGTTTTCACCAATATTATCCTTTATCTGTACACTCATGCCAATATTCTCAAGTGTCTGTTTATCCCATACCGGACGCAGTGTACTTGTCAGCGGAGAGGCTGCAAAGAATTCCATATTTTCAATTGCTACTACCTCTTTTTTTCCATATTTATGTAAGTAACGCTCTTCTCTTTCTCTGACACGCTTGAGTTTTTCTTCATCAAAGAAATGGAGATGCCAGTTGGCGTCATAAATTAAGAGCTTTCCGTTCTTCTTTAAAATCCGCTTCCATTCATTGTAGACTTGTTTGGGATGCTCCAATGTCCAAGTTACATTTCTTGTAACAATCACATCAAATTCTTCATCCTTAAACTCCAGCTGATTGAGATCCATTTTCTTAAAATCTGCAGACACTCCCAGTTTTTCTGCATTATCTTTGGCACATGCAATCATGCCATCCGAATAGTCAATTCCAGTCACCTGTTGTCCTTCCTCTGAAAGAATACACGCAAAAAAACCGGGTCCTGTGCCGGCATCCAATATTTTTAATTCTCTTCTTCCATTCAGATGTTTTCCAATCTGCCTTTTCCATGCATCTTTCCGAAAGGATGCCAGTTCTGAAACTATGTAACGGTTATAGTCCTCCCCATCTCCCCATGGTTTCTGTCGTTCATCTCTGTTCATTGATTCTGCCCCCAGTTCTGTCTGTACATTTTTCTATCCTGTAAATCTACGCAAATGAACCATTTTCACATAGCTGCAATTATACTTTAATGTGAATTTACCCACAAGCCAGGGGAGGGGATATTTTCTGCCCGAATTTCTTATCTGTTACCTCTGAAAACAGAAAAACCCCGAGTCTTTCTACTCAAGGTTTTCTCAAAATCAACTTATATGTGTTCCTTCTCTGATCCAGTAAAGATCACCATCAGTAAATTTCCCCTTAATTTTTGCTTTTTCCTCCACAGAAGATTCCCCCTTACTTATAAAATATTGAAGATAACCGTTTTTTCTTTCATGGATATCTTTCCTACCTGATATCCATATTCAGCCAGTTCTTTTTTATATGTTAAAAAAGAGTGGTCTAGAGGTATTCCTGCGATCTCGCCGATTTCATCAAACGTCAGTTTAAAGGACGGGCTGCCATTTTTCTGGACGTATTCCCATAAAGCATTGTATTTACTCATTTTGTATCACCTCTTTTGGGCTGGATTTTTTCTTTACTGATTCAGATACTTTTTACGATAATTCACTTTGTTGAATTCAAACAGATCCATAATATTATCGACTCCAAACTGTTCTTTGGTTTTATCCTGCTTAGCATATAAAATTGCCACTCGGTTAGGCTTGCCAGACATTGATGGATCCGCCTCCTCCCCACTTGCAATTAAGTGCCATTGACCATCTGCATATTGATAAACAAACTTTGTATAAAGCAGTGATCGGCTGGTTCCATAAATATCTGCAATGGTAAATGTATAGACCGCATTAAAGTTCAGAGTATTGCCATCAAGTCTGGCTCCATCTACTTCATACAGTTCAAAATTATCCGTTAACAAGAAATATTCAATACCTCTGGATCGAATCTGTAACAGATACGGTTGTACTTGTCTGTGATGCCTGCGAAATGGTCTGATGCCCGAAGGCTGTTGCAAAAATAACTAGTAAAGCAATTAATATCATTTTTCCCTTTCTCATACTTTTCCCCCTGATTTTAAAAAACTTTGTACAAAAAAAGCAGTTTATATATACATTATTATCACTGCCTTCTATTTTATTATATCGGTAAATAACGAAATAAAATAACCTGCCTGCGCTTTACATCTTTAACTGAACGTTTTCAAAAAAATATGGTTCAAATCATCCCACTCATGTTTTCTATCATCCGAAATGCTTTCCACATAAGCTTTTTGATTTTCTAATTCGTTGTTGATAAAATCCTGAATCACTGAAATTTGTGCACCCTTTTCTTTTTCATCACTCTTTTTTTTGATTTCTAACAGCTCATCAATTCCATTACGAAGTTCTGCCGGAATATTCATTTTCATAAGATCATCAAATAATACAGGAGGCGGACACTGAAATTCCTGTATATACTTTCCTGCAAGCAAAGGTCTTAATGCATAGAAATATTTTTTATACTTCACAGACTCTTCCTGCAAATACTTGATATATGTGTTTTTTGCAGTACCATAATAATGGTATGCCGCTGCTTTTATTGAAAAGCAGCCTTTTGCTTCATCATATATCTGTTTCCATAATTCAGTTGTCTTATATACAATCGGGGAATTACTCCATTCAAATAAAGTTGCATTTCCCCGGTAGAACTGTTTTAATACTTTTTTTAAATCCCAGCCATTGATATCCAGCACTTCATCAAGCTGCCAATCTATCACATCCTTTGATTCATTTAATTTAAGATAATCTTCCTTTCTCCTGATATAAATAAATCGGACATCATAATCACTATCCGGCGATGCAACCCCCCATGCTCGGCTTCCTGACTCCACTGCATGCAAAATTTTTACATTCTCTTTCTTTTCAATTTCCAACAACTTTTGTTGAATTTCACTTCTGATATCAAACATCAATAATCACCCTCTATCACTTTCTTGTTGATATATTCAACGAACGCCTCAACTTTATCCATATCCGGATTATCTGGTAAAACGCTTACCTTTATTGCTTTCTCAAGCCTGCCTTCATAATCTGCGAGTATATCATAGAATTCACTGTCAAATGTTTTATCATCCCGTTGAAAACTGCCGCTCCTTATCTTTTTAAGCAGATCCAGGTCATTCTTCCGGCTGGTATTAATCTCACCCTTTTCCAATATATCAATTGCCATCATAAACAGCCTGATTAAATGCATGGCGTGCTTGTTCAGATGATTGTCATCCTTTTTTCTGTTCCGTTTTCCTATCTTATCGTAATCCTTAACAACATTATGCATAACGGACCACATGTTTTCATAATCACGCAGCGGCAGGTGCTTATACGAGGCATCTACAAATATCTCTGTGTCAAATTCACGGTTTACAGCTGTATCAATATAAAGATGAATGCTTCCCTGATCAATGCTGTCATAACGCCGCTGAAAATCCTCCAGTGCATTCTTGACGGAATTTAAGATATGTATCTCCTTTTCTGTCTGAGGCATAGAATCCCTGGCTATAGCATTTTGAAGACGTCTCAGCTGTGCACCTGCATATCCCCCAAAAGATTTCGCCGCCCTTTTGGAGAGAAAAAGTCCCTTATTTTCAAGTAATTCCTGACCCAGTTTTGTTTTAATAAAATACTGGTCTTCATCCAGTCCAAGAATCTCACATGTGTTTGGATTACACTCAAGCAGCAATCTTACTATCTTATTAAATGAATAAATGACTGTATCTGTCTTTAAATCCTCATACTGTTGGAATTCTGTTAAACCAATCAGATCAGATGGTAAATTGAGAGTAATACCGCGGAAATCAATATCACTGTTCTCATTGTTTGTTCCATATGCGTGACTGCCGCCCAAACCAAGAAGGATAATATTATTTCCCAATCTTTCGTGTTTTCTAAGGAAATCATAGTCAGCTGAATTAATTAATTTTTTGAAGTCTTTCATATTCTCTTATCTCCCCCTAACTGTTTTTTAATTATACACCGCTGCCCATTAACTCCCTGAGCTGTCCCAGCAATGCGCCGCTGCCTGCTACATTGATATTACCTACTTGCATGCAGATACGTTCCAGACACTCTAACTCCTTTAGTTTATAGAGAGTTTTGTTCTCATCCATTAATTTTGCCGTATTGAGCAGTGACCGGGTGGAAGCCACCTCCTCCCGCCTGGTGATAACATTGGCTTGTGCTTTCCGCTCAGCTATCAGTACAGTATTCATAATATCCCGGATCTCGCCTGGTAATATGATATCTTTGATACCAGCAGTCAAATATTCCACACAGTAGTCCTCCTGAACCTCTTTCAGCCGTGCAAAGATAAAACCTGAGATCTCTTCTTTCTGCTCTAAAATCTCATCCAGACGATAGGAACCGATATATTCTCTTACCACCAGCTGCGCGCAGGCATACAGCTGAGTTTCCAGATTCTTTATGGTCTCAAGCATTCTTTGTGCCTGAGTAACCCGGTATGTACAAAGCAGATTAACTCTGATGCCGATTCGGTCGGCCGTCAGGATCTCCTGACCGTTTATCTCTAATGTTTTGGTTTTCAAATCAATCACCTGGCATAATACATCCTTGGCATACGTCCAGTAATAATAAGTACCTGCCGCTAATTCTTCCACAATCTGATTGTCGAAAAATAAAATACCGGTTTCACCTGTTTTAATCTCCACTTTCTTATAATATTTTAGCGGAATATGAGTCAGACGGGATTTTGTGATTTCTGATTTCGTTTTCGCCTCTCTCATATCTAAGAGCTCATACTCATATTGTTTCCAGTTATTCCAATACAGATATACAGGCTCAGTCAGCACCTTTTGTACCACACCATTATATCGCAAAATACCGATGTGTCCCTCCGGAATCTTAATATGTAAAATTCTATCAGCAAATGATTGATCCTTTAACAATACCTCTATGGGCAATATTTCAAAATCAACCATGTTTTCCATCTTTTCAATTATAACCTGATAGCCAAACGTTCTGGAATAGCGATGCTTACCGTAGTATAAGGTTTTGATAAAAATACCGTTTTTCATTAAATAACCACATTCATTCTGATTGATTATATATTTCATAGTTTGTCGCCTCTTATTTATATTATTTGTTTTTTGTTTGTAAATGTAAGTCTGATATCTGCCTCAGAGAAGCTGCGGACTGACCGGCCTTAGCCTGGTTTCTGATCCGGTTACCTGCTGCCCGGAAAGCCTTCTTTTGACTCTCCATCCCCCAGGAAATGAGACCAGAAACTGTACGGAAGGAAACGACCAGTACAAAACTGCCGCTCTGCTGTCATACCTGCATCATATACCAGCACCGGAGATCTCCAAAAAACTGAGAATGCCGGTTTTCTGGCACTGAAAGCAAACTGACTGGCAGATATCATATTTACATATCATTAAGTTGGACACTTGGTAGGTGTCTGTATGATCTCTCCACCATTGAGAATCGGTTTCATAACCGGCAGGATTCGAACCTGCAAATAATCATTTGGGCGAATGTGGTTTTTCCCACACCTCGCATTTATATAATTTCTGCGGCATACCGAACTGTATTACAGCCGGCACCATCCAGCATTTAACGCTGGTATATAGCAGATAATTATCCTTTTACTACTGCAATGGTCTTTAATTTAGAAACAATCTCAACCAGATCATTTTGATTATCCATTACAATTTCAATATCTTTGTAAGCAAAGCGGCTTTCTTCTGCCACATCTGCCTTTTTTGTTTTACCAAGAACGATACCCTGTTCTTTCAGATCATTTAATACGGCTTCACAGCTAAATGCTTCCATTGCACCCTTACGGGAATAAGCACGTCCGGCACCATGAGAAGAGGTGCAAAAGCTTTCTTCATTGCCCCTGCCTTTTACCACATAGCTATAAGATCCCATTGCACCGGGAATCACTGCCAGCTCACCGCTTCGTGCTCTGGTGGCACCTTTTCTGTGTACCCAGACATTTTTACCATAATGATTCTCCAAAGACGCATAGTTATGGTGACAGTTAATTTCCTCACCGAAAACAACCTTCTGATCTGAATATTTCTGAATTTTCTCTGTCACAATATCTTTTACACGTTGCATCATTCTGGCCCGGTTTTCAAAGGCATAATCCATAGCCAGATTCATCCATGCAATGTATTGCTGCCCTTCTTCTGAATCAACCGGAAGAAATGCCAGACGGTACTCATCAGGAACGTGTGAATACCACATCTCATTTAGAGCTCTTGCTTTCTTATGATAAGCATCACAGATACGTTTGCCAAAGTGACGGCTGCCGGAATGAAGCATAATTCCCAAATAGCCGTCCTGATCTTCCTGAAGCTCTATAAAATGATTTCCGCCTCCCAGAGTTCCCACCTGATAATAGGCAGATTCAATTAAGGGAAACAATTCCTGATTGCTCTTATATTTTTCGGCCTGCTCAAGTGCCTGATCCAGTACATGGGAAGTCTGTTTTTCAATATGTGAATTAAAGCCAACAGGAATATCCCCCATTATATCTGCAATTATGGTCTGCACAAGCGTGCCATTCCCAATTACCACTTCTTTTAGCGCTGCAGCTTTAATATTTGTGGAGATGAAATTCATTCCACAGCCAATGTCCACTCCAACGGCATTGGGTATAATAACACCTTCGGTAGCGATCACTCCGCCGATGGGCATTCCCATTCCGGCATGTGTATCTGGCATCAGGCAAACCCACTTATGTATAAATGGCAGATCAGCCAGGTGATACGCCTGCTCCAAACAGCTTTTTTCAATCTGATCTATATTCTCCAGCCATACCTTAATCGGCCTTCTTGTTTTTTCATTATAAATAACAAACATATTGATTCCTCCGTTTCCATTTCTTACCATGGCTATATCATAGCACTGTAAATACTATTAATCATTTAAAAAAAGTTGCGAACTTAACTATTATCCATATATAATAGATTAAATAAACACAATTTAATCATGCAGGAGCTAAAATACATGGCAGAATTTAATGAATTGATCAAACATTTTAATAAAGTACGCACTTATGTACGTGATTTCTATGTCTATGGGTTTAAATCCCGTATGGATTATCCGGAATCTGGCAGACGCACTTATGATAATGAACGGAGGCGGATAGAAAGCTGGTTTGCTGATTACATTCAGTATGATTATGATTCCAGCCATAAGAAATCAGTTGCCATCACCATGGACAGTAACCGAATTGACAGTAACCCCTTATTTCATGTATGGAAAAGCAAAAGCTTTACAAATAATGATATCATGCTGCACTTTTTTCTTCTGGATCTAATGCAGGATGGAAAATCACGCAGTGTGGAAACAATAAATGATGAATTACAGGAACGCTACCAGACTCTGTTTGAGGTGCAGACTGTTCGCAAGAAACTGATTGAATATGAGCAGAACGGATTGTTCTCAGTAAAAAAAGATGGCCGTCAGCACTTGTATACAGCTTGCACGGATTTGCTGACCAGCCATCCTGATTTATATCATGGTCTAAAAGAAGCGGCCTCCTATTATCAGACTGCTGCTCCCTTTGGTTTTATTGGAAGCACCATACTGGATTCACTGCGATGCCGAAACGACCACTTTCGGTTTCGACACGATTATCTGGCCCACACCCTGGAGGATGAGATTTTGCTTCCGCTTCTTACGGCCATCAGGGAGAAACAGCGAGTACGAATGCAGATCAAATATATTCGAAGCGGTAATATCAATGAATTTGAGTGTGTGCCTTTAAAAATACGGATCAGTACCCAGACCGGCCGCCGCTACGTATGTGTACGAAGACTGACAAACGGTCGTTTGGCTTCGTATCGGCTGGACAGCATACAAAATGTATCTCTTCTTAAATCAGATATAAATTACGACCGGTATCTGGCGGGTTATGAGAATAACAGCGATTATATCTGGGGCGTTTCGTTTGGCTGCCGCCGGGAACCGGAACAGGTATGCCTGCAGCTCAGTATAGAAGAAAAGACGGAAAGCTATCTAATTAACAGGATCAACCGGGAAGGCCGACAAGGCCAGCTAAAGCGGATACAGCCAGATATTTACGAATATACCATTGAATGTTGGGACAGCGCCGAAATACTCCCCTGGATCAGAACTTTCACCGGACGAATTCTTGATTTCACCTGCTCAAATAAACAGGTGGAACAACGTTTCTGGAACGATATGAAGAAAATGCAGCAGATGTATGTCTGGGAAAATATTGATACAATACCTTCAGGAGGACAGTAACATGGAACTCTTTTCAGAAATATATAATTGCTATTATCAGATTGTCGCCCGAATACTGGAGGAAGCATCCCTTAAGCCTGTCAGCCAGAACGAGATGACGGAAATTGCCCAAAAATATGGTTACGACGAAAGCGCATTGTCAATCATCCCTCATCTGCTAAGTGGGGACTGGGCTTTATTTTCACCTGATGACAGCGGAAAAAATTACACTTCACGTCTGTGCAATCCCGTTCGTTTTCCGCTAACTTCTCTTCAAAAATCCTGGCTGAAAGTTCTCCTTAATGACGAACGGATCAGTCTGTTTTTTACTGACGAACAACTGGAACTGCTTTGGCAGGATTTAGCAGATACTTCACCGCTTTATGATCCATCAGCATTTCACTATTTTGACCAATTTCAGGATCAAGATGTGATAAACATCTCTTTCCGGCATCATTTCCAGCTGATTTTAAAGGCGGTGGAACAACATCAGACGCTTAAAATCTCCTATTATTCTGTCAAACAGCGGCTGATTGAATTTACTTATCTTCCCTGCTGGATTGAATATTCCGCCAAAGATGGCAAGTTTCGGCTTTACGCCCTTTATAGACGAAGAAATGGCTGGCGCATGGATGTTTTACATATTGGACGAATTGTTAAAATAGAAGAAACAGGATATTACATCAAAGAACCAGTTCAAATAGACAGACTTGCAGATGATACACTCTGTCAGGAACCGTTGGTTATGGAAATTTCAGATGAGCGCAATGCATTGGAAAGAACTATGCTTCATTTTTCCAGTTATCAGAAAAAAGTTGAACGGATGGAGGAAACGGGAAAATACCTCTGTTCCATTTACTATGACAAAACCAGAGAAACCGAACTGTTAATTCAAGTGTTGGCATTCGGTCCGGTAATAAGAGTGGTTGGTCCAGCTCCATTTTTAAAACAGGTTATGGAGCGGGTTAACCGGCAGCAGTTACCGGTGAGGAAATGATCATTCTTAAAAGGCATCTGCTACTTAACTTGGCAGATGCCTTATACCAAAAGGAATAAAATCATTATTTAACTATTGACATCTTTATTAACAGATCTGCGAACCGGAGGTGAAATAATTACGGAAATTAATTAACTCCACTCCATACCAATGTACCCTTTTCTTTCAGACCATCGAAATTAATTACATCTCCTGAATCTTTTTGCCCGTCGTCTCCAGCTTTTGAAGGTTTTAATTCCTTCCATATAATTCTGCCATCTTTACTGGTTACAACCATGGAAGGACATAACTCCACAAACATCCGATTAGAATCAAAGGGAAGTGGTAATTCGTAATTCTTTGCAAAAATAATTAAGCCGCATAATATGATAGAGCACGTCAAAAAGGCTACCATAATGTGGCTGTTTTCTCCATTCGAAGTAATGTGCTTCTTTCCGGTGATTCATCCCCCGGCATATCATCGGTAAGTTCAACCTGCTTGAAACGGGAGTGCTTCTCCAACCATTGGTACCAAATGTGCTTAGCTATTTGACAGAGCCAAACCGATAATTTGCAACTTCCATCGTAATTGCTCATTGTCCGCATAGCACGAAAAAAAGTTTCTTGTGTCAGATCTTCTGCCAGATCTTCATTATGCGACAGACTAAGCAGGTATCTGTATACATCTTTAGCATGTTGCGTGTAGGCTCTCTCAATATCATTCAAAGCTGCTGCCTCCAGTCTTTTGTTCTTACCTATATATCCTGAAAAACAGAGTTTCGTTACAGGAAAATAAAAAATATTTTAACTTCACACTCATTATATTATCATGAAAATACCTGTTAATCCAAGAATTATGATGCTTGCCGGAATAGAAATGAATATTTTCAATCTTTTATCAAACAATAATAAAAATAAAAGGAGGCGTTACAATGGCCGTAGCTCATAAAAGTGCAATTAGTGTAGGAATGCTCTATATCCCCGTTGGATTATATAAAACCACAAAAGATATTTCTGTTAGTTTTAATCAGCTTTGTAAAGATACTCATGAACGGGTAAAATACAAAAAGATCTGTCCCTCCTGTAATAAAGAGGTGGAACCTGACGGAATCATTAAAGGTTATGAATATGAAAAGGGTAAGTATGTTACATTTACCGAGGATGAACTGGAAAAAATCAAGACCAAGAAAGATAAAACAATCCATATTGAGCATTTTGCAAAATTAACAGACGTGGATCAAATTTATTATGAGAAAAATTATTATGTTGTTCCTGAGCCGGGAGCAGAAAAAGCCTGTGAATTACTGCGTCAGGCGATGCTTTCACAAAAGAAAGTTGGTATTGCAAAAACAGTAATCGGATCGACTGAGAATTTAATGGTTTTGTACCCGACGAAAGATGGAATTATTGCAAAAACTCTATTTTACCAGGCAGAAATTCAGGCAGTACCTGTTGCAACAGCTAAGGCGGAAGTTAATAAGGCAGAAATAGATATGGCGAAAACTTTAATTGATTCCATGACTTCTACTTTCGATCCTGGTCTTTATCA
The DNA here is from genome assembly GCA_015057705.1 of Paenibacillaceae bacterium. Lineage (GTDB taxonomy): Bacteria > Bacillota > Clostridia > Lachnospirales > Lachnospiraceae > Lacrimispora. The sequence goes on along the minus strand of SVDU01000020.1, from coordinate 13,481 downwards.
TGATGAATACCAGGAAAGACTGCGTCAGGCGATTGAAACAAAAATAGCAGGCAAAGAGATTGTAAACGCAGATACGGAAAGTCAGAACAATATCATTGACCTGATGGAAGCCATGAAGAGAACAGTTGAAATGGCAAAAGGTACAAAAGGGTTAGCCTGATGGATCTATTCGACAGTAAGAATGTAAGTCCCATGCTGATATCTGAGATGAAAGCCCCATTTGACTCACCAGATCATATCTATGAAATAAAATGGGACGGTATCCGATGCATATCATTTTTAAGCGATAAAACTGATATGCGCAATAAAAGAAATAAATTAATGATACCTCTCTTTCCGGAATTAGAAGACTTATATAAACAGGTAAAAGTAAAGTGCATCCTGGACCATGAATTACTAGTCCTTAGAAACGGAATACCCGATTTCTACGAAGTCCAGAAAAGAGCTTTAATGAGTAATCAGTTTAAGATCAAATTAGCTGCCAGTAAATATCCCGCCAGTATTATTGCCTACGATATCTTATATTACAAAGATAAAGATATCACCATGCTCCCACTTATGGAACGCAAGAAATATTTAGATGATGCGATTATTGAGAATAATCTGATCTCAGTATCCCGGTACGTCGAGAATAATGGAATTATGCTATTTAACCTTGTAAAAGAAAAAGGGTTAGAAGGAATTGTTGCAAAAAGAAAAGACAGCCTTTACTGGCAGGGGAATCGATCGAAAGATTGGATTAAGTGTAAAATAATGGCTTCTGATGATTGTGTTATCTGCGGTTATATACCAAAGGAAAATAACATGACCAGCCTTATACTGGGTCAATACGACGATGATTTACTAGTGTACAAGGGACATGTTACTCTGGGAGTAAGTCTCAGGATTTTAAATGATCATAAGTATCAGATTATTGACTATTCACCTTTTGGATATGTGCCTAAAGGTAATGAAGATGCTGTTTGGCTGGCGCCAGAGCTGGTATGTATTGTTGAGTCTATGCCAACCGAAAAAGACAGCTTCCGGCAGCCAGTATTTAAAGGTATCAGAGACGATAAATTAGCAATCGAATGCAGGATATAAGCAGCCCCCAGGCTTCTTATATCCTGTTTACATATAACTTTACTCAATGTATTGTTCCCAATCACCCATCTCACCTAATTTCGTTCCGATGGAAAAATAATTATAAGGTGCATAAATCACTGGTCTCAATTCAGTTAAATCAATTTTTTTCAGATCCATGGTTTCATATTTTTTATCAATTTGGATATTTTTTATTTCAGCCAAAAATAGATGGGCACCATCAAGCTCAATTATTTTGGAAACTTCACATTCATATGCCCAGTGACATTCTTCTACGATAGGAACTTCCAGGCATTTACCCCATTCATAGCTGTAAGACACTTTATTTTTCACCGCTTCTTCACCTTGCGTATTACCAAAGTAATCTGCAAGCCAAAGATTATCCTCAGTAATCATGTTAGCAGAGAACTTTTTATCCCGAAGTATGTTTGACTTGGTAAGCTTGCTTCCGCCTATAGTCATCATTAAATGTGGTGTCTTATCAAATGAAAATCCTATCCATGTGATGATACAAAAATTTGGAGCACCATCTTCGCTTTTTGTTCCAATGATATACATTGGCTGTGGACTAAACACCCAATCCGGATTAATATTAACCTTCTCCATATATTTAGATACCCCCTTCTAAACACTTACCCCTAAAGTTCCATATCTTTTAGCAAACCTTCAAACCACTGAACATTTACCAAGTGATGAGAACGTGAATTTTCCAGCATCTTTCTAAAATAATCAGGGATAGTTTCATCGTGCTGAATTGATTGTTCTAATAGAAATATTTTCTTTTTAGTTTCTTCAATCTGTATTTCTATTAATTTTTTCAGCTCATTATCATTATACTCATTGCCAAATAACATGGCTATATAAAATGATAAATTTATATAATCGGTTTTAGAACCAAATTTAAACATCAGCTTTTCAAATTCCCTATTACCCGATTCAGTGATAATATAATTATTCGTTTCTCTTGTACTCTCTGACTGGTTAACTTTCTCAATGTATTTTTTCTCTTCTAATTGTTGAAGATTGTAATAAAAGGATCCTTTGGTGAAATTAACAATATATTTATAATGCCTCTCTTCCATTAAGGATAATAATTCGTAACCATGAGATCCGGGGTTTTGTTTCAATAAACCTAAAATTAGTAATGGTATCAAGAAATACCTCCTCTAAAATATGATTGATTTACATAACATGCGATATAAATTCCTCATATGATATTTTCCCCAATGCAAACTCCATACTTTTTATATAATTTTTTTCTGTTTTGGTATATGTTCTGGATTGAATAAGGCTTACCAGTTCGTTTTCATTCATCAATGGCTCTAATACATGATGCTTATTAGAAAATGCATCAAAGTATCGTACCCCAAATTTCCTTTGAGAAATTGAATCAAAATGTATCCCATCATGATTTGATGTTAATTCTTTTGCTGTGACAAAGTAACAATTATCTTGTTCAAATGCAAATCTTTCTAATTCCTGATTAACATATTTAAATTCCGTTCAACTTTTCCCAAAACCTTCTTTACCCAAAAAATCACCTAAGCCGCCAATCATAATTGGAATATTGGGGACATTTAACTCTTTTCTTAGCGCCTCAATGATTCGTAATAATTTATTATAATATACTTTATAGTTGCCATTAGCGCTGTCGCTTTCTCCCTGATGCCACAGAATTCCTGCTAAATCACTGCTTTGCATCGCAAATTCAGCTTCTGTTATGGCATGTTTAAATAGCACCCCGTCCACAGCCCACTCTTCCAGCATGCTGCCACCTTCCGCACAGGGAATCAGGCCAATCACATCTTCCTGATTCTGACGACACCACATATCTGCGAAAGAACCAGCGAGACTTATTCCTGAAACAGGACGATCATAATTAATGGGTTCGGTCATCATCTGCCATCTGCCATTACGTAACATCTGTATTCTTTCATTATAAATGGGCGGCACCTCATGAATAAAACCTCGTCCAGCCATATTAGACTGCCCTATCATTAAAAAAGATTTCATTATTTTTTATCCTCTCTTTTGTTTATAATTATTCAATACATCATTAGTCTAATTAGACTATTCTCCTTAAACAATTATAACCTGATTAAACCAGATGTCAACTGGTATGTGATTGGTAACTGATATAAAAAAAGCAAGCCTTGAGGCGACATACTCCCAAGGCTTGTTATAACCAGCTTAGTTTAAACGTTAAGGGCTTGACTTGTTATCCCCAAAGCGCATTGGCATCGGTGGCACTTCGGTTCAGACGGGAAAAATCTGTCTTAACAAAGGATATTGTTGAAAGAAGCAGGAACACCAAACCAATGACCAGAATAACTCCAAATGTCATAATCGGAGTAATTGCAAACCCATTTATTTCAACCACCAATCCTTCTTTAATCAGTTCGGAAACAGGAAGATTCCCTTTTTCCAAGACGATCATTCTAAAAAATGCTGTGGCATAAGTCATTGGATTAAGGTAAGCTACAAACTTCAGAGAGCCTGGCAGCATGGACAACGGAACATAGGCACCGGACAGGAATGTGAGGGGCATCGTTACTGCTGTTTTGACGATCTGGAAGGTCTGACCGTTGCGTACCTTCGTGGCTAAAAATAACCCAACGCCAGAGAATACGATGCCGATAAAAATCATGGATACGAGGACCAACAGTGGAGTTTTCCAGCTGGTAAACTTTATACCGATAAATAAACCAATTACCAGGATCAGGATACCCTGCAAGGTGGCTACCGTTGCTGCAGACAGTAATTGTCCCATTGCAACATAAACTCTCTTTGCCGGGGACACCAAAACTTCTTTCATAAAACCACTGACCATATCATCAACCGTTGAAGACGCAAGGTTTAGCGCACTTTCAAATACAGTGGTGATAATAACACCTGAAAGCATGTAAGCGATGGGATTTTCAATGAAATCATTTTTAAATATTGCACCAAATACATATACAAAGAAAAAAGGAAATATTAGCGAAAATATTAACCCGGTTTTATTTCGTACAAATGCTTTTAGTCCTCTTTTCCATAAGGCGAATACTGTATTCATATTATCCCTCCTCCCTGATCTTTTTTCCTGTTATCTCTAAAAACACATCATTAAAGGTTCCTTTTTTAATTTCAATATTGGTAATGTGCTCCTTATGAACGCTTAACACCTCCAGCAGGCGGTCCAGATACTCTGCTTCCACCTTATAATAACCATCTTTTTTTGAATAGTTTAATTGATGCTCCGTTAGCAGGCGTTCAAACCCTTCTTCATCATTTGTATTAATATAAGCTTTATCCTTCGTATACTTTTTCTTCAATGCGTAAGGGGTATCATGTGCTACAATTACCCCGCCATCCATTATCGCTATCTTATTGCAGATCTCGGCTTCTTCCATGTAGTGGGTGGTTAGAAAGATTGTAATGTTCCTTTCTTTTTGAAGCTTCATAATATATTCCCATATATGTGCCCTGGTCTGGGGATCCAGCCCTGTTGTTGGCTCATCAAGGAATAAAACCTTTGGATAATGCACCAGGCCTCTGGCAATCTCAACACGTCGTTTCATTCCTCCCGATAAAGCGGAAACCATTTTCTTTCTTTCATTTGTTAAATCTACAAGGTTTAAAACAAACTTAATTCGTTCTTCTACTTCCTTGTTTGGAATGTTATAAAATACACAGTGCATTTTTAAATTCTCTTCAATAGTCATTTTCGCATCAAGAGTGGAATCCTGAAATACAACTCCAATGGAAGACCGTACCTCACTTTTTTGCCTGCTCACATCTTTTCCATCGATCAATAACGTACCGGAAGTTTTTTCAAAAATGGTACATAACGTATTAATGGTTGTGCTTTTTCCAGCACCGTTTGGTCCCAGAAATGCAAATACACTGCCTTCTTCCACATCAAAAGATATATCTTTTACTGCGACAAAGTCACCATATTTTTTTGTGAAGTTTTTAACCTGAATGATTGGATTCATAGTTTTATCTCCTTATTGCTGATTGTAGTAAAGTATAATCTGATATAACTTATTATGACGAAGCAGACACAGCATTATCATCAACGAAAAGCCCCTATTTTATGCGGTGCTCCAGTGTCACTTAAAAAATTAAAGCTGCAATTACTATGAAATGCAGCAAGAATACTGCTATATTATCATAATAAAATATCATTTACAACAGAGAAAGTGTACCATGCAATTACCCTGGTATCTTGTTGACCAATCAAAAAAACGATACCCTGCCATTGATAATTCGAACAAATGGCAAAATACCGCTTTCCATTAAATCTATAAATATAGTTTATATCCCATCCGGGGCTTCAAGTTCAATCCTTTGTAACTCTTCCTAATCTGATTGTTCGATCATCAACGAGAAATCAAAACCAGGTGCCATAATTCCTCTTTAGCTGTAATATAATCTCAGTATAAAACAAATGCATCTTGAATGGGCTTTTAAAAGCTTTCTCAAGATGCATTTGTTTTTATACTTCCATTATGTTCATTATAATTCCATAACTTTAAATAATTCTTGAATGACTGTGAATATAAAACTCCTCCTGACATGGTTGGAATTTCTTTTCCATTTTTTCAAAATTCGTATCAAACTGCTCCGCCGCAATTTCATCTACCTCATAGACTTCGCTTTCGACATAGCGCCACTTTCTCTTGTCCAGACACCCCTCCGTTAACTCCTTTACCATCATGGCTGCCGGATAAATACCTTCTCTAACGCAAATATCAAATTTTTTACAGCTTTTAAATCCACGGGAAACGTAGTTATCCGGATTTCCAAAAATTACGATGACATCGTAGGACATTTCTTTTGCTTTTGCAAATGAATATTCAAGCAGGACTTTTCCATATTCAATACCTTCCGCAGGACTATGGTAAAACATTACCGGCTGCACAATAGATTTCATACCATTCCTCACGAGTCAGATAAATATCCGCTGCCTTCATACAATCTTTTAGCCTGTCAGCATTCATCGTTCCTGTCACAGGCTGCATATGTGCCGGATGCCGAAGTATCCATGCTAATGCAATTGTGGTATTTGACACTCCATAATTTGCTGCTATTTTATCAATCGCCGCATTTAGTTTTGTGAATTTATCATTATTTAGAAAAACTCCTTCAAAAAATCCATATTGAAATGGAGACCATGGCTGTACCGTAATATCATGTAAGCGACAAAAATCAAGTACACTTCCATCACGGCTAATAGCGGTGTCATCTGCCATGTTGACATGGAGCCCTGCGGATATCATAGTGGCATTGGTGATACTAAGTTGTAATTGGTTTGCTATAATTGGTTGGTTTATAAATTTTTCAAGCAGCTGTATCTGCATAGGATTCTGATTCGATACGCCGAAATTACGTACTTTCCCACTGCTGTAAAGCTTATCAAATGCCTCAGCAACCTCCTCTGGCTCAACCAAAGCATCCGGACGATGCAAAAGAAGTACATCCAGATAATCGGTTTTTAACCGTTTCAGACTGCCGTCTACCGCCTCTAAGATATGTTCCTTTGAAAAATCAAACATCCCTTTTCGTATGCCACATTTGGATTGCAGGATTATCTTTTCTCTGACAGTACTGTTCATGTGTATGGCATCTGCAAATGTTTCTTCACATGTTCCGCCGCCATAAATATCTGCATGATCGAAGAAATTCACTCCGCCCTCCAGAGCAGTCTGAACAAGACGTTCTGCATCGGTTGTACCCAGCTCATTAATACGCATACAGCCAACTGCAATAGTTGGCACCTTTAAATCAGATTTACCCAATTTAATATATCTCATGTTAGTTTACCTCCTCATTCAATCATGTCAACAATCACTAGTATCCTTATTTACCCATGTTAATTATATTTTATTATAAACCTTTAAGCTAACTTTAAGTCAATACTTTATAATTATAAGTTGTGAATGACTATTAATAATATTCCAAGGTACACAACCACAACGTACCGATCAGGATTGGCTGTTTCACAAAGGTATAGCACACTAGACTTTACACAAATTTCGCGTCCCAAGGGTGGCTTTGCTCCCTTTGGATCCCACTGAAAATAATAATTATTTGTCAAATCGATATGTCTTCATCGCCTATTTTTCTTTATCCTCATATTTATTGTCACGATTCCAATAAAGATAATAGTTACGAAAAGCATCGGCTAAACACACAATGATAATTACTCCCAGTAAAATCAAGCCTTCTATTGAAGACAATAACTGTCTTACACTATTTTTTCCACTTATAACGATAATAAATAACGCAACAAGAATTCCCGGCAAGTAAATATGAAGAATTCGTAACCATTTTTTTCTACCATGTTTGTATTCTTCTTTCGTTTCTGCCAAATCTTTTCTTGTACATCTAACGATTGCTACCGGAAGCCCTCCTCCTCTTGCGTAATTTCTTTCAGCACTATACTCTATCCCATCAAGCGTGAATTCTGGATACATCCCCTTCTTTGTGATTTCAATCTCCATATCTCGCTCCATTGCATATTTATAAAGTACATTTTCAAAATCATAGCTATTTATTATCGCATCATCTGGAGTAAAAGTAATGACTCTCTCATGTTCATAATCAATAACTTCCATGTAATCCTTAATCCATGAAGTGAAAAAATGCTCTTTTTCCATACTTTGTAGATATTCTTCTACATTTAATTCATCTATAGTAATCTGCTTTTTCTTTAATGCCTTGCAAAACTCAATCGCATTTTTGTCATCACTTATTCTTTTTTCTAATATATGCTGTTGTTTGTCCAAGGAATTTGACAGGTTCTCCTTCTCACGCAAAACTAGTTTAATTTGTTCTAATGGCATATCAAGCATGCGAAGCATCTTAATTACTTTTAGTATTCTGACGTCATTCTCTGAATATTCTCGATATCCATTATCAGGATTACGTTTTGTTGAAAACAACTCTGTTTTTTCATAAAATCTGATATTTTGTGCAGATACTCCTGTCCTTTTCTCCGCTTCTTTAATATTCATAGATATACCTCCTTTTTATGAGGTGATTGTAAACCCTATACAAACTATAAAGTCAATAGAAATATATAAAAAGTTAACCTATCATCTTAAAAAACTTAAGTACTGGCTATTTTATGTTTTCTGCATATTTTAATCGTAACGTTTGATCGTACCAGACTGGTACAACCTCCTTAAAATTATTATAATTTTCAAAGGCAATTTCACACCTTTTCTTCATACCCTCTATTTCCGCACTACCAAATTTTTCGGCCCACTTGACAGAATACAGCGATGCATGTGCAACATAAACAGCAAGAGTTTCCCAAAAGTCAATTGGAATGGTATCATTAAAATACTCATCAATCTGGCCAACGCAATATGGAATACTCTCTTCTATCCCAAAGCTTTCTAACTTATAAAACTCTTCATATGGATCTCCGACTTCCCAACGATTAAAATCAATAACTCCTATATTTTCATTTTGTACATAAATCAGATTTCCCGGATGATAATCTCCATGTAAATATACGGGTGGTTTTCTCCACATTTTATTAATATTTTGTTTCACAAATCGTATTGCATCTTCATCATTTGGAACTCTTACCTTGGAATTCTCATATTTTTGAAGCTGTAATAATTTCTTTTCTACTTTTGTTTTTTTAGGTAAATCTTCTTTATCAACATATATGCTATGAATTTCTTTAAGAATTTTCCCTGCCTGTCTTCCCAAAAGATATTGCTGTTGTTCTGACAATTTCCCCAACTCGTCCTCTAAATCTCTTCCTTCCACCCAAGATAAAACCATGTAAACACTATTTCCATTATTACAGATTCCAAAGGAAAGTGGTTCCGACATTGTGAATCCCGATGTTGCAAATTTACGAATTATTTCGTACTCTTTTTTCTTTATATCAAATTCACTTACATTTGAGATTCGTAATAATAAATGCTTTCCTAAATCCGTTGTTACAAGATACTTTTTATCCGTCGAATATCCCTTTTCAATTAACACAATTTCTTTCCATGATTTGTAATCCGGAATATCCATATATAAATTAGTATTCACTTTCTACCACCTCCTTAAATAAAATCTTTGTTCTGGATATTCATTTTCAAAAAAGCATAATTCTCCCTCCTCAAACCCTGCTTTTTTATAAAAAGCTCGTGGGGCAGTTCCCTTTTCATCTTCTTCTCGAAATGTTTCCACAACAATCGGTCTATTTTTGTCCATTCTGTCAAGCATAACCTTAACCATCTTCGAAGCAATATGTTTTCTTCGAAACTCCGGATGTACCGCCATACAGCAAAGCATGTTATGCTTTATTGAAAATAAAAGAATACCTACAACCATATTCCCAAACAACCCACATATGGCTGTTCTTCTATCTATATTTTTCTTTACAGTATTCTTATATTCAATTACTTTTTCCTCTGTTTCTAATCCCGGGAAATTCCATTTTACAGTTTCAACCATACTCATCCATGATGAAAGATTTTCATTGTTCGCATATGCAATCTTAATTGCCGAATCTTTATTACGAAAAGTATTGTACCAACTATCCAATTCAAAAAGTTTATCTAAGAACCAATATGGTATAAAAGTACCTTCTTGCTGCATTTTTAGTACTTCCTCTTTATCAGCCCATCTAACAGCCTGAACCTCTTCCTTCTGTAATTTAATATGCGAAAGATCATCATCATTTTTTACTATATAATAATCATCAAACCCATTTTGAAATGTTGTCGTGAACTGTGGAAGCACATCTGACAGATTCATTTTCAATCCCAATTCTTCTGCTAACTCTCTCTCAGCTGCTTGACTACTACTCTCTCCAGCAATTGCAGAACCTCCTACCGATAAATCCCACATATTTGGCCACCCGCTTTTAAAAGGCTGACGCTGTTGAATTAACAACTTATTTTTATTATTAAAAATACATACGTGAACCACAAGGTGGTATTCATCGTCAGATAGTTTCTCACCTCTTTTCTGCAATTTTCCAGTCTTTAATCGTTCTTTTGTATATATATCCCATAATTCCGCTTTTTCATTTTTATCACTCATTTGATTCCCTCGAATTCTTAAATTAATATGAATATCATTGTTTGCCAGCATAATAATTTTACTATAATTTCAAAAAATGTATAGACTTGTATTTAAAAATATAGTATACTGTAAAATGAAGTGTGCCTAAAATTAACTTTTAGGCACACTTCATTTATGTTGTCATAATGTAAATCTGTAAATACTGCAAATCGTATCACATTTCTTTATTAGTTAAACACATTTATCGCATCCACGTATCATATTTATATAGTCTATTGCTTAAATCTCCATATAATTATTTCATATATTCCGCTTTTAGTTTAATCTTTCCGCGTAAATTATCAACTACTCCAGCATTATCAAGTATTGCTGCCAATGCAAATATCGGATCATATGTTGATTCGCCTTCCCTATGGCCATAAATTTCTGTAGCCACAAAATACATCATAGTATCTTGTCCACAATGCTTTCCACCGACCTTAGAATCGTGTCCATTTCCTTTTCTTACTGTTCCACCACTTTTTCTTATAAAATCAGCTACTTTATCAATAACGGAAAATTCAAGTTTCTGATTTGGCAATGCTGAATCAGAATAAATATATTTATCATCCTGACTCATATGAAAATCGTGCTTATTACCAAGTAATGTAGTTACTGTAAAAACGCCACCATGTTCCTTCATCATTCTATATACTGCATCTGATGCTTTCATCGTATGACCCCCTAAACACTTTTCTTAATTATATCAAATTAACAGGATACATACAATTATCAACGACCTTAAAATGAATTAAAGTCCGACTGTGTAGCCAATGTCCCATAAAAACAACTCCTCGTGGACATGTACATTATTTAATTCTATATATAAAAAAGTTGCCTAATCCATTCTAGAGCAAATGACAATCAATCAAAAAAATTATAATGCATATTTTCCTTTTTTCATAGAACAATAATAAAAAAGGAGGAACTACTATAGCAGTAACTCATAAAATTGCTCTTTGGACTTAAGATGTGCCCCCAAACCGCTTACAGGCTTATTAATATATTTGTTAATATAAGGAATCCAGGCAGCCTTTAAATAGGTTGTTTGTTTTATATTTAGAAAATAAATTATGTCAGGAGATTATTATGGGAATTATTGGTTGGATTATCATTGGTGCTATTGCTGGTTGGCTCGCGAGCATGGTTACTGGGAACGATAAAAAAATGGGAGCTTTCGCAAATATTGTAGTGGGTATTATTGGTGGCCTTATCGGAGGATTCATTATGAGTTTACTAGGCGGAACGGGCAGACTTTGTTCCATTTTGATTCTTGTCTAATTTCTGTTTCAAAAATCGAACAAAAAATTGAAGGTGATTTCAAAATGTGAAACTCGCTTACAAAACAGGATACTCAGAATGCTATTGACCCTGTTTTTAATGTATCTTGATATGAAAATGCAAATGTTGGCACTCAACATGTATAATTTTGGCACTTGTGTTGATTTTTTACACGTTAGTGTTATTGTATTAATAGATTAAAGTTGTTTAACGATTTTAGGGGAAGGCTACTTTTTTAGAAGAAGCTTGTAGATAACGAATAATTTATCAGCTTAGATTACATTTAGATAAATAAATTTTAGATATAATCACGCGTGCTTTACATAAATTTGTGTTTTAAGCTGCTATAGTAACATTATTGACATCAAATACAGGATTTGCTTTTGCTGCCAATGATACTAGCGCTTCATCAATACCAGCTGAGAGATGTACTATTAAAAAATAATGTTGGGGGAAGTATTTGGAGTGGTATTTGATAATTCTTTGCAAAGATAATTAAACCGCACAATACGATGATACAAGTCAAAAGGGCAACCATAATATTCTTATGTATCATTTTTGCTTTTAAACGTTTAAGAAAATCGATATTTTTATCTTCATTCGGTATTTCTTAGGGAATAACTACTGACATTTCTTCATAAACCGTCCGGCAATTGTCGCAAGTGCAACAGTAAATGAGCGTCTCTTTTCAATGTTCTCATGCGTCTTACTACGTGGACCAATACATAATGCGAGACCACCGGCATTCGTTCTTGTACACTCATGCAAATTCATCGCATTGACTGTTCCATCATCATTATAAGTGCCAACCATTAAAACCGGCACAGGATAGCCATACGAAAAAACGTTTGGATCTAAATTTTTCATCATAATAAACAACCTCCCCTTAGTTCTTCTCTCTCAACGTAAGTCCATCACGGTATGCGTCACCGACTCTATCTCCCATTGAAAGATACATCTTATTCATCCAGTCATATGCAATCGGATGGAACTTTTGAAATGATACTTTGCCATCTTCTCCAAGAATTCTCTCGTCAAGACTTACGTTCACGATTTCTCCCACAAGTCTCCAGTTTTTCTCATCATAGCTCTTTACTCTGCATTCAACAGCAAATGGTAGCTCATCTATGATTGGTGCATCAACAAACTCAGATTTTGTTGTATGTAATCCAGACTTCTCAAACTTATCCTCCACCTTATTTCCAGTTGTGATTCCAAGATAATCACATGCCTTTTCATTTTCAACATCAGCCATACTTACAACAAAAGAGCCTCTGGCAAGAATACCTTTTAATGTATGTCTTTGTGATGCAACTGTTATGGTAATCTCCTTTTCATTACTGATACCACCCCAAACTGCTAACATAGCACAAGGTTTCTCTTTCTCATCATAAGATGAAATCATTAACACCGGCATTGGTGTTATATATGGTTTTGTTCCAATGTTTACTCTTGACATAATCTATTCCTCACTTTCTTTCATACCACATCACGTTGGAACTGTCTTTGCCTGTAGCTATCACATTATCAATAATTCCTTTATCGACTCGATTGAAATACGTTCTTCCAAGTGTTAACTTGATACCTTTGGGCATCGTCCATTCTACTCCAAAAAGAGCCTTTATATTGAATTTGGTTCCTGACGGAAGTTGCTCCACCTTATCAAGTAATTTCTTATAAAAGCCATAAAAATAATCATCTTCCAACACCACGCTTTTGATATAACAGGGAACTGTAAGACCCTGCTTATCAGCATTTTTCTTTAGTGATTCATATTCTTCTTGTGTTAGCAACAGCTGAACATTAACCTTCTCCAAAACAATCCCTCCCATATATATATTATTCTGTTTCTGAAATATAATATATATCAGAAACAGAATATTGTCAATATATTTTCTCTGAATTATATTGACAAACAGAAATAAATAAAAAGATGATTCCACCTTTTCCTTCTATATTTATAGTGCATCTGTATGTTGTAGCTTATTTATTTTAACAAAATACTGCTCCGCTTGCTTGTCAGGGACTTGCTCGATATAATGTCATTATCA
>SVDU01000019.1 GCA_015057705.1 Paenibacillaceae bacterium | reverse complement strand
TTCGCTCTTTTGCTATGCTATTTTTTATTTCAAAGCCATTATACACTATCTTTGACTATTTGCGCAATTTCCTATAAAGTAAAAAACAGACACCTTTCGATGTCTGCCTTCCGTTATTACATATATAACAATGATACAAAACTTTTCCAACAAAATCTTTAAACAATATACCCAATTCTCCTATATTACATAATTATTCATATAGTCATTCTTATGAATCAAATCTGCGATGGTAATCCCGTCAAAGTAATCATTAATCAGCTTATTAAGTCCTTCCCACATCTCCAGAGTCTGGCACTGACTGGCTCTGTTGCAGTTATTGGTCTCCCCTTCCAGGCAGGATACAGGCGCAAGAGATCCTTCTGTTAACCGTAAAATGCTTCCCACAGTATAAAGCTCCGGGTCCTTGGCAAGCTTGTAGCCGCCGCCTTTTCCTCGTAAAGAGATAAGGAGATTATTCTTACTTAAAATAGAGACTATGGATTCCAAATACTTCTCTGATATCTCCTGCCTTTGGGCAATGTCCATCAGCGTGATAAATTCTCCGTTATTGTGCTCTGCCAGATCAATCATGAGTCTGATGGCATAACGGCCTTTCGTTGAAATTTTCATATGCATAACCTCCTATTCATAATTTACCACAAGGTTAATATGTTTTTCAAGCCTATTTCTGATTTTCTTTCTGATTTTCTTTTTTATCAGTCTTTTTTTCATCATAATCATCCAGGAAATGATGAACAGCACCATCCTTTTTATAAGCAATGATGGTGCTTAAATTAACATTCTCCACACTTTTAAATAAATTGCCTTCAATGTAGGGGTTGGTCTCCTTCAGCTGACTGATCAGATTCTTAATCTCCACCCGCTTGGAACCGGTATTTCCATCTGTCCTGCAAGTGGTGCAGGTATCGGTAAACCGGCATGCACACTGGATGAAATGAAGGTCATTGTAATCCCGCCACCGTTTGATGTCATCTTCTCTGATGAGATACAGCGGACGGATCAGCTCCATACCTTCAAAATTGGTGCTGTGCAGCTTTGGCATCATGGTCTGGATCTGACCTCCGTACATCATTCCCATGAGAATGGTCTCAATCACATCATCATAGTGATGACCAAGTGCAATCTTATTGCAGCCCAGTTCCTTCGCCTTGCTGTATAAATGACCCCTTCTCATTCTTGCACACAAATAGCAGGGGGATTTCTCCACTTCATAGACTGCATCAAAAATCTGTGTTTCAAAAACGGTAATGGGAATATTTAAAAGTCTGGCATTGTTTTCAATTACCTGACGGTTTGTCTCATGATACCCCGGATCCATAACAAGAAATACCAGTTCAAAAGGGAATTTGTTGTGGCGCCGGATCTCCTGAAACAGCTTCGCCATCAGCATGGAGTCCTTGCCGCCTGAGATGCACACGGCTATCTTGTCATTTTCCTTTACCAGTTCATATTCATTGATTGCTTTTGCAAATTTACTGAATAGTTCCTTGTGAAATTTCTTTCTGATACTCTTTTCAATCTCTTCCAGCCTGCCCTGACCCTGCTCTTCTTTCTTCATGGTCTGAATGAGCCATGCTCCGTAACCTCCTGCCAGGCTGTAGGCTGTATATCCTTTTTCTCTTAAAGTCTCTGCCGCTTCCTCGCTGATCACACCCTTTAAGCAATACAAAACAATCTTTTTCTCTTTGGGAAGGGCGCAATCATCCGCTGAGACTGCTTCCATCTCCATGTGAATGGCGCCTGGAATAAACCCGTGCTGATAGGCTCTTTCTTCTCTGATATCCACCAGAACATATTCTGCCTGATCCATCTGCTCCAGCTGTTGTAATGACAGACTGCATTCACAAGTATCCATGTATTCTGAATCCATATCCTTATCTCCTATTCCTTTTACGCTTTCTGCTGTCCGCCTGCAAGGTCTTTAATGACCTCTCCAGCGATGATCAGACCTGCAACAGACGGCACAAATGCCAGACTTCCGGGAATATCCCTTCGCTCTGTGCACTTATGGGCAGCCCCAGGAGGGCAGATACAGTTTGTCCGGCAGCTGATGGACATATCCTCAATGGGCCTGGTTGGTATTTCCTTTGAATAAACCACCTTAAGCTTTTTCACTCCCCGCTTCTTTAACTCTCTTCTCATAACCTTTGCAAGGGGACAAACTGATGTTTTATAAATGTCGGCAACCTCAAACTTGGTTGGATCTAACTTGTTTCCTGCACCCATGCAGCTGATAACCGGAACGCCTGCTTCTTTTGCCTGCATTACAAGCTGAAGCTTGGCTGTTACCGTATCCACCGCATCCACTACATAATCATAGTCCTGAAAGGAAAAATCTCCTGCATTCTCCGGTAAAAAGAAGCATTTATGCATCTCCACCTCAGCATCAGGATTGATCTCTAAGATCCGCTCTTTCATTACTTCTACCTTATATTTGCCAACCGTTTTTCTGGTGGCTATAATCTGCCTGTTAATATTGGTCAGACATACCTTATCATCATCAACAAGAACAAAGGAACGGACTCCGCTTCTTACCAGAGCTTCCACAACATATCCGCCCACTCCGCCTATTCCAAATACTGCAACTTTCGCTTCTGACAGACGCTTCATAGCATCTTCCCCCAGTAACAGCTGGGTTCTGGAAAACTGATTTAACAAATGAATCTACCTCTTTCTACATTTTCTGCCTGTTGGTATAAAAAAACACACTTCAAGTAATTATACTTCGAAAAGTGTGTTTGGGCAATTCATTTTTACTGGATAAGGTTTCCTGTGAAAGGAATTTGTTTTATTTAATGAAACGGTCAATTGCCTTGTTCAAATCCTCAATTGCCTGCTTGTCTCCTGATTCCACCGCGTCCACAATACAATGTTCAATATGATCCTTGATAATCACCTTTCCAGTTTGATTTAACGCTGATATAACAGCTGACAACTGGATCAGTACCTCACTGCAGTCCCGTTCCTCACTGACCATACGTTTCACAGATTCCAAATGTCCGATCGCACGGGACAGCCGGTTCATAACCACCTTTGTATTCGTGTGCTTATGGGGGTGCCCGGGTAAATGGGAATGGGTGTATTCCGTTCCATCCTCTGCCTTATGTGTGTGATATTCCATGTTCTCGTTCATATTTGCTACTCTCCTCCATACTTTTCTATTGTACTCTAAATTTTGTTTTTTCACAATATGGAAGGGGGATACTTTTAAAGGTTCTTTTAAAGGAATAGTTTTCCTCTGCACAGTTAAATTTTCTGTTTCATATATATAGTTTCTTTATAACTCCTTCTGACAGCTTTAGAAGGAAATTTTATAAGTAAATATATCCCTGGTAACCAGAAACATCTCACACTGAAGTATCGTATTTTTATTGAGTCTCATCAAATCAATATAATACATGTAAAGATATTACAAAATACCTGTGCAAAGATCCAAACACCAGCTCAAAAGAGGCTAAGTCCAGGGGGTTCGCTGACCTGTATAATAAAAACACCTTTTACAATGACAAGATAACATAGTTCTCCAGAAGGAATCAACTTTGAGTTTCTAACTCAAAGGGGCGTAAATCTGATCGTTAATCATATCAATTCTACACCTTGGTAAAGTATGGGTGGAAAGACACCATATAATATGCCTCTAAAATCATTTGGCGAAGACACCTTTAAAGCGAATCGGCCTAGGCGCATTGTCCCTTATGAGGTTAAGCTAACACCTAAGCCGATTCGCTACTATCGATAATTTATTTAAATCTGCAATTAGACTGGAAGTGAATCTTTCACATTTTTTAAATGTGACCGGTGGAATTTAGTCCAGCACATGAAACCCCAGCGGTCTATTTTCTTTGACCTAAAACATAAATAAAAGTTAGCTTTACTACTTAACTTTTGTTGTTTCTAAATTCTGTGTACAATTTCGTTCTTAATATCACATTTTAGTTGCAAAATAGAATCAATTATTTAATTCCCAATCTTATATCCTCATAAAATTTATTAATGACCTTAGCAATACCTGGACAATTTATTTCAAACAATAAATTGTTTTCTCTCCAGTATGCACTAAATTTATTAAAACTATATAAGTCTAGAGAATCTAGCAAAATACTAATATCATATATACTTACTGTATCGTAGTTAACTAATATACTGCCAAAATACCGTATTAAAATGTCAGTTGATTCTTCATCCTGTAAACCATTGGTATATATAGTAATAAGATAATTCAATGCAGATTCAATGTGTTCATGCAAAAATTCATCGTATCTACGCATGATATTTTGTTTCAATTCTCTTATACCCTTTTTATCATCGAAAAGTATCATTAATTCTAACATTCCAATTGATGCTTTTGGAGATTTACCTGAGATATACATATGATCTATAGCTGGTCTATTTGAAGAATATATTTCATCAACATGAAGATTTAATTTAACAAAATATTTTATTAGTTCAACTGAAATATCAGGAAAACGTCTAAAAAAATAATTAAAATCTGCGGTAAATAATCCATATACCTTTTCAATAAAAAAACTATACTTTTCTATATTTAGAGATTTTATTAATTGTAAAATTATATATGGTTCTTCATGAAGAAATTCTTCTAATTTATCTTTAATTATATTGAGTATTATATCTAAAAATACATGGGGTTTATACAAATTAATAATATTAAATATTTTTAAAATCTCTAAAGGATATTCGTTCAAATTATTTTCACAATATTCTATTACTATATCTTTGAACTCTAATGAACGAATTGCATAATTTGACAGTTTTGTTAACTTGAGAATAATTAAATATATATCTGGTTTACATCTAGACATATATTTAAACATATCATAAATATAAACTTTATTTTGTACTCCCCCTAGTTTATCAACTAACTTCCAGACTAAAATAATAATTTGGGTATTACGATAATACTGATTAAATGCAATTGATAACAATTCGCTTATGTTTCTATAAGTTCGTCTATCTTGTTTACCAACATACCGTTGACCTCTCTTCTCATACATCTCATCTGTCAGAAAGGTTAGATATAATATCCACTCAGTGAATAATTTTTCATCAACTTTTTGACAGAAAAATTCATTGCAACAATCTTCAATATATTTTAAAATATTAAACTTTTTATTTTCTATTGACATAGTATTTTGAAATAATTCTAAACCATGTCTTTCAAATTTTAAGTCGATGCCGTTTTGACTTAATAATTCATAGCACTGCTTTTTTTCATGATTTTTCAAATCCATTAAATGCAGTTTTGCAAGATTATACTTTACATTATCCTGTATAAAATTTGACAATTCAATTGTTTGTTCTAACTTAGCTTTGTTCTCGACCTTACATCCAATTTCTTTTTTCTTAACCAAAATTCGACCGTTATTTTGATTTACATAAAATAAAGCAGTAAATTTCAATAAAATTTCTTCGTCTATATTCATCTTCCAAAAGATTGATAAGTATTTCCACTCATCAATTTGTAGTGAACACTCACCGGATCTATTAGTAGAAACTTGTAATATAAGCAAGTTCATTAAAAACATAGCACAGTATTGTAAATAAGATTTTTTTTCATTAAAATAGTTATTATTTTCTTTCCATATATCTGGTAATAATAAATCATTTGTTATTACCTCGACCTGTTTTTGGAATAATTCACATAAGGTATTCTCAAATTCTTCCTGTTTATTTTCAAATTCATTTTTTAAAAGAATTGCTTTCCACTCAACAATCATTTCAAGAATTTCTGGTTCTGCACATAAATGTGTATATATAAGTGTCAAGTAAAATTGTCTTCCTAAATGATTTGGATCATTTAGAGCCTTATGATAATTATTTATATTTCTTCCCATTCTCAGATCATTCAAACCTTCGATTTCTTTTATCAAATACTTTAGAATTAAATCTGCCACTAAAAATTCATAAAATGTTTTATGAAGAAATTCAAAAGCGATATTTGTATTATCCTCCTTTACAATACCCGATTGTGAATCATGTATAAAAAAGAAACTACCGAATAAAATTTCCGCTTGGCTAAGCAATTTTCTACAATTCTCATATTTAGGCAGATCTACCTCCATTGTAATTAAATCTTTTTCTAACTCTAAGACTTGTAAGGAAAGTTTTCCTCTAACATACATTCCAAATGCAGCAATACCTAAACGCTCAAGTTCACAATTTATCAGTGCTTCTTGCTCGTTTAGATCTAGTTCTTCATACTTTACCTCTTTTCCTCTCGGTCCTTTTTTTAACTCTCTTCTAATAAAACGACATAATAACTCATTATAAAGCGTAGTCCTGCTTATAACAGAATTTTGACCAAGCGTATTTATTCCTTCTTCAATATTTGCATCATAAATTGCCAACATCAATAAGAGTAATGGTTGTCGTGAAAGTTCTTCTATGCTTGAATTATCAGTAGGTAAGTTAAATGGTTTTATTTTTTCAAGTTCAAACACGTCTTTATTATGTTCATTCCACACTTCAATCCATCTTTTTCTTTGCAAATTACTGAATTCTAATAATTTCATTACAATTGTACCTACGGGAAGTTCTGCTTTATCAATTAATGTTTCACGACTTGTTACAATAACTCTAATAGGTCTATGCCTTTCTTCACATACTAATTGAAACTTTAAAATTTTCTTCAAAAAAGTTTTATAGATTCCTCCTGTAGCTTGCAGTACTTCATCATATCCATCAAAAATTATAGTAATTGGATTTTTTTTAAAATGCTCAGCAAACCATTTAAAAGTAGGTATTTTATCTGTAGCGTCACCATCTTTTTGTAATTGTTCACATATTAATACTTCAATATCATTATCAGCATTTATATCCCTGAGAGGTATTCTAATTATAACATTATCATTAGTAATTATTCTTGCAGATAATATTTTAGTAAGAAGGGACTTTCCCCCACCCGGTTCACCTAATATTAATAATAGATTCTTAAAACTATCTGGGTGATATAAATACTGCGCCCAAAAAGAATCCATATCATGAAATATGTCACAAGTTTCCCATGTCTTCTTATTTTCCAGTTGCTCTTTACCAGAATAGTTTATAATTTTATATGATTGAGGAATAAATGCTTCTTTTATGGAAGGATATTTCAATTTTTCATCATCTATTTTGGAATCAATTATCGGATTTTCAATTTCTCCTTGGTATCTTTCTAACAAACTATGTACTATTTTATTAACATTTTCTTCTTCGATTATTTCGGGTAAATTTATTAAAAATGACCTAACTTCTTGCAATCCAATATCAATTTTATCATCTCTACTTTCTCCAATTGAAACCAGCTTTTTATATATCTGTTCTAATTTTTTATCTGTTTCCTGTATTTCAATCATTTGCACATAAATGTAAAATTCATTAAAATGACTAGCCAAATATAAATATTGTGATTTAAATCGATTTAAAGCATATTTAGGTATATCTTTAATAATAGCTTCAAATTCTCCAACAATTTTCTCTTCATTATTATCTTTAAACGACAACATATCCACAAATTGTCTTAAACCTTCACTCATAATATAATAAAGTTTGCTTAGTCTATTCTCAATTTCTGAATATTTACAATATATATTGGGGAAAAATACATGCTCATCTATTTCATTAGATATGCATACTTTTTGTTGTGCGGATAAAACTGATTCTGAGAAAAGGTGTTTCTTTTCTTTAACCTTCAATTGTAAGCTCTCTCTTATATCTTCTGGCAATTTTTCATCTAATATATCAAAGAAAGATGTATAATATATCATTGTATATGACCATTGAATTAAATCTAATCTTTCATCATATTTATTAGTTTTATTTTCAATCATTTTTTCTATAATGCACTTAGCAATATTAATCAATTCATCTTTTATTGAGAGAGCATTAACAAAAGCAGAAACATCACCATTTACACCTCTAACACCAAGAAGAACAATTGCTGCACCAGATAACACGTTAATTTTCTCAACAATATCCCCATATTTTTTATCCTTTTTAAGTTGTTTACATACTAATTCAAATGTTAGTTCATTCATTTGTACCCCACATCTCTCCTTATAATATATTATTTTACAATCTCTATATATTTTAGCATAATTGATTAAAAAAATAAATAATCTATAGTATTTCAGAACTTAAATAAACAAAACTTTGGATCTGGAATAATTTAATTTTCATTTTAAACAGGAGGGAGCTTTTAAATATTCTTGACACTCCAAACTATTTATGTTAAAATTTCAATCCAACTTTTTAATACAACAGGAGGAAAACATGTCAACATTTTATGAAACTCAACGGCTTTTACTAAGAACACCAGAACTGTCATTTGCACCCATGATTACAGACTATTATATAAAAAACCGGGAATTTTTATCGGAATGGGAACCTGTAAGACCCGAAGAGTATTACACCACGGAATATCAGGAGAAACAGCTGGAAAACCAGATCGCAGACAGCAATGCATTAAAACTGTGGATCTCCAAAAAAGGGGAGGAAGACAAGGTGATCGGTGCCCTGACATTCAGTAATATTGTAAAAGGAGTATTTCTCTCCTGCTTTCTTGGGTATAACCTGGATAAAGATGAAATTAATATGGGTTATATGACAGAAGCTGTGAAAAAAGGAATTGAAATTATGTTTCAGGACTACGGTCTTCACCGGATTGAAGCCAGTATTATGCCACGAAATCTCAGATCCCTGAAGGTGACGCAAAAGCTTGGCTTTCAGGAAGAAGGTCTTTCCCCACAGTACTTAAAAATTAACGGGAAATGGGAAGATCACCTTCATATGGTATTATTAAACCATGATATGAATGAATAAGAGGCATTTGCAGAATGGCTGGTTTTCAATCATTGGGCAGTACAAACGGAAACCGCCAAAAGCAATGCCTGGGGAATACTGCAATGAGTAAGAAGAGGGGATGATTATATATAATGAAAAAAAAGTTTTCTTCACCATATTTGTATACAAACTAACCACTATGAGGAGTCGTTAAAATTTTATTGTAAAATGCTTGATATGGAAATAATAGAGGAAACACCTGATTTCCATGGAAGAGAGTATAATACATGGATTAAAAATGACAGTCTTTGTATTGAATTGCAAACACCAAAGAAAGAACAACAGTTTGAAAAAATAGATGATGAGCATACAGGTGTTTCTCATATTTGCCTTTGGGTAAATGATATCAATCAATTATATTATGAATTCATTGAAAAAGGAGCCCATTCATTTATCAAGCATGGCGCAAATGAAATTTATGAAGTGAATGGTGGTAAATTATTTAAAATGATGGCTCCGGAAGGTACTATCATTGAATTTAGAAATGAAATGGGGTACTGACAAATTATTATTCAAAGGTACTTTTTACACTACTTTACCTTTTCCATTCTATAATGTCCTTCTCATTAAAGAGTAAAACAATGAAAGACGGGTGCCGAAGCGCCCGCCAATATAATAATTAAGTTATGACAACTCATTTTCCAACAGCATTTTTCCGACCTTTAATTCTAAGTAAAAAGTGTAACCGGCCCCTCTATACCAAATGGTTCAATAACCAGATATTGAGACAAACCATCCCTGATCTGTGTCCCCAAAGTATTGGTCACCTCCACCCTCAGTAAGTGCTCCCCCTGTTCCACCAATCCAGTTAAATCAAATACATAGGGTGGGCACAATTTCACCCCAGCAGTTTTGTTATTTACAAATACTTCCGCAATTTCATAAACAGTCCCTAAATCCAGAAACACATCACCAAACGCTTCCTCAATGGTAAAAACCGTCTCATACGATACTGTCCCACATTTATCCTCATATCCATCAATCATATTTACCGTAACCGATTCTCTAACCGGCAGCGTCTCTTTAAAATCCGGGTAAGAGAAGCTGTCTGCAAAAGAAACCTTCCACTCTGCCATCAATTGCTGCGGTTTTCCATGGCACACTGATTTTACCGTTTCTTTCGCATCTGCTATAGGTTGTTCCGAAAAAATCCAGACGCAGGATTCATAAGGAGCCAATTTAAGCCGATAACCGGATTCTCCTTTTTCCATTTTATACAGCGTATTGGAAAATGCGTCATAGCAGTATGCATAAGCAGTATCCGGAATTTCTATCGTTGTATCAACAGTTCTTGACAAATGTTCATTAAAAAACATCCAATTCTCTGTCCCCTGCTCATAATGATAATAAACCAATTCTCGGTAAGGGGATTTAAGCCTTATCTCTGCAAGATCCCTGCACAGGTCTGCCAAATCACTGACAGCTCCTATCAGGCAGACTTGCTTCAGCGTAAGCCATTCTTCCTCTGACAGTTCCCCTCCAAGCGTTCTTGACGGATAGTCCTGAAGAAATATCACCCGCAATCCTGACTGTGCATATTCCATAGCTTTCCTCACTACGTATACAGGGATCGCCTCACCATAAGGGATAATTAAAGTCTTAAAATACTCCTTATGAATCTTCAGCCTATTCTCTTCCACCACCGCATCTAAAAGATAATCAGCGGGTACAATATCACAGTCAATCTGATGCTCCAGCAGTTCCCGCACCGGTTTTTCCACCGGCATATAGTTCCCTGCCCATTCCTGCTCTGCCGGATATAAAACCGCGGCTGGTGCTTTATGAACTCCATTTTGAAACAGGTTCATAAGACGGTTTGCATAATTACTATAAACACTGAAATACCGAAACTGCGGATTATGCCCCTGGGCATAAAAATGGGGTGGGCAGTCCCAATCCGGAAATTCCCTGGGACTAAATGCATGGGGAACCAGATAATTAATCCCCCTCACAACCAGATGATCGGTAATCCATTTCATCAGCTTCAGCCCCTCATTCCAGCCATACGCACCGAACGCCTCACACATCGCCCGGCCTTTTTTCACCGGATCCAGATGGGCAGCGGAAGCCCCCATCTTTGCAAGGGCAAAATGATAAAACTCCCCGTCACAACCGCCTGTGGAAAAAGAATCATGATGATACGGCATTCCCGGAACAATCTGAGTTCCTATTACATCGATTCCTGAATAATCCTGTTCTGTCTGCCCTCGGAAGTAATGACCGGTTCCGTATCCCAGCCTGGCATGAGCACCGTTGTCTTCTATATTGTGCCCCAGGTAGCTGATACCCCTGTCATGACACCATGCCGCCAGCACACCTGTGAAGTTCTCGTGATATAATCTTGTAATAAGATTCATGTACTGATAGCGGATTTCCCCTTCCATTTCCTCTCCCTGCACCCACAGTAGGGGAAGATACTTCATTTCAAAAGGAAGCTCCTTCTCAAGCTCAAGCCTCCATGGAAGAACCATATCCTGCCCTATGCCGGCCATAAATCCTTTTTTATTTCCAAACCTTGGCTCATCAGAAAAAAATCCTGTAATTGTTTTACCAAAATCCTCTTTATATTTTTCATAATGAGGTTCATAAACTGTTTTGACCAGAACTTCAGTGGCTGCCGCAGACAGTGGATTCAAGTAATCAGTCGTGGATTCCTCTCCCCCGTTTCTGGTATAATATACTGTAAATATGCGATAAGCACCTTCCGGAATATCAATGGTTATAATACCGTCCTTGTACGCACCTGTTATATCCTTCAGCGTATCAATCATAATCTCTTCTCTGCCAGTATTCCGGTCACTCACACGTTTTGCCATGTAAACGCCAATTACATGATTGATATCCTCACTGACACCATCCCATGGCCGTCCTGCTAGATAACTGATGTTAATTCTGGCTCCTTTCACAGGCCCTGGAGCATCAAAGCGGCGCATGTAAAGATACCATTTTCTATGTTCCGGATATTTTTCTTTTATGGCACCATTGGCATATCCTGTGGGGAAATGGGAATCATCAAGAATCCACAATTTCATATCCCGTTTTCTTGCTTCATCTAATATAATATCTAAATCAGTCCACCATTTTTCACCCAGAAAATCCGGATGTGGCCTGGCTTCGATACACACTGCATTCATTCCGCTTTCCTGTATCTTTTCCATATATTGGCGTAGCATAGCCTCTGTTTCCCCGTGCTGCCAGAAGAATGGATAAAAACTGTTTTCCATCTTCCCATTTAAAATATCGTTTATTTTTCTGTACATGATCATTTACTCCGATCCGTTTTATCTGTATCCTCTCCAGCCAGTATAAATGCAAGGACTGCTGATATTAGAAAAGATACGGCTGCACATAAGGCAAAACCATAAAAGCTGATATCCAGACCTTTTGGATTAATCATAGCCGGAAAACGAAAGATTCCATCTCCAATGAATGAATACATTCTGCCTCCAAGTCCTGCCATAATTCCGCCACCAACGCCTCCTCCCACAAAAGCTGCAATAAATAATTTAAAATTGGGAAGCGCGATGGAATAAATGGTGGGTTCCGTGATACCGAACAGGCAGGATACCAGATTTCCAAACCCCAGGGATTTCTTCTCCTTATCCTTTGACCTTAACGCATATCCAAGTGATACGCCGGCCAGTGCCCAGACAGTAAGTCCTAATACGGCATTGACGGGATCACTTCCCAAAGTAAATAAATTATTCATCAATACCGGTATAAAAGCAGAATGTAATCCCAAAAGAACAATGAGCTGCCAGAATGCGCCGAACAATACGCCACCCAGAACCGGAACATGATTAAATATGAACATAACTCCCGCACTCAAGACATTGGATACATAGGTCATAACAGGTCCGATTACCAGATAGGACAGCGGCACAGTAACCATAAGAACAATTGTCGGTACAAAAAACAGCTGTACCATCTGGGGAATGATTCTTTTTGCTCCCTTCTCGATTTTAGAGGCAACCCAAGATGCCGCCACAACAGGAAGTAAGCTGCCGCTATAATTAATGAGAGTAACCGGTATCTTTAAGAAGGTCAGCGCTGTGCCCGCTGTCTGGGTTGCAATGATATCCGGATAAATCAGAGAAGCCCCGATGATAGCAGTGACAAACTGATTGCAGCCAAATACCTTTCCTGCATTAAAGCCTACAACGACTGGCAGAAAATACATGATAGAATTGGCAGCTGCATATAAAATCATATAGGTTCCGTCTGTGGCCTGAAGCACTTTAGCAGTTGTCAGAACTGCAAGCAGACCTTTAATCATACCGGAAGCGACCATAACTCCGATCATAGGCATAATACAACCACTGATAATTTTAAAAATCCGGTCAAACAGATTGCCATCCTTTAAAAGCTTCATATCAGTTTTTTCTTCACCCTCCGAGATCCCCGCCTCTTTTTTTACATCTGCAATTACTGTGTTAACATGAGTGCCAATAATAATCTGATACTGTCCTCCCTGCCGGACTACCCCTTTTACATCCTTAACTGCTTTTATCTCATCTGTTTTTGCAGCATTTTCATCCTTCAAGACAAACCGCAGCCGGGTCATACAATTGGTGACACTGATTATATTATCCCTGCCACCAACCAATCTGACAAGATCTGATGCCAACTGAGTATAGCTGATTTTTCCCATATTCATCTTCTCCTTCTCTCTCCAAAATAGTGTCTGAGTACTTTGTATTTTTATACTACCATACGTGAATGCTTATAATAATAACGAAACCACTTTTGTTTATTGACCAAACTAACGATGGAGCATATACTTGTCCTATACACTATTTTTTCACACAGTCACCCCTAAGGAGAATCATATGGATATAAACAGCCTTGATCTGACACTTCGAAGCCTAAGCTCAAGCGAGGAAAGATATAAGAGCGGATACATTCCGGACTTTTGGGACCACATGCCCAAAATCAGGATCGGCGGAGAAAACGTCAATTGCATCTACTTTGAAGAAAAAAATAACAGATTAGGAAAACAGGGCGTTTTATCCGGCTGGCAAACCACTTCTCTGGATATCAGCATAAAAAAAAATTCCCGGTTTATTCCGGTACCAGTACATGTTCACGATTATGTTGAGATTAACTACGTTTATTCCGGCATTTGCCCTCAGACCATCAAAAACACAGATATCACCTTAAAAAAGGGGCAGGTGCTGATTATTGAACCAAATGTTCCCCACTCCATAAAAGAGACTGGCGAGGATGATATTATGATCAGTTTCATGGTGTCAAAAAAATATCTGCGGGAAAATCTTCTGGATCATTTCTCCACAGACAGTATCCTATCTCACTTTTTTATCAATGTCATGAACGAAAAAAGCCATGAAAATAAATACTTATTGTTTCAATCGGAAAACAGCAGAAGAACGCAGTTATTTACTCAGGAACTTTTATGTGAATGCTTTGACCCTTCTGTCAATTCCACCGATTTTATAAAAAATCTGTTCAGTTTGATTATAGCCGAGCTGATTAATGTATATAAAAACCAGCTGGTTCAGGAGGAAAATGAATCCGATACGCCTTCTATCCTTAGTATCATCCGTTTTATTGAAATAAATTTTAAAAGCTGCTCGTTAAATTCAGTCGCTGCTTTTTTCCATTTAAGCCCCAACTATCTCACCTTTCTTATTAAGAAACATACCGGCATGACCTACAAACAACTGGTACAGTCACAGAAATTAAAATACGCTGCTAAATTTTTGAGAAATACAAATATGTCAGTTACAGAAATTGCAAACGAAGCCGGTTATGAGAATATCAGCTTTTTTTATCAGAAATTTCAGGACCACTACGGCTGTAGTCCTAAAGAATATCGAATGAATAAAACCAGCGGTGTCATAAATTAAGATCATCTGCAAACAGAGGCTTCCCCTTAAATACAGGAAACCTCTGTGCAGATGATCTCTTTTCGTTGTTCTTTACTTATATACAGCCGTAAAATCCACCAGCTCCACATCATGATCCCTCAGCCACTGTCTCACAGCAGGGTCACAGGCTGTCTCCAAATCCCTGCATCTTGCTGTTGTCAGGGAAGAATGATCGAGAATGTAGGCATCCACATATCCCGGGTGGAGATGAATAATGTTAAATTCAAAGGGGCTGGTTAAAATCCCAAACCGGTCTTCAAAAAAATCCTGAGGCGTACAGCCTCTGTTTAAAATTTCCATAGCCATAGGATTGCCCGTCATAATCTCATGAACCGGATACCACCGGTCTGTCTCCACCTCCGGCTCTGTCATGCAATGGATCTGGAACTCTGCTGCCGCCTGATGAAATCCCTTGCAGACGTTTTTATTAATGACTGAATGACCTTCAAAATGATTGGGCAGATGCCCGGTCAGTTCTTCAAACCGTTTTATCTGGGCTGCTGTTTCCTTATAACAATCCTCCGCTGTAACCACAATATCTCCCACACATTTCTGGTCTGATTCATCCTCTCCTTTCCATTTGTAAGAGCGGTAAAACTCCCCGTTTTTATCCACAAGTGATGGAATCAAATCCGGATTACTCACCGGCTTTCCCTGAACAAAATTGGTGTGCACAACCAGATTTGCCTCCGGTACCTCTTTCTTTGCAAGCTCCACTCCGTGAGGAGCTGCTTCCATATTACTCATAAGAGAGAGTACCGTTACGATTCCTTCCCGGTAAGCATTCACTGCCCCGTAGTTATAGCCTTTGCTGAAGCCGAAATCATCGGCTGATACAATCAGTTTTTTACTCATGCGGTATCTCCTCCCGTCCCCATTCCTTTAAGAAATCCGGATTAAAAACAGGCCCTTCATTCATATCGTATACATTCCTGCCCATTACATATGTTGCGGCAGCCCGGTAATCATCGGTTATGACAGTAAAATTTGTATCTTTTCCTGCTCTTATGGAACCTTTCTCCTTATCAAAGCCATACTTTCTGCAAGGATTTAAGGAAAACATGGGCCAAACGGTTTCCATGGGCATACCCAGTTTTTCTGTCAGCACACTTATCCCGTATAGAACAGGCTGGCTGGAACCCATCAGACGTCCGGTATCGGTTAACACAAACCCGTCTTTTGATACATTGATTGTCATTCCCTGTTCAAAGCCCAGGTAGCTTCCTTCCGGAGCACCGGAAAACGGCGTACAGTCCGATATCATCATGAAATGTTCCGGTTTCTTAATCTTAAAATAAATCTGAAGCATCTCCGGACAAATGTGCATACCGTCACAGATTACCTCACTTGCCACCTCATCATTTAATAGTGCTGCTCCCAGCCCTCCCACATCTCTGTGGTGCATGCCAGTCATTACATTACCCGTATGAGTCGATACGGAAAATCCCTTTTTATATGCCCTTTTTGCCTCTTCATAATTGGCGTCACTGTGCGCAAGAGCAAGGGTAATTCCTTCTGATAAAAAATATTCGATCACCGGATCTATTCCCGGTATCTCAGGAGCAAGGGCAACCAGCTTTAACAGTCCTTTCCCATCCGTAACCATCTGCTTTGCAGTATCAATTGACACCTCAGGCCAGCCAGTCTTAATTCCCTTTTCCCCAGTACGATTTAACCACGGTCCTTCACTGTGTATCCCCAGTATCTGAGCTCCTTTTAAATTCTCTGCCGCCGCGTCGGCGACAGCAGAGATCATGGAAAGACCGGCGGCGGGGAATACACCGGTGATTCCCTGGGATGCACAGCCTATTAAATATCCGGCTATGGTTTCCCTTGTTCCTTTATCCATAAGCCCGTAGCCGCAGGTTCCGTGATTGTGGGTATCAAAAATCCCCGGTATAATCCTCATATTTCCATAATCAATCACGTCCTGTGCATCAGTACTTTCCATAAATTCTTTTATCTTCCCTTCCTCAATTACAAGGAATCCATCCTTTAAGCCATCCTCCATATAAATTCGTTTTGATTTGATTATCATTGGCTGTCCTTTCCAGATTAAAAAATCCCAATAAAGGCTCCGATAAAGGCAATGGCGAAGATTCCAACGATCAACTGCACCGGACGTCTTCCCTTTTTAATGAGACTCATCAAAAACAGTACCAGAATGATGCTTAAAATACCTGGAAAGATGGAGTTTAACACATCTGCCACCACTACGGAAGTCTGGCCCATGTGAATCGTCCAGTTAAGTGGAACATTGACAATTCCCGCTGTCATGGCTCCAACCATCATGACTCCTAAAATAGAAGCTGACTTTCTAAGAGCCGGCATTAATCCGGAGCTGAAAACCTTGTCTATAAATGAGGTTCCATAGATATATCCGAATTTCACACAGAAATATTTTAATACAGACTGGGTCACTCCATAAAGGAGAATGAAAATCGGAACTCCCAAGAAGTTTCCCTGTGAACAAAGTCCAATGGCTACTCCGGCTGCAATGATTCTAAGACAGTTAAAGAACAGGGAATCGAACATACCAGCCGTTGGTCCCATCAAAGCCGCCTTGATGCTTTCAATGGTTTTACCATCAACGGAACTCTTTTCTTTGTGCTCTTTCTCCATGGCATAGGATAATCCTGCGATAAAGGAGAACGGAACTGCATGGGTGTTAAAAAAGTTCTGATGGCGTGCATATGCCTCTTTTTTTCCATCCGGATCGTCCTTATAAACCTCTTCAATGGCTGGCTGCATGGTGGTCGTAAAGCCATTGGCCTCCATCTTTGTCATATTGAAAGACAGGAAGGTTAAGTGAGAACGGATAAACATGGATTTTAATACTTTCTTTTCTGTATGGTCCAATAATCTCTTTTCCATTAGAAGAAATCCTCCTCTTCCTCAGATGGCTTCTGCTCAGCAGCCACCCTCATATTTTTCATATCGATCAGCTGCTTTTCATAGAAGAACATGGTGATTGCGATGGCAGCTCCGATAATGGCAATTGATAAGGAATCCATTTTTAAAATCTTCGCCATAATATATCCTACAAAGAAGAAGCTGGCTACTTCTTTTGACCAGATCATGGAAATCAGGATTGCAAATCCCACTGCAACCATCATACTGGAGGCAGCTGTAAGACCTGTCATAAAGAATGCAGGAAGTGCATTTAAAGCCTGGTTTAAACCGGTTACTCCATAAGCAATGCCAAGGAATATGATAATAATATTGGGCAGCGGATAAATCAGACCGGAAAATACAAGGTTCTGAGCAAGAAAGCTGCCTGGTTTCCCGGATACTGCAAGTCTTTCCCAATAAGGTGCCAACGCGGAGCTGACCGATAAGAAAATACTTGATAAGGAAGCCATAACAGTTCCGATGGGAAGGGCAATGGCAAGTCCGGTTTCCACATCAGAGCCGGTTAATACGGTATAGCAAACGGCAACAATGCTGGCAGATAGCGCATCTGCCGGAACAGAACCTCCAATGGCTGAGATCCCCATAAATATAGACTCTAAGGATGCCCCCATGATAATGCCGGTATGAAAATCACCCAGTAAAAGTCCCAGGATCGGAGCCACCACAATGGGACGGTTCAAACACTGCCATGATAAAATATAAGGATCCATAACATAGAAAAACCAATACGTAAGAGTACCAATGATTGCAACTGTCATAACGGACATAATTCTTCCCTCCTTAGCTAAGTACTTTTAATAGTTCCTCCGGAGTGTCATCCGGAACTGTCTGGTAATTACATTTGATGCCTGTTTCCACCACCTTCTTTAAATCCATAATCTCATTGTCATATGCATATAAATTCTTCCGGTAGGTTTTCCTTTGCTCTCCGTCCGCTTTCGGTGCAACCCTTCCGTAATTACCTACATTTACAAGGGGAATATCAGCAACCTGTGTCACTACTTTCAGAAGTGCCGAGGGATTGCTTACAATTACAAGAATCTTATGATCTGCTGCCTTGGGATTCTTTAACAGTTCTATGGCTGCATCCACGTCTTTAATTGCGGTTTTCGCTGTGGGCGGAGCCGCCATCATTAAGGATTTTTGAATCAGGGGATTGGCTGCTGCCTCATCATCAGCCACCACAATCCTGTCCACTCCCGTATGCTGGGACCATTTAATTGCTACCTGTCCATGAATCAGTCTCTCATCCAGTCTAATCATTACGATCATAATTTCACGCTCCTTTTAAAAAAAATCTTCCTCCTGGGAAATTGTTTCTTTTTCCAGATCTACAATACAAAGCATTTCTCTGCTCTGTGCTATCAATTCATTCAGTTCCTCTCTTGAAATACACTCTCTGCCAGCCAGGCCGATCATCAGCGCCAGGTTTGCACCGGCAATTAACGTGGTATCCGGCCGGTCAAGGAACCGGCTCATGGCCTGGTTCACACTGCTTCCGTAAAGATCAGAGATAAGTAAAACCTGTTCTCCTTCGTTAACCGTTTCAAAAAACTTCTCCAGCTGTTCCTGAACGGAACGTTCGTCCACATATGCGTCAAAAACAGTAATGTTGTCACATCTGCCATACAATATCTCCATGGAACTTTTTAAACCGCTTGCCAGATGACCATGTGACGATACGAATAGTTTCATCTTCTCTCTCCTCCTTTGATAGCTTTATTATAATACTGAAACTTCCTTTTTTCTATGCTCACATTTGTCTTTAATAAGTGAAAAGCACTAATTCTCGATTGGAATTAGTGCAATTTTTAGCATGGGTTTGTTATTCATATTTGATGCATTTTTCAATCATCTCAAACAATACAGGCCTTCCCCGTTCACAAAAAGCTTTCATATTGGATTTCTCAGAAAACAGCTTTCTAAAACTGTTCTCATACGCCTTCACTCTCTTCCAGTCACCCTTCCAGTCTGCAGAAATAAACAACAGATACTCCACTTCTTTTCCTCTCCAGGTGCCGGATTCAGTCATACAGTACATTTCCATACACTCTTTTTCACAAAGGGAGAAAGGAAGATAAAGCATCACAGATTTCGCCGATAAATATCCCGTATCATAAAGGCTTGCTTTCTCTAAATATTCCTGAATCCTCTCCCTTTCCAAAGCAGTTTTCCCATGACGGAATGCAAGAAACTGAAGGAATTGCAATTCATCGGTATAACGGTAATTTTTGTTGATTTCAATTTGGCTGGTAGGAGGAATCAGTGCTTCTGTCTGGTATGCCCTGATTAACTGTCGGTTAAAGAGCAAATCCAT
Source organism: Paenibacillaceae bacterium (assembly GCA_015057705.1). Lineage (GTDB taxonomy): Bacteria > Bacillota > Clostridia > Lachnospirales > Lachnospiraceae > Lacrimispora. The sequence goes on along the minus strand of SVDU01000019.1, from coordinate 86,539 downwards.
TTCCTTTTCGCTGCTTAAGGTATGGATGACACAGCAGGGAAGATCATAGTGATAGGCGATCTCGCTGGTATCCGTTAATACAGCATCATACTCCTCCTGATTCATTCCACGTATCTCATAAAGTTCTGCAATTGTAAAGGACTCAACCAGATTTTGGTATCTTTTTACGATTCTTTTTTGAATAATTTCATTCAGGCCTAATCCATTGGAATTGACTAAAAGCAGTCTCTGGGGTCTTATGTCATATTCGGTGAGAGATGCCATTTTAAATATCAGGGAAGCCATCTGGGAATAAAATGATACCGAAATGGTAACATTCAGACGATCCTGCAAAAAACCTGCAGCTGTACAGGCCAGTGCGGCTGATACAGGGCTGTTAAACGCCTGATTTTCGTAATCATACCAGAAACGGTACTGCCCCTCCAGACCAAAGTGGATGTTGATGAAAAGGGAGATCAAAAGGCTTAACAGTTCTTTTTCTGCCCAGGGAAAACGAAGAAGCTCAATACCGCAGGTATGTTTCATATAATCCTCAAGTTCCGTCATCATATTCAGGGCATCTTTATAAAAGAGAGCGTATTCCTCCCGGGGCTGCTTAACATTCCACATATCCCTGCAGGACATCAGATATACTGCCAGAAATACAGTTTCTTCTTCCGGTAAATCAAAACCTGGAAAGCTGCTTTTTAATTTGTTGTAAATCTCACTGGCTGCTGCAAACTCGACTGATCCTTTCACCTCTTCTTTCCAGACATCCGGCAGCTTTAAGCGGTAACCCGCATTGCAGCGGTTCCTGACGATAATAAAATAAATGGCGAGACGCTGGGTGTTGGTGTCTGTCACTTTGATCCGGGATTCTCTTAATACTTTAAGAAAAACGTGCCGGATATCCTGCCGTTCCTCGTATCCGCATTGCGTCCACTTGGCATACTCCATTCCGGCATTGTCTAACAATACCTTATGAAAATGGACAGCAAACAACTCAGTCATGGCAATCCGCATGTGATATTCCGTACCAAAGGCACGTATCCCAAGACCAGGTTTGCTTTCCGTCTCAAGGTGATAGCTTTTCAAAAAATTTATTACGTTGTTAACCGCTTCTCTTATGGCACTTCTTGATAAATAAAGCTCATCTGCAATGTCCTCAAGCTTTGCAAAGCGGGAGGAAGAAACCAGCTTTCTTGCAATATAAAGAAATCTTGCATTGTCATCGGAACCAAAGTTATTGGTCAGACTGGACTGAAGCGAGAGAGGTTCAAAATACCGGTCAAACAATTCACGGTCTTTCACCAGAATGGAATATCCTTCATTGCGCTTGGCAAAAAGTTCTGCTCCATACTTAGGCAAAATGGATTTTACTTCTATCATCTCATACTTTACAGTGCGGGCGCTGACAGACAGTCTTTTGGCCAGTTCATCCGTGGTTAGCGGACCTTCACTGACTGCCAGCTGGTAGATGATGCTTTCCTGTCTTCGTTTCATTTCGTTACCTCCTGTATCAATCCATTATATCAAAAATAATGCATTGCAGCATGAATTTTTAAACACAAAAAAAGAATGGAATAAAACAACTGATTCCAGTTATTTTACCCCACTCCGCATTCCCCTCTTTTGTATGATAGAAGCCGGGTTCTATTATGCCAGCTTGCTGCGAAGCCAGTTCTCGTAGTGGTCCTGCACTCCGTCTTTTCTTGCCTGAATTTCAAAGTTCTCTGTCTCTGTATCCACATCATTCATTTTATCTGCGGGAAGAGCGCGGGCAGCAAAGGCATAGGCAGCCTGATCTTCTTTTTCTATATGACGCTGTAATAATGCACCGTACCCTATAGCATTGGAAATGATATCCAGCTTATGGTCTGTGACGGGATTTTTTTCATATTCTTCGATTGCCGTTTCCAGCTGGGTAAGATGCAGTCTTCCCAGATCGTGTTCCACCAGCATTCCGTTACGGATCAGCTTATCGGCAACAGGACCCATATTCTCCATCATAATACGGAACAGAATTTTTTCTTCCTTTCCATGATGATGCTTGTCTGCATAATTTCTGCCAAAGTCAATGCACTCTCTAAGTAGAGCTCCGTCTACTTCTCCGCCCTCAACAATACCAGCACAGATCTTTCTTAAAAAACCGTTGAAAGCCAGAATATTTTCATGTTCCTTCATTAAAATATCGATTCCATTCATTAGCGGCTCCTTAATTCATACTCCTGATTTCCAGTATGATGAAATTGTACACTTGAACCTTCAAACATTCCCTGGATCAGGGCTTCTCTCAGTTCATAGTAGTTGCTTACATCTCCGTGGATCATATCCCAGTATGCCTGGTGTATTTCCACTGCCTGACGATAGGCGAGAAAATCCGGTTCTTCCTTTACAAGCTGATTTACTCTGTCACAGGGCATACCGTTTAATAACGTATTTTCCAGATGATCATAGGCCTGTTTTACAGATAAATTCCCACTTGCGCTGTGGTTCTTTCCGAATTCCTTTACTGCCTGTTTCATTTCATCAAGACGTGTGGAATCTTCTTCTAAAAGAGTTGTAACAGCATAAGCAAAGCGGTTTTCCACCAGGCTTACCCGCTCCTGAAGCCATCCGTGAATGTTATCTGTATTGATGTTATCCTCTAAATTGCCTGTTTCCAAAGTCCCGTATCTGGAAGCCAGCTTATCACTTAAACCCTTTGTCCAGCCCTTTTCTTCTGCGTAAGCGGCAATTGCATCTGTCATTGCATTCTGAAGCAGGATTTTATTATATAACCAAGTGTGAATTGGTCCTAAAAATGCACTCATTTTATTCCTCTTTTCTCTATTTGTTTAATTGTTCCAGCACTTCATCCGCATCAAGTCCGTGAACCATGCAGGCATCCTCTAAAGATTCCATCTGAGAAGATGGGCAGCCAAGGCAGTGCATTCCGCAACCCATTAAAATTTCTGCTGCTTCCGGTTTACTTCTTAAAATTTCACCAATATACATTTCTTTCGTTATCATTATTTCTTCCTCCTATTAATTGAATGTTGTTAATTTCTCGGTTACTTTTCTTAAATCTTCCTCTGGCATGGGAATCAGGAAAATCTTATGATCTTCTCCCAGGATTGCCAATATATTAGGTGTAATAAGCTTCTCCATGGATTCATAATCCGGTATTATAATAAAGTTTTTGAGATTTGAATCTTCTGTCTCGCTTATATGAAACGCTTCTTTACAGATAAGATTCATCTTAGCTGCTTCTTCTGCAACCGGAAGAAGATCTTCCATTGTTAAGTCATAGCTTATGATAGACAAAGCTTTGTAAAAGAATTCACTTATTTTTTCATTTTGATCACCCTTTACCAAGGCAGGAAGAGCATAAACTGCAATTCCTTTGATAGAGGATAAAATCAGGTACTTTAAAAAACGAATGTCTTCATCAGCTGTCCAGATGTTTTTTATGTCATAATCAGAAGTATTACCGCAGACACTTTTACAAACGGCACAGCCCGGTGCGATCCTGTCTTTTTCCCTTCTGACCCTTAAAAGCATGTCTGACAAGGCCTGATCATCAAAGCCTGCATCGGCAATTGTTGTGATTAAACCTTCCATCAGAAGTCTGGTTACGGCTGTCTGGCGGATATTCATCTTACAGGCTTTTGCCAGACCGATGAGCGATCCAGTCAGCTCATTTAAGAAACCGGACATTTGATTTTCCATTTCTTTGTACTGCCTTTCCTTAAAATATTACTACCAAAGACATCTTAAAACTTTCCTGCCCATATACAGCATGAGGCTTTTTCGCCGGCATAACCAGGGTTTCCCCTTCGTTTAAAATAAACTCGGTTCCGTCTACCGTAAATTTTCCAGTTCCTTCTAAGACTGTAACCATGGCATCACCATTGGATTCGTGAGTACTGATCTCTTCTCCTTTATCAAAGGCAAACAAGGTGACGCTGACTGACTGATTCTGTACCAGAGTCTTACTTACGATCTGGCCCTTTTGAATCTCAACTAAATCTGCTAACTTTAAAATTTCTTCCTGTGCTATATTTTTTAAGAGTTTCTCTGACATTTGTCTCCCTCCTTATTTTGTTCTTGTCTTTCTATAGCGATTATAATATAATATTATCATCATTTCTGTTGTTTTAACAACATTTTGAAAATATTATTTAAAAATGGAAAAATGGATATATGGAAATAACCATTTACATACTTAGGAGGGGCAATCATATGGAAGAATTTCTGCCTGTTTTAAAAAAATCAAGCTTGTTTTCGGGTGTCTCGCCAGATGAAATCAGAAGCATGTTAAAATGCTTATCTGCACGAATGAAGTGTTATAAAAAAGATGAATTTATTATAAGAAGCGGTGATTACATTCATTCCGTGGGAATGGTTCTTTCCGGAACCGCTCTTATTATACAGGAAGATTTCTGGGGAAAGAGAAGTATCATCTCAGAAGTGTTGCCTGGAACGGTGTTTGCAGAAACCTATGCCTGCATCTCCTCCGTTCCCATAGAAATGAGCGTAATTGCAGATTCTGACTGTGAGATCATGTTTTTGGATTTTAATAAGATTTTAACTGTATGCACCTCTGCCTGCGGCTTTCACACCCGGCTGATTCAAAACTTTCTATCAGCGATTGCTGGCAGAAATCTGGTTCTGACGAAAAAGATGCAGCACATGTCAAAAAAGACAATCAGGGAAAAATTGCTCTCCTATCTCTCCGCAGAGTCTTTAAAGAGCAATTCTTCCACATTTGATATTCCGTTTAACAGACAGCAGCTGGCAGATTATCTTTCCGTAGACCGGAGTGCCCTGTCCAATGAACTGAGTAAACTCCAGGCAGAAGAAATACTGAATTTTAATAAGAACCGGTTTACTTTAAAAGAGCAGGGACCGGAAGGACATTTATAAACTATGATCCTGACTTAGGAATCGAGACTGTAAAACAGCTTCCCGATTCCTCTTTACTTTCTGCCACTATGGTACCGCCATGGGCTTCCACAATGGATTTTACGATGGTAAGGCCGATTCCGGCGCCTCCTGTTTTCCGGTTTCTGGATTTATCTGTACGGTAAAAACGTTCGAATATAAGAGGAAGCTCTTCTTCTTTAATTCCTATTCCTGTATCCGCTATTGTTACAACTCCATGTTCCTTTGTTTCATATACTTCGATCCGGATACTTCCGCCCTCCGGCGTATATTTGACAGCATTGGAAAGCAGGTTGGAAAATACCTGTCCCATTCGGTTTTTGTCCCCATTTACAAAAACCGGTTCTCCATTTATTGCAAGAGCCAGTTTCTTCTTATTAATTTCTCCTGTCATATTCTCCGCTGCCGTCCGGACTGCTGAAAATAAATCCATGGAACCTTTGTTGATACGAAAACCATCCCCTTCAATCTTTGCCAGCTGCTCCAAATCAGCTACCAGAGTACCCAGGCGTTTTACTTCGTCATGACAGCTTTTTAAGCGTTCTGGTGTCGCCTCCCACAGCCCCTCTGTCATTGCTTCCAGATGAGTTCCAAGTGCTGTTAAGGGAGTCCGCAGCTCATGGGCAACATCAGCGGTCAACCGCTTGCGCAGGTGCTCCTGCTCATTGAGATCGTCGGATAAATGGTTGATCGCTATTCCCAGATCATCAAGCTCTTTAATCCTGGTTCCTGGTTCAAATTTAAGATCATAGTTTCCCATTGAGATCTGCTTGGCAATATAGGCCGTTTTCGTGACCGGGCGGGAAATTCTGCTTCCTAAGAGACAGCCGACCACTATGGCACAGATACCCGACAAAACTCCAATGACAAGAAGTACAATATTCATCACACGGATAAAATTAAAATCCGTTTCGTTCATGAAAAACGGTCCGTAATATTTAATGGAGACAGAACCCGTCTTCTTTCCATTTTGAGCCAGCTCATAGGTATGATCCACAAAACCGCCTTTTGCCCCCCGTTCTTTCATTCGCGCGGAGATTTCGTCCATAATCTGGCCGCAAAGCCGCATGTCATGATTCTCTGCATCCCAGACTATGTTCCCATCTGCATCGTAAAGCTTTACGATATATCCGTCATATAAGGAATTCATACCGATTGCATGAACGTAATCCAGCCTCCAGCTTCTCTTAAACTCATCATACTGGCTCCCCAGTTCATCTGCGATATTATCCCGCCGCTCCTGACCGGTTTTGGTAATGTATTTTTCAAACTCCCAGTTAATGAGCAGGTTAGAGGCAAGTCCGATTAATGCAATGGTAATGAGCAGAGTCAGAAGTATGGTCATGGAAAGCTGTTTTCTTAAGGTTTTCATATTCATCAGCCTCCGAACTTATAGCCCAGCCCTGGAATCGTTAATACATAGGCGGGATTTTTGGGATCATCCTCTATTTTCTTTCTGATATTCTTAATATGGCTGTCAATGGCTCTGTCATAACCCCCAAAGTCTCTGCCCAGTGCAGTATCTATCAGTTCCTCTCTTGTAAATACCTTGCCGGGATATTTGATCAGCGCGGATAATATTTTCAGTTCACTTGGTGTAAGTGTGAGGCTAAACCCTTTTTTTATTACCTCATTTTTCTCAAAATCCACCACAAGATCTCCGTCTCTCCAGGAGTTTCGCTTAACCAGGGGCACCAGATCACTTTCCGTACGCCTTAGTACTGCCTCCACTCTGGCATACAGTTCCTTTAAACCAAAGGGTTTCATGATATAGTCGTCTGCCCCCAGCCCAAGTCCGCTTACCACATCTTCTTCCTCCACTCTGGCCGTGAGCATAATCACAGGTACCCGGGATTTTTTGCGGATTGCTGTGCAGATCTCTTCTCCTGAGATATCAGGAAGCATTAAATCCAGTATGACAAGTGAGATATTTTCCGTATAAAATATTTCCAATGCCTTTTTTCCGTTTTCAGCGGGGAATGTTTTAAATCCTTTACTTTCCAAAAGCATGCATACTACTTCAAGAATCTTCGGCTCATCATCTACTACCAGTACATGCCTGCAGTTGTTGTGCATTCTTTCACCTCAATTTCACGAAACTTTCAGTATGAAAAGAGGGAACCGGTGAATTCCCGGTTCCCGTCTTTCTTTATTCTACTACATCATAACCCTGATCTTCAATCTCAGCTTTAATTTTTTCCACAGATGCTTCATCAGGATTATGGTCAACAGTCACGGTTTTCGCTGATAAATCAACCGCTACTCCTGTTACGCCAGATAACGCTCCTACTGCTCCGGTAATTGCCTTTACACAATGCTCACATGCCATTCCATCCACGTTTATTACTGTCTTTGCCATATCAATTTCCTCCATTATTGTTATTTTATATCAAAAGGCTTTAAAAACTTATTGACCTGCATTTTCTTTCCGTGTTCCATTACGGTAACGGGAGCATAGATCCAGCCTTCCACCTTCTCAGGGTCCACACCGGCGGCTATGAACGGCTCCGGCTCCAGGACAAACACAATGTCCTTATCCTGTGTTTTTCCGGTTGATGCACTGGTTTCTAAATCTTTCGCCCATTCAAACATATTTCCGCCGCCAAGCTTTACTCCAAAATGGTCCATAACCCCATGATAATTAATCAGGCTGCGGTCATTTTTTACAAGTCCTTCATATGCCGACAGGGGAGATTCGTCCGTATCCGCTAAACCGTCTTCTTTCAGCTTCATTCCCACAGTTATGAGATCATCGCTTACGTCGTAATCTGCCGGAAGCTTTCCTGTATCAAGGCCGGCTGAGATAAAGGGGGCTGCATATGTCTGAAGCTTCAAATCATAACGGGAATTTTCATCGTTTCCGCTGCTCCAGGTAAAACGGACACTACCGTCAGGAGCAGTTAATGTAAAGCCTTTGCCTTCATCATCTTTCCTTACCTGATCCGGAATTGCGTTTAATACCATTTCATAGGACTGTACAGACTTTTTACCAATTACATCAGTGCTGCCTCCGGCACTTTCCACTGACAGAAATACGATTCCTGCAACCACCAGCACACCAGCGGCTATTGCTGTCATTACTTTCTTATCTTTTAACATGTATTGTCACCTCTTTCCTGTTTCAGGCTTAAACCTCTTTAACCGCAGCGCATTGGTGAGTACGGATACAGAACTTAAGCTCATGGCAGCCGCTGCAAAAATGGGGTTTAACAGGGGGCCGTTAAATAACAGATGTAAAACTCCTGCTGCAATGGGGATTCCAATTACATTATAACCGAATGCCCAGAAGAGATTTTGCTTAATATTGCGAATGGTGTGTTTACTTAAATTAATCGCTGTAGGCACATCCAGCAGATCGGAACGCATAAGAACAATATCTGCAGATTCCATGGCTACATCGGTACCGGAACCAATGGCGATTCCAATATCAGCCTGTGCAAGCGCAGGTGCATCGTTGATTCCATCTCCTACCATGGCCACCTTCCGGTTCTCTGACTGAAGCTTTTTCACCTCATTGGATTTATCCTGTGGAAGAACCTCAGCCAGAACACGATCAATGCCCACCTGCTTTGCAATGGCTGATGCTGTCTTCTTATTATCACCGGTGATCATCGCTACTTCAATTCCCATCTTATGAAGACGTTCAATGGCTGCACGGCTGGATTCCTTCACCACATCTGCAACCGCTACAATTCCTGCCAGTTCACCGTCTATAGCCACATACATAGGAGTTTTTCCTTCTTCTGCCAGCTTATCTGAAATCTCTACCATGCCTGCCAGGGAAATATTCTGCTCATCCATCAGCTTTTTGTTTCCTGCAAGAATTTCCTCTCCTTCCAGACGGGCTTTAATTCCGCGTCCGGTGAGGGAATCAAACTGTTCGGCTTCCAAAAGGGAAAGTCCTGCTTCCTTAGCTCCAAGGACAATTGCCTGGCCAAGAGGATGCTCGGAACCTCTCTCTGCAGATGCTGTAAGCTGTAAGAGACGGTCTTTTGAAATAATTCCTGCCGGAAGTACGTCTGTCACTTTTGGTTTTCCTTCCGTGATCGTTCCTGTTTTATCAAATACAATGGTATTTATTTTGTGTGCGGTTTCCAAAGCTTCTCCGCCCTTGATTAAGATTCCGTTTTCTGCTCCTTTTCCTGTACCTACCATAATTGCAGTCGGTGTAGCAAGCCCCAGAGCACAGGGACAGGCGATAACAAGTACCGAAATAAAGATGGTAAGTGCAAATTTTAAATCTCCGCCTGTACCGATATACCAGCCGATTCCGGCGAGAAGGGCAATCACACAGACCACCGGCACAAAGTATCCGGAAACAATGTCCGCCATCTGCGCAATAGGAGCTTTTGATCCCTGTGCATCCTCCACCAGCTTGATAATCTGGGCAAGAGCCGTTTCGCTTCCTATTTTTTCAGCTTTAAACTGGATCACACCGGTAGTATTGATTGATGCCGCATAAACCGGATCTCCTTCTTTTTTGTCCACCGGCATACTTTCACCGGTAAGCATGGATTCATCAATAGCAGTGTGTCCGCCTGTAACAGTTCCATCTACGGGAATCTTATCGCCTGGCTTTACCAGAATCACATCGCCGATTACCACTTCATCAATGGGAATTTCCTTTTCCTGTCCATTTTCTAAGATTACCGCCGTTTTAGGGGCCAGACCCATAAGCTTTTTAATGGCTTCACTGGTTCTTCCTTTGGAAACAGCCTCTAATGTCTTGCCAAGCATGATCAATGTGATAATTACGCCTGCTGTTTCATAATAAAGAGAATCTACTGCCATAAAATGTCCGGCTGCGATCTGAAATGTATTATAAATGCTGTATAAAACAGCTGCTGTTGTTCCGATTGCAATGAGAGAATCCATATTGGGACTTTTCTGAAACAGTGCCTTAAAGCCTATGGTATAAAACTTATATCCAACACCGATGACCGGTGCTACTAATATCAATTCAACCAGGGCATATAAAAGCGGATAATTCATAGGTTCAAGAGCGGCTGGGAACGGAAGACGGATAAAGCTGATCATCGGTGCCATTGCTATATATAACAACGGAAGGGAGAATATGGCAGAAATTGTAAATTTCGTCCATAGTGTTTTAATCTCTCTCTGTTTTCTGGCTCTGTCTTCAACTGCTGCATCAGCTTTATTCACTTCCAGTGCCTGATATCCTGCTTTTTCAATGGCGCTTTTAATGGCGGACAGTCTTACTTTTCCCGGATCATAGGCAACCGTAGCCTTTTCTGTAGCAAAATTCACGGATGAGCTTACCACACCCTCCAGTTTTCCTATGGCTTTTTCCACACGTCTTGCACAAGCCGCACAGGTCATACCGCCAATGGGAATCGTGACATCGGAATTCTTCGGTTTTTCTGCCACTTCATAACCTATTTTAGCAACCGCTGTCTTAATATCAGATAAATTCAGACTGTTGCTGTCGTATTCTACAAAAAGCTTTTCGCTGGCAAGGTTTACAGAAGCCTGATTGATCCCTGACAGCTTTTTTACTGTTTTTTCTATTCTTTGTGCACATGCTGCGCATGTCATACCTCTTATATCTAAAGTTTGATTTTCCATTTCTTTCACCTCTTTTAATTGGCTGACGCCTCTTGAAGTTTTCGAGTACTCATGGTATTATTATGTCAGATATCGCAAATATTGCAAGTATGCACTTTTTAGTGATATAGTACCCAAAAAGATACTAAAGGAGGATTCACTATGCCCCCAATTGATTGTGCCGGCTACAACTGTCCGGTGGATGCAACCCTGGATATGATCGGAGGAAAATACAAAGCCCTGATTCTCTGGCATCTGATCGACCACACCTTACGATTTGGAGAACTGAGAAAACTGATTCCCCAGGCCACACCCAAGATGCTGACCCAGCAGTTAAGAGAGCTGGAAGAGAATAATTTGATTATAAGGACCGTTTATCCAGTTGTCCCTCCAAAGGTGGAATACAATCTTTCCGATCTGGGAATCAGCATACGCCCCATTCTTGAGGCCATGTATAAATGGGGAGCAGATTACTTAACCCAGAATGGTGTTACCGTAAACTGCTCCATGAAATATCCTGATTAATTTAATATGATTTTTTCCAGTTAGCGAATATCTGTTTGGATTCCTTTAAAAAGTCAGAAGAGATCGTGATTGATTCATCCGTCACGGTCTTATTCTGATCGAATATAGGCCATGGATTACAGCCTCCGGCTTCCACTTCCACCCGGCTCATAGGGAACCTGTTGCCACAATTCTGGCACACCAGCTCATTTCCATCCTGTTTATAGTATCCCCGCCCGGAATCGTAACATACCTGACAGGTATTAAATGCAGTTCGTATGGTACCGTCAGGCGCTTTTACTGCCAGAACTTCCATCTTCGTTCCATCTGCTTCTACCGAATAAAAGCTCACCTTTTCTGAGATATCTGAAACTGGAATTACAAGATCTGTGTCTGCCTGTGCACTTTTACTGTTGTTTTCCGATTTTAAAGCTGCCGTTTCCTGTGTTTTGGTTGCAGCATTGGAGCTGCATCCAGTAAGTACCAGCAATGACATTGCAGCCACCACCGCTGTTTTTAGTATTAATAATCCATTTGCCTTCATCCTTATTCTCCTTTATTTTCATTTCTTCTCATAAAAAATAATCCTGCTATCAGAGCCGCTGCCGGCAGTATGCAGTGCCAGTGACTGTATAATAATCCCATAAATCAATCTCCTTTCCCATTCCTGTCAGAACCTGATTATTCATAGCATGATTATCCACAGCATGATCCTCCGGACCCCTGAAATGTGTCCTCAGGCCATATCATAGTCTGAAATTTACTCACTTCGTCCTTTACTGCGTTTAGATCTACGTTCTCCAAATCATCTACCACCTTTATATATCCATAAAAGGAATTGTCCCCGGTAGAGAAGTCAAAGCTTTTATCTGGTACAAAATAAAGGGTGTTTTCTCCCTTTTCAAGATAAAGTTCCGTAGCAAAATCAGGAATCAGAAGATTGGTCCCATAGTCCATATCCTGACGGTTATCAATAAATGTCCACTCCGTATCCACTCCGGCTTTTACCACCGCAACCGCGGGCTTAAATCCCTGACTGGTGAGTTCAAGGGTGATTTTTTGTACAGGCTTTCCATTTTCATCCGTGGATTCCTGAGCAACAACCACATCATCAACTGGTATGGTATAACCGGCTGGAACCGGTTTTTGTGGAGCATATTCTTTTAATACCCCCTGACTTTCTGATTGCTGGCCGCCATCTGTCTCTCCCTCTTTTGTAACATTAATAGAACCACGTATCATACCCATCCAGCAGCTATATGGGATTTTTCCGGTTTTGTCCGGCGTAAATTCCACCACGTTTTCTCCTGTATGAAAGGAATATTCAATGCCGTATTCCCGTATAATCATCCGGTTATTACATCCGTTTATACTTCCTGCAGGCGCATCTATAATCCATTTTACCGGAATTCCTGCCTGGACCTTGATATTTGGATACCGCCCCGGACTTAAGGTGCTGTTAATCACCTGCACACCGTCTTCTATTTTTATCTGACCTGAACTTTCCTGCTGATTTCCACTGACGCCTTCCAGCCCGGGTAAGATCGCAGATGGACTGATTCCTGCCAGACTGACTCCCTGTGTAAACATGGACAGTCCCAGTACCACCACTAAAACTGCACCGGCAGTCATGACTCTGTTTGAAAATTTCTTTGAAAGAACCGTTGATAAAGCTCCCAGAAAAAACATCAGGGGAACGGTGCCAAGGCTGAATAAAAACATGGAAAGTGCGCCGGAAAACGGATTTCCGGTTGACAAAGCATAGATCTGCATGGCCTGGAGTGGTCCGCAGGGCATCAGTCCATTTAACAGTCCTACGAGAAACGGACTATTACTTTTTGATTTTTCTTTCTGAATTTTTACTGCAATAAACTTTGGCATTCTGGGATTTAGTCTGCGAAGCCAGGGAAAGATTCCCAGCATGTTGATGCCCATAATTACCATAAAGATTCCTGCTGCCAGTTTTAAAACACCCTGAAAGGTGTTAGAAAAGGTCACGGCTGCTCCCAGACCTCCTGCCAGGAAACCCACGGCTGTATAAGAAATAACACGCCCAAGGTTGTAAAGAAATGCAGGTCGAAATACTGCAAGCCGCCTCTGATTTAATTCTTCCTGTCCGCTTTTCGGAATACACTGGGAAAGGTTAATGCCGCCGCACATTGCTACACAATGGACGGAGGTAATCAGTCCGATTAAAAAGAGCATTCCGTATCCCATTGTTTTATCTGCCAGCTGACTGGGTACCAGGAGATTTAACAGTCCGGATTGTTCTAAAAGAAGATACAGGGAAGCGATAATCATTAAAATACCCACAGTCCTGCCTGTCTCTTTTGTATCCCGTCCCTGATCCGTTATCACGCTATACCCTAAATTTTCAATGATTCCCGTTATACTATGATAGGAAATAATATCCGTATCAAACGTGACCAGAGCAGTTCCGGCGTTATAACTCACCTCCGCTTTTTCAATTCCAGCTGTGTTACGTAATTTTTTTTCAATTTTATTCTGGCAGCTGATACAGGTCATCCCGCCGATACGCAATTTTTTCGTTCTGATTGCATTTCCCATTACGCATCCTCCTTTTTCATTTCTGAATAGAAGAATAACAGGAGCATATGTAGAAGTTGTGTAGATGGTTTTTGGACACAAAAAAAACACGCATATCTCATTGGTTCAAGTGAGATACACGTGCACAACATACATTAATTCATTACTTAGCCAGTTCCAGTCTGATATCCAGGCAGACATCTCCTACTTTACTTCCAGTTTCATCAGTGACTGGATGAGTTCCTCACAGATATCTACAATATCTTTTCCGTCTGTTTCTATGATAATATCAGCTGCACTCTGGTAGAGGCTGGCCCGTCTCTCCATCAGTCCCTTGATATACTCTACATTCATGTTTCCATTTAAAATGGGGCGCTCATCACTATCCTTCACTCTTTCCAAAATGGTCTCAGGACTGGCCGTTAAAAGCACAATTCTACTGTTTTTCTTTAGATTCTTCACATTCTCTTCTCTGATTACCGCACCGCCACCGCAGGAAATAATCGTCTGCTGACAGTTCTTTAAACTAATGATGGCGTTGCTCTCACAGTTACGAAAATACTCTTCTCCGTACTTTTCAAAAATACCCTTAACAGGCATCTTCTGATCTTCCACAATTTTTGTATCTACATCCACTTCGTTCATTGCCAGCATGTCTTTTAAATATTTGGACACTGTACTTTTACCTGCTCCCATAAAACCAATGAGGGCGATATTATAATGAAACAGGCTCTTACTCTGCACACTTTTACTTTCTTCCACGATCTGACGGAAAATTCCAAGGAGCTCCTCTTTATAACCATGTTCCCCAATAGCCCGGATCAGAGTCTCCTGCTGAACCTCTTCCTGCTCCGGCTGAAAGATGGGAAGCCCGTATGCTTTCTTGTATTCTATGATCTCCTGGATGCAGGAAAGCCGATTGATTAACAGTTCCAGAATCTGAAGGTCACATTGATTTAAATCGTTTCTAATTTCTTTCAGTTCTCTCATTTTGCTTCTCCCTAAAATATCCGTTAGTATAATTTTTTACATTATACATACAGCTATGGGTGATTGTAAAGCAATTCTTACGCCTTTTCTTTTATAAATTTAATATATTCATCTCCCCATTCTCCCAGTGCCAAAAGAACTTTATCAAATTTATTGCCGATTTCACTTAAAAAATATTCTACCTTTGGGGGGATCTGGGAATACTCTTTTCTGACAATCAGTCCCTCCTCTTCCAGGGATTTTAACTGTCTGGAGAGGGTTGTATGGGTAATCTCCTCCGGCATCATTCGCTTAAGTTCATTAAAACGAACTGGTCCATCCTTTAATAAATAGAGAAGATATATGGACCATTTGCCGGAAAGGATCTTCTGAGAGGTAACGTAAGGACACAGTCCAAATAAATCTTTTTTATCCATATAGGTATCCTCCTTGATACTAGGTATCATAAAATATCGTAGTTTACAAAAATCTCATACTCGATATAATAATCTCGTAAACAAATTATATCATGGTCACACGAAAGGAGCAAGAGCGATGAACGAAATCCTCAATTACTTAAAAGAATGCGGAACATTTTACCTGGCAACCACAGAGGGAGATCAGCCCCGTGTTCGTCCCTTTGGTGCTGTATGCGAATTTGAAGGCAGACTTTACATCACAACCAACAATCAGAAAAAAGTTTTTGATCAGATGCAAAAAAATCCTAAAATTGAAATTTCCGCTATGAATAAGGGAACATGGATCAGACTGGAAGCCGAAGCAGTGTGGGACGATCGCAGAGAAGCAAGAGCTGCCATGATGGAGGACAATGAGGCTGCACTCAGCCCCATGTATTCCGTAGACGATGGAATCTTTGCAGTTTTGTATTTGAAAAATGCAACTGCCTCCATTTTTTCTTTCACAACTGAGCCGAAAGTTGTTACGTTCTAAATCATAACGGAAAACGGTAGCTGCTAAACTGCCGTTTCCTTAAAAAAATTCTTCTGTTACTGTAACCGGAATTTCTCCACTTCCTGGGTAAGTAAGTGAGCCTGTGCCGCCAGTTCTTCACTGGAAGAAGAACTTTCCTCCGCAGTTGCTGCATTGGTCTGAATAACAGCGGATACCTGGGACAGTCCCTGGTTAATTTCATCAATCATCAGTGCCTGTTTGGCAGAAGCCTGTTCGATTTCTCCAACTGACCGTCCTACAAGCTCCGATTTTTCTCCCACTCCAAGGAGCAGTCTGGCTGTTTCTTCTGCCAGCTTTTCTCCCTCGGATACAATTCTCACAGAATCGTGAATTAAATCTGCAGTCTGCTTTGCAGCCTCTGCTGATTTGCCTGCAAGATTTCTCACTTCATCAGCCACAACGGCAAAGCCCTTTCCTGCCTCTCCTGCCCGGGCTGATTCCACTGCCGCATTTAACGCAAGTATATTGGTCTGGAACGCAATATCTTCAATGACTTTTGTGATACTGGATATCTTTTCTGAAGAAGTTCCTATATCTTTCATTGCAGAGTTTAACTTCTGCATATATACATTGCCCTCTTTGAGACCTTCTCCGGTATTTGCAATATAAATCGTAGCTTTCTTTACATTTTCTGCATTTTGTTCTGCTTCCTTCGCTATGCTGTTTACCGATGCGCTTAATTCTTCCACAGTAGCGGCCTGTTCTGTGGTTCCTGATGCAAGTGCCTGAGCAGCGGATGCTACCTGGGCAGAACCTTCATTCACCTGGTCTGCAGCCACACTGATGGAGAGCAGCGTCCGGCTTAAATCGTTTCTTATTTTCTGTAGTGCAAGACCAAGTACATCTTTATCAGAACGAAGAGGAACTTCTATGGTGAAGTCACCATTGCTGATGTCTTCTGCTGCATTTACCTGTTTTTTAATACTGCCTGTCATCTGGGTAAAAGCATCTGCAAGCTGCCCGGTCTCATCTTTTGAATCGATATTTCCCAGATCAACATCGATATGACCTAATGCAATACGACCCGCTGCTTCCACAACCTGGGTGATGGGACGGCTGATCATTCCGGAGATTCTGTTACCTAAAAACATTCCGAAACCTGCACCAAATATAACCGCAAGGATCAAAACTACAATAAGCACATCAGCAGTTAAACGATTGTCATTGTTTGTTTTATGTGCTTCTGCCATGCGGTTATCAATAAGTAAATCAAAATTATCAAACATTTTCTGGATATTGTCGGTTTCCTTTAAAAGTTCGGAATATGCTTCCTTACTTTTCCCATTTCTGGCTTCTTTCAGGCAATTTTGGATAGCCGGCTCAAAAGAATTATTAAAAAGATCTACTGATTCATCAAGAAGTGCATAAGATGCCTGATTAGTAATCGTCTTCCGGTACTCTTTTATATTTGTCAGAAATTTTTCCTTATCGCTATTAAAATCCTGTTCCAGCTTGTCTAATTCCCCATTGTCACCTGCTACAATTACCATGGTTCTTGAATCGATACGAAACTGATACAGTCCCTCAACGGCTTCCATAAGATTCTCAATTGGCGCCGTCTGCTTTTCATACAAATATGTATCCATTGCGCTGATTCTGAAAAGTCCGGCAACTCCCGCCCCTCCCACAATAAGCATAATCAGAGTCAGACATAAAAAACCGGCCCGCAGTTTTCGGGAAATGCTGTAATCCTTAAAATTCTTCATTTAATTTCCTCCCTGTTTTATCTTTTGCAGCTAGTACCAGACTACTGATCGCAGTATATTTGGTACTGCGGTTTTCTATGGATAATACAGGCTATACATGCAATAAACAGCATAATGACGGAGATAGAGACGGCGTTTTTACCATTTAATAATCTTTCCCTCATACTTGACAGAAGCTTATTTAGAGAGATGGAAACCAGTTTTCTACATTTTTTATGACGTAATTTATGACGGCTTTCTTATGTTTACAAGCTAAATTTTAAGTTGATTATTTTGTCAATTATTTTACATTATATTCTTAAATATTTAATTTATAAAATTACATCCTATTTGACAAACAATATATATTAGTTATATAATATATATTGTCGAATAATACATATTTTTGTAACCGCAGTACCAAATATACTGTGTCATTTTATCATATTTGATTAGCAAAAGAGCACAAGCAGCTTGCAATTTTTAAACGAAATACAGCTTGCACTCTTTTATTTTTTGTATTTATTCAGACAACAATCTTTTTTCTCCTGTAATTTTCTGAATTTCACCAATGTCCTGAGTGACTTCCAATACTCCAAGATATTCACCATCTATACTGCGAACGGCATAATAACGAATCAGGATATATTTTTCTCCCATTCTGATCCAGAAATCCTCCTGATCCTTCACCCCATTTTTAAAATCTTCTACAATTTTTTCAACAATGTGGACACTTGCAGGCGGGTGGCAGTTGGATACATTTCTTCCGATAATCGTTCTGGTTCTTGGAAATGCCCTGTCCTTCCCTTCTGAAAAATACTTCACTTTGTCCTCTTTATCAACGAACGTGATATCAAAAGGAAGTGTGTTAAGCAAGGCAGTCAGTTCTTGGGTGTTCATTTCCCCTGAAGGCAGTTTTATGATTCCATCTTCCCCAGAGACAGAAACTTTCTCTTCTTTTTTAACTTCTCCTGGCTCCCACTTTGGCACATGTTCAATTATATAGCCGATTTCTTCGCTTCCATCTGCAATGGTTTTCCACTCTTCCTGTGTAAGGTTCTCCATTAACATGGGGATCATGATATTTTCTTCTTTAAATATCATCTCTTCAATCTTATCAGCCAAATCCTGCGCTTTTTGTATCAGGGTTTCTTTTTGTATAGAATCATTCTTAAGAAGGGATGAAACTTCTTTCACCTGGGCTCTGATTTCGTCATCCACCCCCCACATGACTTTAGGAGGCGCTGTAATTCCATATTTCTCCATATAAGGGAAATAAAGATTCTCCTTCTTTTTGTAGTGGACGTCCAAATCCTTCAGCTGTTCTACACCTGCCTTTAACTGGTCTGCTGCTCCTGTCCCTTCCAATGCTGTCAGGGACAGATATGGCCGAACTTCTTTTTCCAGTGTGTGAGAGATCTTCTTATTTTCCCGGACCAGTACCTGGATTGGGTGACCGGGAATCAGTGCCGGCTCTTCCGGCTGATGAATTTCCTCAATTGACCCCTTAAATACAGCCGCATGGACATCACATAATTTTTGTACTTCTTCCACTGGAAGTCCCTCTGCGATGAGAGCGCCCTCCGCTTCTGAAATCTCCGTGGCAGATACTCCATGAAATACATGTTCAAACTGGGATTTCACCTGATCTACAGTCTTTCCCTCATGAAGCTGCCGGATAATGTCTTTGATTGTTTTTTGTCTCATCTGGCGGTTGTTGATGTATTCACTCATTGTAGTCCTCCTTTTTCATTTTATAATGAAGTAATAAAAACACCTCAGTCTGATTCTTTGCTTGGTTTCAGAAAGAGGTGCCTTCAGTGATTATTCTTCTACTTTAATTACAGAGACCGGACAGCCTTCCTGTGCCTCAACCGCCGATGATTCTGATGACTCTGGGACGGTGTCAACGTATACCTCTGCCGGACCATCATCTCCCATACGAAATACCTCCGGACATACGGAAGCGCAGAGCCCGCATTCGATGCAGCCCTCTCTATCTACTTCTGCTACCATTTTTATAACTCCTTTCTGTTCTGTCCCGGGGACAGCTTTCATTCTTTGACCCTGAATGCACTTTTATTGTTGGTAATTTTTATCGAAAATATTCAAATAAAAAGAAGATCCAAAGCCAGCCCCTTACTTGTTGGGCTGACTGCAGGATCTTCTTTTTTAATCTATCTGATTTTTTACTTTCTTTTTGCCAGATATTCCTGACCAAGCACATCGGCAGCAATGAGAGCATCATAAAGCTGCTCAGGAGTTACATCTCCGATCATATTATGAATGCTTTCGCCTTGGGCACATGCATTTTTAGCAGCGATGTGAACTCTCTCTTTATCTGTTACACCAATTTCTTTTAAGGTCACCGGAAGACCTACACTGACGCAAAATTCCATCACCTGATCAAACTCTGCTTTCGGGGCATCTTCCAACACCAGCTGAGCCAGCGTACCGAACGCTACCACACTGCCGTGCATTGTGGCTTCACATTCCTCCAATGCTGTAAATCCATTGTATACGGAATGAGATACTGCCAGACCGCCATTATCTGCGCCTACACCACTTAAATAAGTATTGGCTTCAATAATTGCTTCCAGAGCAGGTGTTACAATCTGATTTTCACACGCCTTCAGTGCCTTATATCCATCTTCTAAAAGAGTCTCATAACAAAGTTTGCATAGAGCCATGGCGGATTTTGTAATTCCTCCATTTTCCAGGCTGGGTGCTTTTGCCTTCTCACAGGCTCTTGCTTCAAAATAAGTTCCCAGTGCATCACCCATTCCTGCAACCAGGAATTTAACAGGTGCATGCGCAATAATATCAGAATCTACAATTACTGCATCAGGATTTTTGGGATAAAATATGTAATGGGAAAAGCTTCCGTCATTGTTATAGATTACGGACAAACCGGTACAGGGTGCATCGGTTGCCACCACGGTAGGTATGATTACCACCGGCAGCTTCTCATAATGAGCCGTTGCTTTTGCGGTATCAATGGCAGAACCGCCTCCAACTGCAACCACACAGTCAATCTGATTTTCTCTGACTATTTTTTGCATCCGCTCTACTTCGCCTATGGAACTGATTCCACCGAATATCTCAAATTTCAATTCAGCTTCTTTTCCCTCAAAGCTTTTTTCAATCTTTTCATGGCAGTTTTTATATCCGCTGTTGCTGCAGATAAACAGAAATGACGTTCCAAGGTTCTTTGTTTCTTCATAAACCGCTGACAAAGCCCCCTGTCCCTGTACGTATTTTAAAGGTGATCTCATTAATTTCAGCATAGTAGTCTCCTCTCATCAATCAGTAAAAATTTATCGTTTATGCTACGTCAAATATACGCCTGTCACAAAGAAATGTCAATATTTTAACGAGGTATAAATTCCAATACAATCAAACTGATGTGAAACATATGGAGTTAAAATGCCACAATCTCCTTTATCAGAAATTCCCTTCCTTCTAACAACTCCCAGGAAAAACTATGGCAGAAGGGACACTTGAAATAATCTTCTGTAACATGGAACATTTTATGGCACTCACTGCAGAGTCCACTGGCAGGGAGAATTTCAATGTCAAGACGGGTGTTTTCAAGTATCGTCCCATTAACAGCGGCAGGATAACACTGTTCTACATAATAGGGGATCACAGACGCCATCTCGCCAATTTGCAGCGCTAGGCTTTCAACCTGTGTCAGATTTTGCTCCCTGACTACATTTTCCACTATCCGGACCACTTCCGTCATGACTCCCAGTTCATGCATGCCAATCCTCCCGCCAGATTCTGTTATATGGTTGCTTTCGTTTCCGCTAACCCTTTCACTTCCTGATACGATTTCAAATCTGCATAAAGCTCAGATCCATAAGGGCTTCGGTGCTTTTTCCAGATATTAATTCCCATATAAACTGCCACTGCTGCATTGCTTAACAACGCAATCAGGCTGACTGCAAAGTAGATACCTGGCTTATAAGATGAGTCCACCCGGAATTGTCCCACATCCTGAAATCCTGGGAAGGTCTGAGCAAACATACACCAAAGTGCCAGAGTCTGGGCACGATGCTGCAGCCATGCTCCCTTTCCTAATGTAAATGCACAAAGAGTGGGTGCCAGTAAAAGTGCCAGACCGCAGTACCAGGCATGGTGAGGCAGACAGTTATAGGTATAAGCAAAGTTCCATATATCATAGGCTGCGATCCAGAACCAGAGCATGTCAGGCCAAAGCATATCCTTACTCTTGTCTTTCTCAGTCACTTTCCTGAGGCAGATACCAAACCAACCGGTTATGGTAATGATATTTAAGATTCCTGCCGCTGCATTCATAAAATTCCAGGGGCCTCCCATTAAAAGCACGGAGACATCCGCTGTTGCATCCTGGGCCATGGTACGGTACGTCATTCCAACTTCTATATCTCTTGTCACTGCCTCAATAATATTAACCGCAAGGATTAACGGAGGAAAACAAAGAGCAATCCGGCTGTCACACAGGCGGAATACGGTTTTGTCTTTTCTTGTTTTTTCATAATGCCTGATTAACCAGAAACCAATGCAGCCTGCCGTAGCAGAATAGACCTTTGCAAGATGAAACCAGTCCGTATAGGTACTCTTTTTCAACACTGTAAACCATAGGACGGATAATACGGCGGGCATGACGAAAAAGAAAAGCAGGCCAATCATTTTATAGCGCCGCGACACCTCATTTAATAAGAATAGCGAAGCAAATACCAAAAACCACATAAGAAGATAAGTGACAGGGATTCCACCCTTCGCTGATTGAAATACAAACATTTTTCTACCCCCAATTAATTTTATTTCTTTGTTTATATTTTAACACTCTATTTTCACTTTTGTCAAAAACTTCCTAATATTTAACTGAAAACTAGAGGTTTTCACAGTAATTTTCATTGCTTTTTATATAATATTACCATATAATTAGAATTGTGGTTACTGGCTGAACCAGGAACAATCACATACAAACAGGGGGAACTATGATATGGAATTTAAAAAGCTGAATGCGCCTACATTAAAAGAACTGTTCGTAAAGGAACTGGAATCTCAAATCCTATCCGGACAACTCCCAATTGGAACCAGACTGCCTCCGGAACGGGAGCTGGCAGCCTCCATGCAGATCAGCAGATCCGTAGTCAACGAAGGCGTAATCGCTCTGGCAGAAAAAGGGTTTCTTGACATTCGCCAGAGACAGGGGATTTTTATAGCGGACTACCGAAAAGAAGGAACTATGGATACCTTTCTTTCTATTGTCAATTACAATGGAGGGGTACTGCGAAAAGAAGAAATCCGGTCTATTTTAGAGCTTAGAATTGCCCTTGATACCCTTGCTATCGATCTTGGGTCAAAAGACATCACAGATGCAGAGCTTTCAGAGCTGCGGAGTCTTACGGAAGCCATTGGCAGAGCCTCCTGCCCGCAGGACGCGGCAGAATCCGCATTTGACTTTCATCATCATCTGGCACTGTTTTCCGGGAATACTCTTCTTCCATTGATAATCCGCTCATTCAAATCCCTGACCTGCACGCTCTGGCTTCGTTTCTGTGCCTTATATGGAATTCCAGCTCTTTATGAAAACACAAATGAGCTGTGTACCATGATAGAGGAACGGAACTTTAAAGGGGCTGAGGACTATTTAAAACGTTCCCTGTCAGAAAGCATCGATGGTCATCGGGAAATTTATTATTGAATATGTACAGAAAATGCCGGTTACATCAGCTTTCCTAAGAACTAATATAACCGGCTTTTCAGTCTGATTCCTTTCACCTTTCATCCATATAGATCTTTATGAATTCTGCCATAAGCATGACATAACTGAAGACGAATACAAAACCCGCCGCTGCAAGAGGCCACTTCCTCTTTTTTTCCGGAATGGAAAGTCCAATTATTATGCCCACTGCACAAAGACAAATTTTTAATAATGCAAAATCCCTGATTCTGCACTGCCTGATATACTGGTCTGCACAGTCAATTAACTGTTTCATCTTTTTTGCCTCCTTCTTTCTTACTCGTTTGTACTTAGTATATACTTATTACTTATTTTTATTTAGATGGATCAGGAAAGGTTAAAATCTGTTTTACATCAACACCCATTTCCCGGAAGCCAGACCACAAAAATTCAATCTTTCTAATTGTAATTTTTATTAAATGAAGAGAGGAAGGAAGTTTCATCACATTTTCATACTTTAACTTTCTCATCGTGAGAAAATCACAGTACTCTTCGCTTCCCGTTTCTATTATTTCCGCCGTGCCTTTGATTTGCATCCCTCTTAACTGGTTCATTCCCTGAAACTCATTAAAAACTGCCACAGAGACATTGGGACTTAAAAGAATATTAGCAAACTTTTCTCCGCCCTCACTTAAAATATATAAAAATCCATTTTTATACCGATACTCGATGGGTGTAGCGCGAACCCTTTTCCCATATCCGGTTGATAATGAGCAGGTATTATGGTTTAACAGGAATTCTTCACAGAATTCAAGAATTTTTTTTTCATCCATTGCCTCTGTGGGATTGTCCTTCCACTCCTTTATGCCAAGCAGTGTGTCAACATACCAGTTCTGATCAAAGCAAAGATAATCCTGCTCCTTAAGTCCTGCTGTTTTAAAAAATGATGCAGTTCGGACCCGATCTTCCTGATCCAGCTGTTTCAAAATCAGATTCCCTGGGATTCCTTCCTGAAATACAACGCTGCTTCCAAGGAGGTCACTCACCGGCTGCAGATATTTTTTTGCATATTCTTTCACCAGACAGGTACAAAAAAGTACTATTTTTTCTCTTTTTAGTCGGTCAAGATTGTTTTTTATGCTTTCAACTGCTTCCTCATCCAGTTTTTCATAATAGACCGGAATAAGTAAAACAACAAGATCCCATTCCTGTTTATTATTGCTAAATTCAGAAAACCGCATACATTTCCCGGGACCCAGTACGAGAGCCGCCTGCCAGGCGGCCATTTTGGTAAATCCATATTTGCTTTCATATAGAACTAAAGTATTTTTCATTCCTCCACCTCCCCTTCTCCATTCATATGCGTGAACTTGAAATTTTAGAATTTAAGAACTTTTTAATACCATACATCCAGTTGCTTTTTATAATAAAACATATTAAAATTGGTTTAGTTAAACTAGAATGGAGGCAGCAGCTATGATACTGGATATCCCTACGATCGCCATTGTTTATTTTTATATCAGCTTCATACAAGTTCTGATTATGCTGTTTGTTTTCCGCATTATTAAAAATTATCCCGGAATGAATTACTTACTTTTCAGCTGTATTTTTTCAGCCGTCTGCGGACTGCTTTATGCATACCAGTACGTTTCCCACTATGGAAATTTATTGGTATTCTTTTCCAATATGTCTTTCTATTTTTCCATATTATCATTGAACATTGGCTTTTCAAGATTTTTAGATTTACCTGTAGCAAGAAAGAAACTGCTGTTAATTTCCATTCTGTTTTTTGCTGGTTATTTCTGTTTTTCCTTTCTCTATGAAAATAAAAGCTATCGGTTGGTTGTATTTTGCCTCACTTTCGCTATTGTTTCCTTTCATAATGGGAAGATATTAAGCAGTCATGCCATTGATTCTGTCCGTCCTGCCACCAGTCTTATCGCAGCAGCATGTGTTCCTTATGGTACCTTTTTTGTCATCCGCGCTTTTCTTACCTTTTTTAATGAGACAAGAAACTATAACTTCTCTTCCTTCTTTTCCTTTATGAGCTACTTTCTTTCGATTGCCGGTATCCTTTTATGGACTTATTGCTTTATTGTCATGACTGTCCAGAGGGAACATGCAGACAGGACGTATGCAGAGGAACGTTTTGAACTTATATTTAAAACAATTCCTGATACCGTATTTATTTCTGAGCTTCCCACCGGAAAAATAATCGATGTAAATGAAACCTATACATTATTAACTGGATATACGAAAGAGGAGTCTTTGGGAAAAACGACACTTGATTTAAAATTCTGGAAAACCCTTAGCGACAGAGACCGCTTTTTTGATATTATTAATAAGAATGGCAGCTGTAAGAACCTGGAAATCACAATTATTACTAAAGAAAGAAAAGAATTAAATGCACTGATTTCATCACAGATTGCCAGATTTCAAAATAGTACATACATCATCAGTGTGATCCGTGATATCACCTCTAATAAGGAATTAAGACAGAAGCTGAAAAAAAGTGAAGATACGTTTCAGGCCATTATGGAACAGAGTCCCATGTCTTTTATTCTTACCAATACATCAGGTGAAATAAAATATGCAAATCCGACTTTTTTACGGCTTATGGGATATGAGCTAGAGGAAGTTTTAGGGAAAAACCCAAGAATCTTAAAATCTGGGTATCACAACCGGGAGTTTTATCATAATTTATGGAATACAATTCTTTCAGGGAAACAATGGAGCAGTGAAATTGTAAATAAGAAAAAGAATGGGGAATTTATCTGGGAAAATATAATTCTTACTCCTATTCTAAATGAAGACGGAGAAATCGTTCAGTTTCTTTCCACTTTAGAAGATATCTCCGATCGCAAAAGAACGGAGCAGGAACTTAAAATTCAGGCAAAAACCGATATGTTAACGGGTATTATGAACCGAAGAAGCTTTCTGGAGACAGCCCATAAAAGGCTTTTAAATATCAAAGAACACGGTCAGAAAGCTGCATTTCTCATGATCGACATCGACCGTTTTAAATCCATTAATGACTCTTTTGGACATAACGTAGGGGACCGGGCAATCTGCATGGTAACAGAAGAATGCCAAAAACTTATGAAAGGGCAGGATTTACTGGGACGGATTGGCGGAGAGGAATTTGCCGCACTGGTTCTTGGCTTCAGTGACAGGGATATTGTGCTTGCAGCTGAACTATTATGCAAACGAATTGAGGAGCTGGAATTTTATACGGAAAATCAGGAACGGATTCCTCTTCGCATCAGTGTAGGCGTCACTTTTTTCCATATGGATACTGATACACTGGAGAGTCTGATGGACCGTTCCGACGTTGCTCTTTATCAGGCAAAGAATGCAGGAAGAAATCAGATATCCGTGATTTACTGAATAAAAAACATGCCTGGGCTCAGATCAGTTTCTGCCCAGGCATGTTTTTTATTCTAATGAAGCTCCGTTTGTTTCAATTACTTTCTGATACCAGTAAAATGATTTTTTTCTGCTGCGTTTTAAGGTTCCGCTCCCCTCATTGTCTTTATCTACGTAGATAAATCCATACCGCTTTTTCATCTCTCCCGTAGACGCACTTACCAGATCAATGCACCCCCATGGAGTATATCCCAGTAAATCCACTCCATCTATATCCACCGCATCCCTCATGGCTTTTATGTGCTCCCGCAAATAATCAATGCGGTAATCATCCGACACACTGCCGTCCGCTTCCACCAGATCAGCCGCGCCAAGTCCGTTCTCCACGATAAAAAGTGGTTTCTGATAACGGTCATACAGCGTATTTAAGGTAATACGAAGTCCCAGGGGATCGATCTGCCACCCCCAGTCAGATGCTTTCAGATAGGGGTTCTTAATACTCTTCATTACATTTCCTGCTGTGGACTTTCTAAGGACTTCAGGGTCTGCTGAGGCACAGCGGGAAGAATAGTAGCTAAATGAGATATAATCAACGGTATTTTCTCTTAGTATCCGGTAATCTTCCTCCTCTGCATTCAGGGTAATTCCTTCTCTTTCAAAAAATTTCATAGCATAGGCAGGATACTGACCTCTGGCCTGAACATCGATAAAGAAATAATTATCCCGGTCCTTTTCCATGGCCTTCCACACATCATCCGGATTGCAGCTGTAGGGATAAAAATTTCCTGCTGCCAGCATGCAGCCAACCTTACACTCCGGATCAATCTCATGAGCAAGTCTGGTTGCCATAGCCGATGCCACCAATTCGTTATGAGCCGCCTGATATTTGACCTGGTTTACATTCTCCCCTTCCTCAAAGAGGATTCCTGCTCCCATAAATGGCAGATGCAACAGCATATTAATCTCATTGAAGGTGATCCAGTATTTGACTTTTCCTTTGAATCTGCGGAAAATCGCATCGCAGTAATGAACAAAACAGTCGATCAGTTTACGGTTTTTCCAGGAGCCATATTTATCTGCTAAAGCTAAGGGCACATCAAAATGACAGATGGTGATAACCGGCTCGATGTTATATTTTAACAGCTCATCAATTACTTCCTCATAAAATTTAAGACCTTCCTCATTTGGCATTTCCTCTTCCCCAGTGGGAAAAATTCTGGACCAGGAAAGAGAAAAACGATAACATTTAAAGCCCATCTCTGCAAAAAGCGCAATATCTTCCTTATAGTGATGATACATGTCAATGGCTTCTCTCGATGGATAGTAGGAGTCGTCAGGCAGATCCTTATAATTCATCTCACCTAACATAATGGGAAAACGGTTTTCACCCCATGGCACAACGTCCACTGTACCCATACCTTTTCCACCTTCCAAATAACCGCCCTCACACTGGTTGGCTGCGGTTGCGCCTCCCCACAAAAAATCCTTTCTCATCGTTTTTATCTTTCCTTTCTTTCTGTTATATTACGGGACTCAGTTTGAAACCTTCTTGTTTTCTTCATCCCGGTAGAGAATGAAACAAGCTGCAAATGCAATCACCATCGCAACGACTACACCAGCTGCTACCCAGGGTATACTGGATGTATCATTGTTTGCAGGATTGATATAAGCAGGAAAACCAAAAATTCCCAAAGCGCCGGACATATACTTCTTAACATTCCCTGCTCCGATGATTGCACCGCCAATGGAAGCTGCCACACAGGAAATAATAAATGGCTTTTTCTTTGGCAGAGAGATTCCATAAATAGCAGGCTCCGTTACACCGAAAACACCGGAAATTGTTGCCGGAATACAAAGACTCTTTAAATTCTTATCCTTTGTTTTAAACATAACTGCCATTACTACTGCTGTCTGTGCAAAGGAAGCTGCAAAATAGGGCTGCATGAAGCTGTCAAATCCCTGTGTATTAAGATTCATAATATAGACAGGAACCAGGCCCCAGTGAAGTCCAAAAATTACCAGTACCTGCCAGAACGCACCTACAATGGCACCTTCTAATATAGGACTTGCATTGTAAGCAGCCTGGGTAAAGTAACCAATGACTGCTGCAATGGAATTTGCCAGAGGACCTACTACAACAAAGGTTAAAGGTGCTGCAACCATCAAAGTAAGTGTGGGAACCAGGAAGTTCTTAACTACATCGGGGATTACCCGTTTCCAAAATTTCTCGATCTTAGATGCTACATAAACTGCAAGAATAATCGGTACTACGGAAGACGGATAACCGCTTTTGGGCATAATCACAGGAATCTTCATAAATGTAGCATAAATATTGGATTCAAACATGGATCCGGCAAACAATACTTCCATCACATCTTTGGAAGTAAGTGCCACTACTTTAGGATAAACCAGCGCACAGCCAAGTGCAATACCTGTAAATGGATTTAAACCGAATTTCTTTGAAGCGGTATATCCCAGAATTACCGGAAGGTAGTAAAAAAATCCATCTGCTACTGCATAAAGGAGCTGATACGTTCCGCTTTCTGCTGTGAGCACTCCGGTAAAGGTTAGTATTGCCAGTATACCCTTAATAAGTCCGGTTGCGCAGAACACGCCCAGGATCGGCTGAAATACCCCTGATATGGTATCAATCAGGGCAGAAAACAGCTTCTGGTGCTTTTCCGGTTTTTCTTCGTCTGATCCCTGGGAGTCTTCCCCAAACCCGCCAATTTTGCAGACTACCTCATAAACATCTGGTACATGATTGCCGATGACTACCTGATACTGTCCTCCGCTTTTCATGACTGTTACAATACCATCGGTGTTTTTTAAGATCTCCGTGTTCGCTTTTGACTCATCCTTTAACTTAAAACGCAGTCTGGTAATGCAATGGGTCAGACTGATAACATTGGACTTCCCCCCAACGTTCTGAATAATGATTCTTGCTAATCCATCATACTTGCTTGCCATATTTTTCTTCTCCTTTTTAAATTTAGTAAGGTTTCATCCTCACTACTTTTTCTGATTGTAAACCCAGTCCATGATTTCTCTGCTTTTCAATGCAGGAACCCAGGAACTCCCCCACATATGTATGGAGAGTGACATTCTCCACCTTAACTGCCTTATCAGGCTCTGCATCGGATGCTTTTACTGTATCTGCACTTGCAACAGTTATAAATGCAGTACTACTCAGCATCAGCACTACTTCCTCCTTTTAAAATGTTTTTATACTCATTACAGGATTGGCCTTCTCCCAAATGGTTCCATGGTTTTAATACCCCATAAAAATAAAAAAACTGATCATACTTACACGTTGCTTAAGCAAACATGTAAATATCACCAGTCATGCCTGTATCTGCTGATACAGTAACACCTAGTTATTTATTTGTTTTTACATTAATACAATCTTTATTTATTAAGTGAATATTACCATATTTTACCAATAAAGTAAATACTTTTTGTATATTTTCATATTTATCAATTCTGGCCTGGATTGAAATGAATATGTACACCGGACAGCGACTGGCCGCAATCGGAACTAACGCAGTAACAGACCTACTTACCTCTTAGCTCCCGTCAGTAGCTGACCAGTGCAATCGGATAATATCTTTTATTATTCTTTCTGTTTAGCGAAAGAGAAGATCTTTTACACCTTCCACAGGCATCTCCTGTCCTGTATAAAGCTTAAAGGCTGCTGCCCCCTGCCAGACCAGCATTCCCTGCCCATCAATACAGGTGCAGCCTGCTTCTCTGGCTTCTCTCAACATTTTTGTTTCTTTTGGATCGTAAACCGCATCTGTCACTACAAGACCTGGGTGAAACATGGTGATATCCTTTACCACGCTCTCATTATCCATAGGCTTCATGCCTACAATCGTCGCATTGGCAAAAATGTCACTGGTTTTCATTTCTTCTCTCATGGTTTCCATATCAGTAATGTCAAATACATTGACGGTACAGCCAGGTCTTTCCTTCCTGATTTTTTCCGCTGTTTCCAAAGTTCTCTCGAAAAACGCATCCTTAATATTAAAAATGGAGATCTCCCTTGCTCCTTCTAAGGCACACTGCACCTGTATAGCAGTGGCTGCGCCTCCGCCTCCGCATATAGTAATCTTCTTATCCTTTATTTCTACGCCGTGATCTCTTAGATTATCTACAAATCCCTGACCGTCTGTTATATGCCCGATCAGTTTTCCGTCTTCATTTACTATGGTGTTGACTGCGCCGATAATGCGGGCCGCATCAGACAGCTCATCCATATACTTTAATGCTTCCGTTTTGCAGGGCATGGTTACGTTACAGCCTCTCATGTTTAAGGTCTTCACGGCTTCAACTGCCTTTTCTACCTCTTCCACCTTAATGTCAAAAGCAAGATATGCATAGTCCAGTCCCAGTTTTTCAAAGCTGTAATTGTACATAGCGGGGGAACCGGAATGTCCTACCGGTGAGCCAATTAATCCCATTAAACCTGTTCTTCCTGAAATTCTCTTTTCCATATTTGCTCTCCTTATTATCAGATATTTTCTGCTGCTTCGTATGCTTCTTCTTTGACATCCAGCGCTCTTCTTGCTTTTACTGTATCACCGATAACATACACTTCTTTTGCCAGCTTGTCAACATCTTCTCCCTATGGATTGCATTGGTCTTATGGTTTTTACATTTACCTGTGCCATTAAATCAAGGGCTGTGCCAACGTCCTGTATCAACAGTTCATCTCCAGAAATCACTGCAATGGGAATTCCATTTTGGGTAACGATATCGATCTTCATATCTCTTAATCTCCTTTTAAAAAACTCATTATCTCTGCGGATAACCTGGTAATAGAATGCCCCTCCCGGGGTAAAACGTTAATTTGTGAATGGGGGAGCAGTTTATGAAGCCTGTCCGCAGTTTTATAAGAATGAAGCATAATATCTTTTCCTCCCACAAATAAAGCCACAGGCATGGAAAGTCTTTTAATCTCATCATCACGGAAAATTGGAATCTCTTCCATTCGATAGCGGAAGCCTTTCTTTATCAGCTTCTGAAGTGCCATCATTCTCTCAGGCAGTTTCCTGCCTCCGTTTATTTTTATATATAGCTTCTCTGTTCCTTTCTCTCCCAAAAGTTCATAATACAGTACAGTAAAGAGAAAGGATTTTTTAGCCGGACTGATTCCGGACGGAGCGATTAAAACCAGCTTTTCCACATATTCCGGATAATGAATGGAAAACTTCACCGCCAGCCAGGCTCCCAGTGAGATACCGATTAAAATTACCTTATCTATCTGAAGTGAGTCTAAAACATCTGAAAGCCAGAGTGCATAGGCCTTGCCCTTTAGCGACTGCTGTCTCTCATCACTTTTTCCCGGTTCTCCTGGAATATCTGCGGCATATACCCGGTATTCTTTTGCATAGCTTCTTATTTCTTCCAGCCACATGGCGGAATTCATCCCTGTACCATGAAGCAGAATCAGAGGCGGACATTCCTTATCACCTGCTGTTATAAGATGGGTCTTACCAAAACGGGTCTCAACCACCTGTTCTTCATGGGGGAATTTCCACTGTTCTATAAAAGAATCATATAAATCTAAAATCTCTTTCTTCCTCTCCTGGTTACGAAATCCGCTTTTCGCTTTCATATTATTCACCGTTCCCTTTCTCCTCCTCAGTCAGCAAACCAACTGTATTTAATATCTCTTCCATAAACTTCAGCCCGCCCCAGAGAAATATCCTCATTCTCTGCTCTTCTTCGTAATATTTCATATTAATGGTGGCATCCTGAAAATCCGGATCCCTGCCGTTCATAACTGCCAAAAGTAAATTTGATATTCTCATATACTGATTCTTTGCAATAGCATCCAAATCGATGACAGAGGATACACGGCATCTTCCCCCGCTTAATATCTCTGGCTGCTTAAGTATCGTAAAAGAATCCGATGATTCATTCTGCTGTGATGATTCCCTGCTCTGTACAAATAAATCAAGATCCTCCTGTGTTACTCTCCATTGCTTTCCCACCCTTGTTGCATTCAGTCTACCGCTGTTTATAAAATTACGTATGGTTTTATGATGCAGATTCAGCTTCTCAGCCACCTGGGTGATGGTATAATATTTTTCTTCCATAGTATTTTCCTCTTTCATGAAATACTTATTGCATAATCATCTTTTCCGTTATACTTTATTTTGTTTGATTATACTTTATTGTATTTTACTGTACTTTATTGTATTTTATTGCAATGCTTTTGTCAATACACCCAGAACAAATAGCAATGGAAATTTGTTCCTTCCATAAAAAAGTGTTCCCAGAAAGAAAAGTGAAAATCCATTATGCAACAAAAAAACGCAGTTGCCACCGGAATGTACCGGCAATGACTGCGTTCATAAATCATTTTAATATATTTTATAATCTTCTAATTTTCCATTGCTCCATTTGATATCTACTGTCTTACCATTTTTGATTCTGAGGCCTCTTACGTAGCCATTCTCAAACTCAGCAGGAAGAGCCGGAAGTATTTTTACTTTGCCGCCCCGCTCCTGTACCAGCATGTTGGCAATTCCGGCAGTTCCTCCGAAATTACCATCGATCTGGAACGGCGGATGGGCACACCAGAGATTGTCATAAGAAGATCTGGTCAGAAGAGTCTTTAAATACTCATAGGCATGTTGGGAATCTTCCAGTGCGGCAAAGAGGTTGATAATCCAGGCACAGCTCCAGCCAGTATATCCGCCTCCGTTTGCCAGACGCAGTAGCAGAGAGGTTTTGCATGCCTCTGTCAATTCTTCGTCTCCTTCAAACAGCTCAGACGGAAACAATCCATACAAATGGGAAACATGGCGGTGGCCGGGCTCTGGCTCCTCAAATTCCTTATGCCACTCTAAAAGCTGACCTTTGCTTCCGATTTTAAAAGGAGCTAATTTGCTCAGTCTTTCTGCAATTTCCGGTAATACTTCATCGTCTATTCCTAAAATTTCACAGGTTTTCTCAAAATTTCCAAAGACTTCCCGGATAATCTCCAGATCCATAGCCGTTGACATTGCCACTGCCACTGTACTGTCTTCGCTGCCTGGAACTTTATATTTATTCTCCGGCGATGTGGAGGGACAGGTTACATACTGATCTTTATACAGATACAGCCAGTCAATCAGGAACAGAGCCGCTTCTTTTAAAATTGGATACACCGTTTCCTCAAGGAATTTCCGGTCCGGATTGTATTCATAATGCTTAAACAGCTCATTGGTTAACCACGCACCGCCCATGGGCCACATAGACCAGGTAACGCTTTCCGGTTCTCCCTCTTCTTCTCCATGAGCCATTCCTACCGGGTTGGTGTTACACCAGTAATCCGCGTTATGGTGATGTACAAAACCACGGCACTGATAATGGACTTTGGCTGTTTTCTTTCCTTCCTCACAAATCCGTTTTACAAATTCGAAATAAGGCTGCAGGCATTCCTGTAAATTACAGCTTTGTGCAAGCCAGTAATTCATCTGTGCGTTGATATTGGTAGTCCAGTTGCAGCTCCAGGGAGCTCTTAACTGCCAGCTCCAGATTCCCTGTAAGTTAGCGGGAAGACTGCCCTCTCTGGAGGAACTGATGAGTAAGTATCTTCCATATTGGAAATAGAGACCGTAAAGTGCATTGTCCTTTTCCCCGTCACGAAGCCGTTGCAGTCTTTCATTGGTGGGAATATCTAACTGCTCTCCAAGGTAGAGCTCTGCTTTATCATAAATAGATTTATAATCACTGACATGCTGCTGTTTTAAGGTTTCGTATGCTTCTAAATGGTGGAAAGCAGGCTCATTAACTGCATAAAGTGCCAGTATCACCGTAGAAGCACCTTTAATGCGAAGCCCTTCTTTTTCACCGGATACTTCTCCGTCACAGGAAAGAAGGCGTAAACCAGCATGAAACTCCATCCCTTTTTCTCCCTGGATTATAGGATTCTTGCTGTAATCGATATAGGAAGGATCTACATGCTCCGGACATTTTCCGCTGATCTTAATTCCCGCTTTCTCATACTCTGCTTTATATGGTACCTGGGATTCGAAAGAAATCAGCGTATTAATCGCCTTTTTGTCACAATCAAGCTTTATAAATACCGCTTTAGCAGGATAGCTTGCAAAGTATTCTCTGGAATAGCTTACACCGTTTACCTTGTAGCTTACATTGCTGACTGACTGATCCAGATTCAGGACACGATTGTAATCCGAAGTCTCCCCGTCATGATCAAAGTCCATGTACAGATTACCCAGAGGAAGATAGGATTCATTATATTCTCCCAGCATATGACTCCGGATTAATTCCTCCGCCTGTACATACTCCTCCTGCTCCACCAGTCTGCGGCACTGTTCCAGATAAGGAAATGCATTATGATTGTTTTTGTCATGGCGGTAACCTGACCAAAGACTTTCCTCATTGAGGCCAAGACACTCCCTCTTTATACTTCCCCAAATCATGGCTCCCAGACTTCCGTTGCCGATTGGTAGGGTTTCTTCCCACTTACTCGCCGGTTCAGCGTAGAATAGCTTCATATTAAATTTCCCCTTTTCCAGTTTTACCCTGTTACTTCACAGTCAATATACTGATTTTTTCACCATCTGTCAATGGTTTACTGCTCTGTAAAACAACAAGGTCACCGGTGGAAAGTCCCTGGGTCACTTCAATATAAGCATTCTTTTTCTTTCCCAAGGTAACTGGAACTTTCACCGCACTGGTGTCAGCTGCCTTATAAACATAGGTTCCCGAATCATCGGACTGAACTGACTTAGCTGGAATATAGACAGATTTTTCTTCCTTATTATCGGAGAGCCGGATATCTGCCATAAGACCGATTGCGCTGTTTGTACTCTCCTCACCCAAAAAGACCGTCACAAGAAACATTCCGGTGCTGGAATCACTGACTGCAGAGATATCGCTGATACTGCCCTTTAAATTCTCCCCAAGAGTCTGAAGATTTACCTGTACCTCTGTTCCTGTTCTGACCTGGTCAATATCCATGTCAGCAACTTTTATTACCACTTTTTTACCGCTGTCATCGATAACAGTAGCGGCTTTTATCTGGGGTGAAACCGTCTGGCCTGCTTCCACGTTTATTTTTGTTACCAGACCTTTTATTGGTGATGATACCATGCAGTCATCGTATCTTTTCTGGGCAATATTAAGGGTTGCCCTGGCACTTTCAAGCTGGGCTTTTGTCACCTCACTGGTGGTTGTCTGGCTGTTCTGTGCTGCCTGAAGCTGAACCTGAGCCACATCCACCTGGGCCTTTGCTGCCTCATAGTCTGCCTGGGATACATCACCGCTTGCATAAAGAACTTTTATCCGGTTAAAATTGTCACTTGCTGTGGTGAAGGTAATCTGGGCTGGCTTTACCACTGTATTTAACTGATTTGCTTTTTGTGCACTGTCATAAGAAGCCTGGGCTGCCTGACAGCTGGCTTTTGCCTGTTCTAATTGCAGACTGGCATCCTGATTGTCGATCTGAAACAAGGGAGCACCCGCTTCCACATGGTCGCCTTCTTTGGCTAAGATCTGGGTCACCTTACCGCTTGCAACGGGAATGATATCAACGCTGCTTAAAGCCTCTACTGTTCCCTGCCATACCATGGCAGATAAATCTTTTCCTTCTTTCGCTGCAGCTACCGTTACTTCTGTCTGTTTTCCAGCTCCCGCACAGCCTGCAAGAGCCGACGAAAGCATTGCTGTTACCATTAAAAATGCTGTTATCTTCTTCATCCGTTTTCTCCTTCTCAGACTATTATTTTAAATGAATTTTCACAGAAGCATTCATTCCAAAAACAAGAGGAAGATTCTGCTGATTTTCAATCGCTACCTTAATCGGTATCAGCTGTGTCACCTTTGTATAGTCGCCACTGGTGGTAAAACTGGTTCCTCCTGAAAAATAAGTCTGGGTTGCAGGATCGATCTCAATTACCTGCCCCTTAAACAGTTTTCCGGGATAGGCATCCAGTTTAATATCCACTTTCTGTCCCAGCTTTATTTTCATAATATCTGTCTCTTCCACATTTACCCCGATATAAAGATCTGAGGTGTCTGCAACCACTGCCAGTTCAGAGCCCATGGCAACTGCCTGGTTGGCAGCCCCTTCATTTTTTACTACGGTTCCGGTTATGGGTGATGTGATATATGGAAGGCTTTCCTCACGGCCAAGCACCTGGTCCTGTTCCACCAGATCTCCATTTTCTACTTCCCAGGATAAAAGCTTTCCGTTTGCTACGGCTTTTACCGAATACAGCTTTGCTGTCACTCTGGCATTGTCGGTTTTAAAAAAATTTGTGCTTACATAATAGAAATATCCTGCAGCTGCTCCTCCCAAAAGAATGACTGCCAGCAAAAGAGGGATGAGTACTTTTTTCAGTTTTCCCGTTCCCTTACTGATCTCCTGATCTTCAATATTGATGTGTTTGTTTTCCTGCATATCATTATCCTCCGCTATGATTGTTCTGCAAACTGGCTGTGATACAAATCGGAATAGAATCCTTTCTTTTCAAGCAATGTTTCGTGATTACCCTGTTCAATGATATCGCCATCCTTCATAACCAGAATCATATCTGCATCACGGATGGTGGAAAGACGATGGGCAATAACAAAGCTGGTTCTGTTTTTCATTAATTTATCCATGGCTCTCTGGATAAAGACTTCGGTTCGTGTATCAATGGAACTGGTAGCTTCATCAAGAATGAGGATTTTCGGGTCTGCCAGAATGGTCCTTGCAATGGTTAGCAGCTGTTTCTGACCCTGGGATAAGTTACTGGATTCTTCATTAATCACCATATGATAACCTCCCGGCAGAGTTCGTATAAATTCATCACAATGAGCCGCTTTTGCTGCCGCTATCACTTCTTCATCTGTCTTATCAAAATTTCCGTAGCGGATGTTATCCATTACCGTGGCATTATAAAGCCAGGTATCCTGAAGTACCATGCCGAACATGGCACGTAAATCTCTTCTGGTAAATGTAAGGCTGTCATGGCCGTCAATCAGGATCTGCCCCGAATTAAGCTCGTAAAAACGCATAAGAAGCTTGACTATGGTAGTTTTTCCGGCTCCTGTGGGACCTACAATGGCAACCGTCTGCCCAGCCTCCACGCTGGAAGAAAAATGATTGATAATCATGGTATCCGGCTGATAGCCAAAACAGACATTTTTAAACTCCACATTTCCATGAACCTCAGACAGTACCATGGGGCTTTCTGTCTCACTGACTTCATCCTCTTCATCTAAGAACTCAAATACACGTTCTGCCGCCGCAGCTGTTGACTGCAGAGTATTGGAAACGTTGGCAATCTGGGAGATTGGCTGCATGAAGGATCTCATGTACTGGATAAATGCCTGAACATCACCGATCTCAATTACCTTTTTCACCGTTAAATATCCGCCTAAAAGGCAGACACACACAAATCCAAGATTACCCACAAATGACATAATGGGCATCATCATTCCCGATAGGAACTGGGATTTCCACGCAGATCCATAGAGCTTATCGTTGATCAGCCGGAATTTCTCAATGGCTTCTTTCTCTCCGTTAAAAATCTGAACCACGTTATGGCCTGCATATATTTCTTCAATATGACCGTTTAAATTTCCCAGACTTTTCTGCTGCTGGGAAAAATATTTCTGGGACTTTTTCACTACGGTAACGATTAATCCCATGGATATAAACAATACTAAAACTGCCACCAGAGTCATTCGTATGCTGATGGAAAGCATCATAGCTACGATACCGATTAAGGTGGTCACCGATGTAATCATCTGGGTCAGAGACTGATTTAATGTCTGGCTTACCGTATCCACATCGTTGGTAATTCTTGAAAGTATCTCCCCATGAGTTCTGGTGTCATAATAATTTAACGGAAGGCGGTTCATCTTTTCCGATATATTTTTTCTCAGCTCATAGGTGATCTTCATACTGACCCCTGACATAATGTAACTCTGCAGATAGGAAAAGAGAGCCGATACAAGATACAGGACAACTAAGAGCAGCAGCCGGTTTCTGATATAGCGGAAATCTGTAAGCAATCCGGTTCCCATGGCCCATGCCATCAGCCCTTCAAAAAGCTTGGTGGTCGCTTTTCCTAAGACTTTAGGTCCTACAATGGAAAATACAGAGGAACAGCACGCAAACAGGATTACAACAATGACGGAAACCTTGTAATGTTTCAGATATCCGGCAAGATGGAGCATAGTGCCTTTAAAGTTCTTTGCTTTTTCAGTTTTCTGGCCAAGTCCGCCGCCCCGGCCCATGGGTCCGCCTGAGGATTTTTCTTCACTCATTTCAGTTCCTCCTCACTCAGCTGTGACAGCGCGATTTCCCGGTATACTTCACAGTTCTTCATCAGCTCCCGGTGTGGCCCTTTCCCGGCAATTCTTCCCTGATCCAGAACAATAATCTGATCCGCATTCATAATGGTGCTGATTCGCTGAGCCACTAAAATGGTGACGCTGTCTTTTGTTTTGTCTTTCAGCGCAGCTCGAAGCTTTGCATCTGTCTTAAAATCCAGAGCGGAAAAGCTGTCGTCAAACACGTTAACTGGTGCTCGTTTAACCAGTGCTCTTGCAATGGAAAGACGCTGCTTCTGACCGCCTGATACGTTCTGGCCTCCCTGGGCGATTTCTGTTAAAAAGCCCTCTGGCCTGGAATCAATGAATTCCTCTGCCTGAGCAGTTTTGGCTGCTTCCTCCACCACTTCTTTACTGGCCTCTCTGTCACCATATTTTAAATTGCTCTCGATTGTTCCGGAAAATAAGATTCCCTTCTGGGGCACAAATCCAATCATGTCTCTCAGCTTTTTTAACGGCCAGTTTCTGATATCAATGCCGTCAATTAAGATTTCTCCCCCTGTCACATCATAAAAGCGGGGAAGTAAGTTGACCAGTGTGCTTTTTCCGCTTCCGGTTGCTCCAATAAAAGCAGTTGTCTGACCTGGCAGTGCCGTAAATGTAATATCGTGAAGAACCGCTTCATCGGCATCGGGATACTGAAAGGATACTCCCCGGTATTCCACAGTCCCTTTGGGTGTTTCTAAGATAACTGCAGCTACCTTGGGATCTGTGATGGTTGAATCCGTAGTCAGTATTTCGACCACCCTCTTTATGGATACAATGGCTCTTGGAATCATGATAAACATCATTGCCATCATTAAAAAAGCCATAATGATCTGCATGGCATACTGCATATATGCCATCATATCTCCTACCTTCATCTTAAAGCTGGATACTGCCTTTGATCCCACCCAGACGATTAATAAGTTGGTCAGATTCATGATAAGCATCATGGCCGGCATCATGCCGGAGGTAACTCTGTTAACAAATAAATTTGTGTCTGTCAGCCTGGCATTCACCTTATCGAACCGCTTTTCCTCAAATCTCTGGGTATTAAATGCACGAATTACCAGAGTTCCGTCAAGGCTTTCCCTGACTACAAGGTTCAGCCGGTCGATTAACTTCTGCACATACTGAAACCGGGGCATAACCACCATCATCATGGAAAAAATCATCACAAGCAGTAATCCCACAGATAAAGCGATAATCCAGGACATGGATTTATCCTTTTCCAGAGCATGAATGACACCGCCGACTCCAAGTATGGGCGCATAAAACACGATACGGATCAGCATAACAATCAGCTGCTGGATCTGGGTAATATCATTGGTGGTTCTGGTTATTAGCGAAGAAGTGGAATACTTCTCCATCTCCGCACTGGAAAAACTCTCAATTCTGGTAAATACATCCTGCCGCAGATTCCGGCAGATGCCTGCTGCCATTCTCGCACCGATCAGTCCCACGATTACGGTGCAGAACGCGCTTAAAAAGGCGATTCCCATCATTTGAAATCCGGCTTTGACTATGTACATCGTGTCTCCCGAAGTGATACCTTTATTTACGATATCAGACATATAATCCGGAAGCGATAAATCACAGGCAGCCTGCCCGAACAGCAGTAGCATGACCGCTGCTAAAGATATCAAATGGGGTTTGAAATATCGGAAAAATACCTTCAAGTCAGTTCCCTCTTTTCTGTTTCATCAATCTGTCGTTTCGTCAATTTCTTCCGTCATATCATTCACTGCACGTTCCATCTGATCAATAAAACGATTCCATAATGTGATTAGCTGATCCATATCCTCCATTCCCATGCCTTCCACAACTCTTCCCACCATGAGATTCACTTTCTCCAGACACTTTTTTCGTACGAAATATCCCTTTTCCGTAAGCATGACACAAATATTCCTTCTGTTGTCAGGATCAATCTCCCTGGATATCAGTCCCCGCTTTTCCAGGGAATTTAAGGTACGTGATGCAGAAGGTAAGACAATATCCATTTTTTTTGCCAGTGCTGATACATAAATGCCCTTTTGTTCCTGATCTCCGTTGGTTGCTTCATATATCTGCTGAATCGCAAACAGTTCAAGACGGGTCAGTCCCTGGGACAGCAGGATTTTATCCACTTTTCTCCCTTTCCCCATCATAACTGCCAGGTGGGTTTTTACCTTTTTTATGTATTTTTCTTTTTCATCCATCAAAATTTTCTATCCCCTTTTAATTACTTAACACCATTAACATTTACCAACGTTCATCATTCTACTCTTCTCCAGTTCCTGTGTCAATATGTATTTTTTTTCCTTTCAGAATTTTAACACCAACATGAAAAAAGGTCCGAGCCCCCATGAGGGCTGAACCTTTTTTAAACATTCTGTTAATTTTTTACAGATGGCAGATTACTTAAATTATTATTCTCTGTTCCGTCAGGAAGTGATTTTAAGTATTCATTGCCATTTCTGGACGCTACACCGACACCCTTTATTTCACCCTGTCTGGCAAGCATGACACCTTCTTCTTTATTCAGTGTTCTGCCGTCAGACAACTGGTATCCGGTTACCCGGCCGCTTTCTTTGACCAGAGCAACAATCTCCTTTGCATCTGCCTTGGGTGACGGGATATCATCAAGAGCCATCATAGCCAGATCGGCTCCAACACCTTTCGTCTTATTTTCTGACATAGTTATTCGCCTCCTTTTAAACATGACCAATTCGTTTTTAGTGTTTCAATATTCTCCCGGATTATTCAGTATTGATTAGGCTTAACAAACAAAGGAACATACTCCTCTATCCAGATCAGGGAAAATGTGGTACAATCTAAGTCAAAAAAAATAGGAGGAAATGCTTTGACTTACATAGAACGAACAATCCGTTATTTTTTCCTAATGCTTTTATTTAATCTGGTGCTGCTGTCTCCCATGATACCAGACAAACTGATACGTGTTCTCTCCTGTACTGGTTTGATGCTTTTTTATCTTTACTGCCATATTATACCTGTGAATACCAGCTGTAAGGGGCAAAGGCTTAAAATTCTCCATGGCGGTTATGAGCTGGTGCTTGCGTCAATCGTGACTTTTCTGATTGAAACAGCAATTTATCTATTTCTGATTTTCAAGACAGCTACACCGGCACGCCTTCTTATTATGAATGGAATCATTTGCGCCATTCTACTTTATTTACTGTTTATGAATGGTATTATACGAATCTTTACCTGTTCCGGACAGCTTGGATTTTTCAAAAGGATTGCACTCTTGCTGTTCTGGTGGATTCCGGGATTGAATCTGTTTCTGCTTCACAGTTTCATTGAAGTTTCGCGGAAAGAATATGATTTCTCAATGGAAAAGCAACAGTTCTACGAAAAATGGAAAGATGAAGAATTATGCAAAACCAAATACCCCATATTAATGGTTCACGGTATATTTTTCAGAGACTGGAAAAACTTTAACTATTGGGGAAGAATTCCAGACGAATTAAACCGGCACGGAGCCACCATTTTTTACAGCAACCATCAATCTTCCGCTTCTGTGGAACAATGTGCAGAAGAAATCAAAGCCTGTATTTTAAAGATTGTTAAAGATACCGGCTGTGAAAAAGTAAATATTATCGCCCATTCAAAAGGAGGGCTCGACAGCCGGTA
The DNA here is from genome assembly GCA_015057705.1 of Paenibacillaceae bacterium. Classification (GTDB taxonomy): domain Bacteria; phylum Bacillota; class Clostridia; order Lachnospirales; family Lachnospiraceae; genus Lacrimispora. Next base: position 44,395 of record SVDU01000019.1, on the reverse strand, counting down.
TGCCGTCAGCTGTCTTGGCATGGATAGGTATGTTGCATCTATCACAACCATCAATACCCCTCACTACGGCTGCAATTATGTATGCCGGATTCTTGACCGTATCTCTCCTGAATTTGTTAAATTCATCGGGAAAAAATATGAATCCCTGTTTACTCTTCTTGGTGATGACAATCCAGACTTTTTAAGCGGATTAAGAGATTTAACTGACAGGGAATGTGCCCGGCTCAATGGGATTATGACTGATGCTCCCGGTGTATACTGTCAAAGTACAGGATCACAGATGGGTTCTGCAAAAAGTGCCATGTTTCCTTTGAATCTGGGCTATCTGATCATCCGGATTCTTGGGGGAGGTAAGAACGACGGTCTGGTTTCTACCAGTTCCATGGTTTGGGGAAATGATTTAGGCGTCCTGAAGCCAAAAGGAAAACAAGGAATCTCTCACGGAGATGTCATTGACCTAACACGCAAGAACATAGAAGGCTTTGATGTGATGGGATTCTATACAGATCTGATACATAAGCTGAAAGAACGGGGATATTAACGGAAGGAATCCAGAAAGGAGGAGCCATGAATAGGGATACCATTATAAAAAGTTTAAAAATTGCTGTAGCCGCCGTGCTCTCCATCGCAATTGCCGGAGAACTGGGGCTTCGTTATTCCGCTACAGCCGGAATCATCACAGTGCTCAGCATTCAGAATACAAAGAAAGAAACCATAAAAAGTGCCAGAAACCGGACACTGGCTTTTGTGTGTGCTCTCCTGATCGCCCGTTTCCTTTTCAGAATTCTGGGCTTCACCCTTCCTGCATTTGCAGGATATTTATTTCTCTTCGCTCTTTTATGCTTCTATGCAGACTGGGGCGAAGCCATAGCCATGGATTCCGTACTCATCACCCATTTTCTCACTGAACGGTCTATGACTGCTGCACTGGTCGCCAATGAGGCAGCTCTCTTTCTAATCGGTACGACAGTTGGGATTTTAGTGAATCTGCACCTGCGAAGAAAGAAAGATGAATTTAAAAAGCTTTCTGACGAAGTGGATATCTGCATAAAAGACACCTTAAGCCAGATGTCCTGTTTTCTCTATTCTGAAGACAAAGACAGCTGCAGACCGGCGGACCTTCTGTCTCTGCAAAAGGCCCTCCGCTCAGCCAAAGCCTGTGCCTTAACGAATTATAACAATGCTCTGTTTAAAAAAGATACCTATGAGGTTGATTATATTGAAATGCGCAGGCAGCAAAGCCTCCTGCTTTATGAAATCTATGAAAATATCCGGTCAATTTCCTGTCTTCCAAAAGAAGCAATGGAAGTTTCTGAGCTGTTAGCAAAAATCGAACAGGGCTATCACAGAGATAACACGGTGGAGGGACTGTTAAAAGATTTAAATCTGCTTTTGCTGGATTTAAAAGATCATGAGCTTCCCTTAAGCAGAGAAGAATTTGAAGCAAGAGCCATACTCTTTTACATTTTAAAGCAATTGCACAGACTCCTCTTAATCAAACGGGAATTCATCTTAAACCACAGCAGTTAATCCTAACGGTTATTCACCCGTTCCGGATAAAGATCGTGGGACTTAAGCCGCTCCCATGCCACCTCTTCCCATCTGGTTCCCGGCTTTCCATAGTTACAGTAGGGATCAATGGAAATGCCGCCTCTGGGAGTGAATTTTCCCCACACTTCAATATATTTGGGGTGCATTAATGCAATCAAATCTTTCATAATTATATTCATACAGTCCTCATGGAAATCTCCGTGGTTTCTGAAGCTGAATAAATAGAGTTTTAAGGATTTACTCTCCACCATCTGTTCCCCTGGAACGTAAGAGATGGTTATGGATGCGAAATCCGGCTGTCCGGTAATAGGGCAAAGGCTGGTAAATTCCGGACAGTTGAATTTCACAAAGTAATCGTTATCGGGATGCTTGTTTAAAAAGGTCTCTAAAACTCCTGGATTATAATCCGTTTCATAAACAGTTCCCTGGCTTCCCAAATGGGTCAGACCTTTAGTTTCCTCTGAATTTCTTCCTGACATCTTATTCTCCTCTCTATAAAGCCGGATCTTCCATTCCATTCTTTGCAAAGGCCTCTGCACGATCTATGCAGGTACCGCATTTTCCGCATGGTTCCTCTCCGCCTTCATAGCAGCTCCATGTCAGTTCATAAGGGACATGAAGCATCACCCCCCGCTCCACAACCTCTGCTTTAGTCCATAACACAAATGGAGCTTTTATGGTAAGCTGATTCCCGCTTCCAATGTAGACAGCGCGGCTTATTGCTTCCTGAAAAGAACTGCTGCAGTCCGGATAGGCATTCCCTGCCGCATCATCACTGTGAGCTCCGTAATAGATCACGCTGCAGCCTTTTGACAGAGCGATACTGGCTGCTGAGGAAAGAAACAATCCGTTGCGGAAGGGAACGTAGGTAGATACCGGTTTTCCTTCGCTGCTTTCAAGCTGCTTTGCATAGCTTTCTCTTGGTATCTCTTGTTGAGACTGGGTTAATAAGGAACAGTCACTGTAAGCAAATATTGTGCTTAAATCCAGACTTATAAATTCTATCTCATAATAATCTGCAATCTTTTTTGCAGCTTCCAGCTCTTTTGCATGCTTTTGCCCATATGAAATGGACAAACCACATACATTCTTTCTGCCATATTCTTCAATTGCCATACCAAGGCAGGTAGCGCTGTCGACGCCCCCGCTTAATAATACCAGTGCTTTCATGATTCTCTCCGTTTCTATTTTCTTATACAATTTTTATATACGTAATTCCGGCTCCGACTTAAAACGTCCTCTTAACGTGACTGTTTTCGTCCTGGCCGAAGAACTTTTTATCCCTCTGGCAGTCATACAGCTGTGACTGCCCTCAATTACCACTTCTATATCCTCTGAACCGGTAACTTCTGCCAAAATTTCTGCTATATCTGAACCAATTCTCTCCTGAAGCTGAAGTCTCCTGGCTGCCATATCGGCAATTCTGGCAATTTTACTTAATCCAATCACTTTCCCATTTGGTATATAAGCCACGGCAACTTTCATATCGTACATCAGCGCCATATGGTGTTCACAGTAACTGAACACCTCTATGTCCTTTACCACCACCATGTCATCTCCTACACCGTTTGTATCCATATCCTCTTCAAAGGTTTTTCCAAACATAAGTGCAATTTCATGGTTAGAGTAATTGATCCCTTCAAAAACTTCCCCGTACATCTTCGCAACCCTGGACGGCGTATCTTTTAAGCCTTCCCTGTCCGGGTCCTCGCCCAATGCCTTTAATATCCCCCTCACATGGGTCTGAATTGCGTCTGTATCAATAGCCACTGCGCATCTCTCCCTTCTGATTAAACGCCCACTGCATCGGATCCCCAGATGATTTTATGCATCTGCAGCTGAAGAGTCACATCATTTAACTGGTTCTGTTTCATAAACTCCACTACATCAGGCAATGAAAGACTGCCAAAAACGGTGCTAAAATAAAGATGGCACCGGCCGGAAAGCTGATAGCGGTCAATCACCTCCACAGCCCTTCTCAGATCCGTTATACTTTCTGCAACAAATTTTATCGTATCCTTCTGTTTCAAATAATCAAAGTTAGAAAGCTTCATAGCAGTTTCCATTCCGCTTCCCGGAAGTTTATAATCCATGGTAAAGGTAAGTGCATTTGTTTCTCTCTGACAGGTTGAAATGTCTGCACTTCCGTTTGTTTCAACCTCCACACGAAGTTCCTCGTCCAATAAAAGAAGAGAAAGAAGATCTCCGATGCCAGGCTGGATCAGGGGCTCGCCTCCCGTGAGAGTTACATTTTTTATACCAGTTTCTTTTATGTATTCATAAATATCAAGTTCACTCATTATTTTCCCAGGTGTCAGGGCATCTTTGGCCCAGGCGGTATCGCAGTAAGAGCAGGAAAGATTGCAGCCATAAAAACGGATAAATACAGCCAGCTGACCGGCATATACCCCCTCTCCGTTAATGCTTACAAAGGTTTCCGCCACATTATAATCTGCCATGGCTATCCTCCTCATAAGAAGCACAGTTTGCAGGAGTCTCATACACTTTGGCAGATTTCACGTCATAACCTCTTTGGCTCATTCTTTCATAAAAGTATCTTGAAAATTCTTCTGCTGTGGGACGAAAATTTACTTCGACCAGCAAAAAACCCTCTTCTTTAAGAGCCGTAAGGGTATTAGACTTTAACGTGTCTGTTTCCATGATCAGCGAATGGTCGAAATAATCGATTTCTTTTTTTAAATCCTGTTTCAACTTGGAGAAATCAACAATCATCCCCTGTGTCTGTCCTTCTTTTTGAAGTGTGGGGCTTTCAATTTCAATTACAACCCGCCATCTGTGACCGTGGATATTTTTGCATTTTCCATCATAGCCCTTTAAAAAATGAGCGGAGTCAAAGCTTTGTTCTGTTTCCAGATAATACATTGTCTCTTTGTCCTTTCGAAATTCAGAGGCAGAATTTTAACTTTGCCGTATTATTGCAAAAAAAGCAGACATATGACTATGTCTGCTTTCTCTATCTGCACGAAAAAAAAGCTATAAAAACTGCAATAACTTTTCGTTCCAACAATATTAAAATCAGCCCTAGTTTTGTTTATAGACAGGATGGTACTAATGAACTGTCTTCTATGCGGTTAAAAGTATAACACCGTTTTCTACTTGCGTCAAGTTAAGGAGCGTGTTACATGTTTGACCGCTGTAGAAGAAGAATGAGGCATAGATAACTTCAATTTTATATATCTACCCCACTTCTCCAATTTTCTGACTCCTATTTCTCTAATTGAGGCATGGCCACAGATAGCTCTTTACCTATGCCCCAAATAAGAATACCAAAGTCCAAAGCCACCCTGTAACAGCAAAAATCCCCAGAACATCTCTATCTGAGGATTTAAGTTTTACAACATTATCTCTTTAACGCCTTTACCTGTTACCGGATCGCCTGTGGAAAACTGAATACATGGTAAGGATCATACCGACTCTCTGTCTGTCTTAATCTGCAGACATTCCCGCCGTAATACTCCTTCTCATAATCAGTCAGCCTGTTATAAGGAAAATTAATATAGGAGCCTTCCGTAATTGACTTTAGATACTGAAACCTGGGATAAAGCCACTGCCTGTTAATCTCCCCATAGCAATCATTTTCCCACACAGACTGAATCCCCATGATGTAAGATGCATCCCTGTAAAAATAAGCTGTGCTGGCAGGGCTTACCTCCCGGATCTTACCGCCAAGTGCATAGACGGTCACTGCCGCATAAACTGAGCCTTCCGCCCGTTCTGCAATCAGGCCCGCAATCTGTATCCGTTCTTTTGCTCCGTACATTCTTTGAACAAATCGACCAGTGGACTGAAACTTTTCAGAATCCGGATAAGTAGATTGTATTTTTTCCATGGCCTCAAAAAACGACAGTTCCTCATAAGATAAAACCGCTCCGTCCCTTTCAAAAGGGTTCAATATGCCCGCAGCTTCCCCGGCTGAACCATAAAACAAACCTCTTCCGAAAATGCCAAGTCCGTCCTGGGGCGAATTGTACATACTGATATTCATGGTAATCCGCGGATCCAGACCCACCAGCCATTTCTGCCAGACTCCTAAAAATCCCGTCATTTCCTCAAGACCAGGTTTGATATACTCAAGATCCACCAGAGTTACCGATGTTATTCTGGGCGGCAGCTGAAACTTTAAAGAGGTAACAACACCAAAATCACCTCCGCCAGCTCCTCTTAAAGCCCAGAACAGATCCGGGTTACAGGTTTCATCAGCAGTTAAAACCTTACCTTCATAATTAACGATCTCCACAGCTTTTAAGCTGTCACAGCCCAGCCCCAGGAAGCGGCTTGAAAATCCCCAGCCACCTCCCAGTGTATAACCAGCTGCTCCCACAGTAGGACAGGTTCCTCCCGGAAAGGGATATCCCTTTTCTCCAGCAAAATTGTACACTTCCCGGTTTTGAACACCGCTTTCCATGACAACACACTGTCCGGAACCAGAAAGGCGTATATCCTTCATTGGACTCACATCAATCACCAGTACCCCGTTTCCGGTGGAATAACCCTGATAATGATGACCTCCTGACCTGATTCGAATTCCCATCTCATGCCGTCTTGCATAATGTACTGCATTTTGTATATCAGAAATCTGGCTGCAATAAACAATTACTTCCGGGAATTTCTGAACCGCCCGGTTCCACTCCTGCCTTGCTTTTACATATTCTTCCTGGCAGGGAGTAATAATTACTCCCGTTAAACCATCTTTATACAGACTCACTTTTATCACCAGCATTTCTCAATTATTCAGATTCATACTGTATGATATGAGTTTGTCTATCAACAGGGTACTCTGTCTGTCCCGCTGATTATTTCCCTTCTGCTTCTAACTGGGCAATCTTTTCCTGAAACTGGGGAAGATGCTTTTTGTGAGCCACTAAAAGTTCATCAAGGATAGTTCCCGCGATCTTACCGCTGGGTACCAGTGGATTTAATGTAAATGCCTGCTGTGCAGTTCCGTAATCACCAGTTACCGCTGCTTTTATGGTAGTCAGTTCCATGTCCTTCATCAGCTGCAGCAGCCCTCTGGTGGAAGAATCAAAGCTGCCCCATGAGATGGGAACCGGTCCTCCTGCTGTAATTATGCTGCTGACTTCAACAACCACATCATCCGGCAGATCGGAGATTGCGCCGTTATTTCTGGTGCTCACAACCATTGTAGTCTTCTTATCGTTATAAATAGATGCGATCAGCTCACAGGCAGCATCAGAATAGAATGCACCGCCCCGCTTTTCCAGCTGAACCGGCTTACTATTTAAATCCGGATCCTTATAAAGTTCAAATAGCTCTGCTTCCGTCTTCTTTACAAGCTCTGCTCTTGTTTCCCCTTTTGCAAACGCCTCCAGCTCTTCCTTCAGCATATCATCCGTAATGTAATAATACCGGTGATACATACATGGAATAATGCCAAGATCTCTGATCTGATCTGCTAAAAAGGCGATATTGGGAATATTTTGTACACCGGAACTTTTCAGCCCCTGCATGGCATTTTTAAGACCATCCGGCTTTGTATATACCGACTCGAGAACTTCTCCTGTTTTTTCCACACCCTCATGATTCCATACTCTGTGCCAGTGGAAATGGTTTAAGCCGCCGAAACGGAAAAACAAATCTTCTTCCTTTTCCTGCAAAGCTCCTGCCGCAATCTTTCTGCACATAATGGGAACGTTGCACAGACCCACTACCTTATCCCATTTGCCGTAACGCATCACTGCTTCGGTCACCATGCCTGAGGGGTTTGTAAAGTTTACAAGCCATGCATCCGGACAGAGTTCCTTCATATCCTCCACAATTTCCAGAATGACCGGAACTGTACGGAATGCCTTAAACATGCCGCCTGCACCGTTGGTCTCCTGCCCGATTACACCGTGTGATAATGGAATCCGTTCGTCCTTAATCCGTGCATCTAAAAGTCCTACCCGAAACTGGGTGGAAACAAAATCTGCATCCTTTAAAGCCGCTCTCCGATCCAGAGTTAAATGAACCTCCCAGTCAAGACCTGCTGCTTTCACCATACGTTTTGCAAGGTTTCCTACAATTTCCAGCTTTTCTTTTCCCTCTTCAATATCCACCAGCCAGATTTCTCCAATGGGAAGTTCCTCTTTCCGTTTGATAAAGCCTTCTATCAGTTCGGGGGTATAACTGGACCCGCCTCCAATGGTTACTATTTTAATTTTCCCTTTCATCTGCTTACCTCCTGGTATTTGATAAAAAAAGCATACTCCAAAAATCTCGGAAAGGGAACGGATTTGCCTTCTTTGGTAACAAGCATGGGCGTTTTGGCACTTGTTCCACAAAAAAAAACAGGGTGTTTTATCCCTGTTTTTTTTCCATGGTCAGCCTTGCCAGGGCTTCTACAATATAAACTGCCGGAATCTGAGAAGTGATATCCACCTTCATCTCTTCCATCTCTTTTCTTTCTTTTTGAATGTAATAGGAAATGTTGTAATCTGAGATTCTTGCCAGAGTGCTGTTCCTGCTGTTTGTAATGGATACCAGAGTGCTGCTCTCCTTCAATATAGAAGAATTCTCTATAATAATATTGGTCTCCCCTTCCACAGACAAAACAATAATAATACTTTCCTCCGGAAACTCCAGATTAATTGGAAACATGGGACCGTTAATCCCGGTTGAAAATATTCCGATATTGCAGAAATACCGGCTTGCATATTCAGCCATGATTCCCGAATTACCGGTTCCAATGAAAATAATCTGCCGTTTTCCTGCAATCACCCCGGCGATTGTATCCAGCTGTTTTTGAAACGCATCTGAGTTGACCCGTTCAAAAAAGTCTGTGATGGAGGAAAGATCAAACCGTTTTTTCACAGAGCCTTTCTTTTCCTTTTCCAGCTTAAACCGCACCTTAAATTCAGAAAAACCGCTGCACATGGTTTTCCTGCAAAACCGGGTGATGGTGGTGGTAGACACATGAGCTTCCTTCGCCACCTCACGGATTGTCATATACGGTATCTTCTCACTGTTTTTTAATATATAATTGTAAACCTCGTAGTCCAGTTCCCCAAATTGTTCCATCACCTGACGGGAAAACAATGTCATTGCCAGTCACCTCTTACTAATCCTGTTTCATCTGTTTTTCTGATACCAGGTAAATATTTCATGAATGTCCTCCGGTGTGGTCCGGCAGCATCCGCCGATCAGACCTGCGCCTGCCTCATACCACTTTGCCGCCCACTGTCCGTACTGCCCCGGTTCCTTCACTCCATGCCATGTTTTACAGCAGGCATCATAAGTCTCTCCGCTGTTTGGATATGCAACAATGGGAAGGCTTGTATGTGATTGATATGTCTTTATAATATCTGTGACCAGATGAGGCTGGGTGCAGTTAACTCCAATCGCTTTTAGATGTTTTAATCCCCCTAAAGCCTTCACGCACGATTCAATGGTATCTCCCCCATTAATCTGATTGCTGTTTTTAAATGAAAAGCTGATATAATAATCGGCGTTTAACTGCTCCATGACTCTGGCGCAGACAACCGCCTCGTAAAGACATGGAAATGTCTCCAGTGCAAACAATTCTGCTCCTGCCTCTTTTAATATCTCCATCCGGTCTTTGTGAAATGCTACCAGTTCCCCCTCTGATACCTGGTAATTGCCAGTGTATTCCGAGCCATCCGCCAGATAAGCGCCGTAAGGCCCGATTGACCCCACAGCAAGAGGCAGACATCTTCCCGTACTTCTGCCCTCATCCTCCCACCAGCGGCTTCTGGTTTCAAGGAGAAGTTCCATGGAGCGGGCGATAAAATCTTTTGCTTCCCGTTCAGAATAGCCTTTCTTTAAAAACCCGGGTATACTTGCCTGATAGCTGGCAGAGGTTCCTGCATCTGCTCCATTTTTAAAATAGTCATAATGGACTTCACTGATTGCCTGCGGCTGGCCTTCAAGCACTTTTGCACTCCAAAGCTCGTCGTTTAAATCAAGCCCTTTCTTTTCAAGCTCCGTAGCCATGGCTCCGTCCAGAATGATCAAATCTTTCACTTTTCTTATTTCATCAAAATATGTTCTCATCTATTCTTCTCCTCCTTTTAAAACCACCGGCGGCGGATTTTCTCCCCTGTTTTTAGCTGGTAAAAACCGGTACCAGAAATCATCAAACAGCCTGAAAATTTCTTTCTGCTTTGCATAAATAAAGATCAGCGTGATTACCACATAAGATGCTGTTAAGATATCGGTAAATGCCCATAATACATCGGCTTTGATATTATAAAAAATCAGGCATGGAATCAGATAGTAAACCATATAAACCGGCATAGCAAGCTTATTAAGCTTTGTGTCTCCCAGAGCATAGTTTACAGACTTTTCACAGGCATAATACATACCGATAATAGTTGTCCATGCAAAAACAGCAATTGCGAGAGAAATGATCACTCCACCTCCGCTTCCGTATGCCTTTTTAAAGGCTATGGTGGTAAGCGCACCGGAAGTTGCATCTGCCGTAATATAGGCATCTGTGGATAGTATGGAAAATGCAGTGATGCTGCAAATTACAATGGTATCTAAAAAAATCTCACCCCAGCCCCAGGAAGACTGTCTTACCGGATGATCCGTTTTTGCAGATGCGTGGGCAATAATCCCGTAACCAGTTCCCGCATCATTGGAATACAGTCCTCTTGCCACACCGAATTGAATGGCATCCCGGACAGTGGCCCCGGCAAATCCACCAGCTGCAGCTGTGGGAGTAAAAGCAGAACGAAAAACCAGCAGAAAAATCTCCGGAACTCTCTGATAATTTAAAATCATAATGCCAATTCCGGCAGCCACATAAAAAAGAGCCATGACAGGAATCACTTTTTCCATAAAGCTGGATATTCTCTTTAACCCTCCGGCAATTGTGACAAAGCAGGTAATGCCTATGAGTATTACTGTAATCCACGGGGCTATTCCCAGCCCTTCTTTTATGGAGCTGGTGACTGCCTCTGTCTGAACACAGCAGGTCCATGGTCCGAATACCAGGCAGAATACAGCTAGTATAACAGCGCCTTTCTTCCAGCCAAATGCATTCTTCATAACAAAGGAACGGTCGCATACATATTCATCCATGGACTTCTCATATTTCTGGCGGTACCTTTGGCCAATCATAATTTCACTTGCCTTAATTGACATTCCAAAAAAGGCGGAAACCCACATCCAGAACAGCGCTCCCGGTCCGCCGCTGACGATGGCAGTCGCCACACCGCTGATATTGCCTGTACCAATGGTGTTGGCAAGTGCTGTACATGCAGCTGCAAAGCCGGAAACCGTTCCCTCTCCTTCCGATTTATGAAACATCTTTCCGTAGGTGTTTTTAAAATGAAAAAGCACTTTTCTCTGGTAAATGAAACGGAAACGAACCGTTAAATAGATCCCGGTTCCCACCAGGATAAGAATCATTGGCAGTCCCCAGATCAGATCATCCAGCCAGTATAATAAATCTGACAGTGATTTCATGATGATGGATCCTCTCTCTTCTTTTGTTTATTTATTCATTTGCAGCTAATATCAGTATTATAAGTCACATGCCCCAGATTGAGCAACCTGTTTTATATTTTCATAAAAATTCCATTTAAAAATGCTTTCTTCGAAGCATTTACTTCAAAGAAAGCATCACTCAAAAGCTCTTCTGACCTATGCAAATCCAAAATACCGTAAAAGGCCCAGATAGATACCGTAAGCAAATCCATACTGATCGTTACGAAGCTTTTCTGCATCCGATAGATTGCTTAAATATCCAAGTTCTACTAAATTAGCGGGCATATCTGCATTCCTAAGTACATACAAAGAAGGGTTTTCCCGGATTCCGTTGTTTCTGGTTCCAACCATATCGTTAATCCCGCCCATAATCTGTTCCGCCAGCCACTGTCCCTGAGTAAAATACTGATAGATGTATACTTCCGTTCCGTTAATTTCGGGATTAGGATTTAAATTGCAGTGGATGCTGATAAAATAATCTGCCGGCCACTGGTTTGCCATGGCAACCCTGGCAGCCAGGCTGGTCGTATTGTTGGTACCCAGAACGGTATCCGGCTGTGGCCTTGAGACTCTCGCCTCAAACCGGGGATCACTGTTTAAGAGGTTTTGAAGGTAAATTCCCACCTGGTAATTAATTTCAGATTCCTGTAATCCATTGGCCTCTGCACCGCTGTTAAAATATCCGCTGGGATTATGCCCCTGATCAATAAATATTTTAATTGCCATCTCGCATTTCCTTTCCTGCTTCACTATAATAAATATATTCCGCGAAATGGTAAATGCTACATATTTTGGACTTTTTTGTATATTTATGAATGTGTTTTATTTGATTTGGGAATAAAGAACCTTTTCCCCATGCCTTCCAAGCCAGTATGGCAAACCGGGATATTTAATGGTTATATAATCTTCAAAACGATCCGGATCTTCCTGGTTACTGGAAAACATCTCATAATGGCCGGGAACTGTAAGCCCTGGCTTAATTGCTCCTGCCAGATCAACTGCTTCCTGATACGTCATATTTCCTATGATATTGGAGCGGTAGCGTACTCCATCCCTTCCGTTAATGGGAAGAAACATCACATCCATATCCCCAAAACTTCTTAATTTGCCGTACAGTCCTTCATAAATGCAGGTATCACCTGAATGATACAGCTTAACGCCCATTCCTTCCAGCACAACTCCTGTGTAAGGATACTGACCGGTAACCGGGTCCTGATCCAGAAACTCGTGAGCAGACGCAATCCCTGTTATTTTAATACCGTCTTTTAATATCTGGTTTTTTCCATCATTAAGCCCCAGAAAGCGGCTTTCATCAATCATAAGATCCTCACTGAGTACAGGGATCAGCTTCTCCGGCACAAGAAACAAAGCATTTGGGGAACTGACAGAAAGCTGATGCCAGACGTTGCGGTCAATGTGATCCCAATGATCATGAGTTCCGATTATGTAATCCGCATTGGTTATTTCAATGGGTTCAAGCAGCGGTGCAATTCTTCTGTCAGGACGTTCCGAGAGAAATGCATCGATATAGATTGTAACCGCACCCAGCTTTACTGCATACCCCAGCTGTCCAAGCCACCAGAACGCTGCCTGTCCTTCCCCTGGTACTGTCTCATTTATTTCTGCAATTAAGTCTTTCCCGCTTTTCGCGGTCTCCATGTACTGCTGTTTCATTTTAAATCCGCCTCCGGTTCCATGTTTTTACTTTCAGATTTTATCATACCACAGATTTTTCCAGATGCAACCTGCCCATATCAGAAAATGCCGGGCTGCATCAGCAGCCCGGCAGTACTATGTGCATGCTTAAGATAATTTCCCGGCTTTTTTAAAGCCATCGTCAGCATATTTATAACTTTGCTATATTAATTGTTCTGAAATACTTCTTCTCATATTTTATCCTATGTATGATAGCTTTTCCCCGTGATGAAAAATACTGTTTTTTACTAATCTTTCAACTTTTTTTCTTATTACATAAGACAATTCTGACGACATTCTAAGGAGAAATAATTAAAGGAGAAAACATATGATAAACTACAAAAATCTTTATGACAATGGAAACATGCTTAAGATTAATGAACGTGGCTGTGTTAAGGTATTTGAGCATCAGAAAGACTTAAGTGTTGAATCCGGATCTGCCATCGCTTCCTATTATGCTTCCAAGATGAATGTCCGAAAAAGGCAGGTTTTAATTGAACTTAACGGCAATTCCTTCACCGTTCAGGCTGGTGCCATGCAGTGGACTTCCGGCTCCGTTGCCATGACTTCCGGAATCAAGGGCGTAGGCGATTTTCTGGGTAAGGCACTGGCTTCCAAGGTTACAAAAGAATCTTCTGCAAAGCCGGAATTTAAAGGCAGCGGTCTTTTGATGCTGGAGCCAACTTACAAGCACATTCTTCTGGAGGAGGTCTCCGAATGGGGAAGCATGGTGCTGGAAGACGGATTATTCCTGGCCTGTGATTCCGACATCAAACAGAATGTAGTTGCAAGAACCACACTGACCTCAGCAGTTGCCGGTAAGGAAGGGTTCTTTAACCTATGCCTGACCGGACAGGGAATTGCTGTTTTAGAAAGCCCGGTACCCAGAGAAGAGCTAATTGAATTTGAATTAAAAGACGATGAAATTAAAATTGACGGAAACATGGCAATCGCCTGGTCTAATTCCTTAAAATTCACGGTAGAACGTTCCTCCAAATCCCTGATTGGTTCCGCAGTTTCAGGGGAAGGTCTTGTCAATGTTTACCGGGGAACTGGAAAGATTCTCATGGCACCAGTGGGTTAATCATCCTGTTATTCAGTACTCCCAAAGCGGATATGTCACATAACCAATGACATATCCGGTTTTTTTAATTATAAATGTCTAAATAATTCTTAAAACAATTACGGAAATAATGTCTCACTATTTCTTAATAATTCTTAAATCAGGCTATATTGCCTTGTTATTGCATCTATTAGTGATATAATTCACTTGATTAAACAATCAAGGAGGCATCTGTCCATGAGTTCCACACAGCAGATATTGGTGGTAGATGACGACGCAGATATCCGTGAAGTAATCCGTATACAGCTGGAGAACAAAGGCTATCTCGTTTTAGAAGCCGCAAACGGAAACGATGCGGTAAAAGCAGTTAGAGAAAATTCTGATATCGACCTGATTATACTGGATATCATGATGCCAGGTATGTCCGGGATTGAAGCATGTTCACAAATCAGAACCTTTCATTCCGCACCGGTATTATTTTTAACTGCCAAATCAAAAGAGACAGATAAAAACGATGCTTACGAAAACGGCGGCGATGATTATCTGGTGAAACCATTTTCCCAGGCAGAACTTTTTATGAAAATTCAGTCTCTCTTAAGAAGATACGTTGTCTACAAAGGGAAATCGGAATCTTCTGTTAATCTTTCAGAAGTCCATGTTCAGGATATTGTGATTGATACGGTAAACCACTGGGTATACCGGGAAAATCAGAAAATAGAGCTTACCGATACGGAATATCTGGTTTTGATGTATCTGGTCAAAAACAAAGGAACTGCAAAAGATGCTCAGGCCATCTATGAGGGGGTATGGAATGAAAAGTTTCTTCCTTCCTCCACCAATACCATTATGGTTCATATTTTAAAGCTGAGAAAGAAACTGGAACTGGATTTTAATAATCCATTAATTATCCGCACCGTCTGGGGAAAGGGATATCAGATTGATGAAGGGTAAAACATTATCCTCACTGCGCTATAAGCAGATACTAGTACTCTTGCTTGGAGCATTTTTAAGCTTCACCGTGTATCTGATTGTGGATAACCTGGGAGATTACATGGTTTCAAAGAAGCACATGGATGAAGACTCGGTCCAGAGTCGGTTAAACACCTATCAGGATTCCTTTGAAAATTACGTAAGAAAAAATAAAATATCGGTAAAAAATGTAAGAGCTATCTCCCGATGGGTCAAGAATCATAAATATGTATATCTGACCATATATAACGGAGATGAAATTCTTTATGAATCCGGTTACTGGAATGATTCTTATTCCTCCTATGAAACAGCAACAACCATTGTGGAAAGCTGCAACCAGCAGGAACGTGATATTGTCTTTTCAGACGGCACCTACTCCGTTTCCATCATCGATTCTTCCCAGATTAAATGGCTGGATGTAGTGCTTTACTGTTCCTGGATTATGTTCTTTATTGTATTTTTTATTATTATTATTCTTTATAACCGACGGATCATTGACCGGATTGTTCTTCTGTCAAAAGAAGTATCTTTAATTGAACAGGGTAATTTGGAACAGCCGATATTTCATAAAGGAAATGATGAAATTTCACTTTTGGCTAGAAACGCAGATAATATGCGTCATTCCATTATCACAAGATACAAAAGTGAAAAAGATGCGTGGGAAGCAAACAGCGAGTTGATTACCTCCATGTCCCACGATATCCGCACACCCTTAACTTCTTTAATCGGATATCTTGAAATTTTAGATTCCAAAGACTACCGTTCTGAAGAGCAGCTGGAAAAATACATTAAAAACTGTAAGGAAAAATCAATACAGCTGAAAGATTTATCTGATAAACTGTTTCAGTACTTCCTTGTATTTGGTAAGGATACCATCCTTATGAATATGGAAACCTTTGATGCAAGAATTCTGCTTCAACAGCTGTTAAGCGAACATGTATTTAACTTAAACAGCCTTGGTTTTGAAGTACAGACTGAATTTATGAATGAACCCTGCAGCATTTTCATTGATATTCAGTATCTAAAACGTCTCTTTGATAACCTGTTTTCCAATGTGAGAAAATATGCTGGTCACGGCACTCCTGTTGTAGTAAAAGGTGCCAGAGACGGTGACAATTTGATTATCAGCATTACCAATGAAATCCGGACTGACCTGGTCTTTCAGGAAAGCACTAATATCGGATTGAAAACATGCAGAAAAATTGCCGAGCAGATGGATGGGAATTTTGAAATCCTCACTACGGAATCACTTTTTACAGCCTGCGCCACTTTTCCCATAAAACCGGCAGGAAAGGAAACACAATCATGAATAATATTTTAGAATATCTGGAACATTCTGCAAAAGAATTTCCTCAAAAAAAGGCAGTTATTGATCCGGAAACCAGCTGTACCTACGAAGAACTATACGACCGGGCAAGACGAATCGGCAGTTTTTTATCCGAGCATACTACTTCAGGCAGACCTATTGTGGTCTTTATGGATAAGTGCATGGAAGCGGTGACCTCATTTATGGGAATCGTCTATGCCGGCTGTTTTTATACTTTCATAAATCCGGACCAGCCAGTTGCACGTATTGGCCAGATTCTTGATGTACTAAAACCAGACTGCATTATCACCCTTTCAGAGAAAGACGAAAAACTGAAACAGATTTTATTTAAAGGCACTATTTTAGACTACCACAAGCTTATTTCTGCCCCAGCTGATCCGGAACGCTTAAAAGCTGTCAGAGAGAAATCACTGGATACTCAGCCATTGTATTGTAATTTTACTTCCGGATCTACCGGAGTTCCCAAGGGAGTTTTAGTAAGCCACAGGTCTGTGATTGATTTTATGGAATATTTCCCTGATCTGTTTGGGATTACAACGGATGATATCCTTGGCAATCAGGCGCCGCTGGACTTTGATGTATCGGTAAAAGATCTCTATTCTGCATTTAAAACCGGCGCTTCCATTGTTCTGATACCAAAAAAATATTTTTCCATTCCCACCATGCTTTTGGATTGCCTGTGTGAGTATCAGATTACAACACTGATCTGGGCTGTCTCAGCTCTTTGTATGGTGACTCAGTTAAAAGGCTTCACTTATAAAGTGCCAGAACATGTAAATAAGGTTTTATTCAGCGGTGAGGCCATGCCGGCTAGCCACCTGGCTATCTGGCAAAAGAACCTTCCAAATGCCAGATTCGTAAATCTTTACGGACCTACTGAAATTACCTGTAACTGTACGTATTATCCTGTTTTAAGAGTGTTTGAACCGGAAGAAAAAATACCCATTGGAACGTCATTTCCCAATGAACATGTATTTCTCCTGGGATCGGATGATAAACTTATTTCAACTGAAGGGGAAATTGGAGAAATCTGCGTGGCAGGAACCGCTCTTGCCCTGGGTTATTATAACAATCCGGAGCAGACAAAAAAAGCATTCGTTCAGAATCCTTTGAATGATCTCTATCCTGAGACCATTTACCGGACTGGAGATCTTGCTTTTTATAATAGTCACGGCGAACTTTGCTTCTCCGGACGGAAGGATTTTCAGATTAAGCACATGGGACACCGGATTGAACTGGAGGAGATTGAACTGATTTTAAACAGCTATCCGGAAATCAGCCGCGCCTGCTGTGCATTTGACAGCGAAAAAAAACGCCTTGCTGCATTTTACTGCGGGGATTTAGATAAAAAGGATTTGCTAAAACGCATGCGGGAAACAATTCCTTCCTATATGATTCCCAGCCTGTGCATTCCCGTACTTCACATCCCCGTTACTGCAAACGGTAAGATGGACAGAAAAAAATTATTGGAGATGTGTTTATGAAATCAGAAGTAAACGAATCAAAGCTCAAGACTGCACTTGAAAATTATAAAACACCATTTTATCTTTTTGACACAGACATTCTTGCAGACAGAATAGCGGACATACGATCAGCACTCCCGCCTAAAACCCAGATTTGCTTTGCCATGAAGGCAAATCCGTTTTTAGTAAAGGACATGGAGATGCATATTGATTATTTTGAAGTTTGCTCTCCCGGTGAATTTCATATCTGTGAACGGGCCGGGATTGATGAAAAACGGATTGTAATGTCAGGCGTATATAAGAAACAGGAGGATATGGAGTATGCCATGTCCAAATATAAAGACATCATCTTTACTGTGGAATCCATGGAACACTGGAAGATTCTTACCTCCTGCGCTCTGAAAGAAAAACGGAAAATCCGCGTACTTTTACGTCTCACCAGCGGAAATCAGTTTGGAATGGATGAGTCATCCATCCGCCGGATTATCATGGGAAAACCCTGTGAGTATGTGGAGATCTTAGGTCTTCAGTATTTTTCAGGCACCCAGAAAAAATCAGGCGCAAAGCTTGAAAGTGAATTAATGATGCTGGACCAGCTTTGTGCAGATTTACAGAATGAGTATCAGTTTACGGTACAAAAACTGGAATACGGTCCCGGCCTTCCGGTGTGCTACTTTGAAGGGGAAAAAGATGAGGAAGAAACCATGCTTCTTGCCCTGTCAAAAGCCATTGAGCATCTGTCCTTTCAAGGTCAGGTCACACTGGAAATGGGGCGATTCATCGCCGCATCCTGCGGAGTTTATGCAACCAGCGTAGTCGACTTAAAAACCAACAATGACCAGTCTTACTGCATCGTTGACGGAGGCATTCATCAACTGAACTATTATGGACAGATGCTGGCTATGAAAAAACCTTTTATCAAACATTACGGCAGCCAGGATGGCGAAGTCAGGGAATGGACCGTCTGTGGTTCTCTCTGCACTTCCAGTGATGTGCTGGTAAGGCAGTACCCGTTTAAAGACTTAAATCAGGGTGACCACCTTGTTTTTGGAAAAACAGGTGCCTACTCCGCTACAGAAGGAATGTCCATGTTCTTAAGCCGGGATCTTCCTTTGGTACTTCTTTATTCAGAACATGAGCAATACCGGATTGCAAGAGCTTCTCTTGCAACCGACCAGTTTAATTTTTTTCATTCAGAAAGGGGATAAACATATGAACAAATTATTAGAGATTTTAAACGAGATTAACCCGGGGATTGATTATGAGACAGAGACAAGACTGATCGACGACGCTCTTTTGGATTCCTTTTCCATTCTCTCACTGATTCCTGAGCTTGAGGATGCATTTGACGTTTCCATTACTCCGGCTGACATGATACCTGTTAACTTTAATTCAGCAAATGCGATTTGGAGCATGATTAACCGACTGAAAGAGGATTAATCTATGACCTATACTTCTATCCTTTACCTGTTCATCTTTCTTCCCGGTGTCATGCTTCTTTACAAGCTGGCTCCGGGACACCACCGGTATAAAGTTCTACTGGCGGCCAGCTGGCTGTTTTTTCTTTCTCTCAGCGGAAAATTAATTATTTACCTCCTGATCTCCACTATTTCCGTTCATCATATCGGTCTGTGGCTTTCTTCTTGTAAAAAGAATCTGGATTTAACAGGAGTATCTGCGGAAGAGAAAAAATCTCTGAAAGCAGCCTGTGCCGTCAAACGGCGGAGAATCTTATGGCTGGGTTTGGGAATTCAGCTTGGCATGCTGGTAGTCCTGAAATATTCCGGATTTTTCAGTGATAATATCAATCATCTGTTAAAAGCAGTCTCTTATCCTAACCTGCTGCCTGCCATGAAATTTGCTCTACCCATAGGAATATCGTTCTATACCTTACAAGCTGTTTCCTATCTGGCAGACGTATATTATGAAAAAATTCCGGCTGACGACCATCTGGGCAGACTGGCTCTTTATCTGACCTTCTTTCCCATATTAATGGAAGGTCCCATATGCCGCTATTCCCAGACAGCCAATGCGCTGACTGAGGGAAAACCTCTGGAATACAAAAATGTAACCTACGGCTTTCAGAGAATTCTATGGGGACTGTTTAAAAAACTGATTATTGCAGACCGTTTGAATCTGCTTGTGGAGACAGTCTTTGGATCTTATAAACAATACGGAGGCATTGTGGTAATACTCGGTGCCATCCTCTATACATTTCAGCTTTACGCAGATTTCTCCGGCTGCATTGACATAACCATCGGAACCGGGGAAATCTTTGGTATTACAATTACGGAGAATTTCAGGCAGCCATTTTTTTCCAAAAGCCCTTCCGAATTCTGGAGGCGTTGGCATATTACACTTGGTACCTGGCTGAAAGACTATGTCTTTTATCCCATATCTTTAACCGCTCCGGTAAAGAAATTCGGAAAAAATTCCAGGGCAAAATTAGGTAAGCATGTGGGGCAGGTAGTTGCTTCCGCTCCGGCACTTTTTGGTGTATGGATCTGCAATGGTTTCTGGCATGGCACAGGCTGGCATTATCTGTTTTTCGGTATCTATTACTTTGTCCTGATCTTACTGGAGAACTTAACGGAACCTTATGTAATAAAAGCGGCTGAACACTTAAAGATCAACCGGAACAATGTGTTATACCGCATCTTCCAGTCTGTGAAGCTTTTAATCATCGTCTTCATCGGTGAGTTGTTTTTCCGGGCAGAAACCATGACAGCTGGTTTATCCATGTTCCAGTCTATATTTACAGGCTTTGACACAAAGGTACTGTCCAACGGCTCTCTGTTGCAGCTTGGGCTTTCTTTGCCTGATTATGCAGCCGTATTTTTAGGCTTTCTGGCTGTACTGACAGTTGGTATCATTCACGAACATGGAATTTCCATAAGAGATAAAATAGCCGGATATAAGATTCCGGTACGATGGACTCTGTATTATGGTGCGATTCTACTTGTAATCGTCCTCGGTGCATACGGCGACGGATATTTACCGGCAAAATTGATCTATGCCGGATTTTAAGAGGTGACGGAATGCATGCAGGAAACACAATAAGAACATTAGCCTTTATTACCGGACTTACGCTTCTTTTATATATCATGTCCTTTCTGTTCCTTCCAGCAAACACCGGAGCAGAAGGACTTTATAAAAAAGCCGGAGGAATCTATAAAGAACCAAAAAATACCATCGGATACGTATCCATCGGAGACAGTGAAAGTTCCACCAGCATCTCTCCTTTGGAGATCTGGAATACTTACGGGTATACTGGCTTTAACTTAGGCGTACCCGCACAGAGACTTCAGGATACCTATTATCTTCTGGAAAAGGTGTTAAATAAACAGTCTCCAAAGGTTGTGCTGTTGGAAACCAATGCCTGTTTTCGGGATTTTAAATACATCAATGCTCTGGAAACAATTATTGATGATAAAACGAAAAAGATATTTCCCATTTACCAGTATCATAACAACTGGAGATATTTCCATTTCTATATGTTGAAAAATTTAAGCGCTGATATGGCAGAAAAACCATCTCCTGCATATAAGGGCTATCAATATAATATTAACAGCAAACCTTATATGGGAGGTTCTTACACAGAAGAGACGGATGAGGTTGAGGTAATACAGGATCAGCCCTATCTGTATCTGACAAAAATCAGCGAGTTATGTAAGGAAAAAGG
The DNA here is from genome assembly GCA_015057705.1 of Paenibacillaceae bacterium. GTDB lineage: Bacteria > Bacillota > Clostridia > Lachnospirales > Lachnospiraceae > Lacrimispora. Next base: position 23,174 of record SVDU01000019.1, on the reverse strand, counting down.
AATCCGGCTGGTCTTATACAGCTCTCCTTCTCCAAAATGCTGGACTTATGCAAAACATAATGCAGTAAAACAGTTTGCTGATAAAAATGACCTTGATTACATCGATCTTAACCTGTCTTTAGACCAGTTATCCATTGACTGGAACACGGATACCAGAGACGGCGGAGATCATATCAACTATTACGGAGCCAAAAAAGTTTCTGCCTATATGGGAAATTACTTATCCGGTTTAAACCTCCTGACCGATCACCGCCAGGATCCCCGGTTTGAATCCTGGAATAATGAGTTTAAAACCTATGAGACACAGACCAAGAAAAGTTCCAAGTAAAAACTGGTCCTGCATGCAAAAATGCTGCAGGACCAGTTCTATTCCTATTCCTGTCTGTAGTAAGTAAGAAAATCCTTTAGTCTGTTGCATGCAGATTTTAACTGTTCCATCTCCGGCAGATAAACCACCCTGAAATGATCTGGCTTCTCCCAGTGGAAACCTCCGCCATGGGTAAGAAGAATCTTTTTATCTCTTAAGAAATCCAGAACAAACTTTTCATCATCATAAATTCCAAACCGTTTTATATCAATCTTAGGAAATACATAAAAAGCCGCTTTCGGTTTCGTTGCAGAAATCCCAGGAATCTGGTTTAATGCCTCATATATGTATTCTCTCTGCTCGTAAATACGGCCGCCGGGAACCAGAAGTTTCTTTGTCTCCTCTTCCATCTCAAGAGCTGTCTCTATGACAGACTGGGCGGGAACATTGGAACACAGTCTCATGGAAGACAGCAGATTGATTCCCTCCACATACCCCCTTGCCAAGGATTTGTCCCCGCAAAGACTCATCCAGCCGCAGCGGTATCCTGCAATTAAATGGGACTTGGACAGACCGTTAAACGTAATCGTAAGGAGATCGGGAGCAAGTGAAGCAATGGATGTATGGACCAGACCGTCAAGAACCAGTCTGTCATAGATCTCATCAGCAAAAATTATGAGACCATTTTCCCGGCATAGCTTAACGATTTCTTCCAGCAGTTCTTTGGAATAAAGGGTTCCTGTAGGATTATTGGGATTAATCACGACGATTCCCTTTGTGCGTTCTGTGATCTTGCTTTTAATATCATTGATATCCGGATACCAGTCTGAGGCTTCGTCGCAGATATAATGAACTGCTGTACCTCCTGCCAGTGTTACGGACGCTGTCCACAGGGGATAATCCGGTGAAGGTACCAGGATTTCATCACCAGAGTCCAAAAGGCCCTGCATGGAAAGTGTAATTAATTCACTGACTCCATTTCCTGTATAAACATCCTCTGTTCCCACTTCCTCAATTCCTTTTTTCCGGCAATACTTTACAATTGCTTCTCTGGCAGAGAGTAACCCTCTTGAATCGGAGTAGCCTTCTGTATGGACCAGATTACTGTTCATTTTCATCAGAAGCTCTTCTGGTGCCCGAAAACCAAATGGAGCAGGATTTCCTATATTCAGCTTTAAGATCTCGACTCCCTGGGCGATCATTCGGTTTGCTTCGTCCATAACCGGTCCCCTGATGTCGTAACACACATAATCCAGTTTTTTTGATTTTTCAAATTTTCTCATAATAATATCCCTCTTTCCTGATTTTTGCATAAAAAAAGGCCCCAAGCGTTAATACGCTTAGGGCGAATATACAATCCGTGTTACCACCTAAATTCAGAGAATCCTCTGCACTCCATACGGTACTGACATACCGCGTCCCTGTAACGTGGGAATTCCGTTGAAGCCTACTAGGGATTCTTCCCGTTGGGTTCAAAGCTCCGAGACTGCTTCCATATACTTCAATAAAGGTTCACACCAGCCACCTTCTCTCTGAAATTCTCCGTATACGTACTATTCCTCTTCATTGCCTTTTCACTATTTCCGAAATAATAACACAACAAAATGGAGTTGTCAATACTATTTACAATAACTAATACATTTATCAATCCAGGCTATAATATTCTCCTGCCGCATGATTGCACCCTGAAGCACAAGAAAATCCCCGAACCTGTCTGAATCACGAGGCGGAACTTCGGTGTACGGTTCATTTTTCTTTTTTAATGTATTTAATCGTTTCACATGCTGGGTTCGCTGATTCTCCAAAAGACGGACTCTTGTTTCCACATTCATATTACCTGAAAAATACATCCTTAGGCGAAATATATCTTTGGGAGTCTTTTGGATCTTTTCATCTTTATTCAGCCACTTTGTAAAATCCTCATTCCCCTCTTCCGTTATAGTATAACGTTTCGCTTCCAGGATTTCTCCGCTTATTTCAATGTCATAACTGACAAGTCCCTCATCATTTAACTTTTTCAGCTCCGGATAAATCTGGCTATGATTGGCATACCAGAATTCTGCCAGCTCACTATTAAATTCTTTTGCTATTTCATAACCGGTCATAGGGTGGCGGCATAATAGCCCTAATATGGCATATTTCAAACTTCTCATTTCATTTTCCCCGATTTTCTTAATTTCTTGTTATAACTATAGCAAATATGGAAAATATGTCAATATAACAGTATTGTATAAAATATTAAAATTATATACATGTTTATATTGACATGTTCCATTGATCATGATATAAACATTGTTATAATAATAACAATTAGGAGGAGTAGCATGAACTACAACAAGAAAAGATGGTTGATTCTGATCGCCAGCTGTCTCATTAACTTATGCATCGGTTCCTTATATGCATGGAGCGTTCTTTCCGTACCAATGGCAGAACATTTAAGCCAAATCACAGGGTTGAAACTGACTGCCAGAGATTTATCCATTGTATTCGTAATTGCCAATGCAGTAGGTCCTATTACCATGATTACCGGAGGTACCATCAACGACACTCTGGGTCCGAAATTAGCAGTCTTAATCGGAGGTATCATGTTCGGCGGCGGAATGTTCCTGTCCGGTTATGCTAACAGCGTAAACTTTTTAATCGGAACATACAGCATTTTACTGGGGTTAGGTCTTGGAATGGTTTACGGCGCCACCATCAGTACATCCATTAAGTTCTTCCCGGACAAGAGAGGTCTTGTAGGAGGACTTACCACAGCGACGTTTGGAATCAGTTCTGTTATTATTCCACCCATTGCTGCCATGATTATATCAACAACAGGTGTTACTTCTGCATTTAAAATTATTGGTGCTGTTTTTACAGTGATTATCTGTGTGGGCGCTTTCTTTATGGAAAAATGCCCCGCCGATTTCGTTCCGGAAGGATATACACCTCCTTCTGCTGGCAAACAGGCCGCCATGAATAAGAACTGGAAAGAAATGTTACAGACACCGGTTTTCTACGTTATGATTGTACTTCTTACCTGCGGTGCATTTGCTGCCCTGATGTTTATTCCAATGGCTTCCCCTCTGGCTCAGAACATCGTGGGAATGTCTGTTGTTTCAGCAACGGCTGCCGTTTCTACCCTTGCATTATTTAATGTACTTGGCAGAATCCTGGCCGGATCTGTCTCCGACAAAATCGGACGGATCAACACCCTGGCACTTGCCTGTGTAATGTCTGTCATCGGTCTGATCATGCTTTACTTCTGTAACAAAGGAGATGTGGTTTTATTCTATATTTCCATCTCTGTGATTGGAATCTGTTTCGGTGCTTTCATGGGTGTTTTCCCAGGCTTTACTGCGGATCAGTTCGGACCGAAAAACAACAGTGTCAATTACGGAATCATGTTTATCGGATTCGCTCTGGCTGGTACTGTAGGACCAATTATTTTAAACAAGATCTTTGCTGCTACCGGAAGCTATAAAAATGCATTCCTCACAGCCATGGTCATCTCTTTAGCCGGACTTGGACTCACATTCGTCTATAGAAGCATTCATAAATCAAAAGTAGCATAAATTGGGGATTATAAATTAAATAAACGCGTCTTCACCAGGTAACTTAACGGAACCTGGCAGGACGCGTTTTTTTATACTCATAATTACTGCACTTCTTGTCCATCTGCCGGAAATACAATTCCGGCCATTCTCCTTGCCTGTGTTAGAATTTGGCATACGCAAAGAGTGTGATCCAGATAGCGGTAACAGGTAGTAAGATCACCGGAACGAATCATTTTTTCAAACTCCAGGAATTCGCTGATCATTCGATGACTGTAGGATTGATTCCCTACTGTCTCTTCCGATCCATCATTTAAAAGCACACGGCCCCCCTCACAGATATTCGCCGGACTGTCCTGTATCAGATAACCTTTGTCCCCCTGAATAATACAGGAATTTGGTGCACTGCAGTCCTTGGCTCCGGTCAGGGTGCAAAGAAAGCTTCCATAATCCAGTAAAAGCACTCCGGAGGTATCAATTCCCCTTTCTATATTCGCAAAATAATGAACTGATTCAGGCTTTCCAAAAAGACCCGCAGCGTAATGGAGGTTATAAATATTAATATCCATCAAGGCACCTCCGGCGCACGCAGGATCAAAGGCAGGAAGCACTTCCCCATTTTTAAAACGGTCATACCGCCTGGAATATTGGGAATAGCTGCAACGGACCAGTTTTATGCTTCCAAGAGAAGGAATCAGCTCCTTTACTCTCCTGTAATCCTGCTGGTATAAAGTGGTTACAGCCTCAAACAGAAATAAGTGTTTCTCTCTGGCTGTCCTGCTTAAAACCGTGGCCTGCTCTATGGCAGGAGTAAATGGCTTTTCCACAATTACATTTTTTCCTGCCATTAATGCCTGGAATGCATAGGAAAAATGAAGATGATTGGGTAAACCCAAATATACCGTATCCGCTTCACTCTTTAAAAAATCTTCATAATCCGTAAAAACCTGCCCTATAAAATATTCCTTTGCAAGAGCTCTGGCATCATCTTCGCTCCTTTTTGTGCTGCAAAGAGATACAATTGTGGTATGCTTCAGATGATGGGCAATGGATAAAAAATCTTTTACAATGATTCCGGAACCGACAATTCCAAGCTTCATAGGCCCTTATCCTCAACTTTACTTAACTCACCTGTCACCGAATCAATCACAAGTCCATAGACCCGGATCTCATCCGGAACCAATGGATGGTTTCGGATCAGTTCCACTGATTTTTTGATGGATTGGTCTAAGTCTTTAAATCCACCCAGCCAGGATTCAAAATCAATTCCATAATACTTAATTAAATCGATATCCTTCTGCCTGATTCCCCGTTCCTTCATCAGCTCTATCAACTTGCTGCTGTCTGTATATCTGGCTCCGCAGTCCGTGTGTCCTATTACCAGAATTTCCCTGACATCCAGCTCATAGATCCCTATTAGCAGGCTTCTCATAACACTGCCAAAGGGATGGGAAATAACCCCTCCTGCGTTTTTAATGATCTTTGCATCTCCATTTTTAAAACCAAGTGCAGCCGGAAGCAGCTCTGTCAGCCTTGTATCCATACAAGACACGATTGCCGTTTTCTTTTCCGGATATTTATTGGTGATAAACTTTTCATAATTTTTATTTTTAACAAATTCTTTGTTATATTCCAGTATCTCTTCTAACATATTCTGTCCTTCTCCTTACATGAGTCATTCATTATTGGTACGAAATATTCTCCAGATCACTCCAGTTCCGGGAATAAAGATATTGGGGTCACCTTCGATATTTAAGCCCATATCAACGATATACATGGATCCATTGGGGCCAAACAACAGATGACTTGGCCGCTCAAGTCCGCCTCCCTTGGAAAGGGACGAAGGAAAACCACTCATATTGATGGCAAATGTACTGATGGTTCTTGCCCTCATATCAATTTTTGATATCCGGTGACCGGCGCCGGCATAGGATAAGCCGTCACCAACTGCCGTTTTAATGGTACTGCCATACTCTGCTACATAAACATCTCCGTATGGTCCGAATTTCTGATTATAATTAAAATCAAAACTCATCAAAGTGGAATTGGGCGGAAAGGTTACATAGGGTCTTGGAGGTATGTTTGGCTGATTTTTTAACAATAGAGTAGGCTGATAACCGCCTGTGGGAGTGAATCTTGGAGAATTTACCGGTTCTCCGCCTGAATAATCAGGCCAGCCATACCAGACATCCGGGGTTATGTAATAGAAATCATCGGTTGCATTATCTATGGGTCTGCTTCCTACCGGATTAAACCCGTTATTCACAGCATACAGCTGACCGCTGTTATTAAACTTTAGATAAGTGGGATTACGAAACCCCCAGGCTACCTGTTCCAAATTGGACCCGTCAAGGTTGGCCCGCAAGATGCTTCCTGACGCTTTGGTATATCTTTTTCTTATTTCAAACTCAATATTAGGAATCCCATAGGGAGAAAAGGCACCAGTAAATGCAGGATCATCGGTAACTGCTTCCGTAAGAATATTATCTGTTGTAAAATTCTGACCAGTCAGTATAACATAATCTCCCGTGTAATCACATAGCAATGGAGAAACCGGTACCCACTCGTTATCATTTCCTACAACGCCGCTGTTGGTAACGGTTCCCTGCCCAAAATAGATCTTATAGTCCGGCGAAAAAGCAACCGGACCATTGTAATGATCACCGTTGCTTGGCAGACCCATAATAATATTCTGTCTTTTCCCATCCCGGAATATTCTGGTGACGAAACCTCTGTGGGATACATAAAGAACCCCATTTAAATAATTAATTCCGGAAATAGGGGTTACAAAATCTTCCGCAATCAGTTCAATCTCACCATTCACCACTTTCAAAACCTGGGGATTGCCTGTAGACAGGCCGGAGTCAGCTATATAAAGACTTCCCTCTTCATCAAAAACAATGCCTGCCGGTGAATTGAGATTTTCTAAAAACACTTCTATCCCATACCCTTTTACAATATAAATATCAGCAGGGTTTAAATAACGCCTGGGAGCAGGATCGTCGTCGTTACAAGAGTGAATCCTGCTGCCGTTATTCACACGAAACATTCACTTCACCTGGTATTTTTTACTATTATATTCACCGTACCGGAAAATATCAATCCTGTTTGGAACCATCTGATCTGAGTAATGGCATATATGCTTCGTATCCTTCCGCTTTCATTTGCTCTTTTGGAATAAATCTTAAAGCTGCACTGTTGATGCAATAGCGCAGTCCACCCATCTCTTTGGGACCATCTGTAAAAACATGACCAAGGTGGGCATCGCCTAATGTGCTACGCACTTCAGTACGGTGTCTGCCAATGGTGTTATCATCAAGCTCCTGCAGCAGATCCTGTGTCAGCGGTCTGGAAAAGCTTGGCCAGCCGCAGCCTGATTCAAATTTATCGCAGGATAAGAAAAGGGGCTCTCCGGTTGTCACATCCACATAGATTCCCTCTCTGAACTCATCAAAGTATTCATTCTGAAAAGGAGCTTCTGTTGCATTGTTCTGGGTCACCTGATACTGAATTGTTGTAAGTTCATTTTTAAGCTCATCCTGGGATTTTGGCGGAAATTTTTTGCTTTTATCCACTGCCAGTTTTGCCTTTTCAAATTTATCCCCGGATATATGGCAGTAGCCCTGGGGATTCTTATCCAGATATTTCTGGTGGTACTCTTCCGCTCTGTAATAGTTCATAAGAGGCCGCCGCTCGATTGCAATCTTCTCTTTGTAATTCCTTTGAAGTTCTTCCACTGATTTTTCAATCACCGGCTTATCTCCTTCGTCGGTATAATAAATGCCGGTTCTGTACTGTGTACCGGTATCACCGCCCTGACGGTTTACACTGACTGGATTGATGACATCGTAATAAAGCTTAAGAATATAGGGAAGCCCTATCACAGTATCCTCGTATTCTACTTTAACAGTTTCCGCATGACCGGTATTGTTATGACATACCTCCTCGTAGGTGGGATTTTTCGTTGTTCCGTTGGCATAACCAACTTCTGTACTTAAAATTCCAGGAATATTTTCCAAATATTTTTCTGTTCCCCAGAAACAGCCGCCTGCTAAATATATCTCTTTTTTCATGGTATCACCTTTCTTCTTTCATAGAATCAAATAAATGATATTGCTTCATCAGCTCCAGACAGGACTGAAGAATCTGCGCCGTCATCCCCCAGATCACCCAGTTCTCATACCGGTAAAACAAAATATCCCGGGTTCCTTTCGTCCATGTATACTGATTACCTCCTGGAATCCATTCATAGGGGAAATCTTCAGGAGGCTCCGTAACCAGCATGCTTTCGTATGTTTCCGGTGTCATGCTTTTTAAATAGTTAAGAGGCACCTTTATGATTTCTTCCACTTCGTCGGTGCTGAAGGTATCTTTATAATCTCTTAGTTCACCGATAAATGAGTGAATAATCAAACGGAAGGGAGAAATATAGATATCTCCAGGTCCAAGAACCTTAATCTGCCTGGAAGTGACGTTTAACTCCTCCATGGTTTCCCTGACTGCACATTTTTTCAGTGTTTCTCCCGACTCCAGTTTCCCGCCTGGAAAGCAAATCTCCCCAGGCTGATGCTTTAAGTTGCTGGAGCGTTTTTCAAACAAAAGATACTTTGCTCCATCAATTGTTAAAACGGGTATTAAAACCGCATACTTCCTGTATTTTTCTTCTTCAACCATTCCGGGTTTTCTGCGGGAAAATGTCTGCCTGTCCAAAACGGCACCTCCTTTTTGCTATGAGCAATTATAACATCTTTTTATGCGTCTCACAATATAAGGAATCCATATGGACGAATAGTTCTTATCCAATTAGCATAGAATGCAGTAATTTAAAAATAATGGAGCAACCCTTATGACCTCGAAAGAATCCTATATACAATGCTCACTCCAGTACCATCTTTTCTGGATCCGCATATTAAAAGAGCACGCCATATTTATTGAGGCTACTATGCCCCCGCCTGGAAAAGAATATGCAGATCAGGCAGATACATACAAGCAGCAATACGACCAGCTGTTAGAAGTAGCCATTAAGCTGTCAAATGGAGTCATCCCCTTAAGTGTTCTTGAATCCGGCCAGTTTTATACCCAGTATACGGAAGAAGCAGAGAGGCTTGCACAGCTTAACACTGGAATTACAATCAATTCCCAGCTGACCCGCATGGCCTATGATATTGTACCCTGCACCGCCGACTACACCGCAACCAACAAAAATGAACAGGATGTATTCATGTTGAACCAGAATCTTTTAAACCTGACTGCTTCCTTTGTCCAGTTTCAGGCAGATCTCTTAAACAAACGTGTATCCTGCGGTCTTTTCACCATGATGTACACAGCCGACATCTTACACATTCTTATGGAAGCCAAACGTTACCTTGAAATTCTGAAACGGCTTCAAAACCGGGATGAATCACTCCTGGCTGATTATAAATCTTTCTGGTCACAGAATATGGCTGATCATGCAAAGGTAATGCGCGGACAGTTAGATCCTACTGAAACGGCATATTTTAATGCTGCCAACCAGTTTTCCAATACCTTTGATCTGCTCAGCACAGCCGAAATGAATACGGATACCTTCCCTTCTGACCGGGAAATTCTTTCCGATGTCATTGCGATCAGTGATTTTAAGTCAGATACCACTAACGGACTGATTACCTGTAAGATTCAGGCTATCATGCTTGCACTCTATACCGATCACCTTCTGAGGGAGGCAAATCATTTTATCTATCTTATGTATGCAGGAAGCTGAATAAAGTCATAAAATGCGCCTTGGTTTAAGGCGCATTTTATGGTTCTTTCAGGCTTTTATTGCTGATGGAAAATATTTCTCTGCAATTCTTTCTGCAGTTCTTACAGCCAGAGCCTGAGTGGTAAGGGTGGGATTTGGTCCCCCCAGTCCGTTGCAGAGAACACTGTTATCTGCTATAAACAGCCGCTTTACCTGGAATGCCTCGCAATTCGTGTCTGTAACAAACCCAATTCTCATGGTGCTCATAATATGGGCACACACATCTGGCGGCCAGTTAGCCCGGCTGACGGTCTTCGCTCCTGCTTTTTTTAACAGTTCCGCCGCAAGTCCCACAAGCTGATCTCTTCTCTCTCTGTCAGCATCACTGATCTCATAGCTGATCACCGGTATATAGCCATTTTCATCCCTGCGCTCCGGATCCAGTGTCACCCCGTTTTTCTGACTTACATCGTCATCGGAAAACACTACGATACTGAGAGTCTTGTTGTAATTTCGCATAAATTCTTTTAAAAGTCCTCCTGCGATAATGCCTTCTCTGTCCCAGGCCTCTTCTTCCCTGGTCTGATTCTGGAAATAGTACCCCTTCTGGCTTGTTCCATATATCATGGTGGAATTGATACCGGGACTGGTTCCAAACGGTTCAAAAGCTCCAAGTCCGGGGTAATCCATTCTGGCAGCCGAATTCTGTCCAACATATGGCTTTACTTCAGACATTCCCAGAATGTTCATCAGGTCCTTTTCTTCAAAAATTCCGGATACACAGTCAATCATATGGGTAGTCAATCCTTTTCCCACCCATTCATTTTCAGGAAGACCGGAATTTAACCAGAGTCTGGGGGATTCGATGGAGCCGGCAGACAAAACAATCACTTTGGCCTTAAACTCCCTGATTTCTCCAGTCCATGTATTTCTAACCGTTACGCTGTTGGCAAACAATCCTTCTTCCTCATTTTGGCTGGTATGGATGGCAGTCACAAATGAATTTGGCATAATGTCTACATTTCCTGTTGCCAAAGCATAGGGGATATAGCTTACCAGAGTGGTACGCTTTGCCACACTTCCCACATTGGGTCCAATGCAGCAGCCGTTAACACAATGGCCGCGAAGAGTACAGCCCACCGCCTGATTGTTTTCCAGATCAAAATCCGGATTATTTAACATGGGATTAATGCCAAGAATTCCGTTAGGCTGAAGACGAAATCCGGGCTTGGTTAAATTTATTTCATCGGTGTATGTAAATCCCATCTTTCTGGCGCCGTAGAGAAAAAGATCTTCTTTTGATGTCGCAGTAGCTTCACGAACTGGAAGAGTCTGCTCCACCTCTTCATAATAAGGAATGATCTCCTCATAACTGATTGGCCAGTCACGTTCAAATGCAGCAGGGTAAGCACGGGGACAGTTGGCAAAATACAAAAGTGTGGTTCCTCCCACGCCTGCACTCTGCCATACAAAACCGCCCTTCTCAATAATTCTGCGCCACGGACTTATACTTCTGTCCGCTGGTCCCCATCTGAATTTTCCAGTAATGGCATCATTCATGTCATCCTCTAGATCGGTAAAGTTGGTTTTAAGCAGCTGAATATCCAGATCATTGTTGCTTGAACTTTTCTGTGCACCTGCACTCATGTTGGGCTGTGGCCACTTTCGGTTGCCATACCAGGGTCCCGCCTCAAGAACCAGCACCTTCAATCCCTTTTCCCCCAGCTCTTTTGCTGCAACCGCGCCTCCGCCTCCTGCACCTATCACAATTACATCTGCATCAAATCCATTATCCATACGCACCTCCAGTCTATATTAATTTCTCACTTTTTCTGTGCAAAGTTAAAAGCACCTGCTATCCGGTATCCCTTAGATGGCCCCGGATATCCCACCTGTTCCCAGCCGATTGGCTGATATTCCAGCATGCGTTTATCCGGAGACATAAATCTTGTGGATCCGTAGCCGGACCACTCAGAATAATATCCCATCATAGTAAGCCGGTTTAATGCCGACATGACAGGAACGATGTCTTCCTGTTTCATAATAAGGCCTGCAGGTACATAAATGATGCCACTCGGGCTGCTGATCCGGTCAACTATCTTAAGTCTGTCTTCCTGAGATAATTTTGAGAAATAAAGTCCTCCTGAATCTTTTGGCACATCCGGGTCCTCCCCCTTTTCCATCAGATACTGTTTTGCTGCCATATTTAATAATTCCGCTGCAGCCACTGCAAACGGCGTAGGATAACTGTCAAGAGACATGATTAAATACTCCGCCGTATAGGATTCCACTGCTCCGTAAAACTGAATCCTTCCATATAGCTCCGCCAGATCCGGTGAATGAGGCACCATGGCATCTGCATAGGCTTTGAATGTATTAACCACATAATCGTAGACTGAATTCTCATCCCATAATCCATCTTTTAAACCATTACTGTTTTCAGCCAATATTCCACCTGATTCCTTCCAAAATGCATGTTCATAAAATACTATGAATACCTTTGAAAAAGTATCACATTTCCTATCATCCTTTTTGATACAAAAAAACCGGCCTGTGCCGGTTTTTTATTAGTCTACAGCTTATTAGCAGTATTACAGCTTTAGCCATAAAGCGGGGCGAACGCCGCCTCTGCATTCGCCATCGCTTAAATTTCCAATTAATATATTGTTGCCCTGAATCCCTATATTACCATCACCATGGATATATACGGCCTTTACACCAACACGTCCTGGAGAACGTAACCACCACCAGTCACTGCCCTTTTCCCCCTCGCGTCTGGCAATTCTCTTACTGTTGTTCTTATCTTTTCGTTCAAACCAATACCTTTGATTCCTTCCCGGATTATAAAGCTTTAAGCTGCTGTCGCCAAAATACCGGCACGCCGCTTCCTCCATGCTTAATAAAAAGATGGTATCCTGAGTGTCATCTCCGCCTTCGCAACCATACCACTCATTATCAGGATTTCTATTTAGAACAGGAATCATCTTTGATTGTTCATCCACACTGAAACTGTCATGGAATTCCCCGTTTAAATACGCTCTTACTGCGCAGTCAGCCCATGTTGTCTCTTTATAAACATTATGGTAAGGACGTCGTTCTATGATGTATTCGGTTATAATCAAAGCCCTGTCTTCCAATCGTTCCAGTACACGCCATTGGTAGTTCCCAAACGAAATTTTATCTCCTGTCTGCATGTTACCCCCTGTACAAATATTATTTGCATTATTTTGCAATTATTATCTGCATTGTAACATGACTTATTTTAAAAGGCAATCATCCTGCTTTTGATGTCTTTTTCTGTGAGACAAAAATACTGGCTATAATGATTGCAACACCTGCAAGCTGAATGGGGCTGATGCTTTGCCCCAGCACTACATAACCTAAGAGAAATGCTGTTAAGGGGTTCACCGGACTTAAGAGTGATACCCGGACAGGGGAAAGGATTTCAATTCCCCGGAACCATAAATAATAGGCAAGTCCGGTATTAACTACTCCAAGTATGGCAAGTCCTGCAATATTAACAGGAGTGAGGGCGGGTATGCTGCCCTCCATGATAAACACAGCCGGAATCAGAATCAGACTGCCAAAAAACAACTGCCAGGAAGTAAACACCATCTGGCTGATTCCTTCCGGTTTGCCCCAGTACTTGGTCAGTACCACGCCGAGAGCCATTACCACTGCACCGCATAAAGCAGCTAACACACCCCATACGTCAATTGCCATCTGCTGCTTAAATAGAAGTAATATGACTCCCGTCACCATCATGGCAATTGCAGCATAAGACCGCATGGTTGGTTTTTCTTTTAAAAGGACCCAGCTGAAAAATATTACAAATACCGGTTGTACGCTTCCTATGATGGATGCAATTCCTCCAGGCAGCCGGTAAGCCGCAATAAACAAAAACAGAAAAAATATTCCAATGTTTAAGCTTCCAAGTATTAATGATTTTAAGATCCAGATTCCCTTCGGCAATTTCCTGTACCATAAAAGCAAAATGAGTCCTATGGGAAATGCTCTCATAAATGCAACAAACACCGGGCGCTGTATGGGGATCAATACGGAGGCAATGATATATGTGGATCCCCATAACATGGGAGTCAGCATTGTTAGTAATGTATCTTTCGTCTGCTTCATTTTTTATCCTCTTTTCCTTATTATTTATCTCATGTTTAAGTATCTTAACTTTAAGACATATTAAGTGTATCGCTTGTCATCTTGATTGTCAAGTATTTTAATGTTAAGATATTTAAAATTAAGAAACTTCACATTAAAATTACCTTGTACTTTTTAATTCCAGGTGTTACACTAAAAATATGAAAAAAGATAATGTTGATAAAATAATTGATCAATGGGCTCATGAGCTTCCGGATCTTGATGCGTCACCGATGGCGGTTTGGGGAAGACTTAAAAGAACTGTCAAGCATTCAGAAAGGAGATTGGCGGAGAATTTTTCCCTCTATCAGTTAAACAGCGGTGAATTTGACGTGTTGGCAACACTGCGTCGTTCCGGCGGAGAATATAAATTAAAACCCACGGATCTGTATCAGTCACTTATGATCACTTCGGGAGCCATTACAAACCGCATTGATACTCTGGAGAAAAAAGATTTGGTTAAAAGAGTTCATGACAGCGAAGACAGAAGAACGATCTATGTTCAGCTGACCAACGCAGGTTATGATCTAATTTCCCGGGCGGTCATATCCCATACCCAGACAGAAGAGTCCCTGTTAAAAGGGCTGACAAAAGAAGAACTGGCCCAGCTGGACCAGTTATTGAAGAAGCTTCTTTCATCCTTGGAAGAACAGTAAGACCGGCAATGTCAGATTATGACTTTAGCCGGTCATATTTCTGATAAACCCTCATACATTCATCAAGGAGTTCAAGGAGTGTATAAAGATGGGACAGCTTTTTTCTCCCTTCGGTAAAGCCCTGTGTATCTTCCGCTTTCCTTAATGCTTTTCTGTTTTCTGAAGTCAGCCTGTTAATTGCAGTTCTTACCCCTTCTACGGCAGACCGGGATACCTCTTTAAAGACATTAAATATCTGGATCGCCGTTTTCTGCACTGCCTCCATATAGGCATTCATCTCTTTTTCGCTGGCTGCGAGATTCTTCTTTCTGATAACCAGCGCCTTGCCTTTTTCTGATAACTGTGTGGATCGCTTCGGATCAGCTGCTTCCCCCATTTTTTTCAACTCTTCTGCATCTTTTTGAAAGCTTTTGATTTCTTCTTCCAGTTTCAATTTCTTTTCTTTTAGATTCCTGATCTCAGGGATCATTGCAAGCAGTGTCTGTTCTAAGTTAAATATGCTGCTTTGCAGAATCTCTGACTGAAGAACAAGCTGTGATTCCAGCTGCAGGACTTCTTTTTCCCCAAGAAGCTGAGTTATGGCATGGTGCATCCGTGGAATCTCCTCCACCGCTTTTGAACGGACAAACGTATCGGTGTCAGTCACCTCATCCTGATAGGAATAATCCCAGGTCAATTCATTTAGAATTTCATTCCATAAGTTAAGATTTGCCTGTACCCGTTTTGCCTTCTCCGTTACAACCACAAAGGTTTCCACTTCATCTTTCAGTTGGTCAATCTCAGACCTTACCAAGACAGCCAGTTCAGCAATATCCTTTAAATTAAGATTGTTCTTAGAGGCAAGAGCTTTCAGTTCTTGTGCATATGGAGGCATTTCACCGGCAGGTATGTATTCTTCTACAATTTTATCCAGGGTAAAATGAAGCGGTTTTTTTAAGCTGCCTTTTTCAAGCAGTCTGACCAGAAATCCCATTTTGACATCCCTTCAGGAATTATGCACGCAGTGGCATCTTACCTTACTTTATGCATTATGAGTCTTATTATTGCAAAGAACACTACCGAAGAACACCCACGGGGAGCAATTTAGCCGATCAGATATGGTTTGGTCAAATCCTCAAACTCTTCCTGGCATTCCTTCAGATAATCCATAAAATACATTCCTTTTGTATCTAATGCCTGGGACAGCTTCACCATAAAATACGGAATATCTTCCTTTCTTAATGCACCCATGCAGTTCCCCATATGAGTGTCATCTTTATTCACTGCTCCACCTACATGAAGTTCAAATGCCTCTGCCGGAGCATCGGAAATACGTTTTTTACAGCCAGCAAAGCCAATTTCGCTTACCTGGTGCCTGGAACAGGAATTAAAACATCCTGATATGGAAACACAAGGCAGATAATCCGTGTTAATATTATTTTCCATCAGTGCCCTGTTTATTTCTTTTAATAATGTCTGGCTCTCTAAAACGCCTATCTGGCAGGTTGGCACTCCCACACAGCTCACACTCATGCCAATTCTGGTAACCTGATTGTACTCTTCCATTCTTCCAAGAAGCTTTTCTCCTTCTTCTCTGGACAGGTTGCGGATGTACATGCTTTCCGTCATACTAAGGCGAATGTCCTGCTGTTTATCCATCAAAAATGTAATGATTTCTTCAAGGGCTTTTACAGGCAGCTGTCCGCACTGGGGATGAATGACAGCTGTATAAAATCCCGCTTGTTTTTGGGCGATGAGATTACTGCTGTCTGTATGGATATCTGCAGAGTGCAGCTTATCTGCCGCCTCACATATTTCGGCTGCTTCCACATTTAAAGTTAAGTCCATGGATTCCTTCGCCTGGGCGAGATGGTTTTTGTAACACTCCATGAACGCTTCTTCCCCCATCCTTTTTGGAATGTATCTCAGTCTTGCTTTTCCCTTGTTCTCATAATCTCCTTCTGCCGCAAATATTCTTGTAACAGCTTCCACATGGTACAGAACCTGGTTTGGCGGAATCAGTTCATCATATGGTAAGGCCACTGCAGGATTATTGCCTAATCCGCCTGCCAGGTATATCTTAAAAGAAGGGATTCCTTCATCCATGACTGCCATAAAGCCCAGATCATTGATGGTACAGTTAGCTGTATCTGTTTCATTGTTGGAAAATGCTATTTTCAGCTTACGGGGCAAATGATATTCCATAATCCGCTCCATGATGTACCGGTTCACCTGCAGAGCGTAGGGAGTGGGATCAAAAACTTCCTCTTTATCCACACCAGACAGGGGAGACAAGGCTACATTACGGGGATAATTGCCGCCGCCCCCTCTTGTATACAAACCATGGTCAATGGCCGTTTCCATAATATCACAGACAGAATCAATATCCAGATCATGAAGCTGAATTGCCTGCCTGGTAGTTAGATGAATTCTATCTAAACCATATTGCACGGCAAATTTATGGATTAATTTCAAATGGGAAAATGATAAGATCCCGCAGGGTATCCTCAAACGAATCATAAAAGCTTTGCCGCCCCTTTGCGCATAAACCCCCATGCCTCCGGATTTTCCCTTAAATTCAGCGGCAGTAATTTCATTATTCACGAACTTATGACCGGCTTCTCTGAATTCAGCTATTTCCTCTTTTATTTTTTTATTGTATTCCTTCAATGTTTTTCTCCTATTAACCTATATGATTTAATAGTTTTATATTACCATAAAACAGGAATAGAATAAAATATTTTTTTCAATTTTTTTATTTTGTTTCACAAATCTGTTTTAATTTTTTGTTCATTGTTTCAAATCCGGCTTTTGTTCCATTATCCAACGACTTTTTTAACAGGGGCAATAAAATTCCATTAAATTTCTCTCTTTGGATGAATGTCGTAGTACCATCTGAATTCTCCATTAATTCTAATATATGCTCACCATCAAATAAACCCGGAAAGCCGGTGTTTCCAAGCCAGCGAAATTCTTTGTCTTTTTGAAATTTCAAAACTTTTGGTTTAAAAATCATCCCTTTTGAACCTGGCGGAACCATCTTAACTTCTATTCTTTCTCCTACTGCCGGTTTTCCCTTTAAATATACCATAAATGGATTCCAATCAGGATAAGCACGAAAATCGGTTAAAACATTCCATACTACACTGGCAGATGCGTTAATTCGTATCTCTGTTCTTATTTCTTTCATTCCCATATCCTCCTGAGTTTTTTCACTGAACAAACAGTGAATTAATTTATATAAGGAATACCTGGAATCTATAGTACTATAGTTCCCAGGTTAAAAGTGTGTATTCAACGACCTGAATCAGATAGTGTTCCCGGTCATTGTGATAAAAACTGTGTTTACCAAAAAACACATCCTGTAAAATGTAGGAATAAATCGCGCTCCAAAACTGATTAACCATCATAAAGATATCAAAAGAACGAATTTCTTTTCTGTCAACAAATACTTGAACCCGCTTCATGGTTTGTCCCAAAAGCAAACTCACATGCTGGCTGAAACGTTCTGTATACTCTTCTGAGAATTCACTTTTTTCTTTTAAAAGAATTTGGAGAACATATTTATCCTTTGCAATATAAGCAAAGAATATATTCCCAAGTGAAATCAGCAGTTCCTTAAGTGACAGCGTTTCTTCTAATCCGGCAATCTCTGCTTCAACTAATAAATACCGGTCATCTAAAAACTCCTTCAGGATAATGTCTAACATCTGCTTCTTTCCTTCCGGAAAATAATGATAGATTAATCCGTCTGCCATTCCAATGTTTCTTGTAATCTCTCTGGTTGTAGTCGCGTGGAACCCCTTTAACGCAAATAATTCTTTTGCTGACTCCAAAAGCTGTTCTCTTCTCTCAATTGCCTGAAGATCGCGGCTGGTTAGACTTGTTGCATCTTTTATTGATTTCATTTCATTCACCACCTGTTCAATGAACATTATATACCCATCATAAAAAAAATGCAATGATTATTTACAGCAAAAAATCTACTTCAAACATCTCTGCCCTTACCTAAATTACTGCTTAATCAGTATTCACCTGGTGTTAACCATATGTACATAGTATCCTTTGTCCTGAAGCAGTTGTTCGCATTTAATTTTAAAATTTCCATAATCCGATTGTGAATAGGTTTTGTAGGTTACAAGGACCTTTGTAATCCCCATCTCCTTTAATTTCTTTAAAGCCAGACTAAGAATCAGACTGCCATATCCATTTCCCCGGTATTCCGGGCATATCCCATATCCAATATGACCGCCATCTACAATATTTGTGTGATTTAGAAAATGTCTTATAGACACTGCCCCTAAAATCGTTCCATTGCTATTTTTGAGAAAGAACAATGTTTGTGGTACTTCATCTCCAATATTTCTGCCGGCACTCTGGTCATCAATATATTCCATCCATTCCGTATCGTTTCCGGTAAAGTCTCTAAGAAGCCCTGGATTCATTCTACCGCCAAACAACCGCCATTTATCAGTCAAAAGTCTTACTGCCTCTTCATCAGAATTACAGGGCTTTTCCAAATAATATTCTTCAGTCAAATCTTTTTCTCCCATTTCCAAACTTAATTCTCAGCTACTTGAACCGCTAAAACCTTTCGCCCAGCTTACGTGCTTCCAAAAGTGCAGCATGTCCTAAAATATCTCCCTTTCCGGCTAAGCCCGGAACTGTAATTACTCCCCCATTTTCCAGAGAGAAATAGCTTAGTACAGAGTGATACATAGTGATCAGAGAGTCAAAAACGGTTGGTATTTCATCTGCACAAACAGCTAACAACACAAGTTCTTGCAATTATGACTGTTGTCTCTGTAGCAAAAATCGCAGCCTGTGCAGCCGTTAACCTTTTTTCCAATTACAGAAATAACTTCTACGCTGTTCTCCTGTTTACTAATTCCATCAATAAACGCATTTGCAAGAATTTCTGTATTACCATTTCTTCTGGGACTGCCTATTAATACTGCAATCTTTTCCATCTTAGTACCTCCATTATTAGATCTGACCCGCTTACTGAAAACGTATTTATATTTAATTATGAAATGTAGGTTTTTTGCCAGCACCACTTTTAAAGTAGATAAAGAGAACAATTAAAAATGAGAGAGTCTGAGCAACGGAAATGCGAATTACCTGTAATTGATCTGCACCTGATATTGTTGTGATATGTAAAAGATTAATGATAGTATTATTAAAAAAATGATCCGCCATGGACATCCAAAGTGAGCCGGTAATTTTAGTCAGCAAACAAAATTTTGCGCCAGTAATTGCTGTGGTTAGAACAAGAATAATAGCAGTCAAAAGCATCCCCATGGGGCTTATTTTTCCATCCAGCAAACTCCGAACAGGTGCTGCAATATGCCAGAGGCCAAAGAGGACAGAAGAAAATACCACTGCTTTAATAAAAGAGTTCTTTGCCTCCAGAAGTCTGATAAACAGTCCACGAAAGATTCCCTCTTCCATAACCACATTTATAATATTTCCAACAATGCAAAACAGGAAAAACAGGATACCGGTCTGCATACCCTGATTACCATCAATAGCATAGCTGGTCACATATATTTTCAAAGAAGGATTGCCATTTCTCCCTATCTGCATAAAAAATTCGGTACCATAGGCGATCAGATACACAGTCGCTCCAAGCATTAAACCATAGAATATGTTTTTTACAACTGAATGTTTCGTAAATCCAATTTCTGACCATTTAAATGATACATATTGTAATGCTATCCCAAGCACAAGAATCCCCTGCAGTTTATGGATAAATGCTTCTCCAAACATTGACTGGTCCGTTCGGAAAAGCAGATATTCAAAAGCTCTGAACGAGAAGCATATTAAATAAATAATTAAAACAAATAACACAGGGTGAATATAATTATTTTTCTTCATACAAATCCTCCAATAATGAAATGTTGGGGTCAAAATCCTAGTCTGCTAAATAGATGCCATAATCCAATATTATATTTCCCTCATCATCTTGTTCTGTAAAACGAGGACAATTATATCGTTCAAAGAAACAGGCTCTGTTTTCATAATCACTTCTGAAGTTTCTCATACCTTCTTCCTGGAATTTAGATATACAATCCTCATGCATATCATAAATCCCATCATTTTCCTTACCTTTTATCCAGCAAACGGCAACATCACTTTCCGGGAGATCTATAAAGGCGAATCCATCTGGTGCCTCTGTGTTTTCCGGGAGGAACATACCAATCCAGTATTCAAAGGTATTTTCAATACTGGAAAAGTTGCAGCGCATGAAACCAATATAACCATTTTCAATGTCTTTAAGTTCTCCCAGCTTTTCAAGGGACACAAACCAGCCATTTTCAAACCACTCACCCCATTTGTGTCCGAATCCACCGATTCTGTCCGCACTTGTATATCGTTTTCCGATAAAGCGAAGGGATGGTAGGTGTTCTTTGGTAACCTTTGTTATTTTTGCTGACATATTTTGTTCCTCCTTCATATGCTCTTTTATTATTCGCTCCTAAGATGATATCTGCTTAACCGCATGTTTATCTAATATAAAAATATCTCCCAGAAGTTCAACATTTCCATCTTTACATATTATTGCCGCATCATCACATAATCCATATATAATAATCATTAGATAGTTCTAATAATTCATCAGTTACATGTATACAATCAAAATGTGGCTCTACTGAAAAATCCACAAGACCTAGTGCTCTATATATTTTCTGCTCGTGATGTTCACAGGTAACGGTACAAATAGCTGAAACTTACTTAAAAACATCTTGAAATATCTATCATTAATCTCCTGAAAATCATTATGGAACATACTTGTCAAAATACTGACTGCCATAAATGTACCTCTTACCTCTCATCTATTATGAAAGAGCTCTGTAATAATTTTGGGAAAAAGCTCACTACGTACCTTTTTCCGATATTCCATCTCTTCTGATGTGCGACCACTTACTAAAGATTTGTTGACCACAGTATTGTCTGAAACACTAAAGAGCGCTGCCATTGGTATGCCAGTAAATGCAGCTGCTCGAAAAGCCGCTGCGGTCTCCATCTCAATAACATTACAGCCCATCCCAATAATTTCGTCCATATGCACAAACTGTGCAAATACTGTATCAGTGCTAAAATTATTTCCAATATGCCATTTTACATGGTTTTCTTCACATATATGGCTGGTGGCTTCTTTTAGGCGATCAAACATGATCTTATCTGGATATTGTTTCTCTCCAAATACATCTCCATCTGCAAGTTTCTCCGAAGCTAAGTACCTACTTGCACCGTCACCACAAACGGAATAATTAGGGATCACAATATCTCCAATACCCATTTTATTATCCAAAGCTCCTACAGACCCAATAAAAATAATTTGTTTGCATAAAGTGACACCTAATGCCAAAATAACATCCATTAATACAGGTGCACCTATTCCTGTTTTTATATAACTAATCTTCAAGTCTTCAACCATAAGATTCCATACTTTTATTGAAGAATAATTTGATTCACTTAAGTATTCATAATTTCCAAAATTAGGGAAAGTAGATGGTTCCCACCATGGTGCGATAATTACATTTTCATGTATTTGGTCTGGATTTACTCCTATGCTGTGAATACAGATATCACGTTTCGTTGACCCATACCTTTCCATACTTTCTATTAAATCCCCATAATTCATATGTACTCCCCCGTTCCAAAGATTGTCCCTCACAACCTTCCAGATAATCAATATTCTTACCTTGACTTTTTGCATATTCTATTTCGGATTCTGTGCTTTTACCAATATATCCATCTTTATTAATCACAAAAATAGTATCTGCCATATCAATTTTTCTTTTATGCATATCATCAAGCAATTCCTTTGTTTCCTTTGTCATAACCTCATCTTTTTCACTGAATTCAAAAAATCCCACAGAAATCACGATACACCCCTTTAAGGTAAGTTCCTTCTGTATTTTTAGAAATTCATCTTTAAACTTTGTACTTCCACAAAGAGTAACTACTTTGTATTTTCCCACTATATTTCCCCTTAAACTAATATTTTATTTTCCTTATACTATGCTTTAAATTCCTAAAAACATAAATTTCCTATCCAGAATAAAGCCACAATATGGACTGGATAGAATAAATAGAACAGATATTTAAAACCCTTTCCTTTTTTACCATTATACAAGTACATGAAGGGTAGAGTTCCAATCATCATCCATTGATAATTTTCATAAAATAGTCCTTCAATACTAAAGTTATTTAATGATGCCAGTAGAAAAAAGATTGTACAGAATAATATGTAAGCAGTTGCAAGACTTTTTTTATTTTCTTTCGTGAAATACATTAAAACGCCCAGAAATACAAATAAAATACTTCCTTCCGTAAAAATAATATTTCCCATTAATGCCCCTGCTAGTTCGAAAACTCCATAACCATCTATGATCTGTTTTGAAAGAATACAGATCATCGTACTGAAAATCTGATACAGGCAAAAGAAGATTATGTACCTGTTTCCTTTCTTTATATCATTCTTACGAATTTCTAGTATCCATGTAATAACACCGATCAGAAATAATGTGACAAATATATTATTACTTATATAGCAATAAGGATCCTGATATATATTATTACATATGTAATTTATTAACGCCATTATAACTCCAAATCCGTACATTCTGGATAAATAGACTTTCCTGTTAGAAGTATAGTAAAATCCCCATGCCATGCAAAAAAAGAAAATAGGGGCAGAGATCCTTCCTATCCAGTGTAACCAGATTGGAGCTCCCGGAATGTTTTTTGCAACCCCAAAGTGTAACAAAGTGCAAATAAAAAGTGTAACACCCTAGAGAGTTTATTTAGTTGCTGAA
>SVDU01000018.1:604-109379 GCA_015057705.1 Paenibacillaceae bacterium | reverse complement strand
GCTCTTTTGCTATGCTATTTTTTATTTCAAAGTCATTATACACTATCTTTGACTATTTGCGCAATTTCCTATAAAGTTAAAAAAAGCGCCAGTACCACTAAAGTACTGAACGCTTTTGTTCTTACAAATTAAGCTTAAACCTTATTAATCTTTTCTTATCAATATCATAACCAATTATTAAATACTTGTCAACGTTTATTTTATTAAGGACGGCATCTTTTTCATCCGTTCGATGGCTTCCACTGTATTTTCATAGGTTCCAAATGCTGTAAGGCGGAAGTAACCTTCTCCGCTGGGACCGAATCCGCTTCCAGGCGTTCCCACAACGCTGGCTTCCTCTAAAAGCCGGTCAAAGAAGTCCCAGGAAGTCATTCCTTCCGGCACCCGCAGCCAGATATAAGGTGCATTCACACCTCCGTATACTTCGCAGCCAGCCTCTTTTAAACCGTCATAGATCACCTTTGCATTTCTCATGTAATAGGCAACCTGTTCTTTTAACTGAGCCTTACCTTCTTTGGAATAAACCGCTGTTCCAGCCTTCTGAATGATATAGGGAGCACCGTTAAACTTGGTTCCGTGGCGTCTTGCCCATAAAGAATGGAGCATGACTCCCCCTCTTACCAGAGATTTGGGGATCACGGTAAAGCCAAGACGTACACCGGTAAAACCGGCATTCTTGGAAAAGGAACGAAATTCAATGGCACAGGTATTGGCTCCTTCTATCTCATAGATGGAATGAGGCACATCCTCCTGAGCAATATAAGCTTCATATGCGGCGTCATAAAGAATGACTGCACCTGTCTCATTGGCATAATCCACCCATACCTTTAACTGGTCTCTGGTGAGAGTGGTTCCGGTAGGATTATTTGGAACACATAAGTAAATAAGATCTGGAGTTTCCTCTGGAAGTTCTGGAACAAAATGATTCTCTGCGGTACATGGCATGTAAATGACATTGCTCCATTTCCCTGTGGTTTCATCATATTCACCGGTTCTTCCAGCCATGACATTGGAATCCACATAAACAGGATAAACAGGATCACAGACAGCTATTTTACAGTTCTGATCGAATATCTCCTGAATATTTCCACAGTCACTTTTCGCTCCGTCAGATACAAAAATTTCATCTGGTGCGATCTGGCATCCTCTTGAAATGTAATCTTCACTGGCAATGAGTTCTCTTAAAAAACCATAACCAAGATCCGGTGCATATCCGTGAAAAGTTCCCGCTTCCCCCATCTCATCTACTGCTCCATGAAGCTCCTCAATAATTGCCGGAGCAATGGGCTGGGTTACGTCACCGATTCCAAGACGAATCACCTTTTTATCGGGATTTGCCTCTATATATGAATTAACCTTTTTTGCAATGGTGGAAAACAGATAACTTCCAGGTAATTTTAAGTAGTTTTCATTGATCTTAACCATAGGTTCCTCCTGTTTTTAAAGATTATTTATGTCCAACTCTCCTGCAAACACCTCCACAGCAGGACCTGTCATAAATACGTGACCGCTTCCCTCTCTGTCCCAGTGAATCGTTAAGTTGCCGCCTTTTAATGAGACCTCCACCGTATTGGCGGTGCGTCCGCAAAGCGCCGAAGCAACTGCACTGGCTGTTGCTCCAGTCCCGCATGCCCAGGTCTCTCCGCTGCCTCTCTCCCACACCCGCATGCGGATGTGCTCCGGACTTACCACCTGAATAAATTCAGAATTGGTACGCTCCGGAAAACGCTCATGATATTCAAACCCAGGTCCGATTGCCTCTAAATCCAGGCTGTCAATGTCATCCATATAATAAACTGCATGGGGATTTCCCATGGAAACTCCGATAAACTTATAATCCGAACCATTAACACAAATGGGCTCCGGTACCTGGCTTGTCACTTCCGGGATGCCCATATCAACCGTTAAAAGGACTGCTTTTCCATCTTCCTCAGTCACTTTTAAATGCTTGATTCCAGCTGCCGTTTCCACATCAAACTCCGTCTTTTCCACCAGATGATGATCGAAAACATACTTACCCACACAGCGGATGCCATTGCCGCACATGGGGCTCTCTGAACCGTCAGCGTTAAACATGCGCATGCGGCAGTCTGCCACTTTGGACGGGCAGATCAGAATCAGACCGTCCGATCCGATTCCAAAATGCCGGTCACTCACTTTTTTTGAAAGCTCTGCAGGATCCTCAACGGATTCCTCAAAACAGTTAATATACACATAATCGTTTCCGATTCCCTGCATTTTTATAAATTTCATCTTAATACCCCACTGTTAAATATTAATAAGGCTCATGATCATCTGGGCAGTCTCCACCATGTTGGTTCCGCTGTCCATACTGCACTTTTGAATGTAACGGTGCGCTTCTGATTCTGTCATATGATTCCGTTCCATTAAAAGTTCCTTGGCCTGCTTAATCAGCTCCTGCTCTTCTCCGCTTCTTTCCTTTGGCTGACTCTTTAACTTCTTCCGCCTTTTTGCCAGAGATTCCATCATCATCTCTAAGGTACTTAAAAGATCCTGAACCTTTAAAGGCAGTCCAAGACAGACCATATCATCCGGTGCCCTGCCACTCCACTGGCTGGGTGACGCTACCAGGAGCATGAGCATCCCTTTTGGGAGACATTCATAAATCTCCTGATACACCATATCCGCAAACCTGCAGCCGCATACTACAATTCCGCTGCCCAGCTCATCCGCGCTGTTGACCGTCTGAGCGCCGGAGGTGCAGACTGCCGAGACCGAAAAGCCGTTTTTCATAAGAATATTCTTTATATTTTTCGCATCCTCTGCTTTTGAAAATGCCACAATCACATTGGTCAAACACTCTCACCTCCAGATAACAGTATCAGGGAACGGGATCTATCAATACTTGTATAAGTATTCTTCCACTTCCCAGTCCGTTACCTGCGCACGGAACATACGCCATTCAGCTTCCTTTGCCTCTAAGTATTTGGTATAAATGTGCTCACCCAGCACTTCTTTCATAAACTCATCCTTACGGAACATTTCAATGGCCTCTCCCAGTGTTTCCGGAAGCTGCTCAATTCCTTTTGAAGCCATCTCCTCTACCGACATGGAATAACCATTGCAGTCCACACTTTCCGGCGGAGTCATCTTCTTTTCAATGCCGTCAAGTCCTGCCGCCAGACAGGCAGCAAGTGCCAGATAGGGATTTACAGCAGAATCCGGGCTTCGTAGCTCGATGCGTGTACTTTCTCCTCTTGCACAGGGAATCTTAATCATAGAGCTTCGGTTGGAACGGGCTGACCATGCCACATAAACCGGAGCATCATATCCGGGTACAAGACGTTTGTAGGAATTGACCAGCGGATTGGTTAAAATAGTCATTCCCTGCATATGATGGAGAATGCCTGCCATAAACTGGTAAGCCGTCTGGCTTAATCCCAGCACATCCTCCGGATCTTCAAACATATTCTTACCTGATAAATCAGAAAGGGACATGTTAATGTGCATTCCGGAACCATTGACACCAGCCTTGGGTTTTGGCATAAAGGTGGCATGAAGACCGTGGCGCTTTGCAATTGCCTTAACTGCCATCTTAAATGTCATAATATTATCAGCCGTCACCATACCTTCTGCGTACTGAAAATCAATCTCATGCTGACCCGGGGCAATCTCGTGGTGGGATGCCTCAATCATAAAGCCCATCTCTTCCAGGGTAAGGATCATGTCTCTTCGGACATTCTCTGCCTGATCAATGGGGGCCACATCAAAATAGCCTGCCATTTCATGAGTATCTGTGGTGGGCTGACCTTCCTCATCCATGTGAAAAAGGAAAAATTCGCATTCCGGACCTGCATGAAATACAAACCCCATATCACTTGCTTTTTTTAATACCTTTTTCATAACAAACCGGGGATCTCCTTCAAAAGGAGTCTGGTCGGGGCAGTGTACATCGCACATCAGCCTTGCAACTTTCCCCTGCTGGGGACGCCATGGGAATATCTCAAAGGTATCCAGATCCGGATAAAGATACATATCAGATTCTTCACTTCTTACAAACCCCTCTATGGAAGAACCATCAAACATACAGCGGTTATCCAGGGCTTTTCCCAGCATATTCTTTGTGATTGCAACGTTTTTTAACATGCCGAATATATCGGTAAACTGAAGACGGATAAATTCCACATCTTCTTCTTCCACAATGCGGAAAATATCTTCTTTGCTGTACTTGCTCATAAAACACTCTCCTTTTCTCATGATTGAATAAAGAGCCCCTCCTTATGGGACTCTTTGCCACTTATGCGATCCTTGCAAAGCGTCTTAGCTCTATGGGGAACGAGGTTCCTGAAGACAATAATACTTAGAAAAAGGGTGGGCAAACACAGCCTCACTTCATGGACCATCTTCGCACCACCCCGTCATATGTGTAAAATATAACAGCTGGAAAAAAATTTGTCAATGTGTTTTTTCATTCCTGCTTTGATACCGGAGCGCCCGGACTGCATTTAAGATCGCAAGCACAGAAACGCCTACATCACCGAAAACAGCTGCCCACATGGTAGCAATTCCTGCAGCTGAAAGGATCAGAATCAGCACCTTCACACCAATGGCAAAAATAATATTCTGCTTTACAATTCCCACAGTTTTTCTGGCAATCAGGATTGTATCAACCAGTTTCGTAAGCTCATCGGTCATGATTACCACGTCTGCCGCTTCCACGGCTGCATCAGAGCCAATCTGACCCATGGCAATTCCTACATCGGCACGGGCAAGAACCGGTGCATCGTTGATTCCGTCTCCAACAAATGCAAGCGCTGCATCCTTATGTTTCTTTGTCAGCAGCTCTTCCACCTTACCTACTTTATCGCCGGGAAGAAGGCCACCATGAACCTCATCAAGTCCAAGCTTTTCGCCCACCATTTTTCCTACCTCAGGTTTGTCGCCGGTAAGCATCACTAACTTTTTCACGCCAGCTGCCCTTAAGCCCTTTAAAGCTTGTGGAACATCTTCCCTGATGGTATCTGAAATCGTTACACTGCCCAGATACGTGTTCTTATCTGCTATATAAAGGGTTGTTCCTGCCATGGAATCTGCTGCATTTACAGCAATTCCCTGTCTTTCCATAAGTCTGGCATTCCCAATATAAAGCTCTCTTTCCTTATTCTGTGTAAAAACCCTTGTTTTTACTCCAAATCCTGCAATTTCTTCCGCAGCGCCTACCATTGACGGATCAAGCGCTTTCCCGTAAGCTTCTTTTACCGAATGGGCAATTGGGTGATTGGAATGAAATTCACCATAGGCAGCAAGCTCTAAGAGCTCTTCTTTTGTTTCTGAAAGGGGATCCACACTGGTAACCTGGAATTTTCCGGTTGTCAGGGTTCCTGTTTTATCAAAAACCACCGTATCCAGATTTGCCATGGCTTCCAGATAATTGCTTCCCTTTAACAGAATTCCCTGACCAGAGGCCGCTCCAAGTCCTCCAAAAAAGCTTAATGGAACGGATATTACCAGTGCACAGGGACAGGAAACAACTAAAAAGCTGCAGGCACGGTAAATCCAGGTTCCCCAGTCACCGGTGAATAAAGGTGGTATCACACCAAGCATTAAAGCAAGCACTACGACAACAGGCGTATAGACTCTTGCAAATCTGGTGATAAAGTTTTCTGCTCTGGCCTTTCTGGAACTGGCATTCTCCACCAGTTCCAGAATTTTGGCAACTGTGGAATCATCAAAAAGTCTGGTAACCCGAACCTCTAAAACACCATTTAAATTGATGGAGCCGCTTATAACCGGATCATTCTCTTTGATCTCCACAGGCATGGATTCCCCGGTTAATGCTTTGGTGTCAAGACTGCTGCTGCCTTTCACCACAACTCCGTCAAGGGGAACTTTTTCTCCAGGCTTTACAACAATGATATCGTCAACGTCCACTTCATAGGGATCTACCTTCTCCTCCGCTCCATCACGAAGCAGATTGGCATATTCCGGATTAATGTCCATAAGATCTGTTATGGATTTTCTTGACCTGTTTACTGCATAATCGTTAAACAGCTCACCAATCTGATAAAACAGCATAACGCCCACCGCTTCTTCCAGAGCTCCGATCCCGATTGCTCCAAAGGTTGCCACTGACATTAAAAAGTTTTCATCAAAGAACTGACCATTTTTTATATTTCTGACTGCTCTTAAGGGGATATCATAACCTGCAGCCAGGTAAGAGATAATAAATAAGATCCAGTACCAGAAAACTTTTCCCTCGGCCGCCATGGCAAGAGCAAAGAATACGGCACTTATGACCAGTCTGATTCCCATGATTTTCTGTTTCTTTGTCATAACTGCTCCTTTTGCTTACCGAAGGACTTTAAATTCTGCTTCCGGTTCAATCTTATAGGCTGTTTTTCTGGCTGCTTCCATAATCTCATCCACTTTTTCTTCTAAAACTTCCATGGTTAATCTCTGGGTCATAAAGCTTAAGGATGCGCTTTCCACACCATTTAATTTTTTAACCTCTTCTTCAATTTTAGCTGCACAGTTTGCACAGCAAAGGCCCTCTAATTTAACTATTTTTTTCATCTTTCCTCGTCTCCTTTTCTCTCTATTTGATGTAAATCCTTATTCGCTGATATGCTCCATTCCCTGCGCCAGAATGGTTTGTATATGACCATCTGCCAGAGAATAAAAAACGGTTTTTCCTTCTCTTTTAAACTTCACCAGGCGCATCTGCTTTAACACACGAAGCTGATGGGAAATGGCCGACTGCCCCATCTGAAGCAGATTGGCAATGTCACAGACACACATCTGGGACTGGCTGAGCACATAGAGAATTCTGATTCTCGTCGGGTCGCCAAAAATTTTAAAAAAATCTGCAAGATCCATGAGCTGCTGCTCTTTTGGCATGGCTTTTAATACCTGATTTACAACATTCTCATGGACACAGATAAAATCACACTGATCAATATCCCCGTCACGAACGGTTTTCTCTTCTTCTGCCATCTGATACCTCCTTACATATTAATATGTGAATAACTGTTCATATGTTAATATTAATCATTATTTAATAATTTGTCAAGTACCTTTTGCCAGGGTATTGACAGTACCTTTTGCCAGGGTATTGACACTTTTTTCCTGTGATGATAGACTATAAGTCCTTTTCCATATCTAAACTCACATCTTAATTCAGGAAAAGAGAATATTGATACCACGGTAGAGTCCCCGGAATGAATTCCGGAGAGCTGTGCTGGCTGTATAGCCTGCACTGACCGCTTGGAAAGATATTAGAACGTTCTGACCAGTTATGACAGACCTCTTCCCTTTTACGGCAGGAGCTGCCCGCTGCAGGAATGAATCGTTCTCAAATATTACTACCAGGAGGAATTTATATGATTCAAGTGGAACACATGAACAAGACGTTCAAAGTCACAAGAAGAAGTGCCGGATTTTCCAATGCAGTAAAGGCGCTTTTTCACAAGGAGACCGACACGGTCCATGCTCTGTCCGATATTTCCTTTTCCATCGGAGACGGAGAGATGGTCGGCTATATTGGCCCCAACGGTGCCGGAAAAAGCTCCACCATTAAAATTTTAAGCGGCATTTTAACTCCGGATAATGGAACATGCCTGATTAACGGCCGTATTCCATGGAAGGACAGAAGGGAACATGTAAAGGACATTGGCGTTGTATTCGGTCAGCGCACCCAGCTTTGGTGGGATGTTCCTGTAATTGATTCTTTTGAACTGCTCCGCGACATCTACGAGATCCCCAGACACCAATACTTAACTACATTAGAAGAACTCACTGAACTCCTTGCACTGGAAGAGATAATTAAAACTCCGGCAAGACAGCTTTCCCTGGGTCAGCGCATGCGCTGTGAAATAGCAGCCTCTCTTCTCCATACCCCAAAGATCCTTTTTCTTGATGAACCCACCATTGGACTGGATGCCGTATCAAAGCTGGCAGTCCGGGATTTTATCAGAAAGCTAAACCGGATCCACAAAACCACGGTTCTTCTTACCACTCATGACATGCAGGATATTGATGCACTTGCAGACAGGGTTTTGCTGATCGGAAAAGGCCGTCTTTTATTGGACGGAACTCTTTCCGATTTGAAATCCCGGTGTGAGCCCCCATGCGCCACCTTGGATGAAATTGTTGCCTCCCTTTACCGGGAATTTCAGATTTAGGAGGGGACGAGATGAAAAAATACTGGTCTTTTTTCCGTATCCGTTTTATCAGGGGACTGCAATACCGCACTGCCGCACTTTCAGGTATGGTGACACAATTTGTATGGGGATCCATGGAGATCCTTTTATTCAGAGCGTTCTACCAGGCTTCCCCCGAAAGCTTCCCCATGACCTTTGAAGCGCTGTCCACATATGTGTGGCTCCAGCAGGCATTTCTGGCTCTTTATATGGTCTGGTTCTGGGAATCAGAACTTTTCAATTCCATCACAACCGGAGATGTGGCCTATGAATTATGCAGGCCGGTCCGCCTATACGATATGTGGTTTGTCAGAGGTCTGGCAGTCCGGCTTTCCAAAGCAGTGCTGCGATGCATGCCCATCCTGATATTTTCCTGGTTTCTTCCTGCTCCCTTTGGACTTACACTGCCGGGAGATGTGAAAACCTGGGCAATTACAATTTTGTCCATGACACTGGGACTGCTTCTCATTGTGGCTTTTAACATGATTATTTATATGTCCGTGTTTTACACCGTTTCTCCACAGGGGATTAAACTGTTTGTTACCTCTTTAGCAGAATTTTTAAGCGGTTCCGTTATACCGATTCCTTTTCTTCCTGACCATGTACGAACGTTTGTGGAATTTCTTCCCTTTGCCTCCGCACAGAATGTTCCGTTCCGGATCTTTGCCGGAGACATAACAGGCCCCGATGTTACCAACAGCATCTTAAAACAGACATTCTGGCTGTTTGCATTTGTACTCATCGGGCGGTATTTAGAAAAGCGGGCATTAAAACGGGTTGTCATACAGGGCGGTTGAAAGGAGGATACCATGAATTCAGTCAGGCTTTACGTTAATTTCTTTTTCATGCATTTAAAAAGCATGATGCAGCACAAAGCTTCATTCTTTATGACATTAATCGGGCAGTTTTTAATCTCCTTTAATGTCTTTTTAGGAGTCTATTTTATGATGACCCGTTTCCACCAGGTGAAAGGATTTTCTTACAGCGAAGTGCTTTTGTGTTTTTCCATTACTCTTATGGCTTTTACACTGGCAGAAACCGTTTTCCGAAGTCTGGATACCTTTGAAACCATAATCGGTAACGGAGAATTTGACCGTATTTTACTTCGTCCGAAAAACAGCCTGTTTCTGGTTCTTTGCAGCAAGGTGGATTTAACCAGATTCGGCCGGCTTATTCAGGCTGTAGTCATGCTGGTTTATGGGATTTGCTACAGCTCCATAAACTGGACACCCCTTCGGTGCGTTCTCGTAGTACTGATGATTTTAGGCGGTGTCTGTGTTTTTGGAGCCATCTACCTGATTTTTGCATGCTTATGTTTTTTTACTCTGGAGGGACTGGAATTTATGAATGTTTTTACAGACGGAGCCAGGGAATACGGGAAGTATCCCATCGGAATTTATGGGAAAACCGTTCTTTTAATTTGTACTTACCTGGTTCCCTTTGCTCTGTTCCAGTATTATCCTTTTTTATATCTGACTGGAAAATCAGAAAACCCGTGGTACAGCCTGCTGCCGCTGTTTAGTACTCTTTTTCTCATTCCAGCATTTCTTTTATGGAAATTGGGGCTAAGGCACTATCAGTCCACCGGCTCCTGATTCAATAAAAATGCATCCCCACGGCTTTTACAGTCCGCGGGGATGCATTTTATGATCCCATATGTTTGATTGCATTAATGACCGCAGCTCTCTCCGTGATGGTGATGACCACATTCGTGATCTTCACTTCCCTCATGATGATGGCTGCATTGCGTATCCGGATCAAACTGAAGGTTTCCTGACAGCAGGGAATTTACCGCCTCATCAGCTTTTCCTTCCACTCCGGGATATAACTTGATTCCGGCATCTGACAGTGCAGTTCTCGCTCCTGCTCCAAGCCCTCCGCAAATAAGAGTTTTTACACCCAGTCTGGTCAGAAAACCTGCCAGGGCACCGTGACCGTCTCCATTGGTATCCGCAATTTCCTGTGATATTACTTTTTTGTCTTCCACCTCATAGATTTTAAACTGTGTGGTTTGTCCAAAATGCTGAAATACATTTCCTCTGTCGTAAGTAACCGCAATTTTCATAGCAAGACCTCCTGTTATTTAGTCAATGACTCACTACGATTATCATAGGATTATTTTCGTCATATGTCAATAACTTTCGTCCCTTTCTGTATGATTTGTCCAAACAAAGTTGTAAAAACCAATATGGATACCGTTACGCTTATGAAATCTGAGATTGGTTCTGTGTAAAAAATAGAATTAACTCCCAGCCATGCAGGCAGTAACACCGCTCCAAGAAGGAAAATTGTTTTTCGGAACATGGAAAGTGAAATTGCTGCTTTTGCCGCCCCCAGTCCGGTGAATCCGTCTACAATTACGTACTGAAGGGCCAAAGGGATTATCCCCATGGTATAAATCTTTATCCCACTGACAGTCAGATCAACATATGCCTGATCCCTGGTGAAAATATGTACAAAGACCTGAGGTACCGTATGGGCAATCAGGAACATCACTGTAGTAAAACCAACTGCCAGAAGGGCAATATAGCGCTCCGCCTGCCTGATCCGCTCCGGTCTTCCTGCCCCTAAATTATAACCCAGAATTGTCTGGGTCCCTGTTGTAATACCTCCAAGAGGCATGGTTACCATTAACATAAAGCTTTGAACAATGGTCATACAGGTGAGAAGCTTTTCTGCGCTGCCCTCACCCCCATAATGCATGATCACTGTATTTAACGAAATGATAAGCACGTTATCAAATGCAATAATAAGGAACGGGGAAAGCCCCAGTGTAAGAATTCTCTTCATCACTTCTGTGTCATACCCCTGAAAAGTTATGCGAATGGGAGGGATTTTACCAAAAAGAAACCTAAGAACATAGATACATGATATCACCTGGGACAGAACTGTTGCGATAGCAGCGCCTTTTACCCCCATTCCAAAAACAAAAATAAAAATGGGGTCCAGGATTATATTGCTCACTGCTCCACAGACAACGGATTTCATAGCTGTCCTGGCATATCCCTGACTTACAATGAAAGGGTTTAATCCTGCGGAAAGTAATGCAAACACGGTTCCGGTAAGATATACAGTAAGATATTCATCTGCATAGGGAAACACAATTTTCCCCGCACCAAACCACATGAGAAGGCGGTCTTTCAACAGGAAGGATACAGCTGTGATAAGAACGGAAAAAATCAATAAAAGTAAAAAGCAGTTGGCCATAATCTGGCTGGCAGCTCTCTGGTTTTTTTCTCCCAGACGAATGCTCATAAGGGGAGATCCTCCTGCTCCTACTAAAAAAGCAAAAGAAGAAATCAGGGTCACAATGGGACCGCAGATTCCAACTCCTGCCAGGGCGACTTCCCCGATCGCTGGGATATTTCCGATATACATACGGTCTACAATACTATATAAAACACTGACAAACTGAGCCAGCATGGAGGGGATTGCAAGCCTCCATACCAGCCCTTTTATATGATCTGAATTTAAATCGTTTTCTTTTTTCACTTGTAACTCCATTATCTGGTCTGATTTGTTATCTCTCCCTGTGAACCGAAGGTATAAGATACATTGTCTATCACCATGGTCTTATCATGAACCAACATTCCATTGGAATCCAGATAATACCACGTTCCATCCGGTTGAATCCAGCCGGTCTGTCTTTCGTAATTTTTCATGTAATACCGTTCCCCATCAATGGTTTTAAAGCCATCTGCCGGAATCATGGTACCGTAATCTGCAAAGGATAATTCGATGGTAACATCTCCATCGATTCCTGCAACTCTGCCTTTATCTGTACACTGCCAGATGGTTCTGTTCTGATAATCATTGACCGTTCCGTATCTGGCATACCATACATCATACGGAACCTGGCTCATATCGATATGAAGAGACAGCCATTTATTATTTGCATAGACGATGGGACGATAGCCTGCATCTGCAATGGTTTTGCAGAATGCATTGATATTATCGGTAATCTGCTGTTTGGAAAGCTTATTATCAAGCAGATACTGGGATTCCACGTCATAAGCAATTGGATAAGAGATTTTGTAATCCTTAACCTGGCGCAGGACATACTTTGCCTCTTCCACTGCAGTCTGGGTATCAAGAGCCTGAGTATAAAAAAATACGCCGGTCTTAATCCCATTTTCAGAAGCATGCTTCATATTCTCTGAGAAATAAGGGTCCATATCATTGAGGTAACCAATCCGCACCATGGCAAAAGAAACTCCATCCTCTGCCACCTTCTTCCAGTCAATTCCTCCGTTTGCCTCATTCTGTCTGTTCTGGTATTTGGTTACCGTGATTCCCTTTGCTAAAACTCCTGTAATGGGTTTACCGGATGCATCAATGTATTGTCCGTTCTCCAGTTTCCAGGCTTCTGCCGAATAACCATTTAAAGGGGTGGCAAATGCCTCAGAAGCCATAAGACATGCAATCAGACAAGCCGCGATCTTCAATCTTATGTTTTTTTTCATTGTATCCTCCAATTACTGCTATTAATCTATATCATCTTTCTCTTTTCGAAACTTATTGATGTCGTAAACTAAGGTCTTTACGCTGTAAAGGAACCGGTCAAAGGCACCGAATTTATAAATGCTGATCACCAGCATTCCAATGGGAACCGCCAGAATCATACCGGCAATCCCGCTTATTTTAAATCCCAAATATAAAAATAATAATGTCATTAACGGGTCAAGCCCCATGGTATCTCCCACGATCTTCGGCTGAATGATCTGTCTCAATACCAGAGTCAGTACGTAAATCACAATCAGACCTACACCAAAGGCATATTCGCCTGATACAATCCTGAGAATCGCCCAGGGAATCAGGATGGTTCCAGTTCCAAGGATAGGAAGGAAATCAAGAATCGCAATAATGACAGCAAGCAAAAGTGCATACTTGACTCCCAGAACCAGAAATCCTGCTGCCAGTACACCTGCGATAATGAACATTATCTTAAACTGAGCAAGAAAATACCCTCCTACCAGATGCTTTACATCCTTTTTCAGATAATCATAATATTTGGAAAATCCATCAGGAGTATACCGGTCTAAAAAAGCAAGGATTTTATCCCGGTCCACAATAAAAATATAGGACGAAAATATGGTTACAATCGTGTAAACCAGTGCTGCAGGAATACTCTTTACCACATTACCCGCAACCATAAAGGTGGGCGATGCGATTTTCTGCACCATAACATTTAAATATTCTCCAATATGTGTTACAAATACATTCACCGAATCCTGAATCCCCTTGGGAAGAAAACGCAGCAGATCTTCTGCCGTCAGAAGCATCTTTTGAACCTCCACCCAGGCTGAATCATAGTAAAGGGGTATATCCTTCACAAAACCTGCTGCCTCCGAAACCAGTTTTGATATAATCAGATAAAAAGCCGCAATAATAAGAGCCAGTACTGCCACCACAATCAACACAGAACTGTGCTTTCTCACAAGCTTCAGACGTTTCTCCAAAAGGCGCACCAGAGGATTGGCAATGACTGAAATCACCCAGCCGATTACGAAAGGAAGGAAGAAATTCAGTACTCTTGGTCCCCAGATGCAGATTAAATAAGTAAACACAATAGGGATAATAATATTTAATAAAAGTTTACTATATTTTTTAACAAATTCCATGCTTATCTCCTGCCTTTATAATACCCCAAAAAGTCCAAGTGATAAATAGTCTGATCATAAAAATTTCTCAAGAAAGTCATAAAGCTTTTCCATCTCCTCATCCGTACCAATGGTGATCCTTAAATAATTATCAAGCCTTGGTTGTTTAAAGTAACGAACGAAAATCTGTTTTTCTCTCAGCGCCAGGTAAATGTCTTCCGCTTTTTTCTCCTTATGGCTGGCAAAAATAAAATTAGCCATGGAATCGGGGAATACAAACCCAAGTTCACTGAGTCGTTTTTTCGCTTTTTCTCTAGTGGTTATAATTTTTTGAGTCGTCTGTCTGAAATAATGGTCGTCCTTTACCGCTTCTGCTCCCAGAACCTGGGCTGGCATATTCATAGTATAGGAATTATACGAATATTTCACATCGTTTAGTGCCCGTATCAGTTCTCTGTTACCCATGGTAAAACCGATCCGCATTCCTGCCATAGACCGGGATTTGCTAAACGTCTGCACAACCAGCAGATTCTCGTATTTTTTAATCAGCCTGGCCGCACTTTCACCGCCGAAATCAATGTAAGCTTCATCCACAATTACAACCGAATCCTGATTGTGGGCGATAATGTCTTCCACTTCACTTAACTGCATAAATACGCCAGTTGGCGCGTTGGGGTTCGGGAATATGATTCCCCCATTCTCTTTATAATAATCTTCCTTGCAAATCAGAAAATGCTCATTAAGGACAGGTGTCTCATAAGGAATGCGAAACAGCTCCGCCCATACCTGATAGAAGGAATATGACACATCTGGAAATAAGACTGGTTTTTCAGAATTAAAAAATGTGAGAAATGACATGGCAATCACATCATCAGACCCGACTCCCACAAAAATCTCATCTTCCTCCATCTGATAGTATTCACACAGTGCCTTTGTCAGAACGGTGGAAGATGGATCCGGATATTTGCGGAACGTATCATAGTCCATCTCACCCATGGTTTTTTTTACAAGAGGTGAGGGAGGATAAGGATTTTCATTAGTATTCAGTTTGATTAAGTTCCCGCCCTTTGGCTGTTCGCCTGGAATATACGGGGTTACTGTTCGGATATTCGCCTGCCATGCTTTCATCTTATGCCCTCCCGGTCTGTTGTAAGTCCATATTCCTGTGCAATAGCATGAAATGCAGGAAGTGAACGTTCAATCTGTTCATAAGATACACAATAAGCAATCCGCGCATAGCCAGGACATGCAAAAGCACTTCCCTGCACCATAAGAACCCGGTGTTTTTTACAAAACTCGCAAAACAGTTTATCATCTTCCGGTGTTTTTATAAACAGATAAAATGCCCCTTCCGGCTTGATACATTCAAATCCGTATTCTGTTAAACTGTTGTAAAGAAGCTCCCTGTTTTTATTATAAGCAGACAGGTTCACTTTTTCATCCACGCAGCGAAGAATCACTCTCTGCATCAGAGACGGAGCATTGACGCATCCCAGAACCCGGTTTGAAATGCTGGAAGCCGCAATCACAGCCTTTGAATCCTCCACCTCATCGGGAATGACCAGATATCCGATTCTTTCCCCTGGCAGAGATAAGGATTTGCTGTAGGAATAGCAGACCACTGTATTCCTGTAAAACAGCGTCACATAAGGAACCTCAACACCGTCATAAGCAAGTTCTCTGTAAGGCTCATCTGAAATCAGGAGTATGGAAGATCCATGCTCTTTTTCTTTCCGCTCCAGAATGGTGCTAATCTCCCGAAGGGTTTCAGAAGAATAAACCACGCCGGTTGGGTTATTAGGAGTATTTATAATGACTGCCTTAGTCCTGTTTGTGATTCTGCTTTCAAATTCCAGGAGATTTGGCTGAAAGGTTTCTGTATTCGGAGGAACAACAGAAAGCACACCGTCATAATTGCGTACGTAAGAACCATATTCCATAAAATAGGGTGCGAATACAATCACCTCATCACCAGGATCTAATATGGTCTTTAAAATCACGTTCAGACCGCTGGCTGCCCCTACTGTCATAAGGAGATTGCCTCCGTGAAAATGAGTCCCGAACCTTCGGTTGATGGACTGTGCAATGCCTTCTCTTACGTCATCAAAACCTGCATTGCTCATATATCCATGAACCATGGTGGATTCTTCCTCGTTCATAATATCAATGATGGCCCGCTTTACTGCCTCCGGTGCAGGTACATTGGGATTACCAAGGCTAAAATCATAGACATTTTCTGCACCATATTCGGCAGCCATCTTCTTTCCCTCTTCGAACATGGCGCGGATGGCGGAATTATTTTCTACAAGGGGTCTCATCTTGTCTGCTAACATATCATTATTCCTTCCTTTATCCTGTTATGGTTTACGTGGATTATAACACATATGAAAAAAGAGGTCTATTCTTTATTTACAATTCCTGATCTGTACTGATAGGATTCTTTAACAGGGAATCTTTCACCCTGCTGTAGCATTCCTCAAAGTCATCATCCTGAACCCGGATTACGGTTAAACCTGCACGGACAGGAAGCAGTGTTTTAGATACCTGCCCCATCATCTGGTATCTTAATTCCTTTAAAATGCGTCTGCATTTTACCTTCATATCTTCCTCTCTGATATTCCGGCACAGAATCAGGATTTCATAATCTCCTTCCAGGCACATGATATCGTCTTCTCGGAAAAACCGTTTCATGAACAATGCCTGTTCCAAAAACGCCTGTCTGGTCGAAGTTCCTGCCGGGTCAGTGTTACCACCATGAAAGGAAAACAGCAAAAGGCCTGAAGTTAAAAATCTGTGGAGTGATAAATAATTCTGCATTCTTCCCACTGCCGAATCACGGTTCTGGAAGAACCGTACTCCCTCTGGCAGCACCGGAGTTCTGCATTCCTCCACCTGACTATATAACTCGCCAAGTTCCTCAATATCCAGCATCACTCCATAAAGGAAACTGTCCCCTGATTTCACAGACAATCTGGAATGGCAAAGAATCCATTTGTATCCGTTGCGGGTCAGGATACGGTACTCTATGCCCTTTAAACTCTCATCAGGATTTAAGGTCTCCGTCATGAGCCTGATTTTTTCCCTATCACCCGGGTGTATCATATTTAAAAGCCGATTTTGGAAGAGCTCATTCATCTCATCACTGCTATAGCCGAGTATCTCAAGGAAGCGGGGGCTTGTATATAAAAACTCCATATCTTCGGATTTTCTGCAGCGGTAATATCCGCCCAGCATACCGGAGCTTAAAAATTCCAGTTCGTCATTTTTAAAGCGCAGGGTTCTGTTGGCTTCCTGAAGACGCTTCTGTGCCAGCACTGTATCGGTAATATCCATGCAGGCACTTACAATTGCAAATCTTCCGTCTTCTGCCTGTACCACCCGGCCCTTCGCTACCATCCACAGCCAGGTTCCATCTTTTTTTCTCATCCTGTGGCGGAACGTGTATTCCATTCCCGGAGCCATAAAGCGCAGCGTATTCCCCTGTATCATGTTTAAATCTTCCGGGTGCAGGAGGTTTCGTCCCAACCCATCGGTTTCTCTTGCAAATTCCTCATAAGAATCGTAATTTAAAATACGAAGCATCTCATTATTGGCAAAATACAAAGGCAGCCCCTTATCACAGTAAACCCCAAATAAACCGCCTGGTGCCATCTGGGCAAAAACAGCGCTTGCGGCCCATTGATTCTCCTCTGCAATATTATTAAAGGAAATATTCTTACCGGCAATCTTTAATACATCTCGTAACATGTTCTGGGAGTCTTTCAGCTTCTGCCTCTGTTCCATCTGCTCCGTAGCATCTCTTACTGCCCCATAGTAAAGCCGGTGCTCATCCTGCTCCCTTAAAAAGAAGACACGCAGATGCACCCACATTAATTCTCCGCTGGTGCGGTAACGGCGAAACGTTCCTTCTGCCCCCTGCAGTGGATTGTTATATGCCTCCTCAAAAATATTCAGAACCCAGTCCATATCTTCCCGGTATACCTTATTTAACACATACCGCTTCCGTTCTTCCATATCAATGGGATTATCACCGGTTACGCGGTAATATTCCTCATTCACACGAAGAATCTCACAGCGGTCCTCGTAGATCTCATACAATGCTATGGCGCCAAGCATGTTATTAAGCATGGCTTCACTGATGATATTCTCATTAAACAGATCTTCCAGCTTCAGCTGTTTTAACTGCCGTGCCTGAATTCCTCTGTAATCTAAATTGTTGTCTTCATCCAGAAGTTTTTCCAACACGTGTACCGGGAGGGGCTCATGGTAATAAAAGCCCTGTCCGTAAATGCAGCCGATATTGATGAGGAAATCAACCTGTTCCTTTTCTTCCACACCCTCAGCTATGACCTTTAACTGCATCACTCTGGCCATCCGGACAATGGTTTCTAAGATTCCCATGCCTCTTCCCTTGCTGTTCTCGTTCATATCAAGGAATTTGGTATCAATCTTGATTACATCCACATTCACATCCTTTAACATGTTTAAGGATGAATACCCGCTTCCAAAATCGTCCATAAACACAGGGAAACCGGCCCTGCGCAGATCTTCCACAACTTTACGGATCAGATCGTAATCTTCCGCATAGGCACTTTCCGTAATCTCAATCTCCAGATATTTGGGATCGATCTCGTAGCGGCTTACCAGCTGTTTAAACTTCTCTACAACATCAATGGCATAAATATCCATGCGGGACATATTAACCGAAATCGGGATGGGACGCCTTCCCGCTTTAATCCAGGTGCATAGCTGTCTGCACACCATCTCCCAGACATACACGTCAAGATATGTAATAAAGCCGTTCTGCTCCAGCAGCGGTATAAATTCACCTGGTGATATCACCCCTCTCTGGGGGTGCTGCCATCTGACTAAGGATTCCAGACCGATGATCCTGCCTGTCAGCATATTGCACTGGGGCTGGGCATAGAATATAAATTCCTTCTTCTCAAGTGCCCGCTGAATCTCAGAAAGCAGAACCTGGTCACTTTCCATCTTCCGCTTCATTCCCGGATCATACCAGCCCACACGTTTCGTATAATTGCCCTTCACAGAATTAAGCGCTATGGCAGCCCTGTCGTACATCATGCTGACCGGGAGGCTTAAATCCTCAACCCGGTACACACCA
The DNA here is from genome assembly GCA_015057705.1 of Paenibacillaceae bacterium. Taxonomy (GTDB): domain Bacteria; phylum Bacillota; class Clostridia; order Lachnospirales; family Lachnospiraceae; genus Lacrimispora. The sequence continues at coordinate 90,495 of SVDU01000018.1, read as the reverse complement.
AACGCAGGCATAAATCCCGCGTTGCCCCCATACTGCTTGGCATAGATGTTAATCACATCCTCCAGTTCTTCCAGCACGGACAAATCTTCGGGAATGAGAATAACAAAATCATCTCCGCCCATGTAACCGGCGACAGAAGAGTAAAACTTCTCGATCTCTTTTAAATAATCGCCAATTCTTATTAGGAAACGATCCCCTTCCTCTTCTCCGTACCATTCATTAAACAGCTTAAAATGTTCAATATCGATTGCCACCATAAAAAATCCGGTGGAATCTGTATTTTTTAAAAGATAATCCGCTTTCTCGAAGAATGGCCCATAACGGTAAAGACCAGTCATGGAATCTGTCTCTTCCCTGATCTCCCTGAGCCGTCTTTCCTCTTCTTCGTCCTTCTTCTTTCGCTCATCGATATCCTGGATATAACACATAATGATGGCATCTTTATCCGGATCTTCCCCGCTGCGAAATAAAACCAGAATCAGATTCATCCAGCAGTATCCGTCACCTGGCATCTTCCTGCGAAATTCTCCCCTTAATACCCGGTCGCTGTCCCTTAAACGGGAGGTCATGGAAGATAAATCCCAAAATTCTTCAAAGCTCTGCTTTTCATCGGGATGCACCATGAAATTCAGTGTTTCCGTGAGAATCTGATCCAACCGGCCTTCCTCAGGAGACAATTCCAGTTTTTCATTATCATGAAATAAAACTTTATAAGTATTCGCAAAAAAATTAAGTTCCAGCAATCCGTCATATACCGTTGACTCAGTCAGATAATAGAACAGATTTTTATTTTTTTCATCTACCGGCCGCGACATAATAAGCCTGCAGTTTTCACTGCCCGGCCAGTCAATCTGCCCGGAAGAAATAGCCATCCAGGTCTGAGAGGCAGTATTATAAGAAATCACCGGACCGCTGTTCTCACCTGTCCAGGGGCAGTCCGTACAGGGAGCCGATTTTACTCCTATTCCTTGATAGCAGTGCATTCCTACCTGTAAATTCGGATAATATAATTTTGCCATATCATTCAGATATACAATCTTGTAATCCTGGTCAATTATGTAAATACCAGCTTCTCCGTTTTCACACGACATACGCTTCATAAGCTCCCGCCTCTCCTGCAATATATCTTCTTTGCAGTAACTAAATTAAGGTATATTATAGTATGAAAATGTAGTTTTCGTCAACACGTTAGCAATATACCGTAACAGAATTTTTATTCACAACAGATCATAATTATTCACATTTTATCAATTACCTGACCAATCATTTTTATATCACAAAAATTATTTTAGATATTATTTCCCTGTTTCCATGATAAACAGGGAATTTCACGTTCCTGCAAATAAAGCCTGCCTATAGATTATAGGACGAAATGTTTTTAATGCCAAGGTTTAATATGCAAGGAATTTTTCTTATTTTATAAATATTTTTTTACACAATAAGCAAAAGCATGACAGCCACTGAAGCTGTCTAAATTACTCAGACGGCTTCCTGTGACGGCTGTCATGCCCAGTTATTTCTTTTTACTGAAGTGCCTTTACCTGTTCTGCAAATTCATGAGACAGGATAAATCTGCCTACATACCCCACTTCTCCTGTCATCAGAACACTGTAATCTTCTTTGATTTCCACTTCCAGAACCCCGCCTGGCATATGCACATACATCTTTGGATCTGTCAGCCCCATACGGTATGCGGCTCCTGCTGCTGCGCAGCCGCTGGTTCCGGAGGCAAGGGTATAACCGGCACCTCTTTCATAGATCTCAATTTCAATATTGGTGCGGTCCAGTACCTTTAAAAGCTGGGTATTGATCCGTTCCGGAAAATATTCAGCATTTTCAGAATGCTTTCCGATCCGGCATACCAGATCCTTTGATATATCATTTAACCAGATTACACAGTGGGGATTTCCGATGCTTACACAGGTAACGCGATATGGGATGCTGCCAAACAGCATGGTTTCATTTAGGACCTCTCTTCTTGGACCTGTAACAGGTATTTCATCGCTGTAAAAGCTGAGTTTTCCCATAGAAACTTTAATCCTGGTCCCCTCTTCGTTTAAATACTGGATGGTCTGCTCTCCGCTTAAGGTGTTGATTACAAACTTATTCTTCTGGACATAACCGGCATCCTTTAAATATTTTCCGAATATCCGCACACCGTTTCCGCTTAACTCCGCTTCACTTCCATCGGGATTTAATATTTTTACTTCCAGCTTATCCTGCCCCATGATGGGTCCAACTAACAGCCCGTCTGAGCCAACGCCGAAATTCCGGTCGCAAATCAGCCGGATATTCTCCTTTGTCAGTTTGCATTCATTTTTATTGGGATCAAAAATAAGATAATCATTTCCAAGACCATGATATTTTTCCAAAGTTATATTCATTCTAATGCCCCTTTCCCATGTCTGACAATTAAGTCACACAGTTCCTGATAAGAGATTCCTGCAGCTTTTGCTTCCTGGGGAAGTAAGCTGTAAGGTGTCATTCCCGGTAATGTATTTGCTTCCAGACAATAAATACTGCCATCTTCTTCCATCATAAAATCCACTCTGGAGTAATAACCAAGTGAAAGAGTCTTATGTACTTTTACAGCCAGATCAGCCATATGATCCGCTTCCTCTTTTGAAAGGCTGGCAGGACAGATCTCTTCTGTCTTACCCGGCTGGTATTTGTTCTCATAATCATAAAAGCCGCTTATGGGCTTAATCTCAATAGCCGGAAGTGCTGTTCCTCCAAGTATTCCGACTGAAAATTCCCTTCCGGTAACTTTCGCCTCGGCAAGCACCGTGTTTTCACAGGAAAATGCAGTCTCAAGTGCCTTCTTCCACTGTCCTTCCTCTTCCACCATGGTTACTCCAACGCTGGATCCGCAACCGCATGGTTTGACAACACAGGGAAATACAAAAGGCTCTGCGTCGGATCCTTTTTCATAAAGTCTCCATTCAGGAGTTTTAATATTCTCCTCCCGCATTAAAAGCTTAGCCAGATGCTTATCCATGGCTTTAAAGCAGCCTTCGTAGCCGGTTCCCGTATAAGGAATCCCAAAGCCGTCAAGAATTGCCTGAATCTGGCCGTTTTCTCCTGCTCCACCATGAAGCGCCAGAAAAACCATCTCCGACTCCATGCATGCTTCCATCACCCGGTTTCCCATAATTCCACGTAAGCTGCCCCTCCGTTTCACATGTTCTAAATCAGGAGCACTCTCGCCAATGTGACTGGAAAATTCCATGCCGTCTTTTAAACGGTAAAACCGGATTTCTTCTCCGTCCGGAATTCCCAGATAAGAATCTATCAAACATACTTCATGTCCCTGCTCCATCAGCGCATTTGTAATCATGGCTCCTGAGGATAAGGACACTTCCCGTTCCGGGCTGTAACCGCCCGCCAGTACTGCTATTTTCATCATTCATTCCTTTTCATTCCAGTATTTGATTGATACTATCTATTATAAACAGCACTTTCCAGCATTTCAATTAATATAATGCTTTATATATTGCAAATAGTGTTGTATTATAAAACGGAAGGGAGGTGTCACCTGCCACAATGAATAACTATGAAAAACGGGGATATCTAAACAGCAATTTTAAGCTGTTCCACCTTATGGACGAAGGTAAGCAGAGCTATGATTACCACTATCATGATTTTGATAAAATTATTATTTTTATCCAGGGATCTGTTACATACAGGATTGAGGGCTGCGCCTATTCTCTGGAACCATATGACATCATTCTGGTAAGCCATAACGACATACACCGGCCGGATATAGCAGCAAACATTCCTTACGAAAGAATCATTGTCTATCTTTCACCCGGATTTTTAAACGCATACCAGTCAGATGACTATGATTTAAGCGCCTGCTTTCAAAAATCCAGAGAGCTCCATTCTCATGTACTGAGAATCCACTCCATGGAAAAGAGCAGTTTATACCGGACATTAACCAATTTAGAATATGCCTGCACCCATGACGGCTATGCAAAAGATTTATACTGCCAGGTAGTCTTCCTGGAATTTATGATTCAGTTAAACCGAGCCTCTCTGACAAACAGAGTCCAGTATCTGCCACCGTCTACCGGAGATGCCAGGATTTTAAGTATTATGGATCACATTAACAGCCACCTGACAGAAGACATGACCGTGGATTTAATCGCAGAATCATTTTTTATCAGCCGCTATCATCTGATGCATCTTTTTAAAGAAGAGACAGGCTATACCCTCTTTGATTATATTACGGAAAAACGCCTTCTGCTGGCAAGAGAACGCTTAAGAACCGGCATCTCCGTTACCGATGTATGTTTTTCCTGCGGATTTAAGAATTATTCTACATTCTCCAGAGCTTACAAAAATAAGTTTCACATCTCGCCATCAGAGACTATAAAAGAGGATTCCATTTTATTATAATATAACTGCCAGACATAAAACATGCGCATGAATCCGGTCATTTGCCTGATCCATGCGCATCTTCCTATAAGTTTTCTTTTATTATTCATGCCTTCCGTTATTCTTCCAGGAGCAAAACACATACAGTGCACCTGTCAGTGCGAAATAAAACCAGGTTGCAGGGTTACTGTACCAGGTTGTAAAAAATGACAGAATTAAATATATGGCGAACTGGGCATAAAACAGATAGCCGATTGGATTTCTTACTCGCTTTACAAGCCGCATCAGGAAAAATGCCACCGCACCCAGGATACAGCTGAATAAAATAACTCCCACAATGCCAAAATCATAGTAGGAATCGTAAAAAAGAGTCACTGTAGTCAGTTCTTCTTTGGTCACATAAATAGGAAAATCCACCAAAGCAGGGACCAGGAATTTTAATCCGGAAAGCGCCCATAAAGGAAACAGCATTCTAAGTCCAAAAGTATGGGAAGGAAGCCATTCCACCAGGCAGTTAAAATTATCATAGTTATTGGCAATATACATATACGGCTGTGTGATAAAAATAGGCATCTGACTGTATTTCATCTGAAAAATACCGTTTAAGTAGGTAACATCATGACCTCTTGCTATGGTAAGAATCACATAAATAGGAATCATTCCAAGCAAAAGCCCCACTCCGTATATGATCTTCAGCCTGTGCTCCATGGCAATATAGGTAAGAATCGCCAGACCTACGGCCAGAATCAGCTGAAAACGGGAAACACATAATACCGGAATCGCACAGGCGATTAAATCCATCAGCACCGTAAGAACCAGCCTGACTCCGTTTCGTCCCTGCTCAATGCTGAAATACAGCACAGAAAGAGCGGGTACCAGAACGCAGGACACAGTAAAATAATGAATTCCTGTAATATGGAATGTGGAATAGGCATGAGGCATTCCCTTAATGAAAAACGGGATAAATCCCAGTACAGCCGCCTCAATTAAAAATGCACCAAGGGACAGTACCGTGGTCAGCAGCATAGCCAGAAAAAGAGGTTTTTCATATCCTTTAAAACTAAACCAGCTGGAACGCTGTCCTCCTGCAGAGCCCTGTGTTCTGATCATGAATTCAAAGGTCATATAGAAACCTAAGTATGCCACCAGAAAGCAAAGCCAGGTAATGATACTCCAATCAGAAGAAAGCTTAGAAAGCTTTAAGCAGGCAACGCCCTCTCCACCTACCCAGAACAAGGAAAACAATCCCCGTAAATGGATAATATTTTCAGTTCTCCTGTAATCATACCAGTAGAGAAAGAGTGCCGCAAGCATGAGGATTAAACCGGAAAGCCAATAATAACCGGCTCTTGCAAATAGATAAGATGCTGCATAACTGATCAGATAAACGCTCATCGTAACATATCCCCTTTAGTAAATAATCGCCTTTTCACATTTATTCGGAAAAAATGCAGCCGCCTTAACGGCAACAGCTGCATTCTTTCCCATTCATTCCATTAGGAACGGCTAATAAAATCTTTCATATAATCTTCTACTTCTTTTACAGTAACAAAAGTCATGGCTTGCTCGGCAACTTCCTTAAGCTCCTGTGTGCTGTATCCGGTAATCAGCTTTCTTGCATTTAAAATAGCAGAAGCACTCATACTGAACTCATTTAAGCCAAATGCCAGAAGAAGGGGAATCAGCATGGGATCGCTCGCAGCTTCCCCGCACATTCCAACCATAATACCTTCTTTTCTTCCGCACTCAATCACATGGCGGATGCTTCTTAAAACAGCCGGATTAAGAGGTGAGTAAAGGTAGGATACCTTGTCATTACCACGGTCTACAGACATGGTATACTGGGTAAGATCGTTGGTCCCGATACTGAAGAAATCAACCTCTTTTGCAAATACATCTGCCATCAGCGAAGCTGCCGCTGTTTCCACCATGATTCCAACCTGAATATCTTTTTTATATGAAATGGATGCTTCATCCAGTTCTTTCTTAATCTCTTCGATCAAAGCCTTTGCTTCCCGGTACTCCTCAAGGCAGGTCACCATAGGTACCATAATGCGGATATTACCAAATGCACTGGCTCTTAAAAGTGCCCGAAGCTGTGGACGGTAAACATCATCCTTGCGGTCGAGACAGAAACGGATTGCACGATATCCAAGGAATGGATTCTCATCCTTTTCCAAACCCATATAAGGGATCTCTTTGTCTCCGCCAATATCCAGAGTACGGATAATCACCGGCTTGCCGTTCATGGCAGATGCTACCTTGCGGTATGCTTCAAACTGTTCTTCTTCGGTAGGCATGCTGGTCCGGTCCATAAAAAGGAATTCTGTACGAAACAGGCCAACACCTTCTCCATCATACTGAAGGACCTTATCCACATCTTCCGGTTTTCCAATGTTGGCAACCAGTTCGATGGTCACTCCATCTTTTGTCACAGTTGGTTTTCCAATGTACTGTTCCAGTTCTTTCTTTTCCTTTAAGAATACATCTCTTTTTGCTGTGTACTCTTCTCTTACTGCCTGATCCGGGTCTGCAAATACCACTCCCTCTGATCCATCTAATATAAGGTCTGTACCGTCTTTAATCTGGCTCATGATGCCATCTAATGCAACAACTGCCGGAATCTCCAGGGCTCTCGCAAGAATAGCACTGTGTGACGTCTTTCCACCCAGTTCTGTCACTATACCAGTTACATTGGCAGGATTAATTCCAGCTGTCATGGACGGAGTTAAATCTCTTGCCACAATTACACTTCCAGCCGGAAGAGCTCCGATATCCACGGAACTGACTCCCAGTAAAATCTTTTGCATACGGGTCTTAATATCCCTCATATCGGTAGCACGCTGCTGCATCAGTTCATCTCCCATGGAGGCAAACATATCTGCATACGTGTTGCATACAGTCTCAATTGCAAATTCGCTGTTAACCATCTCTCCTGAAATGGAAGTTTCAATTTCACCTACCAGCATAGGGTCTGAAAGCAGCAGAAGATGTCCGTTAAGAATCTCCGCCTCCTTTTCTCCCACTCTTGTGGCAAGATCCTTTGCCAGAGCGTCAGTTTCCTCCATGGCCTGGTTTACAGCCCTCTGAAAGCGGGCTTTTTCCACATCCACATCTGTAATTGTGTCTTTCTTAATCTTCAGTTCTGTCTCTTCTACGATAACGGCTTTCCCAATTCCGATTCCCGCAGATGCGCTTGTTCCTTTAAACATAAAATCCTCCTTATTAATTAAAAAATGATAAAATCTATTCGCCAAGGCCCCCCTCAACAGCCTTGATCATGGTAGCCAGAGCTTCCTCTTCATCTGCTCCCTCACAGACAAAGGTAATCTCATCCCCGCTTTTTACGCAGGCTCCCAACACGCTGAGTACACTCTTTGCATTGGCAGTGGTGTTCTTAAAACGAAAACTCACCACTGAATTAAAGTTCATGGCTTCCCTACAAAGAATCCCTGCCGGTCTAAGGTGCAAACCGGTAGGATTCTTTATAACAACTTTAGCACTGACCATACTGAATTCCTCCAACTTTTCTTCATAATACCTCGAAAGGCCCTTTTTACTGTGACGCACTTTCTGATGTGCTTGACACAGTGGTTTCCTGCGTCTGTGCAGGTTCTGTGTGCTCCATGGCTACCGTTACATTAAAAGGCGTGTAAACGGTAATCTCAAACCCTTCTGCAATTTCAAAATGAAGCTGTCCGGGATATGTGCCTGGATTTAAATCGGAGACTTCAAGTACTGCATTTAAATTTTCTTCTTTCAATGCATCTAAGTCTTCTTTGAGCCCCTTTACGGTAACATCACAGGTCTGTTTATCAAAACTATAGCTGTAATCCGCAGACATGCCCTTTTTATCAAGTTCATTCAGCTGAAGGGTAAATACTCGGGTGGTCAGCGGCTCCACCTTCAGCTTAACGGATACATCTTTATATTTATCACCTGCAAGGGTGGTATTCGGCGGCAGATACTGGCTTAAATCCAGCTGTACCACTTTATCCTTTGTGGCACCGTCAATATTAAGTTTATCAGAAGATACTGCAATGGATGTAAGAGAGGCAAGCACCGATTTGGTTCCTACCACTGAAACAGACTTTACCTCTGTCTCAAGTCCTGTATAGCGGTATCCTTTGGCAACCTGACCCGTAACCTCATAATTAAGAGGGAGCTCCTTTGCCTTCAGCATCTGGACATAATAATCAATCTCTGGTTTATTAACAGTCACCTTGTTTGCAAGATCCAGCTTATTGCCATTAGCATCATAAAAAAGAGGCGTCCCAGAGGAACTGAAATCCGAACTCACATTATTGTTAATCTGGATCTCCACTCCCATGTGATTAATCAGTCCAATTACCGATTCTGGTCCTTCCACCGTTACATTATCCGGTACCAGATTAATGGTTCCAGGTCTGTAACCCTCTTTTCCTGTTCCTTTGGTATCCACCTGCAAATCAAACTTTTTGGTCTGCAGCTGTTCCGCTTTAATCCGGATTACCATGGGTTTCGCCGTAATGGTATCACTTTTTACCAGACTTTCTTTATCTTTATTGATCTCTACTGTAATAGGAATGGCACCCGTCACATTATAATCCTTTAAATCAACGTATGCATGAAAGTCTGATGCTTTTACCAGAGAACGGTCTCTGGTTCTCACCTGATAGCTGACTGCCACAACATCCTTGCCATCAATTTCATAGGTTAAGTTTGCCGCCTTTAAAGCTTCCTCGTTACGGACTTCAACCGTAACAAGCTGGGAGTCGTTAATGACCGGGTTTGATATATTCACCACCGCCATCCACACTCCAAGCGCAAGCACCAGCGACGCAACTTTCAGTCCAAGGTTATTTAACAGCTTTTCCTTCATTCTTACGCCTTCCCTTCAAAATCCTGAACCTGCTTCCTTCCTCTCCCGCCTGCTTGACTCCTGCCAGAATGGTTCTCAGCATATCTGCATCTGCTATCCGCTTTAATCCTCCCTCTAACGCAACCGTTACCCGTCCGGTTTCCTCAGAAACCACGATGGTCAGGCTGTCACTGACTTCACTGACTCCAACCGCTGCCCTGTGTCTGGTTCCCAGATCTTTACTGATGGTCATGTTATCAGACAGGGGAAGATAACAGGTCGCTGCTGCTACCCTGTTCCCCCTGACAACCACAGCACCGTCATGAAGAGGGGTATTATGTTCGAATATGTTAATAAGAAGCTGGCTGCTCACAACTCCGCCCACTTCGATTCCAGTCCGCTCAATCTCTTTTAAGGAATCGCTGCGTTCGATTACAATCAGGGCTCCTGTCTTAACTTTCGCCATCTCAAAGGTGGCTTTCACCAGTTCATTAATGGTCTTATCGGTAAATCCGGAATTATCTCTCCCATCGTCAAACGTAAGAATTCCGGTAAATGGATTCTTGCTTCCCAGCTGTTCAAGCGCCTTGCGAAGTTCCGGCTGGAAGATCACAATTACCATGGTTACTGCCGGAGCAGCAATCTTATTGAGTATCCAGAAAATATTATCCAAACGGAAAACGTAAGCAAAGACATAGAATACAAAGATTACTATGATCCCTTTTAACAGGGTCCAGGCTCTTGTATTCATAATCCAGGTCAGAAGCTCATACAGCAAAACAGCTATGATAATAATCTCAACCAGATTCGTCTTTGAAATTCTGGGAAGGAATGATACCCAGGAATACATCTTATCTAAAAAATTTGCCATGTGATCCACCTCCCTTTTTGTTCTTCTTACCTTTGCGGTCTCTGGAGCTTTCTGGCATTTATTCTTTGAACTTTTACATCAGGGGTGCTGACTGTCAGCTTTGGAACCGCCTTGACATAATAATAATAGTCATCATCTTCAAACTGTACGTACTCCGTACGTGTATAATCCACTGTAAATACAAAAAAAGTATAAATCCCGGCCAGTATGAGGGAAACAAACACTCCTCCAAAGAGCCCAAGTACTGATACTGACACATCCGCTGTGATATCTCCGATGAAAATAACACTAAGCTGTGCAATGGTACCGGCGATAATCGCCACTACCCAGGAATAATCCATAGACAGCCCTTTGATTATCACCACAATTAACAGTGCCAAAACAAAAGCAAGCACCATAATTAACATCAGTTTATTGGCCAGCAGGCTTTTCATCAGCTGCATGAACTTCTGCATCTCATCTGCGGATAAATCATTGGTCAAAACTCCTGCATTCTGTTTTACATACAGAAGGGTAAAATAGATAAAAACACCGCACCCTACCGGGATTACGGAAACAATTCCTCCGGAAAGCCCTACAATCAGGGGTATCGCATAGGGTATCTTTAACAGGAAAAAAACCGGTGTCAATACCAGCAGATAGCTGTCTCCCGGCTGGAAGCCATAATACAAAAGACCAACCACCAGTATAAACACAGCCATAACCAGAGTAACTTCCAGTGAGATACCTGATAAATGGGCGAGCATAAAGCTGGCTGCCACAAAAGAAATGGCACCATAAGGCAGAAATGAGCAGACCAAAGCCAGAACCAGTGGTATAAACGGTTCTGTCAGCTTCGTCATAAATCCAATATTCTTGTTCATCAAAGAAAATGCCAGGAAACTGAATATAAACTTGATAACAGGAGTGATATAGATTCCATACCTTGCATAAAACTCTTTCAGTCGTTCTCTTAACACAAGAAGGCCCATCATGATGTACGCCCTCCTTTTATTCTTTTTATTGATCTGGTGTTTCCATCATAGCGCTTGTCCAGTCTCTTTAATTTTGCCAGATAAACCTTCATTCCCCGGCTTGCATATTCGTAACGCTTCATATATATATATATGCTGATCCCAAGATATACCGCAAGACCGACAGCATAAATGATACCAATTCTGATTCCCGTTCCTGTCAGGCTCTTTAAATCCATGGTATTCAGCCACCGCTCCATGTAATAAAGTCCCCATAAAAGAAGGCAGGACAAAAAACTAAAGGTGTAGCTGAAAAAGGAGCGGAACAGCTTGCTGCTGACATAGTCACTTTTGAAGTACCGGTTAATCGGAAATATTCTCTTACCTTCATGTTTCTCAAACATCGCGAGATTAGTCATGATCTTAATTTTTTCTTCACTCAGCATATAGTCTCCTCACTATACCATAAGATATCACCCTATTATAGCATAGAACCTTTTACTTTGCGAGTCTTTAAGGAATTTTTTATTTTTCAGAAAAAAAGCACAGCATGCCTGCTGCGCTTTTTACTCATATCGTAAGGCCTCAATGGGATCTTTCCCTGCCGCTTTGGATGCCGGGTAAATTCCAAAAAACACACCCACCAGCGCAGAAAATCCAACCGCAATAATAATTACCATTGGTTTGATGACTACTGTCATTCCAAGAAGGGTACCTCCAAGAAAAACAAGTCCTGCTCCCGTAATAACACCGATGATTCCCCCCATTGCAGAAAGTATGGCCGATTCAGTGAGAAACTGGACCATAACATCCCAGGTTTTTGCTCCAAGAGCCTTTCTGATACCGATTTCCCGGGTCCGCTCTGTAACAGAAACCAGCATAATATTCATGATTCCGATTCCGCCTACCAGAAGAGAAATTGCTGCTATGCCTCCTACGGCCGCAGACAGACCACCCATAATCTGGTCCGCGCTTCCCATTTCGCTGGATACGGAGTAAAAGGTAACATCCTCTCTCTTTCTGTTTTTGCTCTTGGCTATATACTGAGAGAAACGGTCAGAAAAAGCTTTCATATCAGTACCTTCTTTTGCATAAAGCCTGATATTGTAAATCGTATCATTGGGCCATACCAGTATGGACTCAGGCAGATAACCTTCTTTATTCTCACTCGAACCGTTAACCATAGCAAGAAATGGATTTTCTTCCTTGCGGTAAACTCCTACCACATCATAATCATCCGTATCTCCATAAATGGTCGTCCGAAAAGATTTTCCTACGGCATTCTCCGTACCAAACAGCTCTTTCGCCCCTTTTGCTTCCAGAACAACGTGATTTTTTCTGCCTTTTATATCTCCCTCATTTAAATTCCTGCCGTATATGATGTTAATCTTATGAACATCGGGATAATTAGAATCAATCCCCTCCATGGCGAATTTTACCTTGTTTCTGCCAAAAACAGCTTCCACATTTTGCTGCGAACTACCGTCTATATAAGTGATCTCATCTTTGTAAACTTCCCTGATGCGGTCAATATCATCCACACTGAAATAATCGCTTTGTCTCATATCACTGCCGTCAGAGGGCCAGATGTAAACATAAGCCAGGGTTGTTCCCACATCTTTATAGATATCAGAAATCATAAATCGCATGGTATCACCAATGGATACAATGGCAATCACCGATCCGATTCCAATGATAATCCCAAGCATGGTAAGAAGAGATCTCATTTTGTTCGCTTTTATGGCATGAACTGCCATCGTCATATTTTCAAACAGCATGCTTCCCTCCTATTCATACCTCAATGCCTCGATTGGATCTGCCTTCGCCGCCTTGGAAGCCGGGTAAATTCCAAAAAATATACCGACCAGCCCGGAAAATCCCACCGCCATAGCAACTACGGATGGTCTTACAATTACGGTTGTTTTTAAAACCGCTCCTCCAATCATTACAATCGCCACACCAAGAATGATACCAATCACACCACCACATGCCGACATCAGTGCCGACTCCGTCAAAAACTGAATCATGATATCCCTGGTTCTGGCACCAAGCGCTTTCCGGATTCCAATTTCTCTGGTTCGCTCAGTTACCGACACCATCATGATGTTCATGATCCCGATTCCCCCTACTAAAAGAGAGATGGCTGCAATTCCACCTACCGCTGCAGACATGGCTGAAAGCTTGGAATCTACGCTTCCCATCTGATCTACAACAGACATCACACGGATATCTGAATCTTTACGGCCTTTTGTCTTTGCAATATATCTGACAATCTCAGGCTGAAATTCTTTCATGTTCACTCCGTCACGAACATAAAAATTCAGCACCTGAAACCTGTCGCCTTTTGGGCTTACCACAGTGTCGGGGATAAATCCGGCCTGCTTCTGCCCATTATTAAGCAGCATGGCAGCCATAGGCGATAAGTCTTTGTGATACACTCCCACCACGGTAAATTCCTGAGTGTTCTTATTAACAGTCATGCGGAACGTACGTCCTACGCAGTCAGCCGTTCCAAAGAGTTCCACTGCCCCCTTATCTTCCAGGACCACATGGTTTGCCGCTTTTTTTACATCTGCTTCATTGATAAACCTGCCGTATATAATATTCTGGGGCTGAACGTCCGTATAATTATAGTCTACTCCCTGAAAATCATATTTCACCTTTTTTAAGCGGTTTATCGCTTCTGTATCTGCGCTGGAATTGGTGTCAATATACGAGATCTTATCATGAAAGACCTCTTTCACCCGTTCCAGCTCATCCCGGTCAAAATAATCGGAATTTCGGAAATCGGTCACTTCCCAGGATACCAGAATCAAGGCCCGGTTAATTCCTACATCTTTATACGCATCCGTAAAAACATTTCTCATGCTGTCTCCAACAGACACAATGGCAATCACTGCGCCGATACCGATAATGATGCCCAGCATAGTGAGAAATGAACGCATTTTATTAGATCTAATGGCGTGTAACGCCATACTCATATTTTCTCTCAGCATAATGCATCCCCACTCTGATACTCTGGCTCTTCCGGCTCTTCCGGCTCTTCTTTCTCCCGCTTTGATACCGGAATATTGGGTGTATCACTGACCAGGCTTCCATCCCGGAATCGAATAATCCGGTTGGTAAACGCGGCTATATCTTCTTCGTGAGTAACCAATACTACCGTTGCTCCCTCGTTATGCAGCTTGGAAAACAATTCCATGATTTCCACAGAGGAAGCCGAGTCTAAATTACCAGTGGGCTCATCTGCAAGTATCAGGGGCGGTTCATTAGCCAGCGCTCTGGCTATGGCAACCCTCTGTCTCTGACCTCCGGACAATTCATTGGGCATATGTTCGTATCTGGTTCCCAGACCTACCCGTTCCAAAAGTTCAAGCGCTCTTTTTTCTCTCGCTTTTTTAGAAATGTGGGCATAGGTCATGGGAAGCTCCACATTCTTTAAAGCCGATGTTCTGGATATTAAGTTAAAGGACTGAAAAACGAATCCGATTTTACGATTTCTGATAGCAGATAAATCATCAGAAGGTAGATCCGCTGTATCAATGCCATCCAGAAAATAATGTCCCATGGTGGGACGGTCCAGACAGCCAAGTATATTCATCAGTGTTGATTTTCCTGAACCTGACTGCCCCATAATGGCGACAAACTCGCCACGCTTTATTGTTAAGTTTACCCGTTTTAATCCCAGAACCTTAATGGAACCGGTATCATAGATCTTTACCATATCAACCAGTTTTATAAGATCTTCGCTGACATTCTGGGTGATATAGTCAGGTATCACTTCTTTCTTTTTCCACATATAACATCCTCCCTACTGCTGAGACGGAAGCACGTGTACCGTCATTCCATCTGTAATCATGGGGGATGGAGCTTCAATCAGCTGCAGACCTTCTGTTAAGGCACCCTCTTCGTCCGGAATAATCTCCGCTTCAATATCGCTTTCTACACCGGTCTTTACTGGTATGTATTTTACTGTGTTATTAACAACGGAGGCTACTGCCATAGTTCCATCGGGATTCTGAATAAGTGCCGAAATAGGAACTACCCATGCATCTTCTGCTTTTTGCAGTTCTATTTTGGCCTTTGCCGTAATTCCCGCAATCAGCTTTGTATTCTGGTCAATAATACGAATCGTGGTTGGGATAACACGTTCTGTGGAACCGCCTCCCTTTTCTTCTCCAGTCGGTGAAATATCAGTTACTTCTCCTTTTACTGTATCACCATTTAAGATATCTGCGTTAATAGCTACCGGCTGCCCTACTTTCACCTTACCTATGGAATATTCACTTACGTTAATTTTCATCTCAAGGACATCCAGGTTATTAATGATAAACATGGGCTTATCATCATCGGTTTTATCCGCAAAACGTCCCACCTTGCAATTTACCCTTACTACAGTTCCTGCAATCGGGCTGGTTACTTTTGTATTCTCCAGTGCTTCTTTTTTCTGCTCCAGCTCAAATGCTTCTTTTTCAATCTGCAGAGAATAGGATTCATTGGCTACCGGTTTCCCATCTTTAATCGTATAGGTGGTAAGTTCCCTGGCTGCGTTATTCATGGAATTAGTAGCAGTCTCTAACTCAACTCCTGTCGCACTTCCTCCCTGATAAAGAAGGAGGGTTCTGTTATAATTTGCTTTTGCAGTCTCAAACTCCTGCTTTGCCTTGGCATAGCCGTTTTCTGCTTCCAGCTGTTTATCTTTATATGTACTGACAGCAAGATCATAAGCATTCTGGGCTATATCCACACCTTTTTTCGCATCCTTATCATCAAGAGTGGCTAACAGCTGCCCCTTCTCTACCTTGTCACCCTCTTTTACCCGTAGTTCCAGGATCTCAGCATGTAAATTGGAAACCACCTCCACACTGTCCGTTCCCTGTACCGGACCGCTTACAGAAAGAACTTCCGTAACTTCACCTTTTTTTAATGGTGTTGCTGTAACCGGCATAACCGCACTTTTTCCGCCCGCTACACTTCTAAAGGCAATAAAAAGGAACACTACAGTAACTGCAGAGCCCACAATAATTTTCTTTTTTCTGCTCCATTTTTTCTTAAAAAGCTTTTTCTTCTTTTTACCCCCATGCTCCTCAGTCATCAGATGCTCCAATTCTTTTTCAAAGTCATCATCGGCCATAGGACCGGCTTGCGCCACTTGCATCTCTTCTTCTATTTTCTTCCTGAAAAATTTCATGCTCGTTCCCTCCATATCGCTTTCTGTCTCTATCCTATTATAGCGGGGTGTTATAATGAATTAAATATAAAAATTCTTATAAATTTCTAAATTTTTCCAGATAAATCGTAAAAACTGCTGCAAGAACGTATTTTCCTTACAGCAGTCACCTGATAATCATTATAAATTTAAAATTTTAATCAGCCTTTTAAGAAAAAGTAATGCAGCAATCAGAAAAAGGATACCAGTTCCCTGATAAAGATAAGGGATAGAAAAAAAGCTTAATGTCCATAAAAGAAAAAGAAGAAATGCATCTGCCCGTAAATACGTTCCAAAAGCGTAACTAATCCATACTTCCTTCTGTGTCAGTTCCTTCTCTCCAGCAAGCAGCCTGCATATACCCGGGCGGCAAAAGCACTGGGAAAGAATAAAAAACAACACAAAAGAAAAAATCATGATACCAGCCCGTTTTCTCTTAAGAAATCTCCCGCCACCTTTTCCGGGGTCTGCTGCAGTTCATCCACTTTATAGTTTAGTTCCACCATAACATCGTCTGTGAGTAACTCTCCCAGTTCTTCTAACAATCCTGGTAACTCCGGACACTCTTTCAGTGCTTCTTCCCTTATCACAGGCATTGCAAAGTATGGAGGGAAAAAATGTTTGTCATCGGTCAGCGTCTTTAACTGAAATTTCTTTAAAAGACCGTCCGTGGCGAATGCGTCCACCACATCCACCTCTTTGCCAGCCAGTGCGGTATAGCGGGGTGAACCGTCTATGGTAAGTTTTTTACCCATTTTAAATCCATAAGCATTCTCAATTCCATTGAGGCCGTCTTCTCTATTGGAAAACTCAAACGTGGTGCCAGAAGTCATAGTACCTGCTATCCCGGATAAATCACTGACTGTTCCGATTTCATATTTCTTAGCAGTCTCCTGGCTGACTGCAAGTACATAAGTATTGTTAAACTGCATTTGTTTTAAAACAGCAAGATCAAAACGCTCTCCATATTCTTTTTTCACGGTTTCATAAACCTTCTCCATATCACTGATTGGCGGATATTTTAACATATCTGTATATGCGGTTCCGCTATATTCTATATAAAGATCAATATCTCCGCTTTTTAGCGCGCCTGCACAAACCTGAGTTCCGCCCAGGCTCAGCCTGCGGTTTACTTTTATATCCGTTCTTGCTTCTACTAAATCTGCCACCAGATTTCCCAATATTTCCTGTTCCGTAAAATCCTTAGAGCCAATGGAAATGGTCCTGCCCGCCTGATTGCCCGTGCCGATTGAAGTAAATAAAAACACTGCTGCAAGCAGAACTGCTGCTGCACCAAGGCTGGCTTTCTGAACGGTTCTTTTCTTTATTTTCTCTGCTCTGTCTCCCTTTTGCAGGCTGATGGGGGTAACCAGTTTTTCAACCAGTCCGATGATAGCATCAACCGTCAAAGCAAGCATACAAGCCGGAATGGCTCCTGCCAGAATCTGGTTGTTATTCACTGTCCTGATTCCGGAAAAGACAAGATAACCCAGTCCACCTGCTCCGATAAATGCAGCCATGGTCATAAGTCCTACTGCCGTGACAGATGCGATTCTCACTCCTGCCATAATTACCGGAAGTGCAAGAGGGATCTGAACCTTTGTCAGAACCTGTAAGGGCGTTAAGCCAATTCCTCTGGCTGCTTCAATTGTCTGTGGATTTAAATTTTCGATACCTGTATAGGTGTTTTTTATGATGGGAAGCAGAGAATAAAGAACAACCGCAACAATTGCGGGAACGGTACCGATACCTAGCAGCGGAATCATAAATCCCAGCAATGCCATACTTGGTATGGCCTGAATAATATTAGCTGCTGTCAGCACTGGTTTATTGGCTTTTGATGCATAGGCGATTAATATTCCAAGAGGCACACCGATTAATATTGCAAGTCCTACGGAAATTGCTGTCAGCTTCACATGTTCAATCAGCAAGGTTATGATCTGCGGGTAACTGTCTCCAATATAAGTCCAAAAATTCATTTACGCATCTCCTCCTTCATACTCAAAATATTGCTGACTTAACGTGGTCACCAGACTGCTTTTTGTAATCAGACCTTTTAAACGTCTGCTTTCATCCACAACCGGGACGGCCGATACTTTATAATCGGTAACAATCTTTAAGGCATCCAGAATATTCTCATCTGGCTGCAGTACTTTAAAATCCTGGGTCATATATTCTTTTGCCTGTTTTGATTTATCTTCCACGCTTCTTAACACGCTGGCTTTTACCATGCCTTCCAGGCGCCGGCTTTCCCTGTCAATAATCAACAGCGTGTCTACTTTATTCTGACGCATCTTATCCACACATTTTAATATGGAAAGATCTTTTGCTGCTGTAACCGGCTGGTCAATCATAATATCCGATACCCGGATAAATTCCGGAGATGACCAGATTCTGTTTTTACCTACAAAGTTTGATACAAATTCATCTGACGGATTATTTAAAATATTCTCTGGTGTATCATATTGCAGAATGTCTCCGTCCTTCATAATACAGATCATATCGGCAATTTTAATGGCCTCATCCATATCATGTGTAACGAAAATTATTGTTTTTTTCAGCTTGCCCTGAAGCAGCACCAGTTCATCCTGTAAATCGGAACGGGTCATGGGATCCAATGCGGAAAACGGTTCATCCATGAGAATAATGTCCGGGTCTGTGGCAAAGGCTCTGGCTACCCCCACACGCTGCTGCTGTCCTCCACTGAGCTCCGTAGGATACCTGTCTAAAAACTCACTGCAATCCAGCCCGACCATCTGCATCAATTTTTTTGTATTCTCTTCCCTGTCCTTTAACGGCATCTTCTCAAGTCTGGGGATCAGCTCTATGTTCTCTCTTATGGTCATATGGGGAAAAAGTCCTGTCTGCTGGATGACATAGCCGATTCTTCTTCTCAAGGTAACTTCATCCATGGCAGCAGTATCTTTGCCGTCAATACAAATCGTTCCGGAGGTAGGTTTTATCAGGCGGTTTATCATTTTTAAAAGCGTGGTCTTTCCACAGCCGCTCTCTCCAATAATTGCCACCAGGCTTCCTTTTTGTACAGTAAAGGTAATATCATTGAGAACCTTTTTTGCTTTATACTGTTTTGAAATATTCTCAAACTTTATCATCAATTACTCTCCTTTCTTGTTTAGTGACAACTTATATTATATGTTAAAGTTGTTACTTTGTCAAATCGCAAAATAAAGCCGCAGGATTTTATACGCTTCCTGCGGCCTTATTTTCATATGGTTTTATTTATTTTCTTACACCCTTTTCATCCACTTCATAGTCATCTACTTTCGTGCTTCTGGCAAGAGAACCGTCAGCATTAAAGTAGTACCATTTTCCCTGGATTTCTATCCAACGGCCGGATACCAGGATGCCACTGCCGTCGAAGAAATACGTTACATCATTGATGGACTGCCAGTCAGTGACGGCTTTTCCTTCTCTGTAGAACAGGTACTGACCGCTGTCATTTTTCGCCCATTTTTCGGCGGTGGATGGATCAATGGTCAGCTTGATGTAGCGGTGAAGCATAGCGGCAATCTCAGCGCGGCTTGCATTGGCTTTTGGATTGAAGCTGCTTCCTTCTTTCGATAGGATGACACCTGCCTTCTGCATTGCTGCTACTGCTTCCTGATATCCGCTTTGAATCTTTGCTGCATCAGTAAAGACTACGGCACTGCGGACCTGAGGAAGCTTATATTCGGTTGCTTTCGCATAGTTTGCCAGGATGGCTGCTGCCTCTTCACGGGATAATGTCTGATCTGGCGCAACCTGGCTGTTTTCCCTGTTTATTATAATCCCTTTTTCTTTCGCCCACTGAATATATGGGCTGTATTCGCTGTCTGCCATTCCATCTTTTAAATAAGCATTTGGATCAATGTTCGCCAGTTTTCCAAGAGCTTTTGCCAGTACTTTCAGGGTAATGGCATTGTCCGGAGAGAATTCGGTTTCGGATATACCGTTGATCAGACCTCTGCCTACTACATAATCAATGGAATCCTTGGCCCAATGACTGCTGGTGTCCCTTAATTTTGCTGCTGGAGTTTCATAACCTAATCCATATACAGAAAAATGGTTTGTGGTAAAAATCACGCTTCTGCTGTTTCTGTCATAGGCAGAACCTTTCACACGGGCTGGATTTCCCTGCTCATCCACATAAACTGCATACAGTCCTCCAATTACTTCCTCCGATGACGGAGTATAAGGAATACTTACGAAAACAGAACCAGTACCAAAGTTTGAAACATGTTTTGTTCCGCTTTCATAGCTTGCCTTTAAATCATAGACAGGGCGTGTGCCGATCTGGCTTCTTGCCGATCCGCTAAGTGTGGAGGGCTCCACCTTTTTTGCCGTAAGCTGTACATCTGCATTGGCCTGGCGGTTGATTTCCGTGACTGCCGCCAGATTGATGCCGATTGTGATATCCGGCCGGTCAATCATCATTTCTACGCTGGAAATTTTATTACTTATTACCTGCTGCTGTATGTTTTTCGGTAAGTTTACTGTCACAGCAGAGGCGTCCATGCCGCCTGTAGATACCTGGAGGGCTACTTTAATGTCTCCTGCATTCACACCTTTTTTAGCTGCGTTTGCCCTCGCGTTAGCGATTGCATCGGTAATGTTTTTGTCAGTAACGCTTACGGCTGCATTTCCACTGTTGTCAACTGCTGCCGTACTCTGGGCCGCTCCTGTAACTGCCTGAGTGGGGATGGAGGAAGAACCGCTTGTGGATGAATCACCGGACCCGCTGCCGGAATTTCCGCCTGTGTTTCCACCTGTATTTCCGCCTGTGTTTCCGCCGTTACTCGTGCCTGGCTGTCCGATTGTTACAGTCAGAGAATCAGCACTGGCGAGAAACAGTTCAGTTTCTGCAAAACGTACCACATAGGAACCAGCGGACAGACCGGAGATTTCTCCGTTTTCATTGGAGGTTACCTCTTTGTAGGATCCGTTGTCTTTCTTATACTCATATCTGGTATTGGGGATCAGTCCTGTGATCTTACCGTTATTACCGCCACTTTCGGTGGTATTTGTCACATCAGGCTTGACCGGAGCGCTCGCCTTCGTGCCTTTGTTTACCGTAAGGATACCAAATACTTTCTGACCAGCTGCATGAGTCTGTGTTTTTTCTGTTGTAAGACTGATGTGAATGGTACCTGCTTTGGTAACCGTAAGTATATTTCCTGAAATGGTACCAGCTCCAGTACTTTCTTCCTCAATGGCATAAATCCGGTTTCCTGCATTCTTATCTACTGTAAACAATGAGGAGATTTGTGAGAGATCTATGGTTGTTCCGCTGAAAGAAACAGCTGCTTTTCCTCCCACATTTTTAATTGCTGCTTTTTTGCTGATTTTAATATCTGATGCAATTATATCATCAGCAAAAACATAATTAACACTTGCATTGCCGTTATTTTTTACAATTGCCGGTTCCGTGAATTCTCCCTCAACTTTCTGAAGAATATCCATTCCATCGTCCGTGATGCCATATCTTGCATGAATGGCAGTGGCAATCCCATCAAGACTGCTGACATAACTGCTTTTCGCAAAGACAGTGCCGTCTGTAAATTCAATTCCACTATCTGTTGCAATACCAATGCTTCTATAATAAGCATCTCCTGCAATGGAAGTGATTTCACCACCGCTGAAATAAAGAATACCAAGTGCATAGATACCGGCACTATACGTTCCAATGGTATCTCCTGCTGAAATCTGAAGTCTTCCTGTATTGCCAGCCATTTCCATATCACCGATGCTAAAGATACCTGTGAAGTTAGAATCACTATGTGAATCTGAAACACTTATATGATTATCGCTGCCATCAGCCAGAAGAACCCTTGTCGCCGCGGGAAGTTTAATTCCAATCTCATCGGAACTGATTAGATTTATCCCCTCCAATAAAAGTTCACCCTGGGAATGAAACCATTTCCAGCCTTCCGAAGTATCATCAATGTCGCTTTTTCTGGGGTTTTTACTTACCAGATCTCCATTTAGGTCGCGGTACCAGACGAGATCTGCTGTTAAGTCCAGCATGTTACTTCGAAGCCCTGCCTGTTCAATTTTAAACCTGGCGTCACTATTCTTTGCAACGGATAATGCCTGTGCACTTGCCAGCTTATCGGCGGGAATAATAATACTCATGGTTTCATATGATTTTTGGATTGGAGTACCGGAAAAAGCGATGCTTACTTGTCCGTCGGTATAGATATTTTCTATCTTTGCAATAATTCCCTCTGGAAGATTCTGGAACCACTGGGATACATTCTCATCTTCTTCTAAATGGAGGAACATATTATTTTCCAGGGTAACAGTTACAGAATCTGTGACTGAAAGTGCAGTTCCTGTCATTCCGGAAATAATCTTACTTTCTACAAAAGCCCTTGGGATGGGTTGAATGGTGAATCTTAAATCAGATGCGGTAGTGTTGCTTCCATAAACATAATAACTACTTGAACCAGCTTTAAATAACTTTACAGCTACTGAATAATCATTGTCTCCCATTTGTAATACAGTAAGCCCTTTACTGGAATTGAATTCAGTAAAATATGCTGCGTAACCTTTACCAGTGTCACTTGATTTAACGTAAATTGTTCCACCAGTATAGTTGAAAACATTCGTCAGGATCCCGTAACCAAAGGAGGACGAAGGCAGCGACGTTTTTATGGTTCCACCTTCTATGGAAAGTGTGGATGTATGAATGGCTATACCTGTTAATCCCGTAGTTCCCTCAACAAACAGTTCACCTTCTCCTTTAATTGTCAATCCCCCTGATGATTGAATGGGACCAACATTAGATGTTACGGAGTTATCGCTTCCTTCTGCCAATATGATGGTAGCACCATCGGGTAAAATAATGCCAGCAGAATCGGTAGTCTGCAAATTAATTCCATCTAATACAAGTGTTTTTTCAGGATAACCTTCCTCTTCATATCCGTCCCGGTACCAGTACCAGCCTTCTCCCGTAATTGTAATATCTGATTCAACTGGATTTGCTCCTGTAGGATTACCAATGGCATTTTTAAATATTAAATTGGGTTTTGTCAAATCTAAAACGGTTGTACGTTCATACCAGCCTTTGTTTGTGCTTCTTAACATATAACCTACAGTTACCGAAATAGCAGGCAGATCTATACCATATGCCAGCACATATCCTTCCGGAAGCGTTGGTTTAAAAACGTACTCTCCTGCCTCTTCTCCGTCATATTCCGGATCAGCACTCCATGTTACCGGTATGGAAATCGTACTTTCTTCCAGACGGCTTTCCTGAAAGTCTGTTGTATTCATATCACTGACATTGAATAAACCGACACTGGCCGCCCGAAATGTATTGCTGCTGGTTACTTCCAGGTTTTCCGGCTCCTGAGATATCTCCGGTTCCTGCTGTGTCTCTGGTTCCTGTTGTGTCTCCGGCTCCTGTTGTGTCTCCGGCTCCTGCTGGGTCTCCGGTTCCTGCTGCGTTTCCGGTTCCTGCTGGGTCTCCGGTTCCTGCTGTGTCTCCGGCTCCTGCTGTGTCTCCGGTTCCTGCTGCGTCTCTGGCTCTATGGTAGTGCCATCCTCTGGCGTTTCATTGGTTGGATCTACAGCTGGACTGTCAGCAATTGTCTCCATTGCAATGACAGCTGACAATTGCTTTGGCAGATTCAGCTCGCTAAGCGCTGTACCAATCGGCACTGATTGAGATTGTATCTCGTCTGCCAGCGGTTCAAATGCGGTTATTACCATACCGCCATCCGACGGCATAATATCCGCTGATGCCGAAAAAGGCATTGCCCCCAACGCCACAATCATTGACAATACCATAGCCAAAGAGCGTTTTAAAGGTTCGTGTTTTTTCATATGCTTTCCTCCTAATGTATTGATGTTGTATTTCCTGACCGAGCCTTTCAACAGTTTTCCCCCTGTTGTATTACTTGCGATATTATACAACACTCCAATAAACGGAGAATAAACGAAAAAATCCGGCTTCTGTATGGGAACGCAGAAAGCCGGAATGCATAATAGTGTATATTTATTTAAAAATGCTTTTTCAAAAATAATAGCGGGTGGGACACTTCATCGGAGAGCAGCAGACCTATCTCTTTGCGCAGCTGTTTTTCTTTTTTCTTTCTCCCTGTCCTGTTATAAAAATCCAAAAGTCTGTCAGAAGCACCTTCGTGATATGGATCCAGTTCCAGTGCATGCAGATACATCCGTTCTGCTTCTTCCGTCCGATTCTGATCTTCTCTCAGTTCTCCCGCTTTTAGAAGATTGGATATCATGTTTTTTTCCAGAGTATGGGCTTTTGCGAAAGACCATTCATAGGTCTTTCCCTGAAACAGTTCTCCACGGTAAAGCTCTTTCAGCCGTTCCATTTCCTTCTCTGTCTTCCATGCCAGGTTCTGCATCTGCTGAAATTCATATAAATCGCAGTAAATCCGCTTGGTATCCAGAGAAATCTGTTTTCTGGTAGTAATCAGGCATTCTTCCATGCCAAACTGCTGCAATGCCTTTCGTACATAATAAACGGTAGAGTTTAAGTTTTTCATTGCCTTGTCTAACGGGAAGCCCTCCCACAACGTGTCCGCGATTTCGTCACGGCTGACGCTGACCTTACAGACCAAATAAGCAAACAGCTCCTCCACCTTGGGAGAACGCCAGCTGATCGCCTGTCCGCCCTCCTCCTGAACCAATACGCAAAATCCCCCGAAACATTTAATATATAACTGTTGTACTTCCCTGTAATTTTTTCTGGCAAGCCGGTCTATTGTCTTGACAAGACGATCCCTTTTGATTGGTTTCAGGAGATAATCTACTGCTTCCAGCTCAAAAGCTTCCACTGCATATTCCCCGTATCCGGTAACAAACACCACACTTGCCCTGCTTTTTTTGTCGATCAGAATATTTGCAAACTCCATGCCATCCATTTCAGGCATGGTTATATCCAGAAATATCACATCCACCGGATTTTCTTCTATGTATTTTAGCGCATCCAATGCTGTAGCGAAGGAACCGCACAGTGTGATCTCTTGGATTTCCTCCAATAAGATGGTAAGCCGGCAGCGGGCCAGCTCCTCGTCGTCCACAATAATCGCTCTCATACCGGTCTGTCTCCTTTCTTACGTATCCATCTTCCTGCCTGTTTTAAATCTTCCAAAGGCAGACCAAATATTACCCTGGTTCCTTTTCCCACTTCGCTTTCAATGGTTAACCCCTTTTTATAGAGCATTATGAGTCTCTGGTTAATGTTCCAGATCCCTATGCCGCCTGACTCTGTCTTTTCCTCCAGCAACCCGCTGATTCTCTCTTTTTCTATTCCAATTCCATTATCCTCAATTGTAAAAACAGCCTCCGCCCCCTGACGTTTTACAGATATAATAACAGTCCCCCCTGCAATTGCTTTCATTAATCCATGGCGTACTGCATTCTCTACAAGTGGCTGCAAAATCAGATGGGGTATAGGAAGGTTTATAGTTTCGTCAACATCATACTCAACCTGCAGGCGATCCCCAAAGCGGGTCTTTTCGATGTAGAGATAGGCTTCTAAAAGCTCCATCTCCTTTGCAAGAGTCGTCATTGCGTCGATTCGTTTAAAATCAAAGCTGCGGCGCAGGTATTCTGACAGTTCTATCACTACTTCTTCTGCTTCTCGCGGTTTCGTTGCACACAGAGCAGCAATGGAATTAAGGGCATTATATAGAAAATGGGGATTAATCTGAGCGCGTAAAAATCCAATTTCCGCTTCCTGTGTTCTCATGACTGAGGTCTGAAGCTGACGAATCGCATTTAAGTAATGCATGGATAGCAGAAAAATCATTACGATTGCAAAGATCATCATAAACACCTGTGAAAATCCAGAGTCAGTTTTATATCCCAGAGAAAACAAAATACAGTCGAAAGAATAAAAATTAACTGCCAATACAGAAACAAATAAAAGCAGCCCTTCCGCCTTCTCTACAAATAAAAGAATGGCTCTGATCAGCAGCACAAGAAGAATGATGGTGTTGCTGACCATCACCAGCTGATGAATTTTATAATATTCATAGATGGGAAATGTCAGTATCACCAATAAGTAGCCTCCGTACACACAGGAAATGATCTTTGTGGGACGAAGGGGAATCAAACCATTCTTAAACTCATGAAAAACCCAGAGAAGAGTAATAAAATTTACTGACAAGAACAAATCTTTCATTTTAAAAGCCATGGTGAAAGAAATTTCAGGTAAAATAAGAAGCAGGGGACGCTGGTCTGACAGCCCGTTGCCGATTGCAAAAAGTGAGCAAAACAGAGAAAACAGGGGAAGTATGTACTCATTAATTCCTTTCATCCTTGCAACAATAAAAAAGATCAGATACAAAAAGGCGATTGTCAGCAAAACTGCAAAAATGGCCAATGCCAGCATCAGATCCCTTTGATGCTGATGAAGCATCACATCCTCACTGCCAAGTTCTATGGAAACAGGAATACCGGAATTCATATACTCATAATTGGCAACCTGGATTAGAATTTCTATTTTGTCACTGTCACTTTCAAAAAAGCCCATCTTTGGTGAATTACCCGAACGATAGCCCTTTGAAGTTTTGGCCGGTAAACCGTCGGAAATTAATTCCTCCCCATTTACATATACTTTACTGGAAAATCGGGCATTTCCTTTTTTCAGAGCCAACACTTCTCTTGCAGGTACGTGATCTAATACCAGGCGGTAGGTAGCATAACCGAATGCCGGAAGTTTTTTCCCTTTTATGAACTTACCATTCCACAAACCTGGTACCTGCATATAGACTTTATCAAACGATGAAACCTGTGACTGAAAATCCTGGGGGATAAGCAGCTGATTCCAGTAAAATTCCCATTCTCCATCCAATCGGAGAATCTTTGTCTCATTCATATCCCAGCCTGATAAGTCAATCTTCCCTTTTACTGCATGAAATTCATTTGGTGACTCCACTCTCTTTTCAGGCATTGATAGAAAAAGCAGTAGAAGAAATGCAAACAGGATAAAAAATACCGTAATTGATCGTTTAACCAAGCAGTCACCTCCGTTTTGGTATCTTTAAAAACCTTAAAAAGCCCAAAGAATTTTATTTTCCTTCAGGCTTCTGTTACTAAATCTATTGATTGGGATATAAAAATCCCTTTACACGGTCCGCAGTATCATCCTGCGCAATAAAATATATGGTATCGCCTTCCGTCAGCGCCACGTAGGGTCCCGGGGACTTCATCACCAGATCCTTTCTGCTGACAGCGATCACAGTCGCACCGGTATGCTGCCAGAATTGTATCTCCGTTACTGTCTTGTTTAAATAAGCGCAGTCCTTTGTGATCCGAATCTCAAAAGGCATAAACGGATTCATAGACCGGAAATGGACTGAAGCTTCTATGAGGTCATTCATACACTCATTTAAATAGTCCATCTCTTTCTTCTGACGGGATACACTCTTTAATAAATTCTCTTTAAGGGTGTCAATGGTCTCCAGTTTGCTGTTCTGCTGAATATAATCCGCTGCCTTTTTCTGGGATCGGATTATAATACCGCTGCCCTTTTCTGATGATACAATTCCCAGATCACTGAGTATGCAAATAGACCTGCGGGCAGTTTCCGGCGAAACGCCATACTGGCTCGCAAGGGAAGAACGGGCATATATCTTCTCACCTTCTGCGTACTCCCCATTGGCAATGCGGGCTGCCACCTCGATTGCAATCTGCTGGTAACGGGGAATAACGGTTCTGGTCTTTGGCTCTATGTCCATGTGATTATCATTTCCTTTTCTGAATTATAATATAAAACAGATTTAGTATAGCCTAAAACCAGACGAAAAACAAGCCATGTTAATTCTCTGTCTCACCATCTGCATCCATGAGAATTTCCAGAATTTTAACAGCCTTCTGATAACTGATATCTTCTACCTGATGGAGCCGGTTGACTACCTGCCGCGCAATCAGTCCTTTTTCTCCCTCAGCCCCAGAAACAATATCTCTTTCCTTGCAATAGTAAGTAATGCCATTCGTCAGTTTCACATAATCTTCTGTAATTTCTTCCACACTGTAATTGTTTTCATGATCTTCCTCACAGACCGTAATCTTGTCACCAATACAAAGATTCATACCAAAACCTCCCACAGAATAATTAGAATAAAGATAACTATTACTATTATAGCATAATTATATAAAAATAAATAGTATTGCCTGCCTTGTTTGTTTTTTTATACAGCTGTTTAATTTCGCCCTTAATTGCACATTCCGCATTGTATACACGGTTCCCCATCCATGCATACAGCTTCGCTGGCAGCTGCATATTCCGTTATTCGCTTCTCCAGAAATGACCTTGCACATTCTATATCAGCCTCATCCGGATGCTTACGTGACTCTTCATGACGTCTGATCCCCTTTTCATCTAAAAAATGGGGATGTTCCGGAGGCAGATTTTTTCGATATTCCGTCCGCTGAATGTCAATTTTCCCCTGAGACAGAAATACTCCCATACAGATGTTGTTCTCTGAGATTGTTTGAAAAACGGCTTTTTTCACCTTATTACCATACTCACTATAGGGATAACCTCCCATGGTTCCCACAGCAATAATCTTTTTATTTTTACAGTGTTCTAAAAACATCTGGCTGTTATAATCTAAATTACCGCGCCGGCACCAGAAAAACAGAATAACCAGTTCTCCAATGCCATCAGAAGAGGTCAGAAACTCATTATCATGCAATGAAAATGAACCATTTTTTCTGCTCAATTTCTCTAATACGCCCTTTGCAAGCTTCTCCGTATTTCCAGTCAGTGATGATAAATAGACGTATATGTTGTCGCTCATCTTATTCACCTGTTATTTTTATGCTTTTTTTACTTTACCATATATTTAAAAATGGTATGTTGCACACGCAACATACCAAAGATAAAATGGTTAAAATAATTATAATCTTAATTTCTAAATTTGTAAATGCCCCTGTTTCTAAGGCTCGATAACTAATCTAGTACTTTTTAATCTGATTTAATGTATGGTTTAAATCTTCCATTTTAAAATCAGGGTTACGGTCTTTATCACGGCCAAGAATACTAAGTAGAGAGAGTCCTAAGGGAATTCCTTCTTCCTTTTCTACTGTTTCGGCAGTTACAGGGGCGAATTTGTAAAATACCTTCATGGCTTCCTGATTTTGTGTAATATCATAAGCACTGTCCTTCAATGAAAAATAACCTTCTCTGATGAGATCATCTTCTTTTAAGAACCAGTTTCGTACTGCTTTACCAGCACCGGAATCAGGCAATTGATAGGAGGATTCTTTTTCCTCTACTTTTTCAAAAGTTACCTCGTCCGCTGTACAATCCGTTTCCAAACTCCGGACCACAAAAGAATTTTCCCCCGGTAATAACTGGATATCTTTGAAAATTACCGTACCATTTCCATTGTTATGGGCAGAGCAGATTAATTCATTTCCCTGATTTCCATACAATGCAGCTTCTTTCTGATTTGTATATACTTTTATATCAACAGCATTTTCTGCCCTTTTAACAAAGCGTTTGGAGCAGATATGGAGAAACGGTTCTTTTGACCACATTGCTTTATAATAATAGAAAGCATCTTTTCTTATTTTACGGTCATATGTTACAAGACCTTTCTGATTAATGTACTTCTTCCCCCCCTCATTCCTTCTGGAGCTGGAAAAGTCAAACATATTCCACACAAAGCTTCCCCACAGATAATCCTTGCTGTCAAAAATCCGATACACAGTTTCACTGTACAAAGCCTGATATTCCTCGGAGTAATCTCTCACTGCCGGCTGCCCGGAATGAAGCGCTGTGTTTGTATCAACTCCATACTCGCTGACACCAATTGGAATATCAGGGCAGGCAGCATGAAACTGATCCAGAAAATGATCGTAATCATTCATCTCACCATAATACCAGCCAAAATAAATATTATAACCAATCATATCCGTAATCTTGTTTAATTCACTTTCAAACTTTACCGTATAGAGGTTTGCTCCCGTTATCAGTCTTGTATCATCTAATTCACGGGCATAGGAATATAATTCACGGCACAATTCATGCATGTAAGGCGCATCCTTAAACATGGCTATTTCATTTTGTATTCCCCAGAAGCAGATAGATGGATGGTGAATATTTTGTAGAATTATTTCAGTAAGCTGGTACTTTGCGTTTTCAAACAGTTCTCTGTCCTCAGTCATTTTAAGCATGGGGATCTCTGCCCATACAATATATCCTTCCTCATCGCAGCAATCATAATGATACTGTGGATGCTGATAATGGGAAAGCCGAAGGGCATTTGCTCCGATTTCATGAATTAACTTAAAATTAATATCCTGATGCTCTTTCTTAACAGCCGAAAATACTCCTGCAAAATCCTGATGCATGGATACACCACGGATTTTTTCTTTATGGCCATTTAAATAAAAACCAGTCTCAGCATCCATTTTTATGCTGCGAAAACCAATTTTTTCACAAACCTGATCTACCTCTTTCCCATTTATAAGCAAAGTTGCGCGCAGTACATAGAGTCTGCCCTCTCCTTTTCCATTCCATAAGTAAGGATGTGGGGTCTGAATTCTGACTGTTTCATTTGCCAGTTCCGTAACCTGTGTTGTTACATTACCATCATCATTTATAACCTGATAATGAATCATTGCTCCATCTGGTGCAATTACGTGAGATTCAATCTCCAGTAATCCCGTTTCACCATCCAGACTGGAACTGGCGATTATTCCATTGGTTCCATAATATAGATAATCAAAATGCTCTTTTTCTGTTATCAGTAAGTTCACATTGCGATAAAGGCCCCCAAAAATGGTGAAGTCACCAAAGATAGGCGATATTGTCTGGTTTTCAGCATTACTGACATATACTTCTAAACACAGTTCCTTTTCCGCCAAAAACGTTACCGGTAACTCAACCCGGAAACAGGAATATGCTCCCCGGTGTTCCCCAATCTGTATTCCGTTCACAAAGACTTTGCAATGCTGATCTGCACCTTCAAATTCCAGAAATACATTCTGCCATTCTTCCGAGACCAGAAGCATTTTCCGGTAAACAGCCAGACCCCGGTATTGATCTTCGTCTGTATACCATGTATGAGGGAGTGTGACCTTGCAATAATCATTCTCACTCGATGTCTCCGGTGTAATAGGATTCAATATATCACCATCCGGTAATTTTAAGAATTCCCATCTCTCATTAAATGATAATTTATTCATTTGTTTCCCTCATCTTATAAATAATTTCTTCAATACTTTTCATTTTTTCCGGCGTCAGGTCGTAAAATTTCATGGCTCCGATATTAAATAACGCTCCGATTAATTCAAGACCATAGTAGAATACAATTGCAATCATTAACAGGGAGGCGCTGTAAGGTGTATTAAGATCAGGAAATTTATCCCCAAATCCAATGGCAGCAAAACCAACCCCTACTAAAAGAGGACCAAAGGAAGAAATCATCTTATCCATGAAACTGAATAACGTTCCTACCATGCCAGGAATATACTTTCCGCTTCTGCTTGCCTCATAATCAGTAACGTCCGCAATCATAGGAGGAATAATGGAACTGGTAATCATCTGAAATCCTCCGCCTACGACGGAAACCAGGAACAGCATAATTGTAAAGAAGGAAAATCCTGTAAATGCCTGACCGTAGCCATTTGTATAACCTGGAAGATTCAAAGTCTTAGGATCGCAGAGCAGCCATAAAACGATTGCCAGCGCATCCATAACAACGACTCCCCAGCTGCCAAGCTGCATGGCTTTTTTTAAGCCAAGTTTTCTTCCTATGGTGCCAATTCCTAAAGTCATCATTACCAGTCCGATTACTGTGGTGTACATGGTCCAGCCGCCGGAAAGCTTATAATTTCCTGCAGCAATCCCGTAAAGAACAAGTACAATCGCACTTGTCTTACAGGTATTTGCAAGCATATCGGTGGCTCTTGTTACAATCATCATCTGAAGCGGACGGTTCTTTAAAAGTACCTGAATATAATCCGACATCTTTACCTGAGGCGCTTTTTTTGTGCTTGTGTCACTGAAAAAACGAATGTCCTTTGGTGCAATTGATATATAAGCAATAACAATACCAAGTGTGGCAAGAAGTGCAACAATCAGCCAGTACTCATGGAATAAGTCCGCACTTTTAAGTGATCCATACTTTACGGCCAGTGATGCGACAACAACTGTCATCACAGCCCGCATAACACGCACAATCACAGTTCCCACAATGCTGAGTATTGGTCTCTGAGACGGGTCGTTTGTCAGACACACATTTCCAACATGATTACTGATATTTAAAAATGTATAACCAATATAATATAAAAGAGTGAATACAACAAAAAATATTGTTCTGATGCCAGTTTCCGGTAAACGGTCCGTCACATTGAACATGAGGAAACTGTTGACGAACAACATTGTTCCACCGATTACAAGACATAGCCTGGTTTTTCCAAACCGTCCGCCGAACCTGTCAATTAAGAAACCTACTATGGGATCTGTAACCCCGTCCCACAAACGCATAATTGTTGAAAAGCTGGATGCCAATACTACTGCCATCCCCACATATCCATTGAGATAATATGACATAATCATAGTGATACCCATATAAAGGTTAACTGCCATATTCGCTCCGCTGAATCCGAAAATCCGCCAAACCGGAACGAAATGTATTCCATCCTCCTTCATATATCTTTTAATCTTTTCATTTGAGCTGCTATCCATAATGTCCTCCCTGTTTTCTTAAACTTGATCAGCTGCGCGTATTTAAGATAGCATATATATTATTTTTGTGATAGAATAATATCATTTATAATAGCAATTTATCACAGTATTATTTGGAAAGGAAGAAAAATGAGAAATAGTACTTACGAAAGATATAAAGTTGCCTCCTCACTGATTCAGGATTTTTATCATTTGCAGATTAACATACTTGAACAGGAGGAGCAGATTGAAGGATTCATATATAAAAATCGAATGCACAAGGTGCAGGCTTTTTTTAACAGTGAAATACTGAAACTTTATACGGAACGATTCACTCCGGACAGTATCTATTATCTTACGGATGCGTTTATGGTGCATTTGGTTATTTTTTTTATTGAAGAAAACCCAATCGTTTTAGGGCCTTTTTGCACTCTGCTTATGACGGACAAAGATGCACGTACTATTTTTGAGCAATACAAAATAACCAACCTCAGTAAGACAGACTTTTTTTCTTATTTAAGCTCCCTTCCTGTCATAAAAGAATCTGAACTTTTCCGCATGGTTACCTCACTGATTCATACAGTCTGCCCTCATGCTCCGGAAAAACAGATTCAGCATGTGAATTTTTTTAATTTACCAGAGATAATCCCGGAGGAATACGTAACCAGGGAACATTATACAGAACTTCTTGAAAAACGCTACACCTATGAGCAGCATTTCATTCAGGCGATTGAAAACGGAAACTCCAGATCGGCTATTTTTAATCTTCATAATATGCAGATGGATGTAGCCTATCTAAAACGCATTGGTACTACCCTGGAAAATGAGCGAATTGGAGCAGCGATTACCCGAACAACCGTAAGACTTGCTGCGCTGCGTGCGGGTCTTCCTGCAATTGTTGTAGACAGACTCTCGTCTCAGAATACTGCAATCACCCATAACGCAAAAAGTGT
The DNA here is from genome assembly GCA_015057705.1 of Paenibacillaceae bacterium. Classification (GTDB taxonomy): domain Bacteria; phylum Bacillota; class Clostridia; order Lachnospirales; family Lachnospiraceae; genus Lacrimispora. The sequence continues at coordinate 56,632 of SVDU01000018.1, read as the reverse complement.
AGAAGAAATACTAACTGCAAAGGAAAAAATGATACGTGAGTTCTGTAATGTAATTCATCATTATAAAGAGGAGAAATATAGTTTCCTGGTACAAAGTGCTTTATACTTTTTTGACCATCAATACTACAAAGATATCAAACTGAAAGAACTTGCCGATGAACTAAACGTATCTCTCAATCATCTGATTTCCGTATTCCGGAAAGAGACCGGTATTACGCCAAATTCATATCTGCAAAAAAGCAGAATGAAGCAAGCCTCCATTCTGCTCTCCAGCACCGATATGACCATGCAGGAAATCAGCAGTTCCGTGGGCATATCTGATGCTAATTATTTTATTAAGGTATTTAAAAAGTATTATGGGGAAACTCCAACAAATTACAGAAAAAGATACAGGGCATAGTTAATACACGAGACATGTAATATACAAAGACCAGCAGGCGTAAATCCTGCTGCCCGCTGGTTCATATTTATAATTTACGATTTTTAATTACTATAATTATAGTTCCCAGAATGATGATGATTCCACTTACCAACAGGATCATGGAAGTAACTGGACTCGGCTTTGCTGCTATAAATACAGACGTTGTCCGGTCCGCCAATACCCCTACCGCCTGACACCAGTATTTTGGCGTCCATGATGTCAGCGCACTCCGCTACCGATTTTACAATATCCAGTATCTCAACATACTTATGATCGGGTGTGAATCCGGGATCAAATTCTTCCACGAGAAAATCTGAATTTATTAAAAAAACAAAATAAAAGCTTACATACTATTAATTTTTGTGTTATACTAACTGAGCTAATTTTAAATATGGTACATAATTGGAAACGCACACTCCTCCCGGATGATAACGAACAACACATTCATAATCATTAAGGAGGATTTTTTTATGCCAAAAAACAAATTTGAAGACGTCATTTTTACTGCTATCATGGCAGTTGTAATGGTATATGGAATGATTGTTTACAACGTCGCCCTGAATATGAGAGGGATTACAACCGGGACATTTATTGCAGCACTTCATGAATTGCCTGTCATGGCTCCAATTGCATTTATTTTGGAATTCTTTGTGGTAGGGAAATTAGCAAAGATGCTTGCTTTTAAAGTGATAAGACCGGATGACAGACCTCAATTTATTACATATGCAATATCGATCTGCATTTGTTGCATTATGTGCCCGATTATGAGTCTGATCGCCACAATACTTTTCAAAGAGCCGGGGATTGGTACCTGGATACAGACGTGGGCAATGAATTTCCCAATGGCAATTTTATATCAGATGTTTTATTGCGGACCAGTTGTCAGACTTATTTTTCGATTTATTTTTAAGGAAACAGAGAACTTATAATTTAGAGCAGCCATTTGTTCAGAAAAAGCAGACAGTAATTTCACTGCCTGCTTTTTTTCAATTTTATCTAAATAGAATTCTTATGTTCTCTATTTAAGATTTTTCCCATTGGACTCAATACACTTCTTATACCAATAAAAACTATCCTTAGGAATTCTCCTGAAGTCACCAGTTCCATCATCATGGCGGTCAACATAGACAAGACCATATCGTTTGTACATTTCACCTGTTCCAGCACTGATTAAATCTATGGCAGACCATACGGTATAGCCTATGACATTAGCGCCCTCACTGATTGCAGCACCAATCGCTTTGATGTGATCGGTAAGGTAGTTTATACGGTAATCGTCATGTATTCTTCCATCTGGGGATATGACATCCGGCGCGCCAATGCCATTTTCCACAATCATAAGGGGGATATGATATCTGTCCCAGAGATTATTTAAAGTATACTGAAGACCGGAAGGATCAATCTGCCACCCCCATTCACTGGCTTTTAAATATGGGTTTCTTGCTCCGCCCATCAGATTTCCATTCACTTGTTCCACATCAGTCCGGACCGTAGAGCAATTGGTCATATAATAGCTGAACGCGTAGTAATCAACACAGCCATTCTTCAGGATCTCCACATCCTCTGGCTGCTTTTTAATTTCTATTTGATTATCACGCATATAGGTTTCCATGTATTTTGGGTAGCTGCCCCAGACCATCACATCTCCGCAGAACTTGTTCAGTATTCTGTCCTTTTTCTGAGTTTCAAGAATGTCCTGTGGATCGCAGGTCAGAGGGTATTGGGTGATGTGGCTTATCATACACCCCACTTTATTTTGGGGATCAATCTCATGTGCCAGACGTGTTACCATGGCACTTGCGATAAACTGGTGATGCAGTGCCTGGAATTGCTGCTGTCTATCCCTTTTTAACCTGCTTTTTGGTATAAAATCATCGGTTTCCATATCTTCTGGCTGAACAATCCCAAGTGAATTGTAAGCTCCCATTTCCAGTATACCGAAATTAATTTCGTTAAACGTCAGCCAGTAGCGGACCTTTCCTTTATAATAGTTTATTACACACTCTGCATATCGGACAAAATCATTGATTGTATCCCGTGACAGAAAGCCATTCTTTCGGACAGTTAAACTCCATGGCATATCAAAATGACTTAATGTGACCATTGGCTCGATTTTATATTTTCTGCACTCATTAAAAATATCGTCGTAGAACTTAAGGCCTTCTTCATTTGGCTGAATATCATCTCCATTTGGAAAGATTCTCGCCCAGCTTATGCTCATTCGATAGCATCGAAAGCCCATCTTACCAAAATATTTTATATCCTCTTTATAATGGTTGTAAAAGTCTACCGCCTGATGACTGGGATAGAACTGATTGGCTTCTATCCTGCTTTTAAACATTCTTGGAGAGTTCCTGCTGCCGCCTTTTACAAGGTCCTGGATGGTAATGCCCTTACCCCCCTCCTGGTATCCGCCTTCACACTGGTTTGCTGCAGTTGCTCCGCCCCACAAAAAATCTTCTGGAAAAATCATATTGCTGTCCTCCTATCGTTGAATTCTGTGTCCCAGGAAATCAGCCAGGCGCTCATCGGAATAGATTAAATCAACGGTCTTATATCTATGTTTATATCCTTCACCTATTGGTGACTGAAACAGCACGTCTTCTTTGTAGTTTTCTTTCAGCTCATGGTCAAAGCATTCTACTAAATCATCCAGATACTCAATCCCAATGGGGAATTTATTATGTGCGGGATAAAGGGCAGTGATCCGGTCTCTGTCTTCTCCCAGACGTTTCAAGCTATTGAAGGTCTCTGAAAATGCAGCCTGTTCGTCACTGCTTAAAAAATGCCAGATATTATTTGCGGTCAGCTGATCTCCTGAAAAAAGTCTTCCTGTTTCCTGTTCCAGAAACATAATGTGACCATAGCTGTGACCTGGTGTATGGAAAATCTCCACATGTTTTCCGCCCAGATCAATCACATCATGATTCAGCAGAAAATGAGGTTTCAGTTTCTGGGAAATGGGCGTATTGATATAAGTATCTTCCTCTATTACACCATTTAGCTGGGGCATCTTATTGAGGCGGTAAGTCAGCATCTTACTCTTTACAGACGGATTGTCGTTCATCAGAAGTTTTCCGTAATCCAGCGGGTGAATCCACAGATCCCCAAAGTGTCCCGCCCCTAATGCGTGATCCGGATCTCCATGGGTTACTGCCAGAATGACGGGCAGCGTTGTAATTGACTGAATAATTGGGTGAATGTCCTCATATCCATAACCGCAGTCAATTAACAATGCCTTTTCTTCTCCAATCAGAAGGTAGCAATGAACGCTCTCTGTCTCGGTAATAACATATAAATCATCTGCTATTTTTTCTGTTTTATTAATTCTGGTTGAAATCATTCACTCATCTCCTTTGTTGAAAAATGCCAGTCCTGCAAAGAAACTGGCATTTTTTCTATTATTTATTATGAAGCAACAGTTTCTTCCCCATATACACTGTCATCAAATCCAAGAATCCATGTTGCCGCAAAGCTCACTGCAATTGTAATAACGACAGCTGCAACAGCAAAATAGAAATTATTCATACTTCCATCCGGATTCATGAATATAGGCATGGTAAAAAAGGATGGAGCTCCAAAATTAAATACTTTAACGGAAAAGATGGCACAGAATACGGCATTGGCAACGCAGGCGATCCAGGTTGCGATCAGCGGTTTCTTCATTCTTACGCAGATACCATATAATGTGGGTTCCGTAACACCTGCCAGAAATGAAGTAATTGCACAAGATGAGGCAAGTGTCCTTAAATTTTTATTTTTTGTTTTAAAAAGGCAGGCCAGCGCAACGCCAAACTGGGAAAAATTCATTCCAATAAATGCTGTAAATAACATATTGTCATATCCCACTGTTGAAAACATTGTCATGACCAGCGGAATAAGTGCAAGATGCATGCCGGTTAATACAAGAAGTGGTGCAAGACTGCCGATTACTAATACAGTCGCCCAGGGTGCTGCACTGTTAACTGCTCCCATAACTGCAAGAAGAGCATCTCCTAAATAGCTTCCAATAGGTCCTGTGACACACAACATAACAGGCATCATTATGATTACACACAACAGTGGTCTAAAGACAAACTTAATGGCTGCCGGTACAATTTTTTCAACAAATCTCTCCACATACTTAAATACCCAGATTGTGAAAATAACAGGTATTACCGTTGATGAATAATCTACCGCTTTCACCGGCAGTCCGAAAAGATGTACGGGGCTGCTAAGACTGGTAAACCCAATCAGAGTGGGACTGATAAAAATAACACCAAAGAATACACTCATCATGATATCGCAGCCAAATTTCTTCGCTGAAGTGTATGCCAGAAATACAGGGAGAAAATAAAGTGCTGCATTACCAAACATTTTGATGATGGTATAGGTTGTTCCCTCTGTACTGAGTCCCAGTTTTGTCATAATAACGAGGATTGCTGAAATAAGACCACTGCACATGATCAGAGGAATCGCAGGACCAATGATTGCTGACAGCACGTTTAGAAACAAGGATAAGATACCCTGCTTCTCTGTCTTATCTCCTGCAGGTGCACTTAATTTCTCATTCCCTGCAATATTTTCCTTTATATTAAATTTATTGATTATGATATCGTATACCTTTGCTACATCGTTACCGACTACTACCTGTACACCTCCAGCGCTTTCCACCACGCCAAGTATATCCGGATTCCTTTTCAGTGCGTCTAAGTCTGCCCGATCCATACTTAATAATTGAGTACGAACTCTGGTTGCACAATGAAAGATTTTGGTAATGTTATCCGCCCCCCCAAGGCCTTTCACAATATCATCAGCTAGCGCATTATAGTTTTTTGCCATACTAAACTCCTCCTTTTTCTCGTACATGTGTTTCCCTGATAATGTTATTATAATGTACGAAAAAATAATTGGAAATTCAAACTTTTTCGTCATTAATAGCGAAAAAGAATGTATTATGGCATACTTGCAATCTGGGCAGCGACGAAATCAAAAAATTCCACAATATCCCCATCTCCTCCGAAATGGATCAGCCAGATGGTTGTAATCTGTTTTCCACCATACTGGAATGGCTGTTCCAGCTCGATTTTGTGAAATAGATTTTTTCCACTTCTGTCATGTGAAATGATATAAAGTACTTTACTCCCAATACTTTCAATGGTTGTAACCTTCTCTTCAAATGGAATATCCAGATTCTCAAGCATTTCTTTTATGCTGTTACATTCACCAGATAATTTTATTTTATATCCTGGTTTCAAATATTTTTCGATCTGGAGCTTCATTCTGCCTATCTTCCATTCCGCCAACATCTCCTCCGTCTTTTTCTTTAACTGACTGAGCTGATGATTGTTAATGAACAGATCGAGATAAAAAAATCTCTTATCAACCAGAGCCAGTTCCCTTTCTGTTGTCAGCAAAAGTTGTGTTTCTCCTTTGTACCTGCTTCTCTTATTTTCGAATAAATACATAGGAATTGCTGTGATGGTTCCGATCTGTTCCCCATTGCTTTTCTTTAACTTATTTTCCAGATTATATATACTGCTTGCACTATTATCACTGACTAGCAGTACATCTATTTTTTTACGCTCTGATTCAACGGCTGTTGCAAGGTAGAGGATGAGATATCCCAATTCTGCATCTGGGATGTCAATATTCAGTGACTGGCAAAGGCATGTTTTTAACAGGTGCAATTCCATGGGATAATGGGATAACAGATCCTTGGTGTAATTGCCAACATTGGTTCTGCCGCTTCGGATTCTTCTGATCATTCGTTCCACGTGATCCGTCATGGCAGCTTTTAAATCTTTACTGATTTTCATTTTATATCCGGTTTCAGCAGCCACCTGGTGTATAAATTCGTCAATGTTTCTCCCAATAACAGCATTAGCTATGGGACTTTTGCAGACGATATTAAGTTCCTGAATCCGTCCTTCCATGGACTGCTTTTCCACTTCACTGAACAAATAGTCGAATTCTGCTTTCACCTGATCAACGATTTCATTGGTAATGTCAGAAAGAAGGAGGCTGTCACATGGCATATCTTCTTCAAAACCCATTCTTGTCCTTGCAATGGAAATGAGAAGATACAAAGCAAAGTCAGAATAGGCCTCTCCGCTTACGATAAAATCAAATTTAGTAAAAATTCTTCCTATCATTGATTCCATCTTTTTCTGATCCTCAAAAATCATTTTCATAACTTCAGTGGTTTGAAAGTAATCACAGCTGCCTGTAATAGTTTTCATACAAAGAATTCGTTTCGTATTTTCCGGCGCGTCCAGCCGGATCCCTTTATTGCTTGATATTTTCAGAACAGCTCCAGCATTTCTTGCAACTATGCGCTTTACCTGCGGGATATCTGCACTTACGGATGATTTGGAATAGAACAGCCGATCTGCTATCGTTCCGATACTAATGTAATCTTTTTCAAACAGCAACAACATAAGGATATGCTTGGAATGTATATACTTATCTTTACTGGCTTTCTTACGCATGGCTTCGTTAAGGATGTATTGCAGTGTGCTCTGATCATCCTTTAGCCGATAGCCAAGTCTGTTATTGGATATAATTCCAGGCTCCCCAGACAGATTGTTTTGAGAAATAACGCTGTTTATATTTTTGATCTCGTTTTGTAATGTACGGTTGCTGGCACCAATTATTTCTGCAAGAACCGATCCTTGTACCCAGGAATCTACGCCGGATAGAAAAGCCAGGATCTGACACTGTCGTTCTGTGAACATGGATTTCACCTCTTTTTCAGTAAGATGCTTGATGGCTACATTATAAATTGAAAAGCGGAGGCTTTCATACCTCCGTGATTTTTTGATTTTGATAATTGATTCATTTTTAACTAATTTAAATACTTCCTATAAAGAAATAATCTTATACGCGATACTGGGATATTGACATCGTTTTTTGGTATGTTGCCTTTATTATTCTTACCAATATAGGTTTCATATAGACAGCGCGGCATTATGCTGTATATTATCTTGTATTCAGTCGTTTTTAAAGCATACTTCTGCTTTTTTTCCTCTCGAATGCTTCAAGCAAAATACACCCAACACCGTAACATGCTATATCCTTTATATCAAACACCGAACCTAATACTATTCGTAAAAACCTGTTATCTTCCAGCCCAAGTACGTGTACTAATTTGAAATATTGCAACACTTCTACTCCTGCTGCAAATAAGAATACATACAATGGAAGTAATCTGCATTTTTCTGGTATAAAGATCCTCGTAAAGCTATACACTAAAATTACTACCAACATATCTCCTACATATGGCCGTATAAAAGAATCATGTACATATAATGCAATTATCACTTCTATAAGCAGGAGCAATACAAATGCAATTCCATACTTAATTCTTAACTGATTTCTTTTTGTCTTTTGTAAGTTCATAACTCTCTCCAATCATTCTGATAATATCTTTATCTGGAATTGTGCCATCGAGAATTATGGAATTCCAATGTTCTTTATTCTGATGATATGCCGGTATTACAGAAGGAAATGTGCCCCTCCAGAAATCTCTCCACTCTGGGTCACATTTAACGTTTATCCAGATGTTGCCTTCCCTCTCATATATCCAGGCAAATGCTTTCTTATTGGTCTTATGGCGAATTAATGTCCAGTTACTATCGTGAAAGGGATAATCCTCATAGACTTCTTTTAACTTCATGCATAAAGCTATTACTTCTGAACGTTCTTTCAAAATCATCACCCACTATCACTATAACTATTTTTTGAAAAACACTTAAATGAGTCTTTCAAAAACATCCTGGTCACGTAAATCAAATAAATAACTATCTTTAGCATTTTTATCATCATTTACCCGATGCTCATATTGATGTAGATATACCTCTCCCTTTTCAATCTTTGATAATAAATTTTGAAATTTTGAACGCCAAATCCCATTTACGTATAATATCTGTTCACCTTTATATTCTAATTGCTCCCATTTTATATTCCAATAAATATCACTATCTTGATATTTTAACTTGTAGTATTCATAATCTTTCCTGTTAAATGTAACCGTATAAGTAGGATCATAAGGAATTTCACCATACTTATATTTCTTCGCAGTAAAAAATGGGGTATTCTGAGTCTTTAAATCTGCATATTTGTTATTGGTTTTATCATAAAAATCAATTACCCATGGTTTGACTTTTTTCTCAGGATTAATTATTAAATCTACATCTAATCTTGGTTCTATCTCTCTAATAAACCAGAATTCTTTGCTTTCTCCTTCTGCATACCATTTAGGTTTATCTTCAGTGTTATACTTACTTTTATTTCTCTGTACTTTAATTAAATTCGTAGCATACTTGTTTCCAGCCTGACTCGTCTTTATTTCAAAGGAAACCGTATCATCAATTTGAACTGAGATTTTTAATTTATTTAAATAAAATCTTAATCTCTTAAAGGTATCATTCTGTGTATCAATTTCACCATATCCTTTTACAGAATTAATAAAAATTATTCTTCCTTCCATTGGCTCTCCATTATTTAATAAATAATTATGATATGTATGATATTTATTTTATAGATTTCCGTGTTATCATATGAATTTCTTAACAATTTATAGAGACAATCTTATGAACTCTTGTTTACTTACTTTTATGCCACTATGCGCCAAACGACTGGAACGTTCATCATAAATCTGATTTAAAAGATTTTTTTTTGACTCTTTTAACCCATAGTGCAATAACCTATGGCAATTTGGACATAAGCAAATAATATTTGCATAAATATCTATACTTTTATCAAAATATCTCTGCTCTTTTAATGGAATTGCGTGATGACCTTCCATATATTGTTTATTTGTACTCTCAGAAATAAATGTATTATGTTTCTTATTTATTTCACAGATATACCCTGCAGATTCAATAGATTGTCTTTTAATAATATCAGCTCGCTTCCAGGTAGTTCTCTCTATATTTCTTACTTCACCCATTTGAACTTCAATATCCAGTACTTCTAATTCCTTTTTTTTCTTATTGAAGTTCTCCCCATTTGCAAATTTAAAATAGTTGTTTAAACCTGCGCTATACATATGATGCCCTCTTTCATTTAATGCAACAAAATTAGGCTCACTGTAAAGATATGCTCTAAGCAATTCTAATTGATTGATATCAAGAATTTCATAAATGGATATTTTTATTTTCTCTCGTTCTACTAAAAATTTAGATATGTATCTCAAAGCATCTAAATAGTGCTTTATTGAAGATTCTGAGAGTTTTCTCACTTTCTCTAAATAAAGAATGTAGTATTCCATTAAAACATAGTCTGAATTCATGGTATTCACCTACTTTTTTATTATACCTATTACTATTTTAGCTTTTTTGCATACTCATAAATCCGTTTTAGCAATGAATCATTTTCAGTAAATGTATCGCTCATCAAATTCTTAAATCCACTATATGATCCAAATCCTAACATATAAACTGCAATTGCCATAGCAAGATCATCTGTATTGCCATTTACCTCTTTAGCAATATTTTTAAGTTCTTCAAAAACACTATCCTCTTGTATTTTAAGGTTCACACTATTCTTAACGACACCTTCTATTGTTTCTGGTAACACCATACATAATTGGTAGAATGAATCTTTTTCACCTGTTACCAGCTCATAAAATTGATCAATACTAACTCTACGTATATTTCTATGAGATACTTTTTTTCCATCCACAGTAGTTTCCCATTTTATATTTTGTGAGCGCTGTGCTATTGCCTCAACAAGAAAACAAGCACAATCATCATCACTTAATAACTGATGTTGCATTTTTATATATGTTTTCCCTGCTGATGCAGAATTCATTGTATTATGCTTGTTTTTCATTTCTACATATATTTTATGAACGATATTTTTATCCGGTAATACTATACCGTTAGGGTTTGTATAAATCACATCCCAACCACCCTCTTTTCCATTTTGAGGAACATGACAATTTGGAATATACTGAAAAATACCCTGATGAAAATATCCAATATCATTATTGTTACCTTTATCCCTTTGTCTGAATATTTCTTTACTTACAATGTCTTCCCAACTATAACGATATACCGTTTTATCAAAAATCAACTTGATTGGATCAATAATATTACTATTAAAACTTTTGATATCAAATGGCTCCAACTTAGCACCATATTTTCCAATAGTTGCTTCAACATGACTTTTTAAATTTTCTTCTGATATAAATTTTAATTTCCAATCCATTACTTTTTATTCTCCAGTGCTTCATATATTTTTTTTGCAACCTCATAAGCCAAATTTACCGGTACAGCATTCCCAACTTGTTTGTATTGTGACATTACACTTCCACAAAATTCCCATTCATCAGGAAAACTTTGACATCTTGCATTTTCCCTAACCGTAAATGGTCTAGATTCTAACGGGTGACATCTTTCTGTCTGTTTTTGTGACGGTGAGGTAAGTACTGTAAGTGATGGTTCTTCCATACTCATTTTTCGTAATATACCTGTACGTCCCCCCTCCATGTCCCAACAGCTTTTCATATACATCTTAGCAATTTCAGGATCTATATCTTTCCAATATCCACCTGGGGGTACCAGATCAAATATTTTTTTCTTATTCTCTCCGTATGGGACGCCAATACTTTTAGGTACATTTTCCAAAATATCTTTTAGTACTGGTTTATAATCATGAGCCTCTGGAAATTCAAAATGAATTGTATTTTTTAAGTCTCTTCGTATTCCGATTGTTATCAATCGTTCTCTTTTCTGTGCCACACCATAGTTCCATGCATTTAAAACTTCTTTTTGGATTTCATATCCAGCCTTTTCAAATATCTCTATAATTGTCTTATATGTCTTTCCACCATCATGTGTCAGTAGACCCCTTACATTCTCAAACAAGAACATCTTCGGTTGCAATTTCTGCAGAAATACTGCATAGTGATAAAATAACGTACCTCGCGCATCTTCTAATCCTAGTCTTTTTCCTGCATAAGAAAATGCTTGGCATGGAGCTCCTCCAGACAACAAATCAAGCTCACCCTTTTTTATACCAAATAATCCTTCCAAATCTAAACATGATATATTTGCGATGTCATCGCAAATAACATTCCAATTAGGTCTATTTATTTTTAAAGAATCACATGCATCTTTATTAAATTCTATAAGTCCTAATGTATCGAATCCTGCTTTTTCCAAACCTAATGCTAAGCCTCCAGCTCCAGCAAATAACTCAATTGTTGTAAACATATTTTACCTCATTTTCCTATCTTAATTTAAAAACAATTTTCTTGTCCATTACCTAAGGACTAATTGACTATGTCTATTATATTTTCACTATAAAAGTATAATGCTTTTCAATATTTGCTAATTTTCTATTGATACATGCTCATTTCATCTTCGCAATTACATTATTAGATAATCCATCCGATATTCGTAAATCTTTTTACTATATTTTTGTCAATCTTATTACTTATAATAACACATTTGCAATTCTCCTTCAATTTGTAATTGATTGAGTAGTTTTATACTTTAAACATTTTAATTCGAATAGAGAATATTTACTCTAATGCCTCACACCAACAGTATGTTCCATTAGTCATACAGCAAATTAATAATAACCACAAACCTTGCTTATGACAGCTTATTTTTTTAAATATATTGACTATATTCATCTGCACATAAAATAGAACTACACGACTGTAGTCTGATTTCGAATCTGACAATTCGATTTCTACCTGTCATCTAGTCCTATCTAGATAAACACCTATTAATATTTTGCTACTTCTGCCCTATATGAAATATATATAAATTCTTTATATACTCTTTATCTTTATTTTACAGTATTTAATCAACTATTACAATTATAACTAATTCCATTTATTATTAAGTTTTACCTGGCATAGGAGAGGATGCCCCTATGTTCGATATTACCCATTGTCTTTTTGCTTCAACTTCTTTAATTGATCATATTTTTCCTTGCTGCCCTTAGCTAATTCTACTGGATACTTTTCATTGTTTCTCTTAATCTTTGCCTGTACAATCTCATCTATATCAAGTCCGCACGCATCTGCCATAAGCACACAGTAATTTATCACATCAGTCAGTTCTTCTCTTATCTTGTCCATCTTCTCTGTTCATTTCACATCCTCAGCACTCCACTGAAAAACTTCCAATAGTTCAGCCGCTTCCAGAGAAATTGATATGGCTAAATCTTTCGGATTATGAAATTGCCTCCAGCCACGATCATCACGAAATTGTAATATTTTATTTATTGTTTCTTGTGTCATTCATATTCCCTCTTACTTTATCCTGCTTTTTAAAAGAACCGGTGCAAAAAGTTCAAAATGTTTTCTTTTCTAACTGGCTCACTGTGACCCACCACTGCCAACTCAAAGTCAATAATACTAAGTTCCTCATATAATTGTTTTGTTTTCTCCAAATCTCTGTAATGATTTTGATAAAAGTCATCATTATAAATATCACCTAAAAATATCACTCTTTCCTCTGGAATGAAAACAGCCACGGAATCGTCACTATGTGCAGAGGGAAGGTGCATACATTCGCACGTAATGCTGCCGCAGTCCAATACGATTTTCTGCTCAAAGGTTATCAGTGCTGAAACTACCTTATTTCTTTTAATTTTGGATACTCTGCCCGGATGTGCTCATCTGCAAACGAAATTTCCTCGCCGGATATCAACCGCTCTTTCATTTTGGGATCAGTAAATTCCCAGGAAGACATTCTGACCAATTCCTGGTTGGTCTTTGTATGTGCAATTGTTTCCGCATCAACGGCATGTAACCCGTATGTATGATCCCAATGCCAGTGTGTTATAATACAATATTTCGGCTTTTTTAAGCCTTGCTGCGTTAGAAAAAAATTATAATCTTTCACATGATTCGCCGAATTCCCTGCATCAACCATTACTGAACACCGATCCCCATTGATATAACCCAAGACGGGGCGATCGCTATTGGAGTCGCATTCCGTATAGTATATATTTTCTGTTAACCGATTTAATCTCATAAAATGTCTCCTATCCTCCAAAGCCGCTTCTTGCAAAGTTTGCAATGGACAAAATTGCTTCTTTTTCATCCTCGCCCTGGGCTTCAAACTTCAGCTTGTCCCCCTTTATTGCATTCATATCCATTACGGAAAGTACATTTTTCGCATTATATTTCCTGATGAGGTCTTCATTTTTATAGACTGTAATTTCACTTGTAAATCCCATAGCGAGCTTTGACAGCAAACTGGCCGGTCTTGCATGTAATCCATATGGGTTTGGTACGATCACGATAACGATTTCCATGGTATTCATCCCCTTCTAATACAATAATAGCGGCATATAGATGATCATCATTCTCTTTAAGGAAAGTATAGATTGTAATGGATTTTCTGTAAAGGAAAAAGCAAGCGAATATGATCATTATCTTTAGATGACAGCTTTTAGAACACAGATTTTCATTAAATAGAGCCATGCGTCTGGCACGGCCCTGTTCAAATAACATTTATATCTGCATGATCTTATGCACCATACTGCATCGTTTCTTGTCATGGGCTAAACCAACGCACAGAACCTCTCCGGATAATCCTGTATAATATTGATTATCTATTATCTGTTGTAATGCCTCTTCCCTAAGCCGTTCCAAATCTTCTCCCTGCTTAAACTCAATAATTACATGACTATGAGCAGGCATCAATGCTTCCAGAGTTATATCACTTCTCCCGAATCCGGCTTCTATGTTGCTTGTTACCTTGTAAGTGCCTCTTAGCGTAATGCACATTCCTAAAAACAGCATGTGATATGCATTTTCCTTGGCATCCATGTAACTGGTGCAAGATATGACAATATCCTGATATAACTCAAAAAACCGTCTCATATCTTTATTAATCAGGCATGAAAGCATTTGCTGTAAGTCCATTCCGTCAACACCTGATATCTCAGCAATCAATACTTGAAATTCCGACATCACTTCATCATTAGGAATTTTTACCACTGCCGTATTGGAATCAATCCGTTTCAGGGCGGTCAGATAGCCTGAGTTCACCAGTAGTCCCCACAAACTATAATTACTATCTCGTTCTATATATGAAGTTTCTAACGTAAGCCATACAGATATTTCTTTTCCTGAAGCCAATTGATCAAAGTCTTCCCAAAATCGCTTATCTGCTGTCCGTAGTGCTTGTTTCACTAAAAAGTTAGAAGATGTATTAATCCAATAGTTATCCAATGAAACTATATCAGCATAATTTAAAACAGACCATGGATTGTATATTTCTAGTCCTCCAAACCGGTAACCATCATACTTCATGCGTACATTTTCGTCCAAAATCAAACCATAATCAGTTAAAAGTTTTTCTGTCTCCCCAACAGTAAGGCCAAAATAAGATGCATATTGTTTGTGCATCACCGTATACACTCTGGCATTGTTAAATTGAGAAAATATACTCTCCTTAGCAACTCGCTGTACTCCTGTTATAAGAGCCTGACCAAGTGATGAATTTCCCTTCATTGCACTCCCATAAAGATTGGCAAAAAAAGGACCCAGCTGGTTATGGTATCCATATTCGTAGCTGCTCATAATTGGTTGGTCATATTCATCAATTAAAAGAATCGGACGTATATGATAGAATTCATAGACGACCCTTGTTAAATCCAGTAACACACCAGACAGATAAATATGAGTGGATCTTTGATCCATCAACAAATCGTAGGATTCATAAAATTTCTTCGTACTAAAAGAATTTTTATTTAGTTTATCTCTAAATTTTTCTTCGTAGTAACCATATTGTTCCTGCATCGCCAGTTTTAATTGGGCAGTCAGCTCCTCTACCGTGGTTCCTTTAGAATTTTTAAATGTAAAATAAATGACAGGTCTTGAATTAATCTGATCCGCGTATTCCGTATCCATAATTGCCAGACCATTAAAAATATCTCTGCTATCCTTTTCAATATCAAAAAATTCCTTAAGCATCGTCACATTTAATGTCTTTCCAAACCTCCTTGGACGGGCAATCAGTGTAACTTCATCCTTCATTTCTATAAAATCCTTTATCAACAAGGTTTTATCTACGTAATAGGATCCATTTTCACGTAATTTCCGAAAATCGTCATTTCCTATTGGTAAGATTCTTTTTACCCCCATGCCTTTTATCCTTTCTAAAACATTTTCAGTACGTGCTATCTTTATAATAACATATTACTCCCAGTCTTACCAGTCCAGGCCAATGTATTCTATTCATAATATATATTACACAAGCAGCTTAAAGAAATTAGAATATTGGGTATCATCAAACAGCTTCATTTGAATTATTTCCTTCAATCCAAAATTCGAATAAATTATATATACGATAATAATATAACTGATCCGATAATCAATACCATGGCCAATAGTGTGCCAACATTTCAACAAGAGTATTGATAGGATCTTCATATTTGGTAACTTGTCTCTCATAAAAGGCATAATTCTTTATTGTTTCTGTTGGAACAACAGAATTCTATTTATTCCTACCATTTCTCCATCCAGTTAAAACAGCCTCGAAGCAATACTTATTCTTCCAATTCAGGGATACTATCTAAAAGTTCTTCCGATTCTCCTGAAGGAAGTTCAGATACTTCTCTAAGCTTACTATTTATCTTTCTTGTTCGTACACCAATCAGTTTATCCAGTTCCTCTCCTGTTTGCTCTATTCGCTTCTGGGCAGCGGCAAGAACGGTTTCAAACCTAGAAAATTCTGTTTTAACAGCCCCCAATACATTCCAGACTTCACTAGATCGTTTCTGAATAGCAAGCGTTTTAAATCCCATTTGTAAACTATTTAATAATGCTGCAAAGGTTGTCGGCCCCGCTATATTTACGCGATATTGCCTCTGTAACGTATCTATTAACCCTTTTCTTACCACCTCAGCATACAAGCCTTCAAATGGCAGGAACATAATTGCAAAGTCAGTAGTATATGGTGGATCTATGTATTTATCATGAATATCCTTTGCACAACCTTTAATTCTTGTTTCAAGGGCAGCTTGTGCGATTAGAATAGCGTCGTTATCTCCTGATTCATAGGCATCAACTAACTGGCTATATGTATCACCCGGGAATTTGGCATCAATCGGCAAATATACAGACTCACCATCTTCTCCACCTGGTAGTTTGATTGCGTATTCAACACGATTCATTGATCCTTTCTTAGTGACAACGTTCACGTCATATTGTTCTTTTGTCAAAATCTCCTCAATAATGGCTCCTAATTGATATTCGCCGACAATTCCTCTTGTCTTAACATTGGATAAAACTTTTTTCAGATCCCCAACCCCAGTAGCAAGCGTTTTCATTTCACCAAGTCCGGTATATACCTCCTGAAGTCTATCATTTACCATTTTAAATGATTGTGTAATCCGCTCATCAAGGGTTTTCTGTAATTTTTCATCTACTGTTGCTCTCATTTTTTCTAGCTGTTGATTATTATCAGTACGTAAAGATTCCAATCGTTCCTGAACAGTATTTCTAATGCCATCTATAGATTCTTTATTTTGAACAGTAAACGTTTTGAATTGTTCATCTACCACTTTCAATCTCTCAGATACAGAATTTTCTAAGTTTCGTTGTGCCTCCTTTAACATTTGAGACATCTCACCCAATCGTTTATCCTGCATTTCAAATTGCTTATTCTGAGCATCTGAAAGCATCGTAGTTGTCTCTTTTACATTATTTTGAAGAGCTAAAATACTTTCCGACTGACTGACTTGAAATGATGATAGCTTTTCAATAATATCCATCTTCATTGCAGTCTGATTTTTTGATATACTATCAATCAGTTCTCTTAGTCTGATATCCTGCCTATCGGTAGATTGGTTTTGAACCAACGTAAAAGAATCTGTGAAACTCTTCATTGTGTTCTGAATAGTTGTTCCCATCTCTGTTCTGGAAGAACGTATTTCGTTTAATATTTCAGATTTCATAGATCCGAAAAACAATGTCTGCTGATTGGCAAACTCACCTAATAATTCTCTCTTGATTTTTTCAGTATCTACAGATGTTGATTTTTGCATCGTTAAAATAGTATTGATAATAATTGCAATCAAAATAATAATACAAAGAATCATTAGTAAAACCATACCCTATTCCCCCGTTCAATTTTTTATTATTTATAATTATAATACCACATCAACAATATAAAAAAAATACGCATATCTGATATTTCTATGCAATATGCCTATAAATTAAATTATCAATTTCCTTCTTTCAACTAGTGTTTAATTACGTACTAAAGTTATATTTTATTTATTGAGTTCTATGTTTTTCAACCATCTTACATCAACATTTTCACTTACACCAATTTTTCATTTATTGACCATAACAATACATAAGGACATCTCTCCAAAATTTTATTTTAGAAAAATGTCCTTAATAATACGAAATATTAAATTGAACTTACACAATTTTATTTTAACCCTTTAAAATGGGTTAATTTGTCGTACTCCTGTCCTACCATAAAACTTTATAGCTCGCAGGCCCTTAATTCTACTGTCTTTATTTGTCCAGCGACTTCATCGTCGGGAACAACAACACATCCCTGATCGCATAACTATCCGTAAGCAGCATGACAAACCGGTCAATACCAATTCCAATACCGCCAGTCGGTGGCATACCGATCATCAGAGCATTTACGAAATCTTCATCCATCGAGTTCGCTTCATCATCTCCCGCTGCCAGAAGTGCTTCCTGAGCCTTAAATCTCTCAATCTGATCCAGCGGATCATTCAGCTCAGAATAAGCATTTGCCATCTCCCTCTTTGTAATAAACAGCTCAAACCGCTCTGTATATTCCGGGTCACTAGGCTTCTTCTTAGTAAGAGGTGAAATCTCAACCGGATGATCAATAATGAACGTAGGCTGAATCAAATGCTCCTCTACAAACTCTTCAAACAGAAGGCTTAAGATATCGCCTTTTTTATGTCTTGCTTCGTAAGCTACATGGTACTGATCTGCAAGAGCTTTCGCTTCTTCATCTGTATGAATGGCAGTAAAATCAATATCCTTATATTTCTTCAGAGCGTCAACCATGGAAATACGCTCGAATGGTTTAGACAAATCAATCTCTACTCCATCATAGGTGACTACCGCTGTACCAAGCACCTTTAATGCAACCTCACGGAATAAATTCTCCACCAGATCCATCATGCCGTGGTAATCAGTATATGCCTGATAGAGCTCCATCAGTGTAAATTCAGGATTATGTCTGGTATCCACGCCTTCGTTACGGAAAACACGTCCAATTTCATAAACCCGCTCTAAACCGCCAACGATCAGTCTCTTTAAATAAAGTTCCAGAGAAATACGCAGCTTAACGTCCTCATCAAGGGCGTTATAATGGGTATCAAAAGGTCTTGCTGCTGCTCCGCCTGCATTGGCCACCAGCATAGGAGTCTCAACTTCCATAAATCCCTGTGCGTCCAGATGGTTGCGGATCTCTTTTATAATCTGGGAACGCTTAACAAAGGTATCGCGTACTTCCGGATTCATAATTAAATCAACATATCTCTGTCTGTAACGAAGATCGGTATTAGTAAGGCCATGGAACTTCTCAGGCAGAATCTGCAGACTCTTGGTCAGCAGTTCCACGCTTTCCGCATGGATGGAAACCTCTCCTGTCTTAGTGGTAAATGCGGTTCCCTTGATTCCAACGATATCACCGATATCAAGTTTTTTAAATTCTTTATAGGATTCTTCGCCAATGCTGTCTCTTGCTACATAGGACTGAATATTACCCTTTAAATCCTGGACATTACAAAAAGAGGCCTTTCCCATAACCCGCTTGGACATCAGACGTCCTGCGATGGAGACTTCTTTGCCTTCCCAGACTTCATAATTTTCTTTGATCTCACTGCTGTGTACGGTAACATCGTACTTTGTAACTTTAAACGGATCTTTTCCTGATTCCTGAAGCTCTGCCAGCTTCTCCCGGCGAACCTTAAGTAAATGGTTTAAATCCTCTTCTACAACCTGATTCTGGTTTTGATTCTGCTGTTCTGCCACTTATTTTCACTCCTTTGTGAACTATGTTAAGGAAGTACTCTTAAGATACTCTCTGAATCTCAAGTACTTTATACTGAATGACTCCCGACTGGGTCTCAACGTCAACAACGTCTCCCACTTTTTTACCAATCAGCGCCTGACCTACCGGAGATTCATTGGAAATCTTGTTCTGAAGGCTGTTTGCTTCGGTGGAACCAACAATCTTGAATTCCATCTCTTCGTCTTCATCCACATCGTAGACTTTTACTTTACAGCCAATATTAATCTTATCTAAGTCTATTTCATCTTCTACGACTACTTCTGCATTCTTAAGCAGCTTCTCCAGCTCCTCGATACGCAGCTCGATGTCTCTCTGCTCATCTTTGGCAGCATCGTACTCTGCATTCTCGGATAAATCACCCTGTTCTCTGGCTTCCTTTATTTTCTGGGCAACTTCTTTTCTTTTGACTACTTTTAAGTTCTGAAGCTCATCTTCGTATCTCTTAAGACCTTCATAGGTTAAAATATTTTTCTTGTCTACCATGGTTTTTTACTTCCTCCTGGTTACTTACTCGCTAAATCACATTCCAGATATTATAGCGTAAACATCTGTAATTGTCAAGATTCGCGTCCCTTTTTCTGGTTACAATGCTCCAATTCTTTCTATTACAAAACGCCTTAATTCTTCCATTGTTTCGACCTGATTGATATCGTTTCTCAATTTGGCCGAATGGGGAAGTCCGGCAGTATACCACGCCATATGCTTCCTCATCTCCCGCATGGCAACTGTCTCTCCTTTGTGCTCTGCCTGCATGGTTCCATGACGGAGAATCATCTCGCTGATCTCAGCCGGAGTCGGTGGCTGTAACAGCTCTCCTGTCTCTAAATAATGCAGTGTCCTGGAAAAGATCCAGGGATTTCCTTTTGCACCCCGGGCGATCATGACTCCGTCACAGCCGGTCTGATCGATTAAGGCCTTGGCATCTTCCGGCTTAAAGACATCGCCGTTGCCGATGACAGGAATGGAGACAGCTTCCTTCACCTGCCTGATGATATCCCAGTCCGCAGTTCCTGAATAATACTGCTCCCTGGTTCTGCCGTGGACTGCTATGGCTGCCACGCCGCTGCTTTCTGCCATACGGGCAAATTCCACTGCATTGCAGTCTTCCTCTGTAAAGCCTTTTCTGAACTTTACAGTGACCGGCTTTTTCACTGCCTTTACCATGGCAGTCAGGATCTTCTCCGCCAGCTTTATATCTTTCATCAGTGCGGAGCCTTCGCCGTTATTTACAATCTTTGGTACCGGGCAGCCCATATTCACATCGATTAAGGCAAATGGTCTGGATTCTATGGCAGCTGCCATATTCGCCATGATGTCCGGGTCGGAACCGAAGAGCTGGACACTCACCGGGCCTTCCTGATCGGATACACTTAACAGCTCATTGGTGTTCTTGTTCTTATATAAAATGGCTTTGGCACTGACCATCTCTGTGACCGACAGTCCGCAGCCCTGCTCCCTGCAAAGAAAACGAAATGGCAGGTCCGTAACCCCTGCCATCGGCGCCAGTATCAGATTATTGTCAAACGTTACATTTCCTATTCTAAGTTTCAACTGTCTTTTCTCCGTCTTCTAATTCTTCTCCCAGATAAAAAACACGGTAGTACATCTCAAGGGACTGCAAAAGCTCCCGTTTTTCCCGCTGGTACTGCTTAATCTTTAATACACTTCCAATTTCATCGAACAAATAGTCCTCTTCCGGTGCGGTTACTTTAAATTCCAACGTTCCTTCTTCGTTAAACTCCAGAACCAGAACTCCGCCAATATCTTCGGTATAGAGCACACACATGATCTGGAGCTCCTGCCGGATGCTTTCCGGGAGACTTTTAAACTGTTCATTAAAATAATATTTCTGTTCATAAGAATTGGCGCCGCACAGCACCACTTTATCTTCAGCCTGCTCCATATCTGTCACCGTTCTTTCTGCCCGACCACGCATTCAAGCATGTTTTGTCCCCCTTCGGATACAAAGCATGCTTTCTGGTGTCATTATGTTTACCGGTTTATAATTGTACCATACAAAAATAGAAAAAACAATAGCCTAAAAATCCGTTGTACAGCGCTTTACCAGCCTGCAGGGTACCTTGCAGTTCCGGCTGATTTGAGGATCTTTCTCCTGAAGAATCTTCATCATGTTACTGATGGTTATATTACACAGTTCCTCTACCCGGTTATCAACGCTTGACAGCTCCGGATCGCTGCAGATGGAAAGCGCAGAATTGTTAAAGCCTGTAATACAGATATCCTCCGGTATCTTTAGCAGCTTGGCATTTGCATACTTAATTGCTCCCACTGCAAGACCGTCGTCTGTACCTATTACACTGTCAAACCGCAGATCCCGTCGTTCCAGCAAAATATCTCGTACGGTGTGGATCCGGTTTTTTACGTACAGCTTTAAGTCTCCAAGCACCGGCAGACCATGGCTTTTTAAGGCTGACTCATAGCCGGCAAGCTTCCTTACGGCACTGTAGGAATGAGAATCGCACAGAAAGAGAATTCTGCGGCGGCCTGATTCGATCATCTGACTGGTCACATCATAGGTGATCTGATAATCATCTCCATAGGCGCAGTAAATATTCTCACCATCTAAATATCCATTAATTAAGAAAACCGGAACCTGTCTGGCTGCTTCAAACACATACTGTACACGGCTTTCCTCCCCCTCAGCACCTGCATAGGTGGAACCCACCATAATTAATGCGTCAATGCGTTTGGCTAAGAGAAGACTTACATACTTCTCCTTAATTGACTGTTCAAAACCGCTGCAGCACAGGATACAGTCGTAACCGTGTTCATGCATGCTTCTTTCTAATTGGGCAACTGCTGTTGCCATATAGGCATCGGATACATCCGGACATAGGATGCCGATGGTCTTCATGGAATCAAGGCCTAACCCCCTGGCAAATACGTTAGGTGTGTAGCCATTCTCCTCCATGATTGCCCTGACTTTTTGTTTTGTTTTTTCACTTACGCGGGGGCTGTCGTTTACCACCCTGGAAACGGTAGCAATGGAAACTCCTGCAAGCTCTGCAATATCATATATGTTCATCCTGGTGTCCCTCTAAACGTCTTTATTATTCACCGCCTGAATGGGATTCAGACAGACGTTTCCCCTTTTACTGTGCCAGCGTTATTCGTCGCTCTGTTTGGCCATATCAGCAGGGAGCGTAAGCGCTTACACTTATCTCGATTCATTATACATAATATTTCTGCATTACGCAACTGTTATTACCAGGGAAACAGGAAAAATGGTGTATGTTTTTTCTATATTGTTCCCATAATTAAAAGAAATATGTTTGTTTTATTTTTGCCTATTGACTAAGAGAATAAAATGGTGTATGTTTTATGTAAGTACTTACATTGCATCTGAATATCGAAACTGGTACTAAGAAAGGAAAGGAAGCTTATGCAGGACTTTATCAAAATTAATTCCGAAGACAACGTGGCAGTCGCATTAAAGCCGCTTGCTTCCGGCAGTGCTATTGAGGTGGACGGCACAGCGGTTATTCTTCTGGAAGACATCCCACAGGGTCATAAATTTGCCCTGACAGATATACCTGCCGGCTCATCCGTCATCAAATACGGCTGTGCCATCGGCATAGCAAAGGAGAATATTGGGACTGGGGCCTGGATTCACACACACAATTTAAAAACAGGATTAGGGGATTTACTGACTTACACGTACAACAAACAGGAGATCGAAGTTACTCCAACAGAAGAACGCTTTTTTAACGGTTACCGCAGACCCGACGGACGTGTGGGCGTGCGTAACGAAATCTGGATTATTCCTACCGTAGGCTGCGTGAATAAAATCGCGACAGCGATTGAACGTGCCTCTTTAAAACATGTAAAAGGAAGCATCGATGCGGTTGCTGCCTTCCCTCACCCATACGGCTGTTCCCAGATGGGCGATGATCAGGAATTTACCAGAACGATTCTGGCAGATTTAATCAATCATCCAAACGCTGGCGGCGTACTGGTACTTGGACTTGGCTGTGAGAACAGCAACATTACCGAATTAAAACGCTATATTGGAGAATACGATGAGCGCAGAGTCAAATTCCTGGTAGCTCAGGAGTCAGAAGACGAGATCTCCGATTCTCTTGAACTCATTGATCAGCTGGCAGAGTATGCAGGGACTTTTCACAGAGAGCCTATCAGCTGCAGTGAGCTGATAATTGGAATGAAGTGCGGCGGATCCGACGGATTATCCGGAATTACAGCCAATCCTACTGTTGGAGAATTTTCAGATATGCTGGTTTCAAAGGGAGGAACTACCATCCTTACAGAAGTTCCTGAGATGTTTGGTGCGGAAACTCTACTTATGAACCGCTGCCAGAACGAAGAAACCTTTGAAAAAACTGTTGATTTAATAAATGACTTTAAGAATTATTTTACAAGCCATAATCAGACCATTTACGAGAATCCTTCTCCAGGTAATAAAAAAGGCGGTATTTCCACACTTGAGGACAAGTCCCTTGGATGTGTTCAGAAGTCCGGCAGGATGCCTGTTGTTGATGTATTAAAATACGGAGAGCCGGTACGCAATAAAGGACTGAACCTTTTAAGTGCTCCAGGCAACGATCTGGTGGCTTCCACAGCCCTTGCTGCATCAGGCGCCCATATCGTTTTATTTACAACCGGACGTGGCACTCCATTTGCATGCCCCGTACCAACCATGAAGATTTCCACCAACTCTACTCTCAGCCAGAAGAAGAATAACTGGATTGATTTCAACTGCGGAGTGCTTGTGGAAGGAACCGATATGGAGACTCTTAAAAATCAGTTTTTTGACTTTGTAATTGAAGTTGCCTCCGGCAAGATGGTGAAATCAGAAGAAGCAGGTTTCCACGATATGGCCATCTTCAAGCAGGGCGTAACATTATAAAATATTTTTGACTACCTATAAGGAGACAAACGGAATGGAAAAGTTAAGCTACCAAACACTGGAAAAGCTGGGTTATGACGGATATTTATTAAAAGATGCACCAGAACGTGTACTGCAATTCGGCGAAGGAAACTTCTTAAGAGCTTTTGTTGATTATTTTATCGATGTTCTCAATGAGAAGACCGGATTTAATTCAAAGGTTGTTTTATGTCAGCCAATCGCTCCTGGTCTGGCTGATATGATCAATGAGCAGGAAGGTCTTTATACCCTCTTCCTCCGCGGCTTTGAAAATGGCCAGAAGGTAAATGACAAGCGTGTCATTTCCTGCGTAAGCAGATGTTTAAATCCTTACAGCGAGTATGAAACCGTTCTTGCCTGTGCAGAAAACCCGGATCTCCGGTTTATTGCCTGCAACACCACTGAGGCTGGAATTACTTATGACCCTTCCTGCCAGTTTACCGATGTACCGGCTGACAGCTATCCTGGAAAGCTGACACAGTTCTTATACAGACGTTTTGAGAAGTTCGGCAAGGAAGCTGGAAAGGGATTTGTGATTCTTTCCTGCGAGCTGATTGATAACAACGGAAAAGAACTGGAAAAATGCGTATTAAGCTATGCAAAACAGTGGAATTTAGGCGATGAGTTCTTAAACTGGATTAAAGCAGAGAATATCTTCTGCTCCACACTGGTTGACCGTATCGTAACCGGTTATCCAAGAAACGAGGCAGCTGAGATCTGTGAAGAATTAGGCTATATTGACAACATCATCGATACTGGTGAAGTATTTGGATTCTGGGTAATCGAAGGACCAGACAGCTTAAAGAAAGAACTTCCATTTGAAGAGGCAGGTCTTCCTGTAGTTATCTGCGGAGATCATAAGCCATACAAGCAGAGAAAGGTTCGTATCTTAAACGGTGCTCATACCTCTTTTGTTTTAGGCGCTTACCTGGCTGGTCAGGATATCGTGCGCAACTGTATGGATGATGAAGTGATCTGCGGTTTCATGAACAAGACCATTTACGATGAAATCATTCCTACCTTAACTCTTCCGGAGGAAGAATTAAAGAGCTTTGCAGCTTCCGTAACAGAGCGTTTTAAAAACCCATTTATTGACCATGCACTGTTGGCTATTTCCTTAAACTCCACTTCCAAATGGAAAGCCCGCGTAATGCCGTCTTTAAAGGGATTTGTAGAGAAGAATCATGCGCTTCCAAGCTGCATCACTGCTTCCTTTGCATTCTATATTGCATTCTACCATGGAACAACACTGACAGAAGACGGACTGACTGCGGTACGTCCTGCTGGTGATACCTATACAGTAAAAGATGATAAGCAGATTCTCCAGTTCTTCTATGACCACAAAGACGAGGATGCAGCTGCTCTTACCCACTCTGTCTGCACAAATACAGAGTTCTGGGGTGAGGATTTAACTGCCATTGAAGGCTTTGAAGCGGCTGTCAGCGGATATTTAAAAGATATCGAAGAAAAAGGCGCTTACGCAGTTATGAAGGAATGTTTATAATCAGGGTATCTGACCCGACATATAAGTGACTATCGTAACGAATGAAGATACACAAGGATGAAAGAAAGAGCTTTGATATGGTGTAAACCAGTCAAAGCTCTTTTTAATGTCTAAATCTTTCAATGACGTATCATATTACAAACTGCTGCTTAATTGCAGCTGTAATTTTCAAGAAACTTTCTTGACCACTCTGCATTATCCGGGGTACTGTCCTCGATTGTCATCTGAATGTATGGTTTGTCTTTCTTTGCAAAATTCAGAATTGTATCATATTTCATAACTCCGGTTCCAGGTGCTCCGGAAACCACTTTATCGCCTTCAATTACGAAATCCTTCATATGAAGAACGTCGGTATACTCTCCCAGATCCTCGATGGCTTCTTTAATCACCTTGTCATACTCACTGCTGTTTTCAGCAGACAGTAAATTAACCGGATCAAGAATGATTCTTAAATTCGGGGAATTGATTGCTTTTAACACTTTAAGAGCCTGCTTGGAATTGTATACGATATGGCTCCATACGGGTTCGATTGCCATGATTACACCGAATTTTTCTGCACATTCCACAACCGGACGAAGGTTGGTAATAAATGTCTGAAGAGCTTCTTCTGTATGAGATGCTGGCTCAAAACGGTATTCTGCATTGGGGTTTCCTGTCTCGGTTCCCACCACGCTGCAGCCTAAGATGGAAGCAAAACGAAGATGGGCAAAATAACGCTCCTGAATCTTCTTAATCTCTTCCGGATCGGGATGCGCCAGGTTTAAATAGCAGCCTAAAACAGCGATATCCATATGATACTCTGCGAATTTGTTCCGAAGATAGGAAGCAAATCCCGGTGTTAAGGCAGAATTTTCCACTGAATGATCATTAATTGTCTTTGTCAAAGCCAGGTGTACACAGGAAAATCCCTGTTCGCTGGCTATTTTTAAACGTTCCTCTATGGTACCTGGTGCCACATCGTGTAATCGAATTCCAATCTGCATTGTACTCTTCTCCTTTAGATCGTTTCGTAATGATTAATATTGCTTAATTCAAATGCTTCCCCTTCCTGTCCGGAAATATGAACATTTTCACAGATCAGGGTGTTCACATTGCTGATACAAAAGCCTTTTTTGGTGCACTCTCCCACTCCGCTTAACATAGCGGGAGCTCCTGACTTCGCCTCTTTCGCAAAGGAAATGTCAACGTTCTTAAATTCAATGCGTTCAATCTTCTTTTCTGGAAGACCATAGAGAAAGGAAGCTGCCACATGACAATTAGCCGCTTTTATATTGGTAAAGCTGAATCTGCCGATCTCAGGCGTTCTGTCATCAACCGGAAGTGGTTCCCTGCACTGAACGTATTCTGATTTTCCATCAGGATCACAGAAGTAGAAGCCATTGACTACAAACGGGGTCATTACATGATCCATATCAATGTGGTCAAAGGTAATATCCGTAAGAACGGAGTCCTTTCCCCTTCCTCTTCTGGTCTTGATCCGCAGGCCTCTGTCTGTATGGCGGAACAGACAGCGTTCTACCAGGATGTTTTTCACGCCAGCCCCCACTTCACTTCCTATGGTAACGGCTCCGTGACCGTTTTCCATCAGACACTGGCGAATGGTGATGTTCTCAGAAGGCTTCTTATATCTCCGTCCCATATAGATCTTGCCTGACTTGATGGCAATGCAGTCATCACCCAGGGAAAAATGAAGTCCCAGTATCTCCACGTCCTTACAGGATTCCGGATCCAGTCCGTCTGTATTGGGGGAATCTGCCGGATTGCTGATGCTTAAATTTAAAAACTTTAAGTCTTCACTGAAATAAGGATGAAGAACCCAGGTCGGACTGTTTTTTAAAGAGAAGCCCTGAAGAGTAATCTTCCTGCATCGTTCTAAAAATACCATACGCGGGCGGAACGCCCCCTTCATCACTCTTACATTGTCCCACCAGTTGTCAAAGGAAGCCTGTCCGTTGATGATTCCTCTGCCATAGATTACAACGTCTTCCACATCAATGCCGGTGATGATGCCTGCAAACATGGGAAGGGGGTTGCCCTCCCAGGTTCCCAGATTATAATCATCTTTTTCATCGTAACTCTCGATCATTCCGGGGAACTTTGGAAACTGATACCGGTCAGTCTCTGCAAAGAGCTCCGCTCCCTCTGAGAGTTCAATCTTAATATGGCTCTTTAAAAACAGACTGGTAACTTTGTATTTTCCTGCGGGAATCAGCACTCTTCCGTCTTTGGGACATGCCATAATCGCAGCCTGAATGAAAGGAGTGTCGTTTTGGATTCCGTCCCCAAGAGCGCCAACTTCCCTGACATTGATGGTAACAAATTCATAATCCGTATGGAAATTTACCTCTGCCTTTTCTCCATTTCTTTCCAGAGAAATATTATAGTCCATATCCGGCTTTAAGTCAAACAATGTAAACACAACCTGCTTTGTCTCTCCCCGGTTCTCTCCGTTTACCAGAATCTGGCCCGGAGTATCAAATTCATAGATTGTTTCTGTGATTGTCTCTATGGTTACAGAACGCGCTGTCTGAAATACAACTCTTAATTCCATACTGTTAAACCTCACCTGTAAGTTTTCCTGTGTTATTGTTTTTTCTATTGAAAAAGAGCGCAGCAATTACATACCACGCCCTCTTTTTGATCTTTAACCTTTTACTCCGCCTGCAGCAATACCATCAATGAAGGAATCCTGCGCACAGAAGAATACAATCAGAGAAGGAATAATGGAGATAAGTGACATCGCCAGAATTCTGTTCCACTGAAATCCTACATCACCATCCATTGACATACGTAAGTAAATGGAGTTTGTATATTTTGGCATGTCGGAAACGTAGATCAGGGGTCCCATAAAGTCATTGGAAGTCCACATAAACTGGAATAATGCAACGGATACCAGTGATGGCTTTAACATGGGAACAATGACATACCATAATGTTTTAATTGAATTACAGCCGTCAATCTTAGCTGCCTCTTCCAGCTCTTTTGGCACACCTCTTAAAAACTGAACCAGCATGAATAAGAAGTATGTGTCTCCTGCAAATAAAGAAGGGATTACAAGAGGAAGATAGGAATTTGTCCAGCCCCAGTTATTAAACATAATGTACTGAGGTGCATTTAAAACTACCTGAGGAAGGAACAGAGTGGAAATCATAAGAGAAAAGAGGATTGCTTTTCCTTTGAATTCAAACCGTCCGAAACCGTAAGCAGTAATGGTAGCTGATATTACAGTGAAAATAACCTTTGGCACTACGATTTTATAAGTGTTTAAAAGTGATTTAATCAGGTTGATTTTACCGCCGTAATCAACGAATGCATTAGCATAACCGTCTGTAACCGGGTTCTTAGGCCAGAACCATGCGCTGGTAAAAATCTCTGAGTTAGTCTTAAAGGTCGCACCTACCATCCAGATCAGGGGATAAACCATAATGAATCCAATTAATACGAGAAGAGTATAACGGATTATTGTACTTATTTTTCTTTTTGTCTCTTTCGTCATGTCATCTACCTCCCGTCTTCATCTGAGTAATATACCCATTTCTTCTGGCTAACAAATGCAACTGCCGTAAATGTCATGACAATCAGGAACAGTATCCATGCCTGGGCACTTGCGATACCCATCTTATGACGAAGGAACGCATTGTTGTAAATAAGAATGGAAATCAGTGTTGTTGCACCGTTTGGTCCGCCCTTTGTTACAAGGAAAGGTCCGTTGAATTCCTGAAATGCCTGGCATAACTGAGTGATCAGGTTGTAGAAAATAACCGGTGTGATTAACGGAACTGTAATTTTAAAGAACTGAGTCCATTTTCCTGCTCCGTCAATGGATGCAGCCTCGTATAAATCTTCCGATACACCTTTTAATGCTGCAAGGAAAATTACCATGGCTGAACCAAACTGCCATACTCGTAACATGATGATAACGAATAAAGCACCGTTGGCAGATGCCATCCAGTTGATTTTTTCTCCGCCAAATGCAACGACTACCGCATTGATCAGACCATCTGTATTGAATACAGCTCTCCACAAGATGGCAATGGCGATGGAACCACCAAGAATAGAGGGAATATAATAAGCCGTTCTGAAGAAATTAACTCCCTTTAATTTAAAGTTCAGAATATAAGCGATAAATAATGCGAAGGTCAGCTTTAAAGGAACGTCAAAAATCGCATATTTAAAAGTTACCATAAATGCTCTTGTAATATCAGAATCCGTAAAAATCTTATTATAGTTCATCATACCTGTTTTCGTTACGCCATTAAACAGATCGTAATTTGTAAAGCTATAGTACAATGAAGAAGCGAATGGATAAACTTTAAAAAGTATAAATCCA
This sequence comes from Paenibacillaceae bacterium, assembly GCA_015057705.1. Classification (GTDB taxonomy): domain Bacteria; phylum Bacillota; class Clostridia; order Lachnospirales; family Lachnospiraceae; genus Lacrimispora. Next base: position 26,443 of record SVDU01000018.1, on the reverse strand, counting down.
ATCAGCCACGGCAGGACAAAGAAGAATCCCGCATTATCAGCCAGGAACTTACGTATACCCTTTGACTTCATACTGCTTATACCTCCTGTTTGTTAAAAATTATATGCTGCGCACAGATCATATCCTTTAAACCTGTACATGTATTATTATCAATCCCCGCAATATTTCTCCATACAAGTTCCCCGAAATTACCGTATTTTTCTTTTTGAAGCACGCCAATGTTGCATGCTTTCAGAATGGAATAACCAATTTCCATAATTTCAGAAGAATTGGGGAGGTCTTTCATCTTCTCCTTGATTATAACCTTAAACAAATCCCTTAATTCCCTATAATATTCATAGATCTCTTCCGACATCTGAGCAATCGTATCGATCAGTGACACCAGATCATATCCCGTAAACTGCTGTTTATCCCGAAACATGGCCACAATCTCATTATAATGCTCTTTTCTTTTATATCTTGTGTCATACGCTGTTATAAACGGCATAAGCTCCAAAGTCCACTCCGGGGTTTTCATGACATTTTCTATCTTTTGACTGTAACTCTCATTACCGGTTTGTTCCAAAGCGAAAAAATAAGCGGAATAATCCTGTGCCGGCAGACTTCCTGCCGTCCCTTCCGGGGCTTCCATACAGCTTAACTGATCCATAATAAATTCTTTGAACGCATCGTCTTTCGTTGCTTCAAACATTTGTACTGCTCCCATGAGCTGGTATGGTTTTAATGTCTCATTTCTGCATTCCATGACGTTTTGTCTGCCCTTTTCTTTATGGGAGCCGCCATAGGACTATGGCGGCTCGTATGAAATATGAATATCTTATCGTTTTAAAGACAATTAGTTCTCAAGTGTATCAGTAACACCCTTGATCAGTTCTTTTGCAGCTGCAGCAGAATCCAGCTCTTTGGAGCTTAATTTGCCGAATACTTTGTAGTATACGCCGTCTGGGTTAGCCTTTAAGTCATTGTGCTCAAATTTGGCATCCAGAGTGAACTTGCTGTAGTTCATAACTTTTGTATTTGCTTCAATGGTAAGAGGATCGCCAAGCTTGTTATCCTGAAGGATCTTTAAGCCTGCTGCAGAACAAGGAATACCTCTTTCTGTAGAACCGATCTTAACGCCTTCCGGATCATTTAACAGGAAGTTGATCAGCATAGCTGCTTCCTTTGGATGTTTGGAGTTTGCGCCAATAGCATATGCCATGGAGATCTTTGTAAATCCACCGTTGTTGCCGCCCATCTTAATGAACTCGCCAACTACGAATTCCTGACCAGGTTTGTTTACGCTGCCTTCAAGAGCTTTTTTGAACTTGGAAGCTGAGGAATCCCACTCAAAGATACCAGCATACTTTCCATCGATCCATTTTGCATTCTTGTCAAGAGAGTCAGCCATATCGCCGCTGATAGTAGCAAGAGTAGGAATTACATGTTTCTCTTCCAGTCCTGTGATAAAGTCCATACCATCTTTTACTTCTTCTTCTGTGTAGTTAATTGCACCGTCTTCTACCCAGTTTTTGCCATACTTGGATTCCAGATAATAAACCATAAGGATCATACGGTCATATTCGCCAAGTGCCAGTGGATACATATCAGCATCTTTTGCCTTAAATGCTTCACCAGCTTTGTATAAGGAATCAAGATCAGTAGGAAGTGCAACACCAACCTCATCAAATGCAGACTTGTTCCAGTAGAACAGACGGCCTGTTAAAGAAATCGGAACTGCCATTAATTTATTATCTACCTTGCAAAGATCAAGGCTCTCTGGTGTGAACTGTTTTAAATCAAGAACATCGGAGTAATCCTCCATGTTTGCGAAAGACTTTCCGCCCTGGCTGTAGGATTCAATCCAGTTCCAGTTGATCTGCATAACATCAGCAGCATTGCCGCCCAAGATGTTTAAGGACTGTTTCTCTTCCCAGCCGTTCCATGCACCGTATTCAGGAGTTACAGTGATGTTCGGATATTTTGCCTGGAAAGCTTTGATTGCTTCCTCAGTTGCTGCATGTCTTGTGTCGCCGCCCCACCATGAAAATTTCAGTTCTACTGGTTCTGTAGAAGTTGTAGCTCCAGCAGTTGTTGTTTCAGCAGCAGCTGCTTTCGTAGTTTCTGCAGGTGCAGCAGTTGTTGTTTCAGCAGTTTTGCCTGACCCGCATGCAGATAGAGACATTGCCATAACAGTCGCTAACCCCATTGCTGTCCACTGTTTGATTTTTCTCATCTTTTTCTCTCTCCTTTTTCTCTCCCTCATAAATGAGTTCTTTAAAAGTATCATGTAAATGTTTTCGCATTTTCAATATAGAAATATGTACTTTTGCGTAAGCGCTTACACAACACTTTTTTATTATTATAACACCTATGTTCTTATAATTCATTTCAAATTCGGCACAAAACATTGCATATTTTGACATCCTATGATATTATTTTAGTAGTATTAGCCAAGGAGAATGCAAATAATGAAAGTACTTACTTCATATTCGGAAGGAATTGACCGGTGTTTTGAAAGCCATTACTTTTCCATTGCACATCTGCACAAGGAAAGCAGTGTTTTAAGCATGCACAGCCACCGGTGCTGTGAGTTCTACTTTTCCATCAGCGGCGGACGTACCTTTTTAATTGAAGATAACAATTACCGCATAGAGCCTGGCGATTTATTTATGATTAATCCCCGGGAGAAGCATCAGATTCTTCAGATGGATTCGTCCATCCCCCATGAACGGTATGCTGTTTTTATTGATCCGGAGTATTTAAAGACTATTTCCACTGATTATACCGATTTAACCTACTGTTTCACCCACCGGCCGGATAACTTTTCCCACAGGATCCACTTAAGCCAGGGTCAGCAGCGGCGGTTTACCTACTATTTTAATAAGCTGGCAGTAGAGGAGGGGTTCGGACACGATGTGGAAGAACGTTCAGCTTTTGCGGAGTTTATGGTGTTTTTAACAAAATGTGCAGCAGAAGCAGATCTGGGAGAACAGTCAGAAGAACAGAGACAGTATTTTAACAGCAAGGTGGCAGATATTATTACCTATATCCACCATAACATTGATTCTTCCTTAAGCATCGGGGAGATTGCCGCCCATTTTTATTTAAGCACCTCGTACCTTTGCAGACTATTTAAGAAAGGGACAGGTACAACCATCAACTCCTATATTACCACCAGAAGAATTGAACTGGCACAGACGCTGTTAGCAGGCGGATACAGCGTCAATGAAGTATACAGCATGTGCGGCTTTAATGATTACAGCAATTTCTTTAAAGCCTTTACAAAGAAAACAGGAATCTCACCGAAGAAATACGCACAAAACAGCTTAAGTTAAAAGGGAATGAGGCGATCTGCCTCATTCCCTTTTATTTTCTATGACTGATATTCCCATCCGCACCGCTTCATCTCTGTATATGCAAGAAGGAATGGTCCTACACCCTTTGCATCATCTTTTACAACTGGCTCAGACATATAGTACTGGAAGGTTCCGTCTCTCCTGTCTTTTCCGCCCAGACCTGCCACAAGACAGATTCCGCCTAAGCTCATATTTCCTTCTTCCATATGAAGATAGGTTTTACAGATTCCTTCAAATGCTTTTTTTCCATATTCTGCATAGGACTCAGGCAGATAACCAAGGCGCACGCCTTTTAAGATGGCATAGGAAAAGATTGCGCTTCCGCTGGTTTCCAGATAGTTTTTATCCATTCCTCCCAGATTGACCACCTGATACCACATGCCGCTTGGGTCCTGATATTTTAACATGGCATCAATCAGTGACTGGAATGCTTCCTTCATCTGATGCAGTTCGTCCTGCTCCTTGTGATTGTCTTTGTCCATGGTATCAAGAAGGGCCATGGAGTACCAGCCCAGTGCTCTCAGCCAGAAATTCTGGGAAAGTCCTGTCACTTTATCACACCAGAACATCTCTCTGGAGGAATCATAGGCATGATAGTAAAGTCCTGTTTCACTGTCCCTCATATGTTTTGTTACGTTGGCAAACTGACTGTAAATATCTTCGCATTTTTTTCTATCATTAAAGCGGGCCTCGTATTCCATATAAAATGGCTGACACATATAAAGACCGTCGAGCCACACCTGGTTTGGATATATATTTTTATGCCAGAAATTCCCCTCTTTTGTTCTGGGCATCTTCTCAATCTGGCTGTAAACCAGATCAATAGCCTTTCTGTACTTTTCCTTTCCGGTCAGATCGTAAAGTTCAAACAGGGTTTTTCCTGCATTTACATTATCAATATTCAGCTCTTCTACATCATAGCCCTCTATGGATCCGTCTTCCTTTACACGGTAATCAATAAACGTATCTGCAAATTCCAGATATTTCGAATCCTTCGTAATGGAATACATCTCCAGGATTGCCTTAATCATGCAGCCGTCAATATAATTCCAGCTGGCTTTCTCTCCCTGAAGAATCTTCTCAATGTTCCAGACCGGGCGGTCCGGGGTACTTTTTTCCATTAGTTCATTGATATATCGCTCAATTACATCCATGGTTTGTTTCCTCTCTTTGTTCATAATCAATTTAGTCTTTGTCCATAAAACCCCTGTTTTTTATCATAGCATGGTTTTTCTGACTTGTCACGGGTGAGATTGACAGGTAATCAATGACTGTACAATATCCATAATTTAACCTGCCATTTTTTATGAACTTTTTATCTTACTTCTATTAAAACTTATGATAAGATTATCTGGATTACATCAGCTTCTGACAACGAGAAGCAGTTTAGAAAAGGGAGCATTACATATCATGAAGCAGTTTACAGAACCCATTCGTATTACCAAAAAACAGACCGGAAAAGAAAAAGTGACCGCTGCCGCATCTTTAAACGCCTACCTCTTAGATCCTGTCTCCGTTGCTCCAAAACGTCTGCGTCCGGCAGTGATCATCTGCCCGGGAGGTGGTTATGAGCACTTATCGGACCGGGAAGGGGAACCCATTGCCATGCAGTTTCTATCCATGGGCTGCCATGCATTTGTTCTTAATTACAGCATAGCTCCGGAGGAATTTCCATATCCTCAGATGGAACTGGCTGCATCTGTCTCACTGGTCCGTTCCCATGCAGAGGAATGGCTGATCGATCCGGAAAAGATTATCGTCTGCGGTTTCTCAGCAGGAGGCCATCTTGCCTGCAGCCTGGGGGCATTCTGGAATCAGGAGTTCTTATACGGACCGTTGGAACTTACTCCGGAAGAAATTAAACCAAATGGCATGATACTGGCATATCCGGTGATTTCTTCCGGCCCTTCCTGCCACCAGGGTTCTTTCCTTAATTTATTAGGAGCCGATTGGGCAGATGAAGCAGCTCGCCGCCTGGTTTCTCTTGAATATCAGGTAGGTTCCCACACTCCGCCTGTATTCTTATGGCATACCTCTACTGACGATGCCGTACCGGTAAAAAACAGTTACTTATTGGCTGATGCACTCACGGAGCACGGTGTCAGTGTGGAAATGCATATCTACCCTGCTGGCTGCCACGGACTGTCTTTGGCAAACAGGGAAGTTTCCGGTGATGACGGCCGCTGCATCGTTCCCCAGTGCCAGAACTGGATCTCTCTGGCTAGAACCTGGCTGGAACATCTGTAGGCATCAAAAAGGCGGGGCACTGGGAGTATTCCTACTTCCGGCTGTCCCGCCTGTTTTATCAATTTCCTGTGTTCATTAACGAACCAGCATCTTGCTGATCTGATACTGATCTTCCGGAATATCCTTGGTCATAGCCAGTGCTTCCTGAATATCGAAATCAACGAATTCCCCATGCTTATAGCCTACAACACGGTTACTCTTTCCTTCGAAAAGCAGTTCTACCGCTCTGGCTCCCATGATGGAAGCATAGACACGGTCTTTACAGGTGGGTGCTCCGCCTCTCTGCATGTGACCCAGAATGGTTGCTCTCGTCTCAATACCGGTAGCAGCCTCAATTCTCTTTGCCATGGAAGAGGAATGACCGATTCCTTCTGCATTGATAATAATATGATGCTTCTTTCCCCGCTTTCTGTTCTCAATGATGCGGTTAATCAATGCCTGCTCGTCTCCGTCATACCGCTCTGGTAAAAGGATGTCCTCTGCTCCGTTTGCGAAGCCGCACCAAAGTGCGATGTATCCGGCATTTCTTCCCATTACTTCGATAATACTGCAGCGCTCATGGGAAGTGGATGTATCACGAACCTTATCAATGGCTTCCATGGCAGTGTTCACTGCAGTATCAAAGCCAATGGTGTAATCGGTACATGCGATATCTAAATCAATGGTTCCAGGAAGTCCGATGGTGTTAATTCCAAGTGCAGAAAGTTTACCGGCACCGCGGAAGGAACCGTCTCCACCGATGACTACCATTCCGTCAATGTTGTGTTTCTTGCAGATCTCAGCACCCTTTTGCTGACCTGCAGCTGTGGTAAATTCCTGGCATCTGGCTGTATAAAGAATCGTTCCGCCCCTATGAATGATGTCTGATACACTGGTGCTGGTCATATCAACAATCTCTTCCTGCAGAAGGCCCGCGTATCCCCTCATAATTCCCTTTACTACCAATCCTTTATGGATTGCAGTTCTGACAACGGCACGGATCGCAGCATTCATACCTGGTGCGTCGCCGCCGCTGGTTAATACGCCAATGGTTTTCACTTGTTTTGCCATAGTAACTTCCTCCTGATTCACGGATATCTGTTTTTGTAAGTTTTACATTTCATACACGTTGTATTCTAATTCATTTTGCCAATCTTTTCAAGTTTTTTTTCTACAAGTCTGACATTTATTTCACCAAGTTTTTTGGTTAAAATATCAATAAGACCATCGGAGGCATTCACATTCCAGTTAGCCGGGAGCACTTTCTTTGCCCGTTCACGTTCCAGATAGATGATTACGGAATCACTGCCCTCGGATTCCCGCAGCAGCTCCAGAACCTCCCGCTCCGATTCCACATAAGTTTCCTTGTCAGGGAATTTCAGCCACAGTTCTTTAGGAACTGCTGAAAATGGAATGACTCTCTCACAGATCAGCTTTCCAACCGGATCATCTCCAACGGAAGCTCTGCCCTGGATAAACACCTTGGAATCCTCCACAAACAACTCTCTCTTGCTTTCATAATCCTTTGGAAATACAATGACCTCCACGGAACCCACCAGATCTTCCAGGGTAAGGAATGCCATCATCTTGTTGTTTCTGGTAGTTTTTACGTTTTTACCTGTAATCATACCACCAATGGTTACGTAAGCACCATCCTGCACATTGGTTTGCTGGGTTTCCTCGTCCACAATAAAATCTGCAGTTACTGCTGTAATGTGATTTCTCCAGGTCTCCTCATATGCTTCCAGCGGATGGCCGCTTACATAGATGCCAAGGGTCTCCTTTTCAAATGCAAGAAGATCTTCCTTCCCAAACTCACCCACATCAGGAAATGTGATCTGATAGTTGCTTTTCTCTTCCTCACCAGCAAGATCAAACAGGGTAATCTGCCCTTCCATGGTATTCTTTCGTTCCTTGCTCCTCTGATCAAGAAGCTCCGGCGCGATTAAAAGCTTCTGCTTTCTGGTACCTGGAAGAGTGTCAAGGGCTCCTGACTTGATGAAATTCTCAAGGGTCCTCTTATTGACTTCTTTGTTGCTCATTCGGTCGATAAAGTCTTCCATATCGTGATAGAGTCCGTTTGTTATCCTCTCTGCCACAATCTGCTCCACCACGGATTTGCCAACACTTTTAATGGCAGAAAGGCCATAGCGAATGGACTTGCCTGAAACGGAAAATCCGCTTTCTCCCTCATTGATATCCGGCGGAAGTATGGAAATCCCCATCTGTCTGCAGCTTAGAATATACTCTGAAACCTTAGTCACATTGTCCATAACAGAGGTTAAAAGTGCTGCCATAAACTCCTGGGGATAATAGTATTTTAAAAATGCAGTCTGATAGGATACTACTGCATAAGCGGCTGCGTGGGATTTATTAAATGCATATTTGGCGAAATCAATCATCTCATCATAGATCTGATTGGCAGTCTTTTCATCCACTCCATTGGCTATACAGCCGGTTACCCCTTCTTCCGTATTACCATATACGAAATTCTGGCGTTCCTTCTCCATAACATAAGTTTTCTTCTTGGACATGGCACGGCGCACCAGATCGCTTCGGCCCATGGTATATCCGGCAAGGTCGCGGACGATCTGCATAACCTGTTCCTGATATACGATACATCCATGGGTGGGACCCAGGATGTGTTCCAGCTGAGGACAGTCATAGGTAATGGAATTCCGGTCATTCTTACCTTTTAAATACTTGGGAATAAAATCCATAGGGCCGGGACGGTAAAGAGAAATTCCGGCGATAATATCTTCCAGGCTCTCCGGCTTTAACTCCTTCATGAAACTCTTCATGCCGGAACTTTCCAGCTGGAATACCCCGTCGTCCTTTCCGGAACCGATGGAATCAAGCACAGCCTTGTCATTGTAATCAATCTGGTCCATATCAAGGACAAGATCCCGGTTCTTCTTAATTGCTTCCACTGCATTCTGAATCACCGTAAGAGTTCTAAGCCCCAGGAAGTCCATTTTTAAAAGTCCCAGCTCTTCCAGTGTGGTCATGGTAAACTGGGTGGTTATGGTTCCGTCCGCTGCTTTTGACAATGGAACGTATTCATCCACCGAAGTACGGCTGATTACCACCCCCGCCGCATGCATGGAGGTGTGTCTTGGCAGTCCTTCCAGACGCATGGACATATCAATTAAGTATTTTACTTCGGGATCATCGTTGTAGGCACTGCGCAGGTCAGGGCTTTGTTTCAGCGCCTTTTCCAGTGTCATGCCAAGGTCACCCGGTATCATCTTGGCAATGGCGTCACAGCGGGCGTAAGGCAGATCCAGCACCCTTCCTACGTCTCTCACCACACCCTTTGCTGCCAGGGTACCAAAGGTAACGATCTGAACCACCTGGTCCTTGCCGTACTTCCCCACTACATAGTCAATGACTTCCTGCCGCCGTTCAAAGCAGAAATCCACGTCAATATCAGGCATGGAAACTCGTTCCGGATTTAAGAAACGCTCAAAAAGAAGGTTGTACCGAATGGGATCTATGTCCGTGATCCCGAGACAGTAGGAGACGATACTTCCAGCAGCAGATCCTCTTCCCGGGCCAACCATGATATTTTGGGATCTTGCATAATGAATGAAATCCCATACAATCAGGAAGTAGTCCACATATCCCATGGTATGAATGACATCCAGCTCATATGCCAGGCGATCCTTTAAAGTCCCGTCATCATCGGGATAGTGGCGTAAAAAGCCCTCAGTACAAAGTTTATTTAAATAAGTCCAGGAATCGTAGCCTTCCGGTACATCGTACTTTGGCAGCTTGGTAACTCCGAACTCAATCTCAATATTACACCGCTCCGCAATCTTATGGGTATTCTCCACCGCCTGGGTTGCATAAGAGAAAAGCTTTTTCATCTCTTCTTCGGATTTGCAGTAATACTGGCCACCCTCGTAGCGCATCCGGTTTTCGTCTGTCACTTTCTTACCGGTCTGAATGCACAGTAAAATATCGTGGGGTGTGGCATCCTCTGCATAAGTATAATGAATATCATTGGTAGCCACCAGTTCGATTCCGGTCTCCGCGCTCATACGCACCAGTTCATGATTCACAGTCTTCTGCATGGGAATGCCATGATCCTGAAGCTCAAGGAAGAAATTGCCCTCTCCGAAGATCTCCTGATAATGAAGAGCCGCTTCCTTTCCCTTTTCATACTGGCCCCTGCCAATATAGCGTTGCACCTCACCAGCCAGGCAGGCACTGAGAGCGATCACGCCCTCATGGTATTCTCTTAATATCTCATAATCTACTCTTGGTTTATAATAAAATCCATCTACAAATCCTTTGGAAACAATCTTCATTAAATTCTGATAGCCCTGATTGTTCTCAGCAAGAAGTACCAGATGGTAGTACCGGTCTTCCCCGCCTGCAAGCTCTCTGTCAAATCTGGAACCGGATGTCACGTACACCTCACAGCCGATTATGGGCTTGATGCCGGCTTCCCTGGCGGCTCTGTAAAAATCAATCACCCCATACATGACGCCATGGTCTGTGATTGCCATACTGTCCATTCCCAGTTCTTTCGCTCTGGCAGTCAGTTCCTTAATTTTGCAGGACCCATCAAGCAGGCTGTATTCTGTATGGACATGCAAATGTGTAAATGCCATCTGTCGTTTCTCCTTCTATCCTCATTTCTTCTATTATAGCATAAAAAGACAGCCCCTGAAAATAATTTGCACGAAATTAAAAAGGGAGATATATAAGAGGCGGAGCTTCCATTGTCAGGCAATGGCAGTCTCCGCCTCAAAAACACGTTATATTCCAGATATTATTCCTGATTGCTTAAGTATTTCTCGATCTCACTGACCGCATGCTCTTCATCTGTTCCATCTGCTGTAATTGTAATCTGCTCTCCTGCAGCAAGGCCCAGAGTCATCATACCCATAATACTTTTGGCATTCACTCTTTTTGATTCGATCTCTACATAGATGTTGCTTTCATACTGGCTGGCAACCTGAACCAGCATAGCTACTGGTCTCGCCTCCAAACCTGATGCAAGTTCCACGGTGACTGTTTTTCTTACCATAATTATCCTCCTCATTCCTCTGAACGGGTCTGTTCCGTTCCGCTGCCCACGCCTGTCCCGCGCAGCCGCCCTGCCAAATCACAAAGCTTTCTAAGTCGGTGGTTCACTCCTGATTTACCAACAGGAGGGTCCAGAGCTTCTCCAAGCTCCTTTAATGTTGCGTCCGGACTCTCCAGTCTCTCTCTGGCAATCTCCATTAAATTGTCAGGAAGATTATCAAGTCCGATTGTATCTCTGATATATTCTATATCTTCTATCTGCTTTACCGCAGCTGATACCGTTTTATTAATATTTGCAGTCTCACAGTTGACCTGTCTGTTCACGCTGTTGCGCATATCCTTTAAGATCCTGATGTTCTCAAGCTCCATTAAAGCAACCGGGGCCTCCATGACATTTAAAATATCAACAATCTGGCTTCCCTCTTTGATATAGACAACAAAATAACGTTTTCTCTTAACTATCTTTGCATCAAGTTCAAACGTTGCAATAATCGATTTCAACTGCTCTGCTTTTTCTTCAGTGGCACATACGATTTCATAATGGTAGAACTTCTCCGGATCACTTAAGGATCCTGACGAGAGAAATGCACCCCGTATAAATGCTCTCCTGCAGCATGACTGCTGGATCACCACGTTCTTTACTACACTAAGATTCTCTCCTACTTCTCCGTTCTCGTCAAGGAGTTTGGTTGCATGAAGTACCCGAATGGCATCTTCATGTTCCCGGATCGTTACCGTATAGGTACGGTTTTTATTCAAGTAGGCATTTCTTCTAATAGAGACATCAGTACTTATATTAAATGTTTTTTTCAATAATGTAAAGTACTTTCTTGCAACTGCTACATTTTCCGTATGGATTTTAATCGTATAGCGGTCATCTTCCGATATGATTATCTTGCCGCAAAGGCTGATGATCGCAGCCATTTCCGCGATCTGACAGTGTCTTGCCGGGCTGATCTGCCTGGAAAGCTCTTCTTTTAATTTGGAAGAAAATGACATATCTAGACCACCCTTTTTCCTGTATTATCCTTCTCTATATCCCGGTGTTCGATCTTAATACCGAACTCAGCCCTGGACTTAAACTTTTCGTAAACCGCTTTGGCAACGGTTACGGATCGGTGCTTACCGCCGGTACAGCCAATGGCTATTACCAGCTGATTCTTTCCTTCCAGAACATAGTTTGGTAGCAGGAACTCCAGCATATCATAAAGCTTGTTCAAAAACAGATCAGCGGTTCCATGCTGCATCACATAGTCCCGCACTTCTTTTTCTTCCCCTGTCCTGTTTCGCAGTTCTTCCACATAATAGGGATTGGGCAGAAACCTTACATCAAATACCAGATCTGCATCCGATGGAATTCCATATTTAAATCCGAAGGAGAGAATGGTAATGTATAAATTCCGGTAAGATTCATGTTTCATGAAAATCTTTTCCAGCTCCTGCCTCAGTTCTTTGGTGAGAAGCTTGCTGGTGTCGATGATATAATCAGCCTCTTCCTTAAGAAAAGCAAGCTTCCCACGCTCTTTTTCAATTCCGCTGTCGATTCTGCCGCCTGCTGCCAGTGGGTGGGCTCTTCTGGTTTCTTTATACCGTTTAATCAGTATTTCATCTCCGGCATCCAGGAAAAGAATCTCAAAAGAAACCCGGTTTCTGGACCATTCATCAAAGATCCTGTTTAAAACCGATAAATCCTCCCCGCTTCTGATATCAATACCCAAAGCGGCGTTCTGGATTCCTTCCGGATTTTTAGAGGTCAGCTCCGCAAACGTCTCAATTAGGGGGATGGGAAGATTATCCACACAGTAGAATCCCATATCCTCCAGCATCTTGAGCGCCTGGGTCTTCCCTGCGCCTGACATGCCTGTCACAATTACAAGCCTCACTGTATACTCCTTTGCACCGTTAAAACTTTCCCAGTGTCTTTACTTCCATCTCAAGCATTACTCCGGTTTTTTCGTATACCCTGTTCTTTATCTCTTCACATAAGGCTATAATGTCCGCCGCAGTTGCCTGATTCTTATTAATCACGAATCCGCAGTGTTTTTCTGAAACCTGGGCACCTCCTACGGAAAATCCCCGAAGTCCTGCGTCTTCAATCAGCTTCCCGGCAAAATGTCCTTCCGGGCGTTTAAAGGTGCTTCCTGCACTTGGAAATTCCAAGGGCTGTTTTTCTTTTCTTCTGCGTGCCAGCTCATCCATTCGTTCTTTAATCGAAACCGGATCGCCTTCTTTTAAGCGAATGTTTGCTTCCACCACCACATACTGCTTTGGTATAATGCAGCTGGTCCGATATCCCAAAGAAAGCTCGCAGGCGGGAATCTCTTTGATATCGCCATCCCCTGTTACTACTTTTACACTGCGAAGCACCTCTTTCATCTCCGAACCATATGCACCGGCATTCATGACTACAGCTCCCCCCAGTGTTCCCGGTATTCCGGCAGCAAACTCAAAGCCTGTCAGTGATGCCTTATATGCTTCCTGTGCAATTCTCGCCAGAGAAAGTCCTGCTCCGGCTTTTATCATCCCCGTCTCGTGATTCACCTGACAGCTGTTAAAGCTGTCCATAGAGATAACCACCCCGTCAAAACCCTGATCCCCCACCAGAAGATTACTTCCATTGCCTAAAATGAAGTATGTTTCATTCTCCTGCTTACAAGTCTTAATGACTGCAGCAAGTTCCTTTTCATCTCCCGGAGTTACAAAGCAGGCTGCCGGTCCCCCAACCCGGAAGGATGTATGTCTTTTCATCTCTTCCCCTGCTTTTATATGGTTTTTATCGGCTGCACCAAGAAGTTTTTCATAAATTCCAGTCATCAGACACCTCAATCATCCTGTTTTCTTGATAAGTTTGCCTGGACGCGGTTGTATAATTCCTGTGCCGCGTTGTACCCCATCTTCTTCTGTCTGTAATTGACGGCAGCTGATTCAACGATAATGGCCAGATTACGGCCCGGACGAACGGGAATGGAATGGCATACTACCTGATTGCCTAAGAACTCTGTGTAATTGTCCTCGATCCCCAGTCTGTCGTACTCTTTATCCTTATCCCAGTCTTCCAGCTTAATCACCATATCAATGGCCTGTGTGTCCTTTACACTCTCTACACCGAACAATGTCTTTACATCAATAATTCCGATTCCTCTTAATTCGATAAAATGTCTTGTGATCTCCGGCGCGCTTCCGATTAAGGTATCATCACTCACCTTGCGGATCTCAACCACATCATCGGTTACAAGACGGTGGCCTCTCTTAATCAGTTCCAGAGCTGCCTCGCTTTTACCGATGCCGCTCTCTCCCATAATCAGCACTCCCTCACCAAATACGTCAACTAAAACGCCGTGAATGCTGATACATGGCGCCAGCTTTACCTTCAGCCAGCGGATTACCTCTGCCATTAAATCAGACGTAGTTTTATCTGAAACCAGACAGGGGATTCCGTAATGATTGCAAAGTGCCAGCATATCCTCATCGGGATTCTGGCTGCGGCTGTATACCAGACACGGAATCTGATAGGAAAGAAGCTTATCGTACATCTCCATCTTTCTTTCATGATTCATCTGGTTTATATATTCCTGCTCTACGTATCCGATAATCTGAACCCGTTCATTGTCAAAGTGATCAAAAAAACCGGTCAGCTGGAGAGCCGGACGGTTTACATCCGGATGGCTGAGCACAATTTTCTCCGCATCGATCTCCGGCGTCATATTCCGGAGATTCATTTTTTCAATCAGATCTGTGATTGCTACTCCATGCATGGTGAAATGCTCCTTTTCATCTGTTTTTTTCATACTAACACAGATTTCGTGTTTTGAAAAGCAGTGGGTACTAATTATGAAAGAATTCATACACGCTTTTAGCCGAACGGGAATTCATTCCTTCCGTAGCTTCCAGCTCTTCCAGTGTGGCTTCTTTCACAGCTTCCAGCCCCTTAAACCGGCGCATCAAAGCCTTTCTCCGCCCCGGGCCGATATTAGGAATATCATCAAGAATTGATTTTACCTGCCCTTTGCTTCTTAAACTTCTGTGATACTCAATGGCAAACCGGTGGGCTTCATCCTGAATTCTTGTGATCAGTTTAAACCCTTCCGAATGCCGGTCAATGGGAATTTCCACATTGTTATAATACAGCCCCCTGGTCCGGTGATTGTCATCTTTTACCATTCCGCATACAGGAATGGCAAGCCCCAGCTGTTCTATGACCTCCAGAGCGATGTTCACCTGGCCTTTTCCTCCATCCATCATGATTAAATCAGGGAAACGGGTAAAGCTTCCAAGTTCTTCCTCTACGCCCTTCTCCCTTAAGCTTTCCGCTTCCTGTAACCCATGGGAAAATCTTCTGGTCAGAACCTCATTCATGGAAGCATAGTCATTGGCTCCCTTTACCCATTTTATCTTGAATTTCCTGTAATCATTCCGCTTGGGTCTGCCGTTTTCGTAAACGATCATGGACCCTACCGACTCAAAACCGCTTATATTGGAAATATCAAATGCCTCAATCCGTTTTACACCAGTAAGACCCAGCAGGCTTCCCACCTCATTCATGGCACCGACGGTACGAAGCTCTTCCCGCTTGATCTTTTCTTTATCCTGAGAAAGCACCAGAGCCGCATTTCTCTCAGCAAGCTCCACAAGACGTTCCTTCTGCCCCTTTTTCGGTATAATGAGTTTTACTTTCTGTCCCCGTTTGGCAGACAGCCACTCTCCAATTACCTCTTCCTCCTCAAGCTGGGTCTGAACCCATATCTCTCTTGGAATAAAGGGAGTTCCGGAATAGAACTGTTTTACAAAGCTGGTTAAAATCTGGCCGTTGTCTTCTGCAGTCGCCACATTCACATGGAAATGCTCTCTTCCGATCAGCTTCCCCTCACGCACAAAAAAGACCTGGACCACAGCATCTTTATCATCTTTTGCCATGGCGATAATATCCCGGTCTTCCATACCGCTGTCAGTGATCTTCTGTTTTTGGGCAATCTGTTTTACACTGGTTAATAAATCTCTGTATTCAATGGCTTTTTCAAAATCCATCTCATCGGATGCAGCCTGCATCTTTTCTTCCAGCATGGCAATGACAGGCGCGTATTTGCCTCCAAGAAAATCAAGTACTAAACCGATGGATTTCCCATAGTCTTCCTGGCTGATATATCCCTGGCAGGGCGCCTGACACTGTTTGATATGATAGTTTAAGCAAGGTCTTTCTTTACCGATATCTCTGGGCAGATTCCGGTTGCAGGTCCTGATCTGATACAGCTTGTGAATCAGTTCAATGGTATCCTTTACCGCTCCTGCACTGGTATAGGGACCAAAATATCTGCTTTTATCCTTTTTCATATCTCTGGAAAACAGGACTCTTGGAAATTCCTCGTACATGGTAACCTTAATGTAAGGATAAGTTTTATCATCCTTTAACATGGTGTTATAACGGGGGCGGTGCTCCTTGATTAAATTGCATTCTAATACAAGTGCTTCCAGTTCGGAGTCTGTTATAATGTATTCAAAACGGGCGATTCTCGATACCATCTGTTCGATCTTTGCCGTTTTATTTCTGCTGCTTTGAAAATACTGCCTGACCCTGTTTTTTAAGCTGATAGCTTTTCCAACATAGATAATTTCGTCCCGCCTGTCGTGCATGATATACACCCCAGGCTGGGACGGCAGTTTTTTTAATTCTTCTTCTATATTAAATTCGATGTGGTCCACCTGGTTCGAATCACCTCAATCTTGTTCCGTCGTATTTGATCTGCAGTTCCAGATAACGCTCTACAGCGTAGTACTTCTCTTCCGGCTCCGAATCTGCTCTTCCAATCTCCATGATTTCACAGATGGCAAGCAGTTCTTCTGCCGTAAATTTGTCTTTGTAGGTTCTTAAGACCTCCAGTTTCTCATGATACGTCTCCGCGTCAAGAAATGCAAGCAGATTTTTGTTTGGACCGTGGTGTTCTTCTTTCTTTCCCTCTTCTTTTTGTTCCGCCTCCGGCTGGTCCTTAGAATCGGAATCCTTTAAATCCACCCGCTCAAACCGGTACTTTTGAAGAACATCCGGATATTTTTCATGATCCACCTCGCTGGTAAACATGGAGAGAGGACGTACATAAACATCAAAGGTTCCGTACAGAGCCTGATAAACTACCATCTTTTCTCTGGTCTCGGAATGAATCGCAACTGCTACCACCTGATACATCTTATCCTTAAAATGTCTGTAAAATTCTCCTGGTCTTGGTGTTCTCTCCATGGCTTTCCTCACTTTTCATTTCTTAAACCGCCTGTGGTCACGATCACAACAGGTGGCTTATTCCTTTTTTCTTTTTT
This sequence comes from Paenibacillaceae bacterium, assembly GCA_015057705.1. Classification (GTDB taxonomy): domain Bacteria; phylum Bacillota; class Clostridia; order Lachnospirales; family Lachnospiraceae; genus Lacrimispora. The sequence continues at coordinate 9,536 of SVDU01000018.1, read as the reverse complement.
TTCTGAAGCTTCCCCGGACTCCGGCTGCTGCCTGGTTGTCTCTTCTTCCACCGCGCCTTCCAGACTCTTCTCCGCCTCACTCTGAACTTTGACAGGAGCCTGTGTGGTTTTAGCAGCCGCAGTTTTTGATTCTTCCTCTTTTGTGGCTCTTAGCTGGGCAATCCTTGCCGCTTCCTTTTTGGCTTCTTCCTCAGATAACAGGGCATCCCAGGTATAGCGGTTGGAGGCACTCCAAAGAATCCATTCGTCGTAGCCCGCATCGTAAACCGCCTGGATCTGTTCTCTGACCTCTTTCTTTCCATATGAAATATGGTGATCCAGATAAGAAGCGGTAAAGTCCTGAAGCCAGGGACGTACCTCCGCCTGTTTTCCTGCCTCTCCATGGGTCTTTTCCAAATCTGATTTAGAAAGCTTTAAGGCTGCACGAATGGTCTTATATGGTTCTGTATCCGGATGATCGATTCCAAAATTGCCGTCGCCGTAGTGGGACGGATAGATCATGGGGCAGATATAGTCCAGATGGTTTGCCATATCACTGTAAACCTGTCCCACTGCCTGAGCATCCACGTTGCTGCCGATAATGGTTCCAAACACATCGGCTGAAACCGTAATATTCCTGGCAGAGAGTTTCCCATAGGCATACTCAATGAATTCTGTTATAATATCGGTTTTCGAACGTCCTTTGGTCTCATCTTCATCAAAGACGACCTGCTTCATAGAGCTGTCCGTAGCAAACCGGATGTAGTCAAACTGGACTTCGTCAAAGCCTGCTCTGGAAGCGGCTTCTCCCACTTCCACAAGATAATCCCAGACTTCCGTGCGGTACGGATTCACCCACGCAAGCCCCTTATTATCTCTGTGCAGACTTCCATCCTTGTTTTTTAAGCTCCATTCCGGTTTCTGCTCCGCCAGATAGGGATCACGAAATGCAACCACCCTTGCAATGGTATAGATGCCTTTTGCTTTTAACTGTGCCATCATGGCAGGCATATCCTTAATATACTTTTTCTCCGCTCCGATTTCCTTCACTGTGGGAGCACCGTCCATTGCAAACGTAATTCTGCCGTCATCATTCTTAACATCGATTACGACTGCATTGATTTCTGTACCCTCAATTTTGTCAAGAATAGCCTGAAAGCCCTCAGATCCAGCCATATATCCGGAAATATAGATTCCCTTCACTTTCACTGGGGATTTCTTCGGAAGCGCCGACACTGGAAGAGTCTCCTCCTGCTTGTCCGCCTCACTGCTCTCACTGGAATCGTCAGTGGTCTCGTCACTGGAAGGACTGTTCTTCTGAGTCTCAGGGATACCTTTATATCTGCTGCATCCGGACGCTACTAATGAGCATACAATTACTGCCAAAAGCCATCGTTTCATCATTTCACTTTCACTTTCTTTATGGTCTTCAGTGTTTTATTGTAATAATTATTTAACATTTTACCACATTTTGTAAAATTTTCCAAATAAATTTAATATTCCGAATGCAGCCCTTTGCTGCATGGTTTAAAAACCAGTGATTTCATAAACCGGATACTCCCGGTCAAAATGATATCCAAGTTTTTGGGAAAGTGCCACAGAACCGGGGTTTTGGGCATCCCAGCTTGGATAAAGTCCTCTTTTTAAGCATTCCAGGATCAGCTTTGCTCCGCAGGCCAATGCCAGCCCCTGACGCCTGCAATCTTTTCTGGTATCTATCTCAATTTCAATACCGCCCCGGTAAACCGTGTAGGAGGAAGCACCGGAAACCACCTGATCTCCCAAAAGAGCTGCCACTCCAATTCCCCTTTTTTTATAATCTTCATAGTCTGCGAACTGGGAGCACAGATCTTTGGACCAGCTGTGCTCCATTACCTGACCATAAATCTCTTCATCTATCAGGCGAAGGGTAAAGCGGGGTGAAAGACTTTCCACAGCTCTTGTTAATACCTCTTTATCAAAAACATCCGGCTCTTTTTTGATTGCATAACGGATCCGTCTTGTGGCAGATGATTTCCATACTTTTTCGATGGCTTGGGACCATGCCTCATCTTTCGGAACCATAATGATAAAATCAGATTTCCTTCCTGATGGTTTATTTCTAATTAATTCTTCGTCTGGCTTCCCGGAAAAAAAGCAGAAATCCCCAATTACAAGCTGGGCTGACAGGGGGTCTGTTTCCTGGTCAGCAAAGGCCCTTCCCATGACATTTTGCAGGCAGGACCAGATCAGTGTTTCCTCCCAACCGGCAAACAGAGGTTCCAGAATGGATCTGTCCCCAATTTCTATCACTCCCATAGTTTCTCCTCGTCTTATGAATGCTGCCTGCAGACACACCCCAGTTCGTGGTCGTTGACCACCCCTACTGCCTGGAGATAGGAATAAATGGTTACAGATCCCACAAAGGACATCCCTCTTTTTTTCAGATCTTTGGATATCTGATCGGACAGGTCTGTTTTTACCTGGAAATTATCATCCTGATTTACAATGATCTTTTCGCCTGTAAATCCCCACAGGTAGGTTGAAAAGGAACCGAATTCCTTTTGTATCTCCATGAAAATGCGGGTGTTTTTAACTGCAGCCTCAACTTTTCTTCTGTTTCTGATAATGCCGGGGTTGTTCATAAGCTCATTTAGCTTTTCTTCCTTATATGCCACAACCTTCTCCGGATCAAATCCGTCAAATGCTTCCCGAAACGCTTCCCGCTTATTTAACACGGTAATCCAGGAAAGCCCTGCCTGAAAGGTCTCTAACAGAAACATCTCATATAATTTTTCATCGTCATAAACAGGGACTCCCCATTCCTCATCATGATATTTTACGTAAATGGGCAGTGATTCATTTACCCAAAAGCAGCGTTTTTTATCCATTATCTGGCAAGCACCTCCGGTCCATCTTCTGTAATTAATACGGTATATTCCCATTGGGCAGAAAGGCTTCCATCCTTTGTGTAGATGGTCCAGCCATCTTTATCATCCTGTACTACATCAGCCTTTCCTGCATTGACCATAGGCTCAATGGTAAAAATCATTCCAGGTACTAAAAGCATATCCGTACCCCTGGTTCCAATATGGCTGACCCATGGTTCTTCATGAAATTCCACACCAACTCCATGTCCGCCGATTTCTCTTACCACTGTAAACCCATTGGCATAAATGTATTCCGAGATTACAGCTCCGATATCCCCTAAATGTCCCCAGGCTCTGGCTTCCTTTAATGCCAGATCCACACTTTCCTTTGTTACCCGGACCAGCTTTTCTGCTTCCGGAGACACCTTTCCCATGCAGTACATTCTTGAAGCATCTGCGTAATATCCACCCACAATGGTGGTCACATCTACGTTAATGATGTCTCCTTCTTTTAAAATTCTTTTGGGATCAGGAATTCCATGGCAGACTACCTCATTGATTGAGGTACAGACACTTTTGGGATATCCTTCAAAATTAAGGGGTGCCGGGATTCCGCCCAGACGAAGGGTGGTTTCGTGAACCAGAGTATTTAAATCCTCTGTACTGATTCCAGGACGGATCTTCTCTCCAACCAGATCAAGAATCTGATTGTTAATAACACCAGCATGGCGTATGCCTTCTATCTGGGCAGGTGTCTTTATCATGGAGTGATCCGGCACTTCATCTCCCATGATTTCATAATTCTCAAGCTTTCTGTCAAATTCCAGATGACAGGCTTTATATTTCTTTCCGCTGCCGCACCAGCAGGGGTCGTTTCTTCCTATTTTAAGCATATTTTTCCTCCTTCTTACTACAACGTTTTAACACGTTTAGAGCGTGTTGTAAAGTGTTTCAGCCAAATATGGACAGATAAAAGCCATGGTATTTTCCGTTCTTCTATGTTACAATCTTAAGTATTGTAAAAATGAACGCGTTACGGAGGGACAAATGAAACCAGGATTTGATAACAACAAGTATTTAACCATGCAGTCAGAGCACATTAAAGAGCGGATCAGCCAGTTCGGGGACAAGCTCTATCTGGAATTCGGAGGAAAGTTATTTGATGACTACCACGCTTCCAGAGTGCTTCCAGGATTTGAGCCGGACAGCAAGCTTCGTATGCTGATGCAGCTTACTGATCAGGCAGAAATTGTAATTGCCATCAGCGCTGCTGACATTGAAAAGAACAAGATCCGCCACGATCTTGGCATTACATATGATGTGGATGTATTCCGTCTCATTCAGTCCTTTACAGACAAGGGACTTTATGTGGGAAGTGTTGTTATTACCCAGTACTCCGGTCAGAAAGCTGCAGACGTATTTAAGGGAAAGCTGGAATCAATGGGAATTAAGGTGTACCGCCATTATATCATTGACGGCTATCCTGCCAACATCTCCTTCATTGTCAGTGATGAAGGTTATGGAAGAAATGATTACATTGAAACTTCCAAGCCCTTAGTGATCATCACTGCACCGGGACCTGGCAGCGGAAAGATGGCCACCTGTTTATCCCAGCTTTATCACGAAAACAAAAGAGGCGTAAAGGCTGGTTATGCCAAGTTTGAGACCTTCCCTATCTGGAATATTCCGTTAAAGCATCCGGTGAATCTTGCTTATGAAGCAGCTACTGCTGATTTAAATGATGTGAATATGATTGATCCCTTCCATTTGGAAGCTTATGGGTTAACTACAGTAAATTATAACCGGGATGTGGAAATTTTTCCGGTATTAAGTGCAATCTTTGAGGGAATTTATGGAGAATGTCCTTACAAATCCCCTACGGACATGGGTGTGAACATGGCCGGACATTGTATCGTGGATGATGAAATCTGCAAGGAAGCATCACGCCAGGAAATTATCAGACGTTATTATCAGGCATTATCCCGTCTGGCAAAAGACATGGGATCCAAGGATGAGGTATATAAAATCGAATTGGTGATGAAGCAGGCCAAGATAAATGCAGAGATGCGAAAAACCGTAGGCGCTGCCAATGAGCTGGCCCAGAAAAACGGTTCTCCTGCTGCTGCACTTTTGCTGGGTGACGAAACGATAGTAACGGGAAAAACCACCAATCTGCTGGGAGCCTCTGCTGCTCTTTTGCTGAATGCGGTAAAGGTTCTGGGAAATATCCCTCACGATGTCCATTTGATTTCTCCTTCCGCCATTGAACCGATTCAGAAATTAAAGGTTAAATATCTGGGAAGCAAAAACCCCAGACTTCATACCGATGAAGTGCTGATCGCCCTGTCCGCTTCTGCAGCCACAGATGTGAATGCACAGATTGCCTTAGAGCAGCTTCCCCGGTTAAAAGGGACTGATGCCCACACGTCTGTCCTGCTCTCTGATGTAGATGTAAAAACCTTTAAAAGATTAGGAATCCACCTGACCTGTGAGCCCATCTATGAGCAGAAGAAAATATATCACTAAAACCTGTATGTAAACAACCTATTTATTGATAAAAACAATCACTGCCGCTGTACAGATAGAGAAACACAATTGGAAGTTCTATGTATTCAATGTTAAAATTAATGTATTAAATTTTACAAAGGGGTGTTTCATAATGGAAATGAAAAAAGAAGTCAGTGTACAGAAAATCAAAAAAGATGCAGAGGAATTATTCCGGGGTGGATTCTTCTGTTCGGAAGCTGTCGTATCTTCCATCCGGGACAACTTTGAACTTGATGTTCCAGATATGGTAATAGCCATGGCCTCCGGGTTTCCCGTAGGAATCGGACGCTCCAAGTGCGTATGCGGAGCCGTGTCCGGAGGCGTTATGTCTCTTGGCCTTTTCTTTGGACGAACCAGGCAGGGGGATCCAAAGGTGGAAAAGAACCTTTTATTGGCCAATGAGCTTCACGACTATTTTAAAACAGCCAATGGAAAGAATTCTCTTTGCTGCCGTGTCCTAACAAAAGAATTCGATATGGCAAGCGGGGAACACAAGGAGCAATGCATTGCGTTTACCGGGCTGGTTGCAGAAAAGGTAGCCCAGATTATTGTCCGGGAATTTGAGCTTGTGAATATCGATGAACTTGTAACAGCGGGGTGATGGTTATGAGGGACTTAATAAAACGTGTGCCATTACCTATGTCAGGAGTTATGCTTGGGTGTGCTGCTCTGGGTAATTTACTTCAGAGTTATTCCGAGAGTATCCGCTATCTGTTTGGAGCCATATCCTTTTTACTTTTTATTCTTCTTCTGCTTAAAGCAGTATTGCATCCCAATGCGGTTAAGGAGGATTTGAAAAATCCAATCATGATGAGTGTATCTGCCACATTTCCCATGGGTACTATGTTATTATCTGTTTACATAAAACCTTTTTCCTATACAGTGGCTTTTACCATCTGGATTTTGGCGATTGCTCTTCATCTTCTGCTGATTCTTATGTTTACTTACCGGTTTATGAGAAAAGTGAATATGAAGAACGTATATGCCAGTTATTTTATCGTGTATGTGGGCATAGCCGCTGCAGGAATCACCGCTCCGGCTTATCAGATGAAATTGATTGGAACAGCCGCCTTCTGGTTTGGGTTTATCAGTTTCATTGCTTTACTTGTGCTGGTTGGGTACCGGCATATCAAATACTCTGAAATACCAGAACCGGCACAGGCACTGTTTTGTATTTTCACAGCGCCTGGGAGTCTGTGTCTGGCAGCCTATCTGCAATCGGTGGAGGAGAAAAGCCTGGTTCTTGTGTTAGGGCTGGCTGTAATATCCTTTGCGTTGTATGTATTGGTACTGGCTGGGTTGATTCCGCTTTTGCAATTGCCATTTTATCCAAGTTATTCTGCCTTTACGTTTCCATTTGTCATTAGCGCCATTGCCTCCAAGCAGACTGCTGGCTTTCTTATGAAAAATGGAATCCAGGCTTCATACCTGCAGCCAATTATAAGGATCCAGACTATCCTTGCTGTTCTGCTTGTCTGCTACACAATTTTGCGGTACTGTATGTTTTTATTGCAGATTAGGGTTTCTCCCGTAAAAGCGAATGCAGCTAATTAATATTAAGTTTTACCTTAGAACGGAGCTGTTGCTTTTACGCAACAGCTCCGTTTGTTCTTATTTCAATTCAGTTTCAACTCCTATCTTTCGTCTCTGCGCCTATGGCTGATTGCCAGATAGGCTGCCAATAAGATTCCAGATACAATTGCTGCAACGCCCTGAACAGGTGCCCTGTCACCAGTCTTTGGAAGTCCGGCTAAGGGGATGTTGCCGTCGTCAATGGATACAAGGTTGGTTTGTTCCGGCAGGTCTGCTAAAGGAACTGGTACTGGCTCAATGGTAACAGTTGTGTCACCAGGGCCGCCTGCCTGGCGGGTACCGGTTGCTCTGGGACCGCCGCCGGAGCTGCCTCCACTGCTTCCACCACTGCTTCCTCCGCCGTTGTAAGTCCACAATGCTATATAAACTACATTTTCTGATACGGTCTTTGCGATTTCTTTATTCCAGCCAATAAAACTGTAGTTACCGTTTGCTGTAGTCTGCCCTTCAAATGCAGGAACCGCATCGCCATAGCTGAGACCTGTGTTAGTTTGTGCATTGAATGAGCCATGCTCTCCTGGATTATAGGTTATTGCAAACTGCTGCTTAAAGTAAACCCGGAGCACCATATCGCCATCACCTGCGACTGCCCCCTCAAATACATTGGCTGCATTTGAATCAAGTATATACCCGGTTGATGCTGTCTTATCAGAATCGGTTACGGCTGCCAGCGCATCCGTTGTTCCTGCTCTCAATGAAGAATTATTAGCCTTCTCCGGATACTTTCCTTTACTCTCGTAATAGAATTCCACTGTATATTTTGTGCTGGTTGAAGAAATCCATTGTGCCACATAAGCGTTGTCAGTTGTAACAAACGGCACAGGTTTGGGACTCCAGCCTGCGAATACATATCCTGGCTTACCCATGGGCGTCCCGTCATATTGTGGAGTTGCTGTGTTGTAATCCAGACCTTCCGCTTTCTGAATCGCAAAGGTTCCCTGGGTACCGGGTGCGTAAGTTACTGTGAACTGCTGTTTGAAGTAAACCTTAAGAACCAGACTTCCATCTCCGGCAATTGCTCCACCCAATACATTTTCTTTGGCTTCGTCAAACACGTAACCTGGTTTCTTTATCTGCCTGTCATCAGCCGTCACCTCAGCCTCAGATTCCGTATAACCATTTCTGGTATACGAAAATGATGGCTGCTCTGCGTATTCTCCATTTACCTGATAATACAGGTTTACGATATAATTAACTTGCGCCGGATCATAATAAACATTTATTACATTCTTTTCCCCGGTGATAACCGCAGGTAGTTCTGGATTGTATGGCTTATCTGATAATTTGTATCCAACCTTTTCTTTTAAAGTCACCTGACTTACAATTGGATCAGCTACCAATACCTTTTGATCTTCTACTGCCCCTATATCCTCACTGTTATTATAGAAATATCTGATTTTGTAATTCAGTGTCTGATCCTCATCTATTTCATAATATACAGTTTTTTCATTGGGGCCTTCTGCTGTGATTGTCATGCTCGTGGGCTGGTCTGCCATCAGCTTATAACCCGTTGTGGTTTTTGGTGTATTGGTCCAGGTAAATTCCCCTACCTCTTTACTTCCTGCCAGAGCCTCAAGACCCGGTACCGCAGTTGTGGTATCTTTGATATAGTAATTGACTCTATAATCAAACTTCTGTGTTTCATCAATTTCATAATACACCGTCTTCTCGTTGGGGCCTGCTGCTGTGATTGTCATTCTCGTGGGCTGGTCTGACATCAGCTTATAACCCGTTGTGGTTTTTGGTGCATTGGTCCAGGTAAATTCCCCTACCTCTTTACTTCCTGCCAGAGCATCAAGGCCAGGTACCGCAGTTGTGGTATCTTTGATATAGTAATTGACTCTATAATCAAAATTCTGCGTTTCATCAACCTCATAATACACCGTTTTCTCGTTGGGGCCTGCTGCTGTGATTGTCATTCTCGTGGGCTGGTCTGACATCAGCTTATAACCCGTTGTGGTTTT
>SVDU01000018.1:0-594 GCA_015057705.1 Paenibacillaceae bacterium | reverse complement strand
TTCTCGTTGGGGCCTGCTGCTGTGATTGTCATTCTCGTGGGCTGGTCTGACATCAGCTTATAACCCGTTGTGGTTTTTGGTGCATTGGTCCAGGTAAATTCCCCTACCTCTTTACTTCCTGCCAGAGCATCAAGGCCAGGTACCGCAGTTGTGGTATCTTTGATATAGTAATTGACTCTATAATCAAAATTCTGTGTTTCATCAATTTCATAATACACCGTCTTTTCGTTGGAGCCTTCTGCTGTAATTGTCATGCTCGCGGGCTGGTTAGCCATCAGCTTATAGCCGGTTGTCGTCTTTGGCGCATTGGTCCAGGTAAATGTTCCTACTGGTTTACTTCCTGCCAGAGCATCAAGACCCGGTACCGCAGTTGTGGTATCTTTGATATAGTAATTGACTCTATAATCAAAATTCTGCGTTTCATCAATCTCGTAGTACACCGTCTTCTCGTTGGGACCCGCTGCTGTTATCATCATGCTCTCAGGCTGTGCGGTCATCAGTTTGTAGCCGGTTGTCGTCTTTGGCGCATTGGTCCAGGAGTATTTCCCTACTGGTGCACTTCCGGTCAATGGCGTAAGACCTGGCACGGGAGCT
>SVDU01000017.1 GCA_015057705.1 Paenibacillaceae bacterium | reverse complement strand
TTGAACAAAGAAAAACCCCAAACCCCTCATGAGTGAGGGGCAGGGGAGTTGAGAGTGTCGAAGACACTTTTTTATGGGTTTCAATGCTAAAAGGAAGCAAAAGTGATATGTTTGCTTCCTTTCATTGCTAATCCAGTCATACAATACACGCATCATAAATGCTTTCTTCCCACCAGCCAAAGGCTATTCTGCCAGAGGCAGAAGATGTTGGAGATTCTGGCGTAGAGAGGAATATTAAGAACGAACCTCCCGGCGGGAATATAAGTTTGCCATTTTCACTCTCTACCAGAGTTGTTTCCGGTTGAGCTCTGCGTACAAATGCTTTTACGCCTCCCGTTGGGTCACCTTCTACATTGGAAGCATATTGTAACTTTATTATTGGTTCCGGCAAAGGAATAATAGCGGTATTGGTAGGCGTTACCAAATCTGAATCCATGGGCGTACCAGGCGGAGTTGCATTGAACCAAAATTGAGCGCGGTAAGGAGCTTCGGAAATATCTGTAACAGTCCATACATTTACATATAAGTTTACCTGTGAGCGGCTGGGATTATATAACCTGGCCCAGGCGCTGGTATTATTGCCAAAAGACACGTTATCTGCGTAGCCGATAAAATATTTTCCTTGCAGCGATTTGTAGAGTTCTATTGGTACATCTGCTTTTTTGGGTAATATGCACGTATCGTAACGGCATGAATAATGATCCATATTACCACATCACCTTTCTGAAATGTTATCGTTTAACGGTGTGGCTTAGGTTGCTTACTCTACCAGGAGCAGGTGAACATATCAATCCGGTTTAACGATATTCCTGTGTATGACCAACCAAATCTTCTGTCCCAGCGGAAGCCTGAGACGCTGTCACGCCAGATCTGAATTGGAAAGAACCAGAACTCCTGTCCGTTGCTCATCCATATATAGGTAAAGCGTCCGATACAGTTTTGCATGGAACCTGGGCTGACCATTTTGGTAGCTGAACCAGAACGGGCTTGTGCGGGCTTTGGCGGCGCGGATGATGGTGGAGGACCCATAGGCATTGGACCGCCTGGAGGGTTGCCGTAAGGTGGGAATGGGGGCATATTCTACACCCTTTCGTTTTATGTTATTATTATTATATGAGATTTATGGATTGCAGTTAACAAAATCTGAAAAGGGAAAAAAGGGGCGGAAGTCTACAGGAGATTGAGACTTCCGCCCGGAAATGCGGGTGCAGAAAGAAGCACCTAAGTACCACCTTGACAGGTATGTACAGTAATATATATGATTGGATATGAAAAAATATGTTTTCTGAAAAAGACAATAAAAAAATCACACATAAAGTGTGATTGAAAACTCCCCGAGTAGGACTTGAACCTACGACCCAACGGTTAACAGCCGTTTGCTCTACCAACTGAGCTATCGAGGAATATACGATCTATTATACTCTGAAAGTAAAATATGTCAAGAGAAAACTCTCTTTTATCATTGAAAATGCGGGAGATGGGACTTGAACCCACACGATCATACAACCACAAGATCCTTAGTCTTGCCTGTCTGCCAATTCCAGCACTCCCGCACAACGAAAGTAATTTTACCATCTTTATGAAGAATTGTCAATATTATTTAAAAAATATATACAAAAAAATTATTTTAAAAATAATTGAAATTCGTGTTGACAGAACCAGGCTTGTATACTATAATAGCTATTGTCGCTGAAAGAGATAACGACGAATTGCAGAAGTGGCGGAATTGGCAGACGCGCACGGTTCAGGTCCGTGTGGTAGCAATACCTTGAGGGTTCAAGTCCCTTCTTCTGCACGAATCTTATAGAGTGTCATGGCTATAAGGTTTTATATAATATGACATGCGGGAGTGCTGGAATTGGCAGACAGGCAAGACTAAGGATCTTGTGGTTGTATGATCGTGTGGGTTCAAGTCCCATCTCCCGCATTGAAGAGCAGTTTTTCACTGATGAAGAACTGCTTTTTTATTACAATTTATCATTGTAATAAAATGATATTGTTCCAGGGGAGCGAATAAAAAAATAAAAAAGTACTTGCTTATTTTGGAAAAGTATAGTATTATAATTGTACGAATTGATTCATCAATTTGTGCAATTGCGAAAGCAGAAGTGGCGGAATTGGCAGACGCGCACGGTTCAGGTCCGTGTGGTAGCAATACCTTGAGGGTTCAAGTCCCTTCTTCTGCATAATGAAAATGTCCTGCATGAAAACTGCGGGGCATTTTTTATTTCATTAATTATAACTGAGGTCATGTACTTTTAACAGGAGGATTATAATGAGTAAAACATATTTTTATTTTAAAGATGATCATGGAAACTTATTGGAAGCAGCCTGGTCAAAGTGGGATCCGGAAGATGAAATAAAAGATAGCTTTCAATATTAGCAATAAAAAAGAGAGGTGCACCTCTCTTTTTTAATTTACTCACTATTGGCCATGGACATTCCAGGTTCATAAACTGTATACTGATTTCTGCCATGCTTTTTCGCCTGATACAGTGCGATATCAGCTTTCTTATATAATTCTTCGAACGTGACTCCGTCCTCCGGGTAGGCGGCAGTTCCTAAGCTTCCTGATATATGTACTTCCGGTTCCAGAGCGCTTCCGATTAAACTGCACAGGTTTTCCAGTCGGGAATATAGATCCATGCTGTAAGAAACATCTTTCAAAAGAATGATAAATTCATCGCCGCCTAAACGGCCAAAGACGTCATCTCTCCGAAGTGCAGATTTTAGCCTTGATGCAGCCCGATGAAGCGCCTTATCTCCAAACTGGTGACCATAATTGTCGTTTAACTGTTTAAACTGATCAATATCCAGCATGATCAGGATATGATGTCCTTTCCCACTGTTTAAGATATGGCGGATTGCCCGGATTGCAGCGGATCTGTTTAGCAGTCCCGTCAGACAGTCCTGTTGGGACAGCTCATGTAAAGTCAGAGCTTCCCGCTTTGAGGCATCAATATCTTTAATTAGAATAAAAGCCTTGATGGTGTCCGTATAAGGGTCAGTAACAATCTGTACCATACCAAGAGTCCAGCAGACGCTGCCATCAGCCCTTAAACGGCGATGTTCCAGCCGGAGAGAGCGGTTTCCCTGATAATACTGGAAAAGCAGGTGCTCCTTATTAAAGAAGCTTAAATAAAGCTCTTTATCTTCTTCAAAAATCTCATGGTCTGCAATATAATTCATGATATCAGCAAAAGAATTTTTTGCTTCATCCGGAACATTGCTGGTCATTTCTCCGATTATCTCTTCAAACAGATCTGATTTGGTATTGTACTCGTAATACCCAATACAGTCTTTTTTCTGCTCCCGCATATACTCAGCCCAACGTTGATATGCCAGTTCTTTTTCGTATTGATCTGTAATATCCTGATAGGAAATAATTCCACGCAGTGGCTTTTTTTCTTCCGTATATACCAGCGAAAAATGCTTGGAAAACCAGTGATATTCCCCGGATCCGGTTTTTAGCCTGACCGCGCATTCGCCTTCCGGAGTACCCCGCTCCATTTCTTCATAAAAGTCCAGAAAATCTTTAATGCTCTCCTTATGTACAACGCCATTTTCGATTAAATATTCCGGGGAAAGGGGCGTGTTAAATGGGGCCGGAAAACATCTGGTAAATTCTGAGGAAGGAGAAAGGATTCTGTTTGGTATATCGTAGATACATACAATACAGCCGGAATGACGGCTTGCAAGGCGGTATTGCTCCTCCTGAGCTCTCAGGCTTTCCATACTCCTCTTCATGCAGGTGATATCCGATACAGAACAATATAATAACTCTTCTTCTCGTATAAAATTAAAATCCATGGAGTACCAGCAGTGGTTATCCATTGCTTTGGATCTGAATTCCAGCCTGAACGTACTGGATTCCATTTCCATATGACTGTGAATTCTTTCTTCCATTTCACTGAACTCAGAATCACAGATCATATCCTCAAGGCAGGAAGGTGACTGAAACCAGTTCTTAATCATTTCATTTGAATAAGAAACTGGAAAGTTTTCTTCTGCCTTAAGTTTTAGTATGCCGCATGGTATGCGGTCTAAAAAAACATCTCCGTCCATTGTTCACTTTCTCCCATAAGTGCGTTAGAAAATAGAAATATCTATTATTATAAGCATATGAGGCAAGCATATAAAAAATTACTTATTTAACAAAAATAATAAAATAAATACAAAACATGTAATTCGTATAGGGAAAAAGGATAAGGTTTTAACAGAAAAAAGAGTAGTTGAGAAAGTATATCATGAACAGAAAAAGGCTGTTTCAAGCCGACTCTGTGTTGTCAGCTTAAAACAGCCTTTTTTCCTGCAATTCCCCGATATTAAGACCGGTACAGGTAGAGGGGTCTGCCATCCTTTATAATCCTGTCTGGCTCACCCTGAATTAAAGGCAGGGCATAGGTAAGAAAATCTTCTGTAACATTGGTACCATGATCACAGATCCAATGGGATGGGAATAGCTTTTCTTTGTTGCATACTTCATTTACATCAACCGTAACGCATTGGATCTGATAAGGGGAATCAGAAATACGCTTGAAGGCGATCATAATACCTGTGGCTCCGTTTAAGGAAGCTTTGATTCCTTCTCTGCCGGCTGTAACCGCCTCTTCGATATCAGTTGCCGATGCAAGCATGCCGCTGCAGCGCTGATTTACGTTAAGCTCAATGGAGCGAACCTTTACACCAAAGCGATTGCGAACAAAATTCTCTAACATTTTACCGCTTCCGGTCAGCATCTTGTGGCCAAATGTATCGGTACGGACTTCGTCTGCGTACTCACAAATAAATTTTCCATTTGCATCAGAAATACCTTCAGAGATGCAGACAATAACGGAACTTTTTTTAGACAAAGCCTTTTCAACATCGTCTGCAAATTGTTCAAATTCAAAGGCAGCTTCTGGAAGATAAATCAGGACAGGATTATCTCCTTCAAATTTTCTTGCAAGTGAACTGGCAGCGGTGAGCCAGCCTGCATGACGGCCCATGAGTTCTACGATTGTCACGGACTTTTGCTGATAAACACAGGAATCCAAAACAATTTCCCGTACCGTGTCAGCCACATATTTTGCAGCACTTCCAAATCCGGGAGTGTGATCGGTATGAATCAGATCATTATCAATGGTCTTAGGGATACCGATAAATTTGATGCTGCTTTTGTGATGAGCAGCGTAACGGGAAAGCTTGCTTACAGTATCCATGGAATCATTACCGCCAATATAAAAGAAATAACCAATCTCCATTGCACGGAATTTTTCAAACAGTGCAGGGTAGAATGGTGATGACAAATCATCGGGCAGTTTATAACGGCAGGAGCCAAGGTATGCTGCTGGTGTCAGTTTCAGCAACTCCAGTTCATCCTGTGTTAAATCATTGGTCAGATCCATATAATTCCCGGACATGAAGCCTTCTATGCCATTAATCATGCCGTAAACCCGGCCGATCTCTTCGTGAGCCATTCCTTCTATTATAACGCCGTAAAGGCTTGCATTAATCACAGCGGTTGGTCCGCCAGATTGTCCTACGATTACATTTTTCTTCATGTATAATTTCCTCCAAATCTGCATATGCCAGGTGCACGTTTCCTATTCTATAATAGAAACTACATCTTTGCAACCCAATTTAAAGGATATAAGGGAATTGGAAAGGAATGGAAATAGAAAAAAGAGGATAAAAAGGGAGGAGCCGGTGAAATGTGGGTTTCACCGGCGAGTTATGAAAAAAAGTTTTATAAAACAAGTTTGGAGTAGTTCTTGTTTCTATAACTTAGTATATAGGAGAGATGTGAAGTAAGTTTGTAGAAGATGTAAATAATTTTTGTACGTCTTGTGAAAAATGTGTGAATGAATAATGGTGGTGATTTATAAGCGATTATCGTTGATATATGTATATTAGGTGTTTATAGATGAATAAATATTAATGAAGTAGCAATTGATTTTTTTATTTCATATAATTTTAGTAGTTACTGTTAAAATTCCGTGCGCCAGAGGGCAAAGAGGACTATTAAATATGAAATATAAGGTAGCAATTTATTGTGACAAGCTTTATGCAGGCGATATTTTATGGGGATTTACTGCAGCAGGTCATGAAGCGCAAATAATAACACCGGTTTCTATAGAAAATTTTGATAAATTAATGGAATTAATAAATCCTGATTTATTAATTCTTTCCTCCTATATGGGTTATTTTCAACATTCTATGCTTAATCATATCGGTTCCAGAAATAAACCAAATTATAAGTGTGTTTGCTGGGATACCGAAGGAGTTGGCCAATTCGATTTACAGATGACAGGATTTGAATTATCAAAGCCCGATATGATATTTTCGATTTGTCCTGAAATGCTTGAAAAGCTTAAAAGTAAAAGTATTCCCTGTGAGAGACTTGATTTTGCTTATAATCCCACCATTCATTATCCAAAATCAACATCTGTAAATGAAAATAAAACGATTAGCTTAGTTGGAAATGCATGGTTATGGTATTCAAATCATTATCCTGAGCATTATCGCTATAGTAAAGCAATTCCTACTATATTAAAACCTTTAATTAAAAATAATTATAAAATAGATTTTTACGGTACTACAGAATATAAGCAGGTTATAAAAAATTTTCTAAATCTAGATGTACCAATTGAATGGTTCAAAGGCACTATTCCCTATGAAAAGACCTGCGATATATATAATAATTCCTTTATAAATTTAATCACACAAAATCATGATCAAACTATAACAAGACGTACCTTTGAAATTTTAGGCTCCGGAGGTTTCGGGCTTTCTTGTTATAATACTGCTATAAAAAATATGTTTGGAAATAGCGGTGCACTAGCTATTGCTAATACTTCTGATGAGACTCTTGAGTTATTGGAATATTATAGAAGAAACATAGATGAATATATAAAGGTTCGTAAAAATGCTGTTATAAGCGTACAAAATCACACTTATAAAGAAAGAGCTGAAGAAATAATCAATAAGATATTTATAACAGCGAAATAGATGAAACAAATCGAAAATCCCCACGAAAACCGGGCTGATCTGGCAGTCTCGACATTAATTTTTTCAGTTGCGCCAAACAAAATTACGGACCTCGCAAGCGCTCTGCCGTGTATTAAACGGCTGGGCGCATTTTTTGTGGGTGTACTATCTGAAGAATTTAGTAAGGTAAAAATAATATTATGATATAATGGAATATAAATATGAGTAATAGGGGGTTGTACTATGAAAAGGTATCACTTAACAATATTTTTGGCTTTTGTAATTATTTTATTGGCGGGCTGTTCAAAAGATATCCAGATAATGCAAAATTTTGAGGCTGATAAAGGTGTAAGCATTTATGAAGGTGATAAGAGAGTAATATTTAATTTGAGAACTTTGCCTTATGATATGGAATACAATGAATATATTATTCAGTTTTCATCATGTGAACTGTATCAGGAAAAATCTGATGATGGTAATTCATATATACCCTACGTAATTGCAAAAGTTAAAATTGAAGGAATTGATGAAGAAACATTACAGTTGTATAATAAAGATTTATATGTCTATGGGAATATAAATAATGAAAAAAACGAATTAGGCAATAAGGAATTGTCAAAAATATGTGAGGTTGATAATGATGGATATCGATATTATGTATTCTCACAGTGGTTACTTTCTTCACACGATTATAAATACGATTTTTCAAAATCTAATTATAATGTAGGATTTTTAATCCTTCAAGGTGAAGATTATAGGGCTTTGCAATTTATTTATGATGGGTTTTCAGACTCAGGTGTAAAAAATTTAAGAGATCTGGATGAAGAAGTCTGGCGAGCAATCAAACAAAAACAAATTAAATCAAACTGAATGTTGATAGTTGAAAGAAGCTGACATATACTTAAATTTAGTAGAAAGTAATAGGAAAGGAAAAATATAATGAAAAAAGTAGTATTGGGTTCGATGATGTTTTTTGGGCTTACTGATTGCCTTGTGGGGGTTATTTGATAAAAACAATTAAGCATTAATTAAAAAACTACCAGCGATAAATAACTGGTATTTTTTTATTGCAATAGAACAGATAGACTGAGATTTTAAGTAATATAGTTCTTTGCTAATTGAATATTGATTGTAAGCGTGATAAAATAAAAAAGAACACCAGTTCTGTATTGGAGAAGGAGATAATAAAATGATTAGAAGAATGCCAACCCAATGCGGGGATGAAACTTGTTCGTGATGTGTCGTTGCAGGAGATTACATTTTCCTGACCCACCATGGAGGTGGACAAGACAAAGAGGATATTATTTACCAGATGAGACATACGTTTGAAGGTATGAAGAAAACGCTTGCTTCTGTTAATGCAACTCTTGATGACATGGTTCAGATAAATCTATACCTCAGAGATATTTCAGATTTTAGGGTGGCAGCTGTTGTTTTTCTAGAATACTTTAAGAATGGGGCACCGGCAAGAATGACAACAACAACGGAATTTGTTGGTAAGAATTGCTTATGTCAAATGGATTGAATTGCATATAAAAATTGTAGTAATTAATTATTTATTTATATAGCCAAAATCAGACTGCAGGCGCAGTGAATGATTTTAGTTGTCCCGAAACAGGTAGAAATTATATATATTTTCCTATTCGCAGATTGTAGAGTAATCGACTATTAATTTAATTCAGAATATATAAGATAATATCAGTAAATAAAAAATAACCGCTTCGTTATGCAAGAAGCGGTTAGTACTCTGTTATATTTAATCTTGTGTTTTAGTAAGCTGAGTATTTCCGTTATGGTTTCCGCAATAAACTCCTCTTTTTATTGGAGCAAATATAAAACCAATAATGATACCTAATAATAATGCTGTTGATACGACGAGCTTTTTGTCAAGAATAGTCCATTCCTCATTAAAAAAATCTTTCATAGCAAGCTCCTTTCTATTTATTAATGACTTATTATATCATAAAACTTTTATATTATTAAGTAGTTTTTCTAATATATTAAATATTATTAGTTTGTATAATCCAATGTATTGAACATATGAGGCATTGGCTTTGATGTTTATTCGGAAAAAAAGGAGATAATTATGAAAAATAAAAAAGTTGCGGTTGTAACAGGCGGAAGCTCGGGAATGGGACTGGCTATTTCAAAAAAGCTTCAAAATATGGGAGTGCAAGTTATAGTTTTTGACAAACAGATCCCGCCGGAGAATTTTGAATTTTATCATGTTGATATAAGTAATGATGAGGAGATTAAAGCAGCGCTGTCCCATATCCCGCATTTAGATATTGTTGTAAATAATGCAGGCATCTACTTTGAAAAGTATCTGGAAGACACTACAAATGAAGAGATAGATACAATGGTGGATATTAATATTAAAGGGACTTATCTTATGACGCGTAATGCAATAGAAAAAATTAAGGCTTCAAAAGGTTCCATTGTGATTATCGCCTCCTGCCTGGGGCTTGTGCCGGAATTAACCTCGCCACTCTATTGTACAACGAAAGCAGGACTTATTATGCTGACAAAGTGCCTTGCACAGCAATATGCCGAGCTTGGAATCCGGGTTAATTGCGTCTTGCCAGGACCGATTAATACCCCTCTTTTACAGAATAGTTTTCCTGATCAGGAAGCAGCCGACCGTTGTTCTGACCGCATTCCGTTAAAAAGGATTGGAAAGCCGGAAGATGTGGCAAATATGGTGGCTTTTCTTGTAAGCGATGAGGCGGGTTATATAACCGGAGGGGCTTTCCCGGTTGATGGGGGAGTATCCTCTACCAGCATGTATTCAAAATAAATAAAAAAAGCCGAATGGAGAGTTTTATGAATTATATGGGAGATTCAGCCTGGTGGAGAGACCGTTTTAAAAGCAGAAAGCTGGAAATTATGGATCATGAAAAATGCCTGGAAGAAGATATGCCTTATTTTCCTTTTAAAGGAAAAATTCTTGATATTGCCTGTGGAGATGGAAGAAATTCCATCTATCTGGCTCGTTTGGGTTATGAGGTACTTGCCGTTGATTTTTGTGAAGAAGCGATAAACAGATTGACATACTTTGCTAATAGAGAAAATCTGAACATCAGAACCAGGATAGTAGATCTGTCACAAGACAGCTTAAATACATTAGAAGAAAAGTTTGATGCGATTATAATCAATCATTATAAACCAACGCCCCGGCTGTTAAAAGATTTTGAAGATATACAGAATAAAAATGGATTGCTGTGGGTAAATGGTTTTCGAACAATACCATTTGATAACCCAAATGTAAAAAAGAGTGATATTATGCTGGAAGAGGAATTTGAATTATTGGATAAGAACGTACTTTTAGACAAAAGATTTTATGAAATTAACCAAAGAGAATTTGTCAGATATATATGGCGTATCCAGGCGTAAAACTGGTGCGGACATTTTCTATATAGTCATAAAAAACTACTAACCAAAAAAAGTTAGTAGTTTAAACTGCTTCGATATTATTATTCCCAAGATTGTCCTGTTATTTCGCACCCAACCGTTTCAATGCAGGACTTTATTAAATTTTCATCTGCTGATTGATTGTATCCAACCTCAATGGAGCCTCGCGCTACATCTATGTTTACCATAGATACTCCGTTAATTTTATCTAACGCATTTTTAAGCTGGGTTTTGATTTCGGAATTTTGTATTCCTGATGTTTCATAATGAATTCTATTCATGGTATACTCCTTGTGATTTTAATCATTTTTCTGGACATTTAAGGCGCTTAAGCCTTTCTCATCCTGTCTGATGTCAAAGTTAACAGACTCACCTTCGTGAAGATCTTTATTATGAGTTTTTTCTTTTACTTGTGAATGATGAACGAAAACATCCTGACCGTCATTGGTTGAGATAAAGCCATAACCTCTTTCGTTATCAAACCATTTAACAACACCGGTGTAATTAGACATGGTTAAATCCTCCCATCCTTATCTTTTCGAATTATCTTCTTTTAAACCAAATACAGCTCTGGCGCTTTCCGCCTGAGGACTGTGATTGATATGTTTGGAATGAAAGGTGCCATCATCTTTTTTGTGATTACTTGTGCTTTTTTTAGAATTATCTCTGCTCATTATTTTTCTCCTTTTCTTGATGTCTTTTTTAGTATGCTTCAGATGTCAGAATAAAATCATAAGATGAGCCACCATATAATGGTAGCGAGTCCTGCTCCGATCATGCAGCAGATTGTGTCGTTCATAGTATCCACAAGACCGGCTGGTTGAATTGCATTTTCTGGCATATGATTTACTGAGGCGTGAATTTTCTGCCAACGCTGGGCATTTCCATTTGTCAGACAATCACTTATATATTCAAGGACTTCCCATATTACATGGAGTGTTACGGAAAATGTAAACCCAAACAGAAGAAATATTATCTTCTTTGAATCAGGATTTATCTTAATTATTTCTGTCCCAAACCCGGTAAATCCAACCCCGGAAAGAAAATGAATGGTTCGGTCCCACCACCAGTAACGATCGTAATAACCCAGGTTACTGCCTAGATATAATGCCATAAATAAAACAATCAGGTAAATCATGGTGCTGTAGGGATCTATGACTATCCCCAGAAACCGGTTTGCCATGCCAGGCAGATAAGTTAATACAAACACCAATATAAGAGAGCCAATAATTTTGTATTTTTTCTTAATTAAATAGTACAATGCCAAAGCAATTGATAAACAGCGGAAAACTAGCTGAAACAAATTTATAAAATGCATATAGTCACCTCGAAATGAAGTATGTACGATTGTAAAAGGAGTATGCAAGATAGTTTAAAAAAGATGGATTCTTCTTTTACAACAGACTGGTATTAATTACAATTTCCGGAACATAAAATGATATGATCCCAGTGCTTTGTAAAGGTGAGGCTGAGCTGTTATGAATTATGAAAAAATGAGCGCTTGTGAAAAGCGGGAGGCCATAGAACTGCTGGGAATCATAGTGACAGCAGTATTGTTATTGTATTTACTCATCTCTTTTTACTTTACCAGTCATTTCTTTTTTTCTACGACCATAAACGGAGCAGATGTATCTTTAAAGAACGAAAGACAGGCGGATCAAATTATAAGAAGATACACGGAGAATTATAAGCTCCTTCTGATTGAACGAGAAGGTAAATCCGATGAGATTACCGGACAGGAAGCAGGACTGGAATACAAGAATAAAACATATGTAAAAGAAGCACTTGATGAGCAGAAAGCACTTCAATGGATTGGATCATTATTTAAAAAACAGGAATTTCTTTTTAACAATTTATTTTACTATAATGAGAACAAGCTAAATTTAACGTTGTATCAATTAAATTGCTTTAAACAGGCAAAAATAGAACCTGAAAATGTGTCTTATCAATATACAGACGGGCATTATCAAATGGTAAAGGAAATTTACGGTAATCGAGTTGAAAAAGAAAAACTGAAAGCTGCTGTAACAGACAGCCTTTTTAAAGGAAAAACAAAACTTGATCTGGAAGCAAACTCCTGTTACATAAATCCAGTATATACCATAAAATCCCCCAAAGCCTATAAAACCCTGAGACATTTAAATAAATGCGCTTCTACACATGTCACTTATCTTTTTGGCAGTAAAAGAGAAGTGGTTGATGGGAATGTGATACAGTACTGGATTGCAGTAGACGAGAATCTGGATATTATACTGGATAAAGATAAAGTCAGGGCCTATGTGAAAGCTATGGGGAAGAAATATGATACGGTAGGCGTGAAAAGAAGTTTTAAAACCTCTCTCGGGACAATGGTGGATATAGAGGGGGGAATCTATGGCTGGAAAATTGATCAGGAAGCTGAAACATGGGCGCTGGCGGAAAATATCAACTCGGGACGGACTCTTATAAGAGAACCAGCTTATGTTCAAAAAGCAGTATCCAGAGCCGGCAATGAAATCGGAGAAACATATGTGGAGATAAATATAACCAGACAGCATTTGTGGTTCTACAAGGATGGCAGACTCATTGCCCAGGGACCGGTGGTTACAGGAAATCCAAACAGAGGCAATGCCACAGTAACCGGAGCTTATATGCTTAATTATAAACAGGAGGGGGCAGTGTTGTCCGGGCCTGGCTACGAAGCCGGTGTCCAGTACTGGATGCCCTTTTACGGAAATATTGGAATTCACGATGCGAAATGGAGGCGTGCTTTTGGAGGTGAGATTTATAAAAAGAATGGAACTCATGGCTGTGTAAATGCTCCCTATTATCTTGCTAAAACAATATATAAATACATAGAATCCGGTATTCCCATCATTTGTTATCAGGAGAAAAAATGAGTATATAAAATCTCATGATTAAGAACAATTTCATTCTATGTAGACTTCCAACCCGGTCTATGATAAAATGCAACTGGCGGATTAACGCTTTTACTTCATTTAAGATAAAGGGGATAGAGATGGCTAAATTATATTTCAGATATGGGGCGATGGGCAGTTCAAAGACAGCAAACGCACTGATGACCAGATATAATTTTATAGAAAAGGGAAAACAGGTGCTGCTGGTAAAGCCGGATATTGAAACCAGAGATGGGATAAACAAGATCCGATCAAGGATTGGCCTGGAGGCCGAATGTATTGTATGGTCTGAGTTGGAGAAATATGATTCGGAGCAGCTGAAAAAATCCGATGTTATTATTATAGATGAAGCACAGTTTCTTGCAGAAGCAGATATTGATAAGCTGGCTTATATCGTAGACCAGTATGAAATTCCGGTCTTTTGCTATGGACTTCGAACGGATTTCACTTCACATCTTTTTCCTGGCTCTAAACGTCTCATGGAACTGGCTGATGAGATCACGGAATTAAAGACCGTCTGCTGGTGCGGCAATCGAGCAGGAATGACAGCAAGGATTGATAGAAGCGGAAAAGTCGTGAGAAACGGAGAACAGATCCTGATGGGAGCAAACGATAAATATGTATCTCTGTGCAGGAAACATTATAATGAAGGAAAAATCAAGCCAGACTGAGAGAGTTGGTTAATTGGTTGTTATTTTAACAAATGATAGAAACTCCTGATATCAGGATTATAAATATCTGCTTTAAATAAAATCATGGTTTCTTCCAATGAGGAAATTAAAGGGATAAAAATAACCCAGAGAGGTATGTACCCCAGAATAACAGCCGCGGGGCATGCAAAAAAGAAGATGATTCCGGATAATTTATTTCCTATGGTGTGGAGGATGCCTGGCATACCGAATTTTTTTCTTGTGATATGCAAATTAAAAAAACGGATCAGTGCGATCAGGAGTGCTCCTAAAATAATCGGTACCGGTATCGTGAGTCTGTAAGAAAGCAGCATTCTGAAAAATGCGGCAAAAAAGAATATAAAATCAGCCAGGCTGTCCAGTCTGGCTCCTGTTTTGGTTTGCCACTTAAATGTCCTTGCAAAAAAGCCGTCAAGGACATCGCTTATTCCGCAGACAAAATAGATCACCAGAAAAAGAATCCAGTTATTCGTTATAAAAAATAAAAGGACAGACAGGACCAGGCGGACCAGTGTAATATAGTTTGGAATATTTTTCATAATAATTCTCCATAGCAGGGAAAATAACTTTCAACTTAACTATGGCACAGAACGCTTTTGTTGTCAATCATATGGATAAACGAAACCTGATGGTATGATAGGAGTCGTTTATCCATATTTGTTATTTCAGCATATTAGTTATTGTTTGGAATACATCTGCTCCATTCCATGAATCTGAGTGACCAGAATGGTGTTGCAGGGAGCAGCGATTTTATACTGGCTTCCCAGATCGGCAACAACACCATTTATTCTGTCAATTTCCGTCATTCGCTGATTCTGTCTGTCCTGATACATGCTGGCATAACCATTTGCATCATTGATACATACTTTTGAGACTGCCAGAAGAGCTTCTTTTCTGTCAAGATAAGTGCCATCTGCTTCTGCAATTAATACACATTCATAAACAATTATTTTGCATAGATCCCACAAATAAGGATTGGTATAAATTTCACCGATCCTGCACTGCATCAGTGTGCTTAAGGCATTAATGCCACAGTTTATAACCAGCTTCTGCCATAGGACGTACTGGATATTTTCCATGATATTAACGGTAAGACCGCTTCCTTCCAGAGCCTGTGCTGCTTTTTTTACATCCCGTAAGGATTCTTCACAGGGAAGATCTGGTCCGATGTTTGTAGGGCCGCACCCGGAGTGGTAAAACTTACCAGGCTCCAGGGAAACACTGTTGTGGCTGCTGGTGCCTACAATAATCCGCTCTCTATTAACAAACTGTGCGATGTCCCGGTTATTGCCTGCACCGTTTTGAAGCGTCATGACGATTGTATCCGGTCCTAACAGAGACTGGTTGTTTTTTATGGCTTCATAAGTATGAATTCCTTTTACAAAAACAATAACCAGATCCTGATAGTCAAGACTGGTTCCACTTAATACTGCTTTTACCTGAAACGGGATTTCTGTATGGTCATGGCTGACTTTTATCAGTCCTTTTGTATTAATGTGTTCTACTAAGGGAGCGTAGCTGTCTAACAGTGTAACTGAATGATAGGGCGCCAGATAACTGGCATAGAGACTGCCCATGGCTCCTGCGCCAAGTATTGCTATGTTCATTATGTCCTCCGTAATCGGTATGTTTTTCTTGATTTTACCATGAATTATTTTCTTAATATAATGCTGAAATTTCAATAGTATGATGAAATATATTCATGTATAATAAGAGAAGGTAAACAAAGAGAGGATAATCAAATGGATGTAAATAAATATATGCTGTTTGTAAAAGCAGCAGAAACCGGGAATCTTTCCAAGGCGGCAGCACAGCTTAGTTATTCACAGACTGCGGCCAGTCACATGATTTCTTCCATGGAAGAAGAACTGGGAATTAAGCTGCTTTACAGAGGAAGAAATGGGGTCTCATTAACGGAAGAGGGGGAAAGAATTTATTCGGTGGCGAAGGAATTGACAGAAAAGGAAGAAATCATAAGGCAGCTGGCAGGAGAAGAGAACATACAGCATGGAAAGATCCGCATTGGCGTTATCACAAGTGTTGCAGTCAGATGGATGCCTCAGATGATTATTGAATTCAGAAAAAAATATCCTCTGGTGGATGTATTTCTGAACGATGCCATCAATTACGAAATCATGAAAGACTGGTTCTCGAAAGATGTAATTGACTGTGCAATTTCCGCAGAATCAAACAGAAAGGAGAATGAGTCGCCGCTGGTAAGAGATCCCTATTATGTCATTTTGCCAAAGGATCACCCACTTTGTGACTGTGAAACCATTACTCTCACTCATTTAAAAGGGGAAACCTTTATTATACCAAGTGAAGGAACCAGCTATTCTGTGGGGAAAATGCTACGTCAGGCAAAAGGAAATTTAATGGAACATAGTGGTTTTTTAAGCGATCAGGCAGCCATATCCATGGTATGCGGAGGCTGCGGAATCAGTATTTTACCTAAGCTGGTTCTGGATTCTTATGGCAGCGGGGGATATGTAAGTAAAGCTCTGGATCCGGAAGTTTACCGTATCCTGTATTTCATCGTTCCTTCCGGCAAGACGCTGCGTCCAACAGTCAGAATATTCTCAGCTTTTGCCAGGGAATGGGTAAAAGAGAATGCGGAAAATGTAATCATTAACTGATATACAGGTATATTCTGACAAAATTTCACCAATCCTAAAAGTCAGATAGAAGTGGAACTTAGTCATAACCGGAAAGAATTTTAAGAAAAGAGGAATGTTTCTATGAGTAAGAAAAAGTCAATTGCAGCTGAATTTAAGGAATTTGTTCTGCGCGGAAATGTAGTGGATCTGGCAGTCGGCGTAATAATTGGCGGAGCCTTTCAGGGAATAGTAAGTTCCCTGGTAAAAGATGTGATCTCCCCTTTCATCGGTGTGATAACAGGTGGTGTGGATTTTTCCAATCAGTTTTTGCTGCTTTATAAAGTTCCGGAAGGAACTGTCATTCAGACCCTTTCGGATGCTCAGACACAGGGTCCCGTCTTTGCATACGGCGCCTTTATTACTTCTGTTATAAATTTTCTCATTATGGCCGTGGTAATATTCCTTATTATTAAGGCTATTAATGTTTTAAGAGGAACGAAACAGGCGGGGGGGTCAGCTGTGGCAGAAGATAAAAAATGTCCTTACTGCTATCAGACTGTTGATCCCAAGGCAACCCGCTGTCCGCACTGCACCAGTCAGTTGAATTCTAAAAATCAGACATCGTAAAAAGAGAATGATGATCTTTGTCTAATACAGGGATCATCATTCTCTCTGCGTTATAAGAATTTCATAAATTTGTTAGAGTTGGTTAATAATACGGTAAACATCAAGTATACCATAACCCCAGATATTATTTGGATAATGGTAGGCGGGGTTGCGCTGTGCACTTCGTATTAAAAGTTTATTTGCCTGTTCTCCGGTTATAGAAGTCATATTTCCTTTTCCCTCCGACCATTCAAACAGGATTGCCATTGCACCGGCAGCCTCTGCAGCAGATGCACAGGTACCCGTTAAGGTTCCGTATTTACCGTTTGGAACAGCACAGGTGATGTTGTAGCCTGGAGCTGCCACGTCTGGCTTTACCTGACCGTTTCTGGTATATCCCCTGCCGGACTCATTTAAGATATTTCCTGTCTGCTGATTATAGGCGGTTACTGTAAATACACTTTTAGTATTACCGGGTGAAGTAATGGTGGTATCAGGATCAGGACTGAGAAAGAACGTGTTTTCAGAAATTAAATTTCCTGAGGGAAGCCAGGCATTAAAAGAGAAACGCTCGTTTTCCGTACTCCTTAGATAAAAGTTCCATGTACCGGGAAGGGGATTTTCAAAGCGCAGTAAGATAAGCTGATCTCCGGTTTGCTGCTCAAATTTTATATTATTAATCCAGAGTATGGTTTCACTTTCCTGGAACTGATATTTTATGCAATCACTAAAGGAAGGATCGGTCCGAGGAACCTTTTCCATATTGGGAGAAGTAATCTCGATAGAAAGCTGTCCTGGGGGCTGGGACCATATTTCCATGGCAAACTTCATTTCTCCCTGACCGACGTTCAGCTGAAAATCTCTTGTATAAGGAAGTGAAACGACAGAGTTAAAATGATGTCTTCCGTTATTTCCTTCATTACCAGCCGATGTAACAATTCCAACTTCTGGTATTTGAACCAGATCATCAATATATCTGGATAGAACACCTTTACCGTCATGACTTCCCTGGCTGCTTCCCAGAGCAAGGCAGATCACCAGGGGGCGCTTTAACTTTTGGGCAAGGACAACCAGATAACGGATACCAAGTATAATATCACTTTCCTGGTAGCACAGCCTGTCATCGGGAATTGCATATAACATTTTTAAATTTTTCTTCGCTTCCTTAAGCTTAACAACAGCCAGTTCTGCATTTGTAACAATTCCCTGGAAAGGAGGATCCTTACTCTGGCTGCCGGCAATGATACTTGCGACAGCAGTTCCATGCCCGATTAAATCCTGGGTTGGCACTGTGAGCAAAGGATCATCAGAACTGAGAGCGCTGTTAATTGCTGCTTTTGTGTATTCTGTGCCAAATGTAAAACTCTGTGGGGCAGGACCGTTTTGAATGGTCTGATCCCAGACAGATAGGATTTTTGTTGTTTTATCCCTGTTTAGGAAAGCGGGATGCTGATAATCAATTCCGGTATCCACGATCCCTATGATCGTTCCCTGACCTGAGAGGGAGAAATCAGGGGGCTGCAGGATAGAACGCAAAGGAGTAGAGTAATGCCGGCCGATGGCAGATGTAAGTGTATAGACAGAGGGAAAGAAATGATATGGATTTACTCCAAGATCACAGAGATCTTTGCTTTTTTTTGATACATGGAGCAGGGAAAAATATCCATTTAACAGAGTGATATCATCTCCAACACCGAAATTGGGCACCATGTAATTATTAATTATCATATCATAATAATTATTGTCCAGTATTTTCCCCATAAACTGTTCTCCTTTATTCCGTTTCTCCAGGCATATGTTATATCTTATGCAAAAGTCTTTCCGTTATGAGTGGTCTGCTGTCAACACAACTCATAATAAGTGCCTGTTAGCATAAGATATATCATATGTACTTCAAGTGATAGACAGGGAGGCCTGCTTATGCAAAAAATACTGGATGAAAATTATTATGATATCATTATCAGCAACGTGATGAGATCCAATTATGATACAGGAGATAATATCACTTATATGAATTTAAGGCATTCCCTGGCTCACATACCCATCCCCACTATTCCGCCGGATCCATGCGATTTAGGAACCTATCCTTATAATGCTTTTCCCTCTGTACTGACCCTTAGCTCTACGGTTAGTCTGGAAAAATCAGGAGTTGGAACGGTTCAGAGAAATCCATATCTGGCTTTATTTGGGAGAGGGGTCATAGTAGCAGTCATAGACACTGGAATTGATTATCAGCACCAGGCGTTTCGCTTTAATGATGGAACAACCCGTATCCTATCACTTTGGGATCAGACGATCCAGACCGGAACTCCTCCAGCAGGCTATACATATGGAACCGAGTATACCAGAGAGTACATTAATGTGGCTCTCCGGTCGGAAAATCCCCTTTCCACTGTACCTTCTGAGGATACCAACGGACATGGTACTGCAATCGCCAGTGTTATGGCAGGCAAGCCAAATGCAGCTCAGTCTTTCAGCGGTGTAGTACCGGAGGCAGATCTGGTGATTGTAAAGCTGAAAACCGCAAAAAATGCGCTGAAACGTATATTTTTTGTTCCTGAAAATGTGGAATGTTATCAGGAATCTGATTTGATCATTGGAATCAGTTATGTAACAGACCTTGCCAAAAGACTCAACCGTCCCATAGCTGTGTGTATCGCTATGGGAACCAATCAGTCAAGTCACGATGGACGGGGTGCAACCAGTTATATTACCAATTTTATGGCTCAACAGCCCCAGACCGGAATCATAATCTCAGCAGGAAACGAAGGAAATAAACGGAGACACTATTTTAATAGTACCGTTGCAGATCCCTATATCAATGAGTTTGAAATGCGGGTGGGAGAAAACGATAAGCTTTTTTCTTTGGAAATCTGGCCCTTTGCTCCGGCAAGGCTTTCGGTTGAAATTACAGTGCCAAACAGAGAAACCACCGGCCAGATATTTCCTTCACTTGGCGAATGTAGAAGATTTTCTTTTGTATTAAATGAAAGTGTCATATACGTAAATAATTATATATTTGAAGAGGAGACAGGAGATCAGTTGATACTGATCCGCTTTCAGAATCCAATACCGGGGATATGGACTATTAAATTGCAGAACCTGGAAAAGGAAGCTTTTTCCTTTCATTCCTGGCTGCCATCGGGAAATCTGATCAGTGAAAACACGTTCTTCTTAAATTCCAATCCGGATACAACCATAACTGCTCCTGGTACGTCAACCCATCCCCTTGCAGTGACTGCATACAATGGGGAAAATGACAGTATATTACCAGAGTCAGGAAGAGGATATACAAGAACCGGTTATATAAAACCGGACATTGCAGCACCAGGATATCAGCTTACCTGTGCCGTACCAGGAAATCAATATGGTACCATAACGGGATGCGGGTGTGCAGCTGCACAGGCCGCTGGAATAGAAGCTATGGTATTTGAATGGGCGGTACCAAGAGGCAATTATACAACCATAACAGGGAATGATGTGAACCGGCTTCTGATCAGAGGTGCCAGACGGAATCCAGCCAATACATATCCAAATAATGTGTGGGGGTATGGACAAATTGATATTAACACTCTTTTCGAACGGCTCACCAATATTTAAATTCAGGACATCCCGTTGTCCAGAAGTAAGGGAATGACGAATTTTATGGAAATAATAGTTGAGGTCAGAGGGGTGTTCCTGTATAATCAAAGTATTGCAAAAGAAAGGAATGGAGATACGGTATGGAGCATGAGGAAGAGATTGGACTGGAATCCTTAAACGGTCTGGTAACAAGTGAACTGAAGTGGTATGTATTTGATCTGATAATGGAACGGTTAAAACTGGATAAAATAGATGAGTGCAGATACAGTGTGGAAAAAGAAGAAAAAGATAAGACCAGCTTTTATATTAAGGCTGGAACCATTCTGGTTTCTGGTAAAGATGGTGGGGATTTAAAAGTCTATGAAAATTTATACCTGGCAGTCTGCGATTTTTTCAATCGGGTATATCAGGATGAGGCAAAGACAGAGGAAGCCATTTCCCGTTTTCTTACCAGGACACTTGATCTTCCGATTCTTATGAAAAAGCCCAGCCGATCCTTACTTCAGGAACAGATAACAGAATGTGAGGAACGGATTGCAGCGCTTGATGAGCAGCTGCAAAAGGAAGATGCGAAATCGTTAAGGTCGAAACGCAAACTGGATGTAATCTATCTGGAGGGGCTGAAAGCAAAACTTTCCGGACTTTATTAAAATTAAATTTATTTATGTGAATAAAAACAATCGTATGGGTGATAATAGAATTATACCAAAGATAAGTGAATACTTATCCTCCCCTTTTTAATACCCCATGTGCGGCAAAGGCGTCGCATGTGGGGTATTTTTTATGCAGAAATCAAAGATGCTTGAAAAACAGGAGGATAACTGATATACTCTGACTAAAAATGCCAATACCGTGCATTACATGTATGAAAGGTAAATGAAATGAATGAAGAAAAAACCAACAGACTGCGCTGGTACTGGGGCACCCTGTCCCTTCAGAAGAAAATAAATTATATTACAGCCAGTGGCGCAGCTGTAATCATACTTTCAATTCTTGCTAATTTTATGGTAGCAGGGTTTGGTATGAGGGGATTTAGTTCTGTTTTAAGAAGCAACTCACAGAGCCTGGCATTTTGGTCTGCCATGGAAAATGAAAAGAATGCATTTGCTTCCTATATAAGAGAGGAAACGAAAGACAGCCGTGACGTATACGAGAAGGCCTGTC
Organism: Paenibacillaceae bacterium; assembly: GCA_015057705.1. Classification (GTDB taxonomy): domain Bacteria; phylum Bacillota; class Clostridia; order Lachnospirales; family Lachnospiraceae; genus Lacrimispora. Next base: position 98,597 of record SVDU01000017.1, on the reverse strand, counting down.
AGGATACAAAAAAAGCAGTGGATCAGCTGCCTTATGATTACAAAAAGACAGGCCGGTATCAATATGCAAAAGTATGGTCCATTCGTAATATGTATGAAAATTACTCTGCGTACAGGGATAAATTTCAAATGCTTACCACGGAGGATCCGGACTATACAGAACAGCTTTACACCATTTACCGGTTACAGGGATATCTGACAACCCACGCAGGACAACTGGAGCAGATGATTGTAAAGCAGGGGAGTGAGAGCTATGAAAGAAACCGTTATTTATTGGTGATCGTTCCAGCAGCAAGCCTTTTGTGGGGAGGAGCATCCCTGCTGTTTGTAAAACTTCTAAACAGTTCCATTCATCGAAGCATTATAAAACCGGTGGTGGAGCTGGCAGAGGATTCGTCCCGGATCGGTAAAAACGATTTTTCCGGTGAGGAAGTAGAAACGGAAGGAGATGATGAGATTGCCAGGCTGGTACGTGCTTTTACTGCCATGAAATCCTCAACCCGCGGATATATCAGTGCTCTGACTGAAAAACATGAAATGGAAAAACAGCTTGATGAAGTCAGACTGCAAATGCTTAAAAATCAAATTAATCCTCATTTCCTTTTTAATACGTTAAATATGATTTCCAGCATGGCTCAGATTGAAGATGCCTTAGTCACAGAAAAGATGATCTCTGCCCTTAGCAGTCTGTTCCGTTATAATTTAAAATCCACGGATTCGGTCATGCCTCTGGAACGGGAATTAAAAGTTGTCCAGGATTATATGTATCTGCAGCAGATGCGTTTTGGACAGCGCTTTCAGTATATGACTGATATAAGCCCCCAGACACTGGATATTCTTATTCCTTCTTTTTCATTGCAGCCCTTGGTTGAAAATGCGGTTTTACACGGACTTTCCAAAAGAAGCAGGGGAGGGAAGATACTGATTAGAACCTGGCTGAAGGATAAGAAACTGGTAATTTCAGTGGCCGATACGGGGGAGGGAATCGACAAAGAGAGACTGGAAGAGATCCGCAGCTCATTAAGAGACGGAGAGGAAAAAAAGAATGGAATCGGTGTGGGAAATATTTATCGGAGAGTCCATGGGATGTATGGGGATGGGGAAGTTTTTATATTCAGTACTCCTTTAAAAGGAACAGCCGTGCAGCTTTCCTTTACACCGGATTACCAAAAGAATTCATAGGGAGGCAGAGGCATGTATCGTATTTTACTGGCAGATGATGAACAGATTGAACGCATGGCACTGGCGAGAAGGCTCACCAGACATTTTGGTGACAGCATAGAAATCAGTGAAGCAGTGGATGGAGCAGAAGCAGTGGCTGTATTTAAGCGGGAAAATTGCCAGATCGCCATATTGGATATTGCCATGCCGGAATTGGACGGTGTAGAGGCAGCAGAGCAAATCAGGCATCTGAGCAGGGACTGCGTTATTATTTTTCTTACTGCTTACGATGAATTTTCTTATGCAAAACGGGCCATTGTTATACGGGCGCTGGATTATCTTTTAAAGCCATGCGAAGAGGAAGAACTTCTTGCTGTCATGGAGGAAGCCATGCGCCTGGCAGATCAACAGGATAAGGGAAAATCTGGTGCAGATAGAGAAAATGACAGTTCTGAGTTTTCCGAAACAGATTCCGAGTTTTTAGAACTGGCGGATGGAGATCCCAAAAGCGAAGTGGCAGCACGAATACTGGAGTTTATTAAGAATAACTATAGTAAGGAAATTTCCATGCAGGACGCGGCACGGATGCTTCATTATTCAGATGCTTATTTTTGTAAACTGTTTAAGCAATGCTTTGACCAGAATTTTACCACTTATTTAACGAAAGTCCGGATCAATGAAGCAAAAAAACTGCTTATGAACAAAACAGCCAGTGTAAAAGATGTGAGTATGCAGGTAGGATATTACGATTCCAACTATTTTGCCAAGGTGTTTCGCAGACTGACCGGATTACTTCCTTCTGAATTTCGTGATGGTCAGAATACGCAAAAATGAGTTGTTTTATTTGTGCAAATTGGCAAAAGCTCCAAGGAGGATGTTAAAATATTCTCCCTGGAAGACAATTCTCTTCGGTACAAAAAAAAGCTTCAGGTTATATAATTGAGAAAGCATTAAGGCAGGCATTGCCCCTTTGTTGATTTACTCAATCATATCACCCGGGGCTTATTTTTTTGCCGTAATCGATCTTAAACAGGTGGGAAGGAAGAAAATTATATGAAGAAATTCTTAAAAAGACTGGCAGCAGGCATTCTGGCAGCTGCAATGGCAGTGGGACTTGGCGGCTGTGGCGCAGCCACTTCTGGCAAACGGATCATCAGGATCTCTCATGCCCAGGCTGAAACACATCCGGAGCATTTAGGTCTTCTTGCATTTAAACAGTATGTGGAGGAGCGTCTGGGAGATAAGTATGAGGTACAGATTTTCCCCAATGAGCTTCTTGGATCTGCCCAAAAAGCAATCGAGCTTACACAGACAGGAGCCATTGATTTTGTTGTAGCAGGTACCGCAAATTTAGAAACATTTGCTGATGTTTATGAAATTTTCAGCATGCCATATCTGTTTGATTCCGAGAAAGTGTATCGCTCTGTTATGGAAGATACGGACTATATGCAGAAAATTTATGCTTCCACAGACGAAGCCGGATTTCGGGTTGTTACCTGGTACAATGCAGGAACCAGAAATTTTTATGCAAAGACACCAATTCGCACTCCAGATGATTTAAAAGGGAAAAAGATACGTGTTCAGCAAAGTCCTGCCAGTGTAGCGATGGTAAATTCATTTGGAGCGGCAGCAGCACCTATGGGATTTGGTGATGTATACACAGCGATCCAGCAGGGTGTTATTGATGGAGCGGAGAATAATGAGCTGGCTCTGACCAATAACAAGCATGGTGAAGTAGCAAAATATTATTCCTACAACAAGCATCAGATGGTACCGGACATGCTGGTAGGCAATTTAAAGTTTTTAAACAGCTTAAGTCCTGAAGAATATCAGGTTTTTGAAGAGGCAGCCAAATATTCCACAGAGGTAGAACTTGCTGAATGGGATAAAAGCATTGATGAAGCAAGGGAGAAAGCAAAAACAGATATGGGTGTGGAGTTTATTGATGTGGATGTAGAGGCATTCAAAGAAAAGGTGCTTCCGCTTCATGAAAAAATGCTCAGTGAAAATCCAAAAGTCAGAGATTTATATCAGCATATTCAGGATGAAAATAATAAAAATAAAGGAGGACAATAAAATGTCAGTGATGCATCAGGTGAAAGACTGGATCATGAAGGCTCTGGGAGCCGTCATTATTGTTCTTTTTGCAGCAATGACGGTGATTGGAAGCTATCAGATTATTACCAGATATTTTTTTAACAGACCAAGTACTATTTCAGAAGAACTGCTGACTTATTCATTTACGTGGATGGCTTTGTTCGCCTCTGCCTATGTATTTGGTAAACGGGATCATATGAGAATTGGATTCCTGGCTGATAAAATAACTGGTACCCCTAAGAAATGGTTAGACGCTGCCATTGAAATGCTGGCGTTTATCTTTGCCGGAGTCGTGATGGTATATGGCGGAAGTTCCATTACAAATCTTACAATGATTCAGACAACGGCATCCTTACAGATTCCCATGGGATATGTGTATGCAGCAGTACCAGTTACAGGTGTACTGATTATGTTATTTTGTCTGGTAAATGCAATCGATCTGCTGCATGCGGATTACAAAGAAAAGGAGGAAGCATAAATGAATATTTCCATACTTTGCGGACTGATCATTTTAGTGGTCCTTGTGGTTCTGCTTTTATTAGGCGTGCCGGTTGCCGTTGCACTTGCCGTTTCATCCATATGTGCCATTCTGCCTATCTTAAATACTGGCGCAGCAGTGCTGACAGGAGCCCAGAGAATTTTCTCCGGTATCTCCATATTCAGTCTTCTGGCAATTCCGTTTTTTATATTGGCAGGCAATATTATGAACAAAGGAGGCATAGCAATCCGCCTCATTAATTTTGCAAAACTCTTTACAGGAAGAATACCAGGATCCCTTGCTCACACAAACGCTGTGGCAAACATGTTGTTTGGCTCTATATCAGGATCCGGAACGGCTGCCGCTTCTGCGATGGGAGCGATCATTGGTCCTATTGAGGAGGAGGAAGGCTATGACAGAGACTTCTCTGCAGCTGCAAACATTGCCACTGCACCAACCGGGCTGTTAATCCCACCAAGCAATGTTATGATTACGTTTTCCCTTGTCAGCGGAGGAACCTCTGTTGCTGCCCTTTTTATGGCAGGCTATATACCAGGTATCTTATGGGGACTTGCCTGTATGGTGGTTATTTATTTTCTGGCTAAGAAAAAGGGATATCAAAGTAACAAACGCTTTACAACTCAGGAAAAAATCCGTGTATGTCTTCAGGCAATACCCTGCCTCCTTATGATTGTAATTGTAATTGGAGGAATTATCGCAGGAGTTTTTACGGCTACAGAAGGAAGTGTGGTATCCGTAGTTTACAGTTTGATTTTATCTTTATTCTTTTATAAGTCATTAAAGCTTTCAGAACTTCCAAAGCTGTTTTTGGAAAGTGCCCAGATGACAGGAATTATTATATTTTTAATTGGTGTTTCCAGCATCATGAGCTGGGTTATGGCATTTACCGGCATACCAACTGCAGTTTCAGAAGCAATGCTTGGAGTCAGCAGCAATCGCTATGTTATCTTATTCATTATAAATATCTTACTGCTTCTGGTAGGAACCTTTATGGATATGACCCCTGCGTGCCTGATTTTCACACCTATATTTCTGCCGGTCTGCCAGGCACTTGGAATGAATACCATACATTTTGGTATTATGATGATCTTTAATTTATGCATCGGAACCATAACACCTCCTGTTGGAACAACCCTGTTTGTGGGTGTAAAGGTTGGAGAGACAAAGATTGAAAATGTAATTAAGACTTTACTGCTTTATTTTGCGGCAATCTTTATCGTGCTTCTTATGGTATCCTATATTCCTGCGCTGTCCTTATGGCTGCCGGGACTTCTTGGATATGTATAAGAAATGATAAGTATAAGCTGCCTTCTATTCCATTTTCTTCAGGAAAGAAGGCAGTTTGTATTTTTCTTAAAAGCTGCATTGCAAAATTTTTCAATATGTTATATACTGTTTGATGGAGTATTACAAGAAAGAACAGACAAAAGGATGGTTTTAATCATGACTATTTTAGAAAATTGGAGAAATCTGGCATACGGCGAAGGTCTGGATGATAAAGAAAAAGAAGAATTATGGACCCAGTATTTTAAGGTTGAAAAGGGAATTTACGAACATATTCTGTCTAAGCCGGAAGAAGTAGTGGAAGGAACCGTTGAAGAACTGGCTAAGAGATATGGCACAGATGTGCAGACTATGACCGGATTTTTAGATGGTATCAATGAAAGCTTAAAGGGTTACGAGAATCCTGTTGAGACGATGGACGAGAATACCGTTGTTAAAATTGAGATCGATCCCGAAAAGCTTTATTATAATATGGTAGAAGCAAAAGCCGAATGGCTCTACAGCCTTCCCCAGTGGGATGAGATCCTGACAGAGGAAAAGAAGAAGGAACTCTATAAGACTCAGAAAGCTTCCGGAACCATTGTAAAGGGTGCTAAAATCGGAAGAAATGATCCATGTCCATGCGGCAGCGGCAAGAAATATAAAAAGTGCTGCGGACAGAACCTGTAATTGTAACGGTTGCTGTGATTGCAGTGAGACAATGAGACAGGAAAGCAGGTATCTCTCCGGGGCTACCTGCTTTGTTTTTCCATTGGGAGAAATAGGGCTATAAAGAAAGGAACTCATAAGTGGAAGCGTATACAAATTTTGCGGAAGTCTATGATCTGTTTATGGATAATATTCCATACGAAGACTGGTGCAGTTATGTGACTGGCCTTTTAAAAGAGCATGGGGTTAAAGACGGCCTGGTTCTGGATTTAGGCTGCGGAACAGGAAGTCTTACAGAGCTTCTTGCAGATGCAGGCTATGATATGATTGGAGTGGACAACTCGGAAGATATGCTTCAGATTGCCATGGATAAGCGGGCGGAATCTGGCAAGGATATTCTTTATCTGCTGCAGGATATGAGGGAGTTTGAACTCTATGGCACTGTGAAGGCTGTTTTAAGTATCTGTGACTGTATCAACTATATTCTGGATTACAAAGATCTGGTGGAGGTATTCCGGCTGGTAAATAATTATCTTGATCCCGGCGGCGTTTTTATCTTTGATCTGAATACCGTTTATAAGTATGAATCGGTGATGGGAGATACTACCATTGCAGAGGACAGGGAGGAATGCAGCTTCATCTGGGATAATTTTTATGATGAGGATACAAAAATCAACGAATACGATCTTTCTCTTTTTATCAGAGAGGAAGAAGATCTGTATCGGAAATATATGGAAACCCATTACCAGAGAGCTTATACCATCGAAGAAATTAAGAAGGCATTAAAGGAAGCCGGACTGGAATTTATACAGGCATACGATGCTTTTACCAGGGAACCGGTTAAGGATACCAGTGAACGAATTTATCTGATTGCGCGAGAGCATGGAAAGGAGCAAAAAAATGGCTGATTATATTGTAAGGGCAACAGCAGGGAATCATCAGATCAGAGCTTTTGCAGCGACTACCAGGGATTTGGTGGAGCATGCAAGACAGGCTCATAATACCAGTCCTGTGGCAACGGCTGCCTTAGGAAGACTTTTAACTGCAGGCGGTATGATGGGTATTATGATGAAGGGAGAAGAGGATTTACTTACAATTAAGATCCAGGGCAGCGGTCCCATAGAAGGTCTTACTGTAACTGCGGACTCCAAGGGAAATGTAAAAGGATATGCGTATAATCCCGGCGTTATGCTGCCTCCCAATGAATTCGGAAAACTGGATGTGGGCGGTGCTGTTGGAGAAGGCGTTTTAAGCGTCATCCAGGACATTGGTTTAAAAGAGCCATATGTGGGACAGACCATATTGGTTGGCGGAGAGATCGCAGAAGATATTACCTATTATTATGCCAATTCAGAACAGACACCTTCTTCCGTAGCACTTGGCGTTTTAATGAACAAAGATAATACTGTGAAGCAGGCAGGCGGTTTTATTATCCAGCTTCTTCCGGGAGCATCAGAAGAGATGATTGAATTGCTGGAAAAAAGACTGAGTGAGATTCATTCGGTGACTTCTCTTTTGGAAGAAGGGAAAACTCCGGAGATGATACTGACCTATATTCTGGGTGGACTTGGACTCGAGATCATGGAGCAGACACCGGTTCAGTTTACCTGTAACTGCGATAAGCAGCGGGTTGAAAAGGCGTTAATCAGCATTGGAAGAAAAGAACTGGAAGAGATGATTGAGGACGGAAAGAGCATAGAAGTAAACTGCCATTTCTGTAATAAACATTATGAATTTACAGTGGAAGATTTATCAGATTTATACGAAAAAGCGAAATAATCAAAACCATAGAAGCGTCAAAAAGAGCCATCCTAGGATGGCTCCAATCGTAATCATGTGAAACAATATAACTTCTTCCTATATTGAAAAAAGGTACACTGATAAGTCAATGATTATATTTTGATAACGTTTGTAGCCTGAGGACCCTTAGCTCCGTCTACTACATCGAACTCTACAGCAGCGCCTTCATCTAAAGACTTGAAACCATCCATGTTGAGACCTGAGTAGTGAACGAATACATCGTTACCCTGTTCGTCGGAAATAAATCCGTAACCCTTTTGGTTGTTAAACCACTTAACTGTACCTTTCATTATGATACCTCCAAAACGACTATAAATTGTACTGTTACAGGATATCTGTAACTTCCCTAAGAATAGCATAAAATGGGTAAGGTGTCAAACATTTTCCACCATAAAAAACAAGAATTCTCTTAAAAAAATGAAACCGAAAAATATGTGGTAAAATCATATGTAATTGTGATAAAATGGGTGAAGATTTTACGTTGGACAGGAAGGATAAATATGAAATTTAAAAACTTTTGGGGACATTTTTGTACCATTCATATACACAAAATCCGGGTTATGAAAAACTGCTTTCGAGTAGGGTTGATAAAACAGGGTCTGCTTCACGATCTTTCTAAATACAGTCTGGAAGAATTCATACCAGGTGTCTTATATTATCAGGGAAACAGAAGTCCCAATGCTGCAGAAATTGAAGAAAAAGGCTTTTCCAAAGCATGGCTTCATCATAAGGGGCGAAACAAGCATCACTGTGAATACTGGATCGATTTTTCCATGGATCCGTCAAAAGGGATGATTGGTTATAAAATGCCTCTTAAATATCTGGTTGAGATGGTCATGGACCGGATTGCAGCGTCTAAGACCTATAAGGGAAAAGATTATACGGATGCATCTCCCTGGGAATATTATGTACAGGGGAAGGCTTATATGATTGTTGCGCCTGAGACGGAAAAACTTTTAGAAACTCTTCTTATCATGCTAAAAGATGAGGGAGAGAAAAAAACATTTTCCTATATCAGAGAATTGTTAAAAAAAGGGGACTATTAAAGAAATTATGGAATTTCAAATCAGCAGGACAAGACGTCCTTATGAATTTAATATGTGGAAAAGCCATTGGCACCCTTATTTCGAACTGTTCTACCTGGTATCGGGGCATTGTAAAATATTTATTAATCACAGCTTATATTATCTGGAACCAGGTGATATGGTATTCATCACACCTGGTGAAATCCACCGGACTACTAATTATTCCAGTCCGGTCAACGAAAGGATTACTCTGAGCTTTGATAAGGAATACTTAAATGATATGTCTCAAAGCTGCGGTTCCCATCTGACAGATTCTTTATTTCAAAGTTCCAAAGTCTCCATACCGGCAGGCAGCAGGTCCTACGCAGAAGAATTAATTCAGAAGATGGTTTATGAGGGAGCTGGTCAGGACGGATATTCTCCCATGATGATGAGAAATTATCTCTATGAATTACTGATTTTTCTTTCCAGGTGTCAGGAAGCAAGAACGGATGCAGGAAAGATGGAGGTTGGAGAAAAAGCCATAGAAGAAGCAGCGGAATATATCTACCATAACTACGGAGCACCCCTGTCTCTGAATGAAGTCGCAGAAATGATCCATATGAGCCCTGCCTATTTTTCCAGAAAATTTAAATCAGTCACCGGATTTGGGTTTAAAGAGTATTTAACCAATATCCGGATTCGGGAAGCTGCCCAGCTGTTAATAAATACTGGAAAATCTGTGACAGATATCGCGCTTGAATGCGGGTTCGGTGACGGAAATTACTTTGGAGATGCCTTTAAAAAAATTAAAGGTGTATCTCCAAGAGACTTCCGGAAAATGCAGGGGATCCGATAAGCGGCTTAAGAAGAAAGATGATCGAACAGATGGCGGATATAAGCCTGAAGCTTCTCCTGATCCTGAAAGAACTTTGGATCATAGGCAAAATAGGTAATCTTATCTTTCCACTGATACTGAAGAACGGGCGTCCATAAAGGAGAAAACTGAGGTACATAGCAGCCGGTCTGCCGGATATAGCAGTTTTTTGCAGCCGCCTTCACCCGTGCTTCTTTGTCGACGTATTCTGCCACACTTTTATGAATGGCTCTGTCTTCATATATGAGATAATAGTAATTTTTATAATCCGGGTAAAAGTATTTCAGCTCTCCTTCATAAAGGTCGATGAGAAGGGTGAGCCCTCTGCCGTCTGCTGTTGCCCTGACCATGGAATTGGCTTTTGAAAATCCAACAGGTACAGAAAAACCATTTTCAAGGGTCAGCTTAAGAAGATGCTGCTCCCGTCCGAGTAAATCAGGATTGATGATAAGCTCCTGGTTTGACAATGAAAAGTCATGCTCCAGAAAATCAGGATAGTTTAGAATGGGGAGAATTAACGGCATACCTTTTAAATCGTCTTCATTATGTAAGATCAGCAAATCAAAAAGGTACTGGTCCCTGGAGACTAAATAATCTTTATAAACTTCAATCAGCTGCCCGCCGGAATAAAGATCCTTCCGTTCCACACCTAAGAATGCTTCAATGGCTTTCTGCTTCATGCTTGAAAGACCTAAAAGATTCCGGTATGGACGGATTTTTTTATAGATGTCCAGACTTTCGGTGCCTGAAAAATTATAGTCAAACCCGTAGGCACGGCAGCGCTTTAACAGATAAGGAATATCAAATCCATCCCCGTTAAAATGAATTACCTTTTGAAAGCTTTTAAGAAATTCGAAAAATGTTACAAGAAGCTCTTTTTCCGAATCCAGAGTATCGGCAAACCATTGAACCAGATTCCAGACCCCGTTCCTGTAATAGACACATCCAATTAAGTAGAGAGTGGAATACTCCCCTGAAAATCCGGTGGTTTCTATGTCAAAGAACAGAAGTTCATCCCGGTTTCCCAGACGGTCAAGGGGATAGGTTTCTTCAAAGGCTATTTGTTTTTTTAGAGTGATCATCAGCAGTTTCGTCCTTTCTTTTCCCTTCTTATTATAGCCAAAGCTTTCTGGTTCGTCAACGGAGTACAGAATATTTGTTCGATCAATTACTTGCATATCAACTGGCAGTATGCTATGATAAAAATCAAAGTAATGGTTTTTCAAAAGTATTTGCAAGACATAAAAGGAGAACTGCAGAGTGATTTCTTTCGTAAAAGGACCGATTGCCGAGATGACAGGAGACTGTGTCGTAATTGAGTGCGGAAACGTTGGGTATGAAATTTTCATTCCCCTGTCTGTATTTGAGAAGCTTCCGGGTGTCGGCAGGGAAGTAAAGTTATATACATATTTTCAGGTGAGAGAGGATGCAATGTGTCTTTACGGCTTCTTGTCCCGCCAGGATTTAAAGATGTTTAGGCAGCTGATCAGTGTGAATGGAATTGGCCCCAAAGGAGCACTGGGAATTTTGTCTGCCATGGATCCGGATGATTTAAAAAGAGCGGTGATATCTGGAGATGCAAAGGCTATTTCCAAGGCGCCTGGCGTAGGTGCGAAAACTGCTCAGAGAATTATTCTGGATTTAAAGGATAAGATTGATATAGAAGATATGATCCCAGCTGCCTTTAAAGAGGCGGTCAATGATCTGGGAAAAGAGACCGGAGTCACTGGCGAAGCCATTGATGCGCTCACTGCACTTGGTTACTCTCCTGCGGAAGCCGGACGTGCGGTGCGGCAGGTAGAGGTAACGGACACCATGTCTGTGGAGGATGTCTTAAAGGCTTCCTTAAAGCATTTGGCATTTATATAGAATATAACAGGGTATGGCGAAGATGGAGCGTAGAATAATAACCACAGAGTTAACAGAAGAGGATAAAAAGATTGAACCGAATTTAAGACCCAGAAGTCTGAATGAATATATCGGACAGGAGAAGATCCGGACCAATTTAAAAGTATATATTGAAGCGGCAAAAGCCAGAGGGGAATCCTTAGACCATGTATTGTTCTATGGTCCTCCCGGACTTGGAAAGACCACTCTTTCCGGTATTATTGCCAATGAGATGGGCGTGAACATGAAAGTTACTTCAGGTCCCGCCATAGAAAAGCCAGGTGAGATGGCAGCTATTTTAAATAATCTTCAGGAAGGCGATGTCTTGTTTGTTGATGAGATTCACCGCTTAAACCGGCAGGTGGAGGAAGTACTTTATCCCGCCATGGAGGATTTCGCCATTGATATCATGCTTGGAAAAGACTCGGCAGCCAGATCCATCCGGCTGGATCTTCCGAAGTTTACCCTGGTGGGAGCCACCACCAGAGCCGGGCTTTTGACAGCACCCCTTCGGGATCGTTTTGGAGTAGTTCAAAAGCTGGAATTTTACACACCGGATGAATTAAAGATAATTGTATCCCGATCCGCAGATGTTCTGGGGGTAGAAATCGAGGATGAGGGAGCGGCGGAGATTGCCAAGCGTTCCAGAGGGACACCAAGACTGGCAAACCGCCTGTTAAAGAGAGTGCGGGATTTCGCCCAGGTTAAGTACCATGGAGTGATTACAAAAGAAGTGGCTGATTTCGCTCTTGATATCCTGGATGTGGATAAATTCGGACTTGATTATAACGACCGCGCAATTCTTACCACAGTAATTGAAAAATTTGCCGGAGGTCCAGTGGGCCTTGATACTCTTGCTGCCGCTTTGGGTGAGGATGCGGGAACACTGGAAGATGTATATGAACCTTATCTTCTGATGAATGGATTTTTAAACCGGACGTCCAGAGGACGGGTGGCGACGGAACGGGCTTATGGGCATCTTGGTATCTCCATGGAGTCGTAACTGCCTGAATTTTAGAACTTTCCTAACTGTGTAAAGTATGATATAGTAAAGAAAGAGCAAATGATAACAGGGAGAGAACAACATGGATTCCAAGCAATATACAGAAGTTTTGATTGATGGCAGGATTTATGCACTTGGCGGCAGTGAAGAAGAGGGGTATATACAGCGCCTTGCCAGCTACATCAATGAGATGATCATAACTTTAAAACGTCGGGAAGGATTCACGAAGCAGAGTGCAGAATACCAGAACGTTATGATAGAGTTAAATATGGCAGATGATTATTTTAAGGCCAGAGAACAGATAGCAAGACTGGAGCAGCAAAAAACTGAGATGGAGAAGGAAACCTACAGTTTAAAGCATGAGTTGGTTGCAACTCAGATGAAGCTGGAGGCAGTGAAAGCAGAACTGGCTGGACTAAAGAAATCTTCCGGTTCAGACAGGAATGAATAAGGCAGGAGGGGGTGTTTCATGGATTTTCCGTGACCTCCTCCTTTTTATCAATCAGAATATAATTACTGAAAATTTTGGAGGCATATGTGAAAAAAATAGTTGAGATCCTTGCTCCGGCAGGCTCGTTTGAAAGCATGAAGGCGGCAGTAGCCGCAGGCGCAGATGCAGTATATATTGGAGGAAGCCGGTTCGGAGCCAGAGCATTCGCAGAAAATCCAGGAGAGGACAAGCTGCTGGAGGCCATTGACTATGTCCATCTTCATGGTAGAAAACTCTATTTAACTGTCAATACTCTTATGAAGGAACAGGAGATGAAGGAGCTTTTTGAGTACCTTCTTCCTTACTATCGTCAGGGACTTGATGCTGTTATTGTTCAGGACTTAGGAGTGTTTTCCTTTGTAAGGGAATATTTCCCGGATCTACCCATTCATGCCAGTACCCAGATGACGATTACCGGAGTTTATGGAGCCGGGCTTTTAAAGGAGCTTGGTGCAGAACGGGTCGTAACTGCCAGAGAACTGTCTTTAAAAGAGATCAGTCAGATCCACCAACAGGTTGATGTAGAGATCGAAAGCTTTGTCCATGGGGCTCTCTGCTATTGTTATTCCGGCCAGTGTCTTTTCAGCAGTCTCATCGGGGGCAGAAGTGGAAACCGTGGAAGATGTGCTCAGACCTGCCGTCTGCCATTTGATGTAAAAGATAGGGGAAAGACTCTTGGGAAAAAAGAGGAGCGCTACTGCTTAAGTCTGAAGGATTTAAGCACATTGGATCTTATACCGGATATGATCGAGGCCGGAGTCTATTCCATGAAGATCGAGGGCAGAATGAAAAGTCCCAGATATACAGCAGGAGTGGTAAGCATTTACCGTAAATATGCGGATCTCTATCTGAATAAAGGCAGAAGTGGCTATAAAGTAGAAGACAAAGACAGAAAAGTACTTCTTGATCTGTTTGACAGAGGCGGACAGACAGACGGTTATTACAAGAAGCATAATGGCAGAGATATGATAGTATGGAAGGAAAAACCGTCATTCAGGGAGGGGAATAATCAGCTATTTGATATGCTTGACCGTGAATATGTGGAAAAGCAGTTGAAAGTGCCTGTTACTGGTAAGATTTTCCTTTCAGAAGGAGAAAAGGCTTCCCTGATCCTGGCGTCACAGGAGCATCGCATTGTGATAGAAGGAGATCTGGTGATGACGGCTTTAAACCAGCCGATGTCAGAAGAAAAGGTGTTAAAGCAGCTGAATAAAACAGGGAACACTCCATTTTTATTTGAGAACCTGGAGGCAGAGATTAATGGCAATGTCTTTGTCCCTGTTCAGGCACTGAATGATTTAAGGCGCAGAGGTCTGGAAGAACTGGAGGCAGAGATACTCCGGGAATACAAAAGGGAATACCCGCAAGATGAATCTTCCGGTGAGGGTAATGATGTTTTAGATGCCCAGGCATCCCAACCATCAAAACTTACCGTTTCACTGGAAAAACCAGAGTGTTTTGATGCAGTGGTGTATAATCCCAATGTAAACAGACTTTATATAGAAGCAGCTCATTTTGAACCGGAACGGTGGAATCAATATGTAAATTTGTGCCATGAAAAGGGAAAAGAGTGTTTTCTGACCATGCCTCATATTTTCCGTACAGAAGCCCAGCAGTTCTTTGACCGTCATCAGAACTATTTAAAAGAAGCCGGATTTGACGGTTTCTTAATCCGTTCCATGGAAGAACCGGGCTATTTAAAGAAGACAGGTATAAGAGGAAATCTTATTTTTGATTTCGGCGTATATGGAATGAATAACCTGGCACAAAAGATGCTCAAGAATCTTGGTGCAGATGAAATCACCTGGCCAGTGGAATTAAACAGCAGAGAATTGGAAAAGCTAGAGATTCCGGGAGAGCTGTTAATCTACGGTCGTCTTCCAATGATGGTGACTGCACAGTGCATTCACCAGGGAATGGAACGGTGTGATAAGACACCGGTTGAATTAAATTTAAAAGATCGTATGGGAAAAGAATTTCCTGTAAGGAACCATTGTGCATTTTGCTACAATTCCATTTATAACTCAGCCCCCCTTTCTCTTTTGGGATTAAGTAATACCGTGAGTTCTTTATCACCCGCCTCTTTAAGACTTCAATTTACAACTGAGGGTCCAGGAGAGACAGAAACTATTATTAAGGCTTTTTCAGACGAGTTTCTAAGGGGGAAAAAGGCAGAAATTAATCTGCCGGAATTTACAAGGGGACATTTTAAACGCGGTATAGAGTAGGTGATTTATGATTAATCTGATAATAGATGTATCCCGGTATCTGATGATACTGCTGATCGCTTTATACACATATTTAAATTTTAGATATTTTTCTTTTCAGGATGATAAGAGAAAAAACAGCATTTGCAGGCGGCAGAACATTTTGATGTTTCTGATTCATCTTCTGGCGTATGGAATCATCTGGCTGGAGACAGAAGATGAGCGGATGCTTGTTTTCTATGGAGCACAGGTCCTGTTCTTTTTTGGTTACCTGTTTTTATACCGGCTGTTTTACAGAAACTTATCAAAGCTTTTGGTCAATAATATGTGTATGCTTTTATCCATAGGCTTTATTATGCTCACCAGATTGTCATTTGACAAGGCAGTGAAGCAGTTTACCATTGTAGTTGTGGCGGCGGCAGTAACCTGTATTATACCATTTATCATTGACAGGGTATGGCAGCTTAGTAAGATACCCTGGGTTTATGGCGTAGGAGGTGTAATACTTCTTGGAATCGTGTGTGTCGCTGGAACCACAAGCTATGGAGCCCAGCTTTCCATCGGGGTTGCTGGATTTTCCTTCCAGCCGTCTGAATTTGTAAAGATCAGTTATGTTTTTTTTATCGCTACCATGTTTTACCGATCAGTCAGTAACCGGACAATACTTTTAGTCAGTGGTATTTCTGCGCTTCATGTGCTGATACTGGTACTTTCCAAGGATTTAGGCAGTGCACTGATATTCTTTATAACCTATGTGTTTATGCTTTTTATAGCAACTGGCAAATGGCGATACTTACTTGGAGGAATGGTGGGAGGAATTTTAGCATCTACACTAGCATACCAGTTATTTAGTCATGTAAAGACCAGGGTTGCGGCGTGGCTGAATCCATGGTCTGATATTGCTGGAAAAGGATATCAGATCAGTCAGTCCCTGTTTGCCATTGGAACAGGCGGTTGGTTTGGGCTGGGGCTTTACCGTGGGATGCCTAGAAAAATCCCGGTTGTGGAAAAAGATTTTATATTTTCCGCCATATCAGAGGAAATGGGTGGAATTTTTGCCCTCTGTGTCCTCTTAATATGCCTTGGCTGCTTTTTACAGTTTATGATGGTTGCAGGGAATATGCAGGCCGTGTTTTATAAGCTTATTGCCTTTGGGCTGGGTATGATCTATGCAATTCAGGTCTTTTTAACAGTAGGAGGAGTGACCAAATTCATCCCTTCAACTGGTGTCACCCTTCCTCTTGTCAGTTATGGGGGAAGTTCGGTGCTAAGTACCTTTATTATTTTTGGAATTATCCAGGGACTTTATATTCTAAAGCGCAATCAAGAGGAAGAGGACCAATATGAAAGCTAATGCGAATCCAAAAGCAAATCATCAGATCTTAATTCTTACCTATGGAATAGTTTTGCTATTTATAGGTCTGTTGGTTTATTATGGATACTTTCTTCAGGTGAAGAGCGACAGTGTAATTAATAATTCCTATAATGCCAGACTGGACAGCTTCGCAGACCGGGTAGTAAGGGGAGAGATAAAGAGCAGTAACGGCCAGGTTCTTGCCCGGACTGATGTGGACGGGGAAGGGCATGAGACCAGGGTTTACCCATTCGATTCCATGTTTGCCCATGCAGTGGGATATTCGGTTAACGGAAAGACCGGGCTGGAGGCCCAGTCTAATTTCTATCTGCTTACCAGCCATGTCAATATCATTGAACAGGTAATTAATGAATTGTCTTCAAGGAAAAATCAGGGAGATAACGTGGTGACAACCCTGGATGTGGATCTTCAGAAAAAGGCATATGAAGCTCTTGGAAAAAGAAATGGGGCAGTTGTTGTAATGGAACCTGATACGGGTAAGATTCTTGCCATGGTATCAAAGCCTGATTATAATCCCAACACAATTTTAAGCGACTGGAATAGTCTGGTTGCAGAAGAAAATACATCAGGACAGCTGTTAAACCGGGCGACCCAGGGACTATATCCGCCAGGATCCACATTTAAGATTGTTACGGCACTGGAATACATCCGGGAAAATCCTGAAAACTATAAAGACTATGTTTTTGACTGTGACGGGATTTATGAAAATGGGGATTACTCCATCAAATGCTATCATGAGACCGCCCATGGACATCAGAATTTTAC
Organism: Paenibacillaceae bacterium; assembly: GCA_015057705.1. Lineage (GTDB taxonomy): Bacteria > Bacillota > Clostridia > Lachnospirales > Lachnospiraceae > Lacrimispora. The sequence continues at coordinate 81,501 of SVDU01000017.1, read as the reverse complement.
CCAGGCATTTGCCAACTCCTGTAACGGAGCATTTTCAAATCTTGGCCTTATGATGGATTTAAACAGGTTAAGGAACACATCGGAGCAGCTGCTGTTTAATACAGATCTTTCTTTGCCGTTTCCTTCCAACAGAAGTTCATATATTATGGCACCGGGGGCAGATACGTGGCAGATACTTCAGACTGCCATTGGCCAGGGGCAGACCCAGATTACTCCTCTTCATAATGCCATGATTACTGCCGCCATAGCTAACGGAGGAACTCTGATGAAACCTTATATGATTGACCATGTGGAGAATGCCGGAGGAGATATCATTAAGAAATTTGTGCCCCAGGCTTATGGAAATATTATGACTGCGGAAGAATCAGCCAAAATGACAGAACTGATGCAGGCTGTGATCACGGAAGGAACCGGATCTGCTCTTCGGACAGATGCCTATACAGTGGCAGGAAAGACGGGGTCAGCAGAATTTGATAAAAACAAAGAGACTCATGCCTGGTTTGTGGGATATGCTCCTGCAGAGCACCCAAAGATAGCCGTCAGCGTGATTGTAGAAGAGGGAGGATCCGGGGGAAAAACTGCCGCACCCATCGCCAGATCACTTTTTGATTTATATTTTTCCAGATAAGGTCAGCGATTACACACTTGCATATCATTATAAAAAGAGGTATACTATAGCCAGTCTGTGAGACACACCAAAACCGGGGTCCGGCTGGATTCACGGTTTCACTCTGGAGGAATTGCAATGATAGAAGCAACGAGTTGTGGCGGTGTGGTTATTTTTCGAGGTAAAATTCTGGTTTTATATAAGAATTACAAAAACAAGTATGAAGGTTGGGTTTTGCCAAAGGGAACAGTAGAAGCGGGTGAAGAGTATAAAGAGACGGCGCTTCGGGAAGTTAAGGAAGAGACCGGAGTAAGTGCGTCCATTATCAAGTACATTGGTAAGAGTCAGTATTCTTTCAATACGCCTCAGGATATGGTGGAAAAGGATGTATACTGGTATCTCATGATGGCCGACAGCTATTACAGTAAACCACAGCGGGAAGAATATTTTATTGATTCAGGATACTATAAGTTCCATGAAGCGTATCATCTTCTGAAATTTTCCAACGAAAAACAGATCTTGGAAAAGGCATACAATGAATATCTGGATTTGAAGAAGAGCAACCTTTGGGGTAATAAAAAGTATTTCTGAAAGAAGTCAGAGCTGTTTTCCTGACTGTAAAAAGAGCCGGAAAAGCTTCTGCCAAAACTTTTCCGGCTCTTCTCTATTTGATTGTTAAAAAGTTAATTCCAGATCTCTGAATTTGGCCATCAGTGTCTCGGGATTAAGTTCAAAGATCAGCCCTTCCCGTTTTTCACTTTCCATAACTCTGCCTAAATAGGAACAATGATTTACCATAGGGTCTTCATGACGCTCAGAGATAATATCCAGATCCTCAACAGCCACGATTTCATCAACAACCATACCCCACTGGATACCATCAAGTATTAAAACCATCTCTTTATAAATGGTAGAATGGAACAGATCCTTTGTCTGATCCAGAAGTTTTAAAATAACTGGCATGGATTCGCCTTTTACCCGCTTTAAGACCGTTTGCAGACATTCGGATTCCTGACAGTTTTCACAGTCTCTTTTGCAGTCTTCTGCCTCAGCTGCCGCCTTATGGAGTTTTTCATGAGGTTCTTCGATTTTTTTTAAATGATTGACAATTGACTGATTATCAGTAGTAAAATTATCGTACCATTTTCCAAATGCACACTGGTGGGAATCTTTTGCCAGCGTAAAGGAGCCGCCTTCTTTGATATATCTTTCAAGCTCATTGACCCAGTTGATATGATCCTGCTTTCTGGCATCAATCATCTGTTCAAAGTCTTTGCATTCTTCTGCCATGGGCTTTAAACCAAACGTAATGCGTAAATCCATCATATTTATGACCTGGTTCCGGTACTTAAACATTCCGGTGACATTCGCTGGTGCGGCAGGAATGGTGCTGTATTCCGGCAACTGTAAAATTGTGGATATGTATTTGCTGTTTATGCAATATAAGGAACCTGCAATTTTAAATATAATGTAGGGGCATTTAATCTCTTTTTCCATTCTCTTACGTACCTTACCTTTTTTATTTGCTGTTAATGTTTATTATAAATCTTATTTCCCTATACTTCAACGGGTTTTTGGAAAATATATGTTAAAACTTGAGGAATGTACTATGAATAACTGGAAAATCAGGGTATAATGACATAGGATATCTGATTAGATAAGCTTGGAGGAGAGAATTATGCTAAAGTATTTCAGCGGAGATATCTTTAATTCCGACGCAGACATTATCTGTCATCAGGTGAATTGCCAGGGAGTATTTGGACGGGGAATTGCCGGGCAGATTAAAACGATGTTTCCTGAGGTAGAGAAGACATATCGGATTATTACAAAACAGTGGCAGGAGCAGGCCGGCGGAATTACCTCCGGTTTATTAGGCAGGGTTTCGGCACAGCCCGTTGAATTAAATGGCCGGTGGTTTCTGATTGCCAATCTTTACGGACAGGATAATTATGGAAAGAATGGAATTTATACGGATTATAGAGCGCTTTTGCAGGCTGTGACTGAGATCCGGGATTTTGTAGATGTCAGAGGTAAACTGGAGAAAGTGGCATTTCCCTATGGAATCGGCTGTGGGAATGCCGGTGGAGACTGGGATAAAGTAGAAGAGATTATAAACAGCTGCTTTTCGGATTACCAGGGTGAAGTTCAGATTTGGAAAAATGATTCACAATCATAGAAATATCATTACAGCATAAAGTAAGCAAAATTAATCCGGGAGGAACGAATATGGCTAAAGTCAGCTCTTTAAGCCGCAGTATCACTGCTTTTTATGTGGAATGGAGTGCGCTCAATCATTATTTATCATCTTATGAATGCGATAGAAACGGTCTGCCCTACATTGGATTTTCAGACCCCCGCGTTCAAAAGCTGTGGAAGGGATTGTCTGCTCAGGAACGGAAGGAAATCATGAAACGGCTGGGCGCAAAGAATGAAACGGAATTGCAGAATTATTTTACTTGATTCCGTCTAAAGCGGAAAAGAATGGAGTTTACAGATGTCAGAAAATAAATTTGTGGTTGTAGATGGCTCATCCATGCTGTCAACCTGTTATTATGCAGTTTTGCCCAGAGAAATTATGTTTGCCAAGACAGAAGAGGAGAAACTGAAGCATTATGATAAGATTCTTCATGCAAAGGATGGAACGTATACCAATGCCATCTTTGGTATGCTTAAGATGATAGTATCCCTTATGAAGAAACAGCAGCCAGACCACATCGCCTTTGTTTTTGATAAAACCAGAGATACCTTTCGCAGAGAACTGTATTCCCAGTATAAAGGGACAAGAGGGTCAACACCGGAACCGTTAAAAGAACAGTTTGTACTCATGGAACGAATTCTGGAGGAAGCAGGTTTTAAGGTGCTTTACAGCGATCAGTATGAAGCAGATGATTATGCGGGAAGTCTGGTTATGAAATTCAGGGAACAGATCCCCATGATTGTTTTAACCAAGGATCATGACTATCTTCAGCTGGTAAGTGATGAACACAATGTCCGTGCGTGGATGGTTCAGTCCCGCCAGGAGAAAGCGGACGAGCTATATAAAAAATATTATTCTTTTTACGGCTTTGGGAAAGATGAGATTAATCTTCCGGAAAAAGTATTCGAATATACATCGGATACGGTTCTGCGTGAGGAAGGCGTAATGCCGGAGCAGATTCCGGATTTAAAAGGAATACAGGGTGATGCCTCTGATAATATTCCAGGTGTGAAAGGGGTTAGCAGTGCAGCGCCCTTACTGCTTCAGGAATATGGTACTGTAGAGAATATTTATGCGGCTATACACGAAGCGGAATCAGACAAAAAGCGGTTAAAAGATCTTCAGGATTTCTGGAAAAATGATTTGGGTATTTCAAGATCTCCTTATAAAGCCATGACAAAAACCAGTGAAGAGGAACTTTGCGGTGAAAAGGCAGCCTTATTGTCCAAACTTCTTGCCACCATGAAAACAGATATAGAAATTGACTATAAATTAGAAGATTTTAACGTTTCTTCTTATATGGAAGAGAAGATTCGGGAATGGCTGATCAGGCTGGATATAAAGGAAGCATCCATCTTTGGTAACGGAAAGTAAATTCTCTCCGGTATTTTTTTAAAAGGTTTGGAGACAATCATACAGAATGTCCCGATTTTTTGTAAAGGAGAAATAATAATGAATAAAACTTATGAAAACTTATCTTCTATATTAGAAAAGACAATGGCTCTGCAGACTGCTCTTGTTCTTTTTGAGTGGGATAATGAAACACTGGCTCCGGAAGATTCAGGATCTTATACTGCCAGAGTGATTGGTACTCTTTCTGAGGAGTATTACGGATTTATGACTGGTGATGAAATGGGAGACGCCATCGCAGCGTGTGAAAAAGAATCTGATTTATCTGAGATCCAGCAGGCAGTTTTAAAAGGCGCAAAGGAAGCCAGAGAGGAACTGATCTGCATCCCAAAAGCGGAATACAGGGAGAATGCCCAGCTCATAGCAGAAGCAGCGAGAGTGTGGTTTAAGGCAAAAAAGAACGAAGATTACGATTCTTTTCTGCCTACGTTAGAAAAGGTAATTAATTATAAAAGAAAAGTCGCCTCCTATCGGAAGAAAGAGGGTCAGAAGCTTTACGATGTCCTTCTTGCCGAATATGAGAAGGGCTTTGATACAGAGCTTCTGGATGAATTTTTCGGTAGACTGAAGGAAGAGATCATTCCTCTTCTAAAAGAAATTAAAGAGAATGGAAAACAAATTGACGATTCCTTTCTCACTGGAGGCTACCCCAAAGAAAAGCAGGAGGAGATGGCTCGTTTCCTTGCTGAGTATATCGGGTTTGACTTTCACAAAGGCGTATTGTCTGAGAGCGCTCACCCATTCACAACCAATCTTCACAATCACGATGTCCGCATCACAACCAGTTATCATGATAAGATGGACAGCTCCATGTTCTCTGTGATCCATGAGGGCGGTCATGGACTTTATGAATTGGGAATTAGCGATGAGATTACTCAGACGCCTGTGGGACAGGGAACTTCTATGGGCATGCATGAATCCCAGTCCAGATTTTATGAAAATATCATTGGCCGTAATCCCAACTTCTGGGTTCCTCTTTATGATAAATTAAAAGAGCTTTATCCTGACAAGCTTGTTTCTGTGTCCATCGATCAATATATGGAAGCCATTAACAAGGTTGATCCCGGATTTATCCGTACAGAAGCAGATGAACTGACTTACAGCCTCCACATTCTGATACGCTATGAACTGGAGAAGATGATTATGGAAGAAGATGTGGACTTAAAGAAACTGCCGGAGATCTGGGCTGATAAATACGAAGAATATTTAGGGATCCGTCCGGAACAGGTTTCAAAAGGGATTTTACAGGATATTCACTGGTCACAGGGACTTTTCGGTTATTTCCCCTCCTATGCATTAGGCAATGCCTTTGGAGCACAGTTTTATTTTCATATGAAGAAGGAAATGGATTTTGACCAGCTTTTAAGAGATGGGAAGATGGATGTGATCAAAGAATATCTGCGAAGCCAAATTCATCAGTACGGAAAGATGAAGACAAGCCGTGAGATCTTAAAGGCGGCAACAGGGGAGGACTTTACTCCGGAATATTTCATCGATTATCTGAAAGAAAAGTACCGCAAGATTTACGGTTTAACATAATAATACATGCCTGCAGATAAAATATAATCAGGACACATACGCGGGATTTATAAACGTATGAGAAAAGAGGTTGATTATGGGAAATATCAAAAAAAGTGCTATGGAACTCATTGGCAATACTCCTTTGCTGGAACTTTCCAATTATGAAAGGAAGCATGAGCTGAACGCCTGTATCATTGCGAAGCTGGAATACTTTAATCCGGCAGGCAGTGTGAAAGACAGAGCAGCATTAGCCATGATTGAGGCTGGAGAAAAAAATGGTACAATTAAACCAGGTGCCACCATTATTGAACCTACTTCCGGGAATACCGGGATCGGAATTGCCAGCATAGCTGCCATGAAAGGCTACCGTGCAATCCTTACTATGCCAGAGACCATGAGTATAGAAAGAAGGAATCTTTTAAAAGCGTATGGGGCTGAAATTGTGCTTACAGAAGGAACAAAAGGGATGAGAGGTGCAATTGAAAAAGCAGAAGAGCTGCAAAAGGAGATAGAAGGTTCGGTTATCATGGGACAGTTTGATAATCCTGCTAATCCAAGAATACACCGTGAAACAACCGGTCCTGAAATATGGGGGGATACAGATGGGAAAGTCGATGTATTTGTTGCAGGAATTGGTACTGGAGGAACAATCACTGGTGTTGGAGAATTTTTAAAAGACAGGAACCCAGATATCAGGATTATTGGAGTGGAACCGGCAGGATCACCCATTCTTTCAGGCGGAAAGCCAGGCCCTCATGGAATTCAGGGAATTGGAGCTGGTTTTGTTCCAACCGTACTCAATAAGGATGTATACGATGAAATTATACCGGTAGAGAACAACGATGCATATGAAACCGGAAAAGAGATCGCCAAGACAGAAGGAATTCTTGTGGGTATCTCCTCTGCCGCAGCTGTATGGGCTGCGAAAGAAGTTGCGAAACGGCCTGAATTCCATGGCAAAACAATCGTAGTGCTTCTTCCTGACACAGGTGACAGATATCTGTCAACGCCCCTTTTTTCTTAGATCGCCCGTATCAAAAAGCCAGGGATTCTTAAGGGAATCACTGGCTTTCCTAAGTTATGTTCCATCTTTCCAGTTCTCTGAATAATAATAATTGATTTCGGCTCCGAAAAACAGGATGGAGATGCAGGAATAAAGCCATAACATTAAAAGGACGATGGCAGTCAGGCTTCCGTACATCACTGAATAGTTGCTGAAATTACTAAAATAGATAGAAAAGGCAAAGGAGAAACTGATCCAGCCAAGGGTAGAAAAGATGGCACCCGGGAGTTGCTTCATAAATTGCTGTTTCTTTTCAGGTACATAGGTATAAAGCATGGCAAAACACAAGGTGAGAATAAATAAAAGCATGGTGCGAAAGCTGATAACATATCGGGTGATCTCACCAAGAATAGGAAAATGATGGTTCATAAATGACTGTATGGAACCTCCCAGTACCAGAAGCACAAGCGTCAGAAGACAGATGATAATGAATACAACCGTATAACAGGCACAGACAAAACGGGTCATTAGATAGCTCCGCTTATTCTCCTGACCGAACACCCGGTTTAATCCACGCTCGATGCTCAGCATGCCTCTGGAAGCGGACCAGATCGCAGCAATGGCAGTGGCAGATAAAATTGCCGCAGGAGTATGAGTATAAAGATCTTCAATTACGGTAACGATGACGCTGTCAATCTCTAAGGAGCTTGGAATGATTGTGATTAAAACCTGGAGCAGGTTTGCTTTTGTAATAGATGGGATAAACTGAATCATTGCTAATAACAGCATAATAAACGGAAAAGCAGCAATTATGGTAAAAAATGATGCCTGTGCTGCATAGACAGTCATTTCATCTCTGGTAAATTTGTCGTATATCTGCTTGCAGCGCAATAACAAACGTATCATAATAAACGCTCCCCTTCTTATCTTGTATAAGCATATTAACATGGGAGAAAGAAAATATCAAGGGATCACCTTTTTGGCAAAAAAAGAAAGAGAGGACGGATGCATGGAGCTCATTCCCGCAAAGACAATTGTAACAAAAACAAAGGATTCCGGGTGGTTCGGGATTGATTATAACATGAATATTTACAGGGGTTGCAGCCATGGGTGTATATACTGTGACAGCCGTTCTGACTGTTATGGAATAGACCGGTTTGATCAGGTCCGGGTCAAAGAAGATGCCCTGCGGATTATCCGGGATGATTTAAGACGAAAGGTAAAAACCGGAGTAGTGGGCACTGGGGCTATGAGTGATCCTTATAATCCGTTAGAAAAGGAATTGGAACTTACCAGACATGCACTGGAATTAATTGATGCCTTTGGTTTCGGTGCAGCCATTGCCACAAAAAGCAATCTGCTTACCAGAGACATAGATATACTGGAAAGTATAGCAGATCATTCTCCTGTATTGTTAAAGGTTACTGTTACAACCACTGACGATGCTCTGGCGGCTAAATTAGAACCAAGAGTCTCCAGACCCTCTGACCGGTTGTCTCTGATTGCGGCGTTAAAGGACCGGGGGCTGTTTGCAGGGATTCTCCTCATGCCTGTGCTTCCTTTTTTAGAGGATCATGAGGAGAATATACGTTCAATCATAAATGCCGCAAAAGAAACCGGTGCCGATTTTATCTATCCCGCTTTTGGTGTCACACTTCGTAACAATCAAAGAGAATGGTATTACGACCGCTTAAGGGAGTTGTTTCCGGGTGAACGTCTTGACGAAAAATATATGAAACAATATAAGAATAATTATCATTGTACCAGTCCCAAAGCGCGTAAATTATGGCAAATATTTTCTGAAGAGTGTGAGCGCAATAGAATTCTGTATAAAATGCCGGATATCATTCATGCTTATAAGAAAAACTACCAGATAACCCAGTTAAGCCTGTTTGATTAAAACATACCGTTCTGACAACCAAAACTATTTACAAATTCTCTGGCTATGTTTGAAACATAGCCATTTTTTTTATAAACTGCTGCAATCTGAGTGACTGTATCAGGAGAATCAATCTCCTTAAACATAAGGTTATCCTGCCCCGTGATATCACAAATGGATTGAGGCACCAGTGCGATCCCCAGTCCGGCTTTTGCCCATTGAAGACAGGTTCTTGCATCGTCATTACGGCAGAATATATCCGGTTCTGTACCGCTGTTTTGAAATGCAAGCGATATAATGGAATCAAATCTGCGGTAATATATCAGCGGCTTCCCCGTTAATCCGGTGATACTTACTTTGTCATCTGATATCTCCGGAAAAAATTCTGGAATTCCCACTGCCATAATCGGCTCTTTCTTACCATACACACATTCCAGCCCTTCTTGATTAAAAGGTGTCCGTATAATAGAGCACTCAACCAGTCCGTTTTTCATCTTCTCCAGCAGCTCATAGGTGTTTCCCTCTGTCACTTCAAACCGTACACCTGGATGATCAGCTGTAAAATGTTTCAGAAAATCCACAAGAACTGTTCCCGCTGAAGAGATGACACCTAGCTTTAAAAGGCCTCTTGCAGAAGAGGGGAAGTGTTTTAAATCTTCTGATACGGAGTCCATCAAAGATAAAATATCTCTGGCTTTAAAATATAAATAAGTGCCTGCTTCAGTAAGCTCTGTTTTTTTCGCTCCCCGCTCAAAAAGTCTGACCCCCAATTCCTCTTCCAGAAGCATGATCTGCTTACTTAAAGGAGGCTGGGATATTCCAAGTTTCTTAGCAGCAGCTGTAAAACTGCCGGTTTCTGAAATGACTGTAAAATAATAAAGCTGTTTTGAATTGATCGGAACCATATGGTACATCCTCTATTCATAAGATTTTCAATATGTACTTGTATTATTATATCAAAATGGTATAATAATACAAGGCATTATTCTGAAAAAGTATTGATTACGGAGGAAAAGGAAATGAAAAAGCTCCTGAAGTATCTAAGTGAGTATAAGCTGGAAAGTATCCTGGGGCCTTTGTTTAAACTTCTGGAAGCCAGCTTTGAGCTTCTGGTGCCTTTGGTTATGGCAAGAGTCATTGATATTGGAATTAAGAATCACGATCTGCACTACATTCTTTCTCTGGGCGGATTGCTGGTGTTGTTAGGCGTTATTGGTTTAGTCTGCTCTATTACTGCCCAGTACTTCGCAGCAAAGGCAGCAGCCGGATTTGGTACCTCACTGAGAAATGATTTATTTGCCCATATCAACAGCCTGTCTTATCAGGAAATTGATACCCTAGGTACTGCGACTCTGATTACACGAATGACCAGCGATGTGAATCAGGTTCAATCAGGGGTCAATCTGTTTTTACGGTTGTTTCTCCGTTCCCCCTTTGTGGTATTTGGTGCAATGATAATGGCATTTACCATAGATTTTAAGGCTGCTCTTATATTTGTGGTTTCCATACCTGTGCTTTCTGTTGTTGTATTTGGCATTATGATTATAAGTATGCCTTTATATAAGAAGGTACAAAAACAGCTGGACAGGGTTTTACTGACTGCAAGAGAAAATTTAGGCGGAGTCCGTGTGATTCGTGCCTTTAACCGTCAGAATGATGAAATTCGCCGGTTTGATGAAGAAAACGGTATGCTGGTAAAATTTCAGGTGTTTGTAGGGAAGATCTCTGCACTGATGAATCCTCTTACTTATGTCATTATTAATCTTGCAATCATAGTTTTGATTAACACTGGTGCAAACCGGGTTGAATCGGGTATCATCACCCAGGGTCAGGTGGTGGCTCTGGTGAATTATATGTCTCAGATTCTGGTAGAGCTGGTTAAACTGGCAAACTTGATTATCACCATATCGAAAGCGCTGGCCTGTGCCAACCGGATCAGTTCCGTATTTTCCATGGAATCGGGAATCAGGGAGACAAATCACGATATTGTGAAGGAAGAAGCAGATGTACCCAAGGTGGAATTTGATAAAGTCAGTCTGTTTTATCAGGGCGCAAAAGCAGAATCACTGGCCGGAATTGAATTTCAGGCTATGCAAGGTGAAACAATTGGAATTATAGGAGGAACCGGTTCGGGTAAAACCACACTGGTAAATTTAATTCCCCGATTTTATGATGTATCTAAGGGAAATGTTAAAGTGGGAGGGATTGACGTCGGTAATTATCCTCTCAGCCAGCTGAGAAATATGGTTGGAATCGTTCCTCAAAGAGCCGTATTATTTAAAGGAAGCATCAGGGAAAACATGCAGTGGGGAAAAAGAGATGCCTCTGACGAAGAGATTTACCGTGCTCTTACCATCGCTCAGGCTAAGGATTTTGTGGATGAGAAGGGCGAAGGTCTTGACTTTATTATAGAGGCAGGAGGTAAGAACTTATCCGGAGGCCAGCGTCAGCGTCTGACCATTGCCAGAGCGGTTGTGAAAGATCCCCAGATTCTCATATTAGATGACAGCGCTTCAGCCCTGGATTTTGCCACAGATGCCCGCCTTCGTAAGGCAATTAAAGAAGAAACAAAAGACATGACAGTATTTCTGGTATCCCAGAGAGCTTCCACGATCAGAAATGCAGACCGTATCGTCGTTTTAGACGACGGACAGATGGCAGGCTGTGGAAAGCATGGTGATTTAATGGAGTCCTGCGAAGTCTATCGTGAAATCTGCCTTTCCCAGCTGTCTGAAAAGGAGGTGCAGTAATATGAATATAAAAAAGCACAAGTCCACAATTAAACGGATTTTAAATAAGATTGCAAAGTATAAATGGAGTGTTATAGCCTCCCTGTTCTGCGCATTTCTAACCGTGGTTTTCACTTTGTATGTTCCCATATTAATCGGACGTGCAATTGACTGTATTGTAGGTGCAGGACAGGTAGACTTTAGCGCCATGGGCATGATACTTTTGCAGATTGCTGTAGTTATACTGATTACTGCTGCAGCACAGTGGGTTATGAGCCATATTAACAATCAGATTACCTACCGTGTAGTAAAGGATATCAGGACCCAGGCATTTAACAAACTTGAGATTCTTCCTTTAAAGTATATAGATTCTCATGCTCACGGGGATATCATCAGCAGAATTATTGCTGATATTGATCAGTTTTCAGACGGTCTGCTCATGGGATTTACCCAGCTTTTTACTGGAGTTTTAACAATCCTTGGAACATTGTTCTTTATGTTTTTTATTAATCCGGTGATTGCTGCCTTAGTTGTGCTTGTTACACCGCTGTCCCTGTTTGTAGCCAGCTTTATTGCAAAAAGAACTTACAGTATGTTCCGGATGCAGTCTCAGACCAGAGGAGAGCTGACTTCACTGGTGGAAGAGATGTTAGGCAATCAGAAAGTGGTGAAAGCCTTTGCTTTTGAAGACGAAGCCCAGAAAAAATTTGAAGCCATCAATGAAGACCTTCGTATATGGGGACTGAAAGCAACATTTTTCTCTTCCATCACAAATCCGGCAACCCGGTTTGTAAACAGCCTTGTATACGCGTGTGTAGGAATTGCAGGAGCATTTGCCGCAGTCAATGGCGTTTTAACAGTGGGCCAGCTGTCCAGCTTTCTAAGTTATGCCAATCAGTATACAAAGCCGTTTAATGAGATTTCAGGCGTGGTAACAGAGCTTCAGAACGCACTTGCATCTGCTGCCAGGGTATTTGAATTAATTGATGAAGAAATAGAAGTACCAGATGACAGCAATGCGATTGTACTGGATGATGCAAAAGGTGAGGTGGTACTGGAGAATGTTGACTTCTCCTACAATCCCAGTGTACCTTTGATTGAAGATATGAATCTTCATGCAGGGCAGGGGAAGCGGATCGCTATTGTTGGTCCTACAGGCTGCGGAAAAAGTACTGTCATAAATCTCCTTATGCGTTTTTATGATGTCAATGCAGGATCCATAAAGGTTGATGGAAACGATGTGCGGCACATAACCAGAAAAAGTTTAAGATCTGAATATGGAATGGTTCTTCAGGAAACCTGGTTAAAGACAGGTACCATAAGAGAGAATATTGCATACGGGAAGCCGGATGCCTCAGAAGAAGAAATTATTACAGCAGCAAAAGAAGCCCATGCCCACAGCTTTATTTCCCGAATGCCTCAGGGATATGATACAATCATATCAGAAGACGGAGGAAATTTATCCCAGGGACAGAAACAGCTTTTGTGCATTGCCAGAGTTATGCTCTGCCTGCCGCCGATTCTTATTCTTGATGAGGCGACTTCATCTATTGATACAAGGACGGAATTAAAGATACAAAAGGCGTTTGCGAAAATGATGGAAGGACGTACCAGTTTTATTGTTGCCCATCGTCTTTCCACAATCAAGGAGGCAGATGTCATACTTGTCATGAGAGATGGTCATATTATTGAACAGGGAACTCATGAGGATCTACTTTCTAAAAATGGTTTTTATGCTCAGCTTTACAATAGCCAGTTTGCGGTATAATTCGGCAGTATAATTATGAATAAGGCACCGGGAAAATATGAATTTTGTATTTTTCCGGTACCTTTTCTTGTATTATTGACATATTTCTTATAAAATAGGAGAGATAGTACGATATCTAATAGAAAGAAATTTAGTAAGAGGGGAAAAAGTATGTTTGAAATTGCTATTTGTGATGATAGTATTGGCGACAGAGAGCGTTTAACAGAACGAATTGGAAAAAACATGTCGGAAAGTGACAAATTCCGCATCCATGAATATGATTCAGGAATCAGTCTTCTGGCAGCGATAAAGAACATCAGATTTTCTATTATATTTCTTGATGTTCAGATGAATGAAATGAATGGAGAAGAAACAGCAGTCAGGGTTCGTCAGCTGGATAATAATGTAATACTGGTTTTTTACACGGGTTTTGCAGAACCTTCGCCCCGTAGTTTTGAAGTTCAGCCATATCGGTATATTATGAAGAATATGACTGATGAAGTTATGGACCGGTACATAAGAGATTCTCTTGATAAAATGATTGAATTGGGACAGGCACCCCTGCTTTCTGCCAATGTAAACCGGGAACGGTTGTTTCTAAGAGCAGATGATATTGTTTACATTGAAAAATATAAGAAAAACACCAGAGTCCATATCTCTGAAAGTTCAATCAGAATCTATGGAATAAAAGATCTGGATAGCAGTGATGTTCCGGATATCCGCGTTTCAGAAAGACTGGAAACAATCTACGAGCGCCTTAAAAAATATGGTTTTGGCTATCCTCACGACAGCTATATTATTAATTTTAAATATTTGATCTACTGCACCAGTAAGATATTGCGGCTGAAGGATGTTGACACCATGTTTCAGATAACCAGAAGCAAGGCGCAGGAGTTTCATATGCTGAAGGAAGAATTTATGTTATCAAAATATAAGGATGGCATTTAATATGGGAAATGATTTGTTGTCAATAAGCAGGCTTTTATTTTGCGGTGCAGATGTTTATATGTTATGCAGGTTCTTTGCTGTTATTTATCCTTATAAAAATATAAAGAGGAAACGATTTATATATGGAATCGTTATAACTTTTTTAATATTTTTTATTAATGCAATTGGAAGTCCTGCTCTTAATTTTACCACAGTCCCTTTGGTTTATTATATTTTTGTAATGCTATTGTTCAAAGTTTCACTTACCAATGGGATGGCATACACCATTATTTATTTTGCCTTTGTGGGAGGCAGAGAAGTTTTGTTTGAGTTGTTATATCGTTTGATTATACATAATCTCCCGATTTTTATCCCTCCCTGGTTTACTGCCGGAGGAGTCTATTTTTTGATTGTTGAATATATTATTGGATACCTTTTTCTGATGTATATAGAGAAATATATGAAACGAATAAATATCAGCAATAATAATGTTTTTTCGTGGTATTTATTGATTGTACCTATTTTATCACTCATGATATCAAGCAGCTTCTTATATATGGATTTTCCGAAACCTGTTTCTGTGCAGTTATTTATGTTTGGTGGGGGTGTTCTACTATATTTTTCCAATGCTGCAATTTTTATTATATTAGAAAAATATACTGATGTGATGAATAAAATAAAATATGCAGAACTGTATTCGGTAAAAAGGGATATGGAGTCGGAACATTTTCAAAATATACTTAAAATAAATGATCATTATCGATGCTTTATGCATGATGTTCATTCTTATTTTAACAGTTTTCGTTTACTTGCAATAAATGGGGAAAACAATAAAATCGTTGAAATTATTGATGAGTTAAAAGGGAAGATTCAAAAAGAAACGAATCTGGCAATTTATAGTAGTAACCCAGTTTTTAATGCTATTTTATCTGAACGTGTATCCAAGGCAAAAGAAAACGAGGTAGAGTTATCTCTATTTGTTGAAAATAATATTAATCTGGATTTTATATCAGATGCTGATATGATCTCTATCTTTGGTAATCTTCTTGATAATGCAATTGAAGCAGCGGAGAAATGCGAGATAGGAAAACGGAATGTTAAAATAAAAGTATTTATGGGTACAAATTATTTTTTAATATTTAATATAGAAAATAGTTACAATGTAAAAATCAAAAAGGATGGGGACAGATTTTTAACATCCAAGGCAGATTCCAAACACCATGGCCTGGGAATTGGGATAGTGATGTCTTTAGCTGAAAAATATGGTGGGTCATTAAATCTGGTGCATAAGGAAGAATTGTTTGTTACAACTTTAACAATATCCGCCTATTCTGGAGATCAGAATGCAAATTTTGGCACTCAACGTGTATAATTTTGGCACTTGACTTGAATTTTGTAAAATATTGTTATAGTATGTAAGAAAAAAAGGAGTGATTAAAATGAAAAAAATGTTAAATGTTTTAAAGGGAAAAATGTCAATGGTGAACATGATGAATGTATGTGCATTACTGGTAGCAGCTTATACGATCAATGTTACCTGTGCATGGGCTCATCATCAGCCGGAGGTTCCTGAAGAGGCTAAGATGCTCAGGAAGTTCTAATGTTACAGCGGATTTCAGAAGACATAGTCAGCTGGCAGATTAGAAAAAATCTTTTAAAAGATGATCAGCGCGCTTTATATCTTTACGCCTATGAGGTATTGATTAACCAGATTATTAACATAATCGTGGCAGTAATCATAGCAGTAATCATGCGTGCGCCTATGCCAGTGTTTGTGTTCCTTGCCAGCTATATACCATTAAGGTCATATTGCGGCGGGTACCACGCAAGAACCAATGGAGTCTGTACTGTAGTTTCAGCAATCCTTATTCTGATTGTCTGTCTGCTTGAGAAGTACATAGTTGGGACAGCGGCTCTTATTCTGCCATTTGCAGGGTTTCTTATTTCAGGAATTCTGATCTTTATGTTTGCACCTGTTCCTGACAGGAACAAGCTTCTCGATGAAGAGGAGACAAGCCGTTACCGGTCTAAAAGCAGACAGTTCTGGTTAACGGAAGTAATCGTAGGTGCTATATTCTGGTTTGTTAATATGAGAATCTGTGTTGTACTGGCCATAAGCCATATGCTGCTGTCCGTTATGCTTGTATATGGGGTGCTGAAGAATAGTAAAATGAAATAGAAAACGAGATTGTTGCCTGGCAGCAGTCTCGTTTTTCTATTTCATAGATTATCATTATAATTCTTACTATTTTTAAATAAAAGGCTGTTTCAACTGGTCCGGCATGCAAATTTTGGAGCTCAATGTGTACAATTTTAGCACTTCGGTTGAATTTCTTTCAGTTATATGTAGAATGTAAATTATAAGTAATATAGTTCTCGGAACGAAAGGAGGGCTGATGGTGCAGAATAAAAGAAACAATGAAAGCTATTACCAATACAGAGCAAGTTGCTCTATCCGTAAGGAGGATGGAACAGAGGAAATAAAAAATTACGAATTGGAAACAGATATTTTATATGGAGATCTCCATTTTTGGAATCGTTTATATTATTTGAAAAAAAGTCAGAATATGCTGTTTGACTTTGCATCCCGTGAACCAGGAATTGTAAAATGCAGAATCTTACAGGAAAGGCTGGTCTTAATACCAAGATTTACTTATAAAACACAAAAGACTGTATGCAGAAAAGGATCATTGATCAAAAGACTGTTGCTCGTAATTGAAGTAATTGTATTACTTCTTTTGGTTATGACCAGAGCTTCTGCTGCAGGAGAGGAAGAACAGGGCATTTACGCAAAAGGTCAGGAACTGTCTTATATTGCAGGCCATGGAGAGGAGAACGTGGTACAGTATATTTTAGATAAAGATTGAACCAACCAGAGAGGAAGAATCATGTGTGAAGAAGAGAAACTGATTAATGACAGGCATCTTGAACGGATTAACCGGTTTACCAGTATAGAAACAGGGATTTATGTGGAGGGAGAATTGCTTCAGTTTCGTGAAGCAAAGATGTTTGATAATGAAGTGGGTATTTTTCTTCCCTCCACCTTTAAGGATATGAAACAGGAGGATGCAAAGAAAAAGTATTTTTCTGAGCAGCGTCCTGAAATTATAAAAACAAATGAGGATGGCACTGTTAATTTCTCCTTCAGTATGGTAGAAAGAGAGATTAAGCCAGAACAGCTTGCAGATGTAATAAAGGAGTTTTATCTTGTTTTAAAGCGATTTCAGCCAATGAGTGTCTGCCTGGAAGATGGGACAGAGTCAGACCATAATGTGCCTTTTGCATGGATGGAATTTATCAGTACAGCTCTTGATGATAATCTCTTTAATACATTGATTATTTATCCGGTGGGCAGAAAGCTGCTAATGGTGATGTTTAGCTGTCCGTTTGAGAAAAGGCTGGACTGGAGCCGCTGCTTAAGCGAAATCCGCAAGAGTATTACGATATATAGTAAGGAGAATGAAATTGGAGCAACTTAGAATCTATTTGGATTCCGGGGAGATGTTTTATCCGACACAATGTTTTATTGATAAAAGAGTAAATGAACATTTTACAGCTGTTATAACCGGAGTGGTAAATTCAGATAAAGATAATCTGATTCTTAGAGGATCAAATGAGGTTTTGCTGACTATTACTTTTGTTAACGAGGAAAACAAAGAAATACCCATTTTCAAAGGCAGAATCGAAAGAAGATACGAAATTGAGGGGGATGGAGCTGTTTACTGGAATCTGTTTGCAGTGTCCCTGACCATGGATCTTGACAGAGAAAAGCATATAAGGACGTTTCAGGGTGAGGGACAGAATTATCTTCAGATAATTGAATCGGTGCTTGCCGGATATGAGAATACAACTGTAGTTTTAAGCAAAGAAATGCGGGAAACGTCTGATGGTCTGGTTGTACAGTATATGGAGACAGACTGGCAGTTTTTAATACGTCTGGCTGCAAAGAAAAATCAGATTCTGGTGGCAGACAGTGTTCATAATAACATCTGTTTCCATTTCGGAAGAATAAAAAGAAAAGGCAGAAAGTGTTTTAATTCCGACCAGTACCGTATTAAATGCTACGATGACTATGAGAAAGGTGAGACTGTTGAATATCTGATTAAAAGCAGAAAGTGTCTGCACTTATGTGATTGTGTGATGATAGAAGACAGCGCTTATTACATATACTCCATGAGTATGAATTTCAGCGGGGGTAAGGTGGAATTTGATTATGTACTCCGCACCAGGTCCGGTTTTCTGGTTCCGGCAAAAGAACATTTAAGTCTTGCAGGACTTATGATCATGGGGAATGTTAGAAATACAGGAGAGAACGCAGTTCAGATAAAGCTGCTGAGTGAGAAAGATGAAACCTATGGAAAGCCCATTTGTTTTCCGTTTTCTTCTGTATATACGTCACCGGAAGGAACGGGCTTATATGTTACGCCCAGACCAGGAGATCCCATTCGGTTATATTTACCAGATGGCTGGGAAGAACATGCGTATGCAATTGGTTGCGTTCCGGCCGGAGATACGGCTGGGGAAAGGAAGGAGATTATATGACAAAAGATCAGACGTTTCAGGATTTATACGGTTATTTTTTTGGTATGCTAAACAGAGGAGATCTGGATGAATTATATGTAAGGGCTTTGGAGGCAATTCCCTCCATTGTTTCCCTGGATGAGATCAGCGAAGTTAATAATTCATCAGGTGTCAGCAGTTTAAGAACATAAACTGCGCATCCCTTTGTACCTCAAAATCCCCGTACTTCTGCACGGGGACGAAGAAATAATCTGTTAGTAAAGATTTGTTTGCGCCTATTTTGACTGAAGCCGGTTGATCATGGTTAAGATCAGCAGTAAATCACTTTCCGGCAAAGATTTAAGCTTGTCTATTGTATCCCTGACTAAGGGCGGGTTGGGATTATCATTATCAAAAAAATCTTTCGGCGTCACGCTTAAGTATTCACAGATTGCCAGAAACTCCGCCATGGAAGGGAGACTTCTGCCGCTGGAGATACTTTGTACGTAACTTCTGCTGTGCCCAAGCTCCAGGCTCATCTTATGTTCTGCCACTCCCTTTTTAAGACGTAATTCTGTAATTCTTTTATTGATATAGTCTTGATCCATTATAGTCACCTCTCGTACTATATTTTATGATAATAAAATTTGTAAAATACACGATTAAAATATGTAAAATTCATATATTGCATAATTTGAATACCAATAGTATAATTAAAAACTGTTAATATTAGTAAAAAGTGCAGGGAGGAAAGGAGTTTGTATTAATATAAAAGTTCTGATAATCAGTTTATATGTACATAAGTAAAAATGCAATAGAAAAAGCGGAATCAGGCATACATAATATTAGCAATTATTATTAGTAAATTTTACCTTGGTGTGTTATGATGTTTTTAACAAAAATGTCGAAGCATGCAGTATGAGGTCGAATTCCGAACTACAGGAGATAAAATTATGAAAAGAAGAGTAGGAATCAGAAGCATTGGGATAAAGATGCTCCTTGGCATTTTACCCGTCGTAGTGCTGGCACTGGCATTGTTAGCGAAGCTCAGTGAATCTACAAGCAGAGAGTTGATTGAGCAGCAGAGTAATTCCACTATGGAATCAGAACTGAAAGCGAATGTAAACGGCATTGACAATTATTTAAATGTGGTAGAGACCACAGCCATGAATATTTCTCATATAGTAGGGGCCTCTTATCAGTCTACGGATCTTGATACATACGGTAAGGCCATAGCAGATATTATATCTGGCAATGAGTTAATACTTGGCAGCGGTATCTGGTTTGAACCCAATGTATATGATCCCCAGCAAAAGTACGTAGGACCTTACTGGTATAAAGATGGGAATAAGGTGACCTTAACCAATCAATACAGCAACGAGAGCTATGACTATTTTAATCAGGCGTATTACAAATCCGTTTCAGGAGGGACAAAGGATGCAATTATAACTGATCCTTATTTTGATCCCACACTTAACATGATGATGGCAAGCTGCACAGCTCCTATTTATGACAGCAGCAACCGTTTCATTGGAGCAGTTACGGTAGATATGCAGCTTAGCGACATTGACGAACTGATTAAATCTATTAAAGTTGGTAAGAACGGAACTGCAGTACTAATTTCCGGTGAAGGTGTTTATCTTTGCGGCGCAGATGCAGAAAAAGTGAGTAAAGGTGTCAATATGACTCAGGATGAGAATGCCACACTTTCCGCAGCAGCAGCCCAGATGGTGGAAAATGACAAAGGAAAGACGGTTTATACAGAGGGCGGGGAAACTTATAACCTCTATTATGATACGGTTCCAGGTGTGGGCTGGATCATCATGATTAAGATGCCTCAATCTGAACTGGCAGAACCCATTGTTGCCTTAAAGGAAAAGCTGGCTAAAATCAGCGCAGCAGCTTTGGTTTTATGTATCATCGCAGTTCTGTTTCAGGTTGGTAGTATTACATCAGGCCTTAAGAAGGTCCGCAAGTTTGCAGGTTCACTTGCAGATGGTGATTTTACGGTACAGCCGTTGAAATCCAGACGCAAAGATGAACTGGGGCAGATGAGCAGCTCATTAAATAATATGTTCCAAAGCAATAAAGGAGTGATCGAGCAGATTTCCGACCAGGCAGGTGATATTACGGATGCCAGTATTCATTTAAATAAAGTATCGACTGGTCTGCTTGTTCAGTTCAGCGATGTGAAAACATATATGAGTGATGTAGATAAGGCGATGATGTCTTCCAGTGCAGCAACAGAAGAGCTGAATGCATCTCTTGCTGAGGTTAACTCATCGGTAGGAGTACTTGCCAGTGAGACGGAAAAGAGCAGCAAGATTTCCGGCGAGATTATGGAACGGGCAAAAGACATTGAGAAAAAGAGCAGGGAAGCTTATGACAATGCCATAGTTATTTCACAGGAAAGAGAACAGGACCTCCAGATGGCTGTCCAGCATGCAAAGGTCGTGGAACGGATCGGCGATATGGCTCGCCTTATTTCCAATACGGCATCCCAGATTAATCTTCTGTCACTCAATGCCTCTATTGAAGCGGTAAGAGCAGGAGAGCAGGGCAGAGGCTTCGCAGTCGTTGCCAGAGAAATCGGGAAACTTGCCAAGGACACTTCTGAGATTGTAAAGGAAATCGAGGGCACCATAACAGATGTCCAGAATGCATTTTCCATGATGTTAGACGGATCACAATCTATGCTGTCGTTCCTAAGAGATACTGTAACTCCTGATTACAATAATTTTGTGAATGTAGGCCAGCAATATGGCAGGGATGCAGTTACTGTCGAGGAGATCTCCAATGAAGTGGAGGAGATGGCGACCAACATAAGCCAGGTAATGCAGGAAGTGCGCGATGCCATCCAGAATGTTTCCGAATCCGTCCAGACTACGGCAGGCAACAGCAGCATGGTTCTTAGTACAATTGAAAAGGCATATGAAGTTGTACAGGACATGTCTAAGATGTCGGAGAAGCAGGAGCGGATTGCTGAGGAACTTAAGACGGTGGTTTCCGGCTTTAAGTTAAAATAAAGTTTCATTTTTAAAAAGAGACCGGTTCATAAGCTTTATAGGAAGAACAGGTTTAAAAATGTCTTGACATTTTAATTTTAAATTATTATAATGGAAACAATATTACATTAAAATATGAAATGCTATGAAAGTGCAAGTAGAATCTTGATTTCTATCAGAGAGAAGGGGTCATCGGCTGAAAGCCCTTTTAAGTTCAATTAAGAGTTCGAATTTCCCACTGAAGCAGCATGGCTGAAACCTGTGAATTTATTGAATTGGCAGGCGGGTAGGTCATGACGTCCTTACACGTTATGTATGCCGAGCGCCTGCTTTTGATGCAGGAATCAGGGTGGTACCGCGAACACAGCTTCGTCCCTTTACCGGGATGGAGCTTTTTTTAATGTATCAGGGAATGAATCAAAGAAGGAGAGCATGATGAAAGATCAATTAGAAAAAATCAAACAGGAAGCGTTAAAGCAGATTGAAGCTTCCGATGCGCTGGAAAAACTGAACGACATTAAAGTTGCTTATCTTGGAAAAAAGGGAGAACTGACCAGCGTATTAAAGAGCATGAAGGACGTTACTCCGGAAGACAGACCTAAGATTGGTCAGATGGTGAATGAGGCCAGAGAGGCAATTGAAGGAAAGTTAGATGCAGCCATGACTGCGCTGATGAAAAAAGCAAGAGAAGAGCAGCTGAAGAAAGAAGTAATCGATGTCACACTGCCGGCGAAGAGGAACCGGGTTGGTCATACCCACCCCAATACCATCGCATTAGAAGAGGTGGAGAGAATCTTTGTGGGCATGGGTTATGAAGTAATTGAAGGCCCGGAAGTAGAGTATGACCATTATAACTTTGAAAAACTCAATATTCCGAAGAACCATCCGGCAAGAGATGAGCAGGATACTTTTTATATCAGTGACAACATTGTTTTAAGAAGTCAGACTTCTCCTGTTCAGGTTCGTACCATGGAGCAGGGAAAGCTTCCCATCCGTATGCTGGCACCAGGCAGAGTGTTCCGTTCTGATGAGGTAGATGCAACCCATTCTCCTTCGTTCCATCAGATTGAAGGACTGGTAATCGATAAGAATATAACATTTGCAGATTTAAAAGGTACCCTGGCTGAATTTGCCAGAGAGTTATTTGGACCTGAAACAAAGGTGAAATTCCGCCCCCATCATTTCCCGTTTACTGAGCCAAGTGCAGAAATGGATGTTACCTGCTTTAAATGTGGAGGAAAGGGCTGCCGTTTCTGTAAAGGATCTGGCTGGATTGAGATTTTAGGCTGCGGAATGGTACACCCCAACGTGCTTGCCATGAGCGGAATTGATTCCAATGAATACTCCGGATTCGCATTCGGAGTGGGCTTGGAGAGAATTGCCTTGTTAAAATATGAGATAGATGACATGAGATTATTATATGAAAATGACATCAGATTCTTAAAGCAGTTCTAAAAACAGGAAGGGAGATAGATTGATGAATACACCATTATCATGGGTTAAAGCATATGTACCGGATTTGGAAGTGGCACCTCAGGAATATACAGATGCCATGACACTGACCGGAACGAAGGTTGAGGGTTATGAATGCCTGGATAAAAATTTGGAGAAGATCGTAGTTGGTCATATCTTATCGATTGAACGCCATCCGGATGCAGATAAGCTGATTGTCTGTCAGGTGAATGTAGGATCTGAGACTGTTCAGATCGTAACCGGCGCATCAAACGTTAAAACAGGAGATATGGTACCGGTTGTTTTAGACGGAGGAAAGGTTACAGGAGGTCATGACGGCGGACCTCTTCCTGAAGATGGAATTAAGATCAAAAAGGGCAAGTTAAGAGGCATTGAATCCTGTGGAATGATGTGCTCCATTGAAGAACTGGGATTTACAAACGAAATGTATCCAGATGCTCCTGAAAGCGGAATCTATATTCTTCCCGAGACTTCCGTACCGGGAAGTGATGCAGTAGAGCTTCTTGGCCTTCATGATTCTGTTTTTGAATATGAAGTAACTTCAAACCGTGTGGACTGTTACAGCGTGATCGGCATTGCCAGAGAGGCAGCAGCTACATTTAACAAAACCTTTGTTCCTCCGGTGGTAACTGCCACAGGCAACAGTGAAGATGTTCATGATTATCTGAAAGTAACAGTAGAAGACGGTCGTCTTTGTTCCCGTTATTGCGCAAGAATGGTAAAAAATATTAAGCTCGCTCCTTCTCCTGTCTGGATGCAGAGAAGACTTGCAGCCTGCGGAATCAGGCCAATCAATAACATTGTTGATATCACCAACTATGTAATGGAAGAATACGGCCAGCCAATGCATGCATTTGATTATGAACAGCTGGCAGGCCATGAGATCGTTGTCAGATGTGCAGAAGATGGAGAGACCTTCCAGACCTTAGATGGTCAGGAAAGAAAACTGGACAGTACAGTACTCATGATTCGTGACGGAGAGAAGGCAGTGGGTATTGCCGGTATCATGGGAGGAGAAAATTCTAAAATTACTGATGAAGTCCAAACCATGGTATTTGAAAGCGCCTGCTTTGATGGAACCAATATCCGCCTTTCCTCTAAGAAAGTTGGCTTAAGAACCGATGCTTCCGGCAAATTCGAAAAGGGTCTTGATCCCAACAATGCAAAGGCTGCAATCGACCGTGCATGCCAGCTGATTGAGGAGCTTGGCGCAGGTGAAGTTGTGGGCGGCATGATTGATATTTATCCGGAAAAGAGAGAGGCAAAACGTGTTGCATTTGAACCGGAGAGAATGAACCGTCTTCTTGGTACGGATATTACAGCAGAGACGATGCTTGAGTATTATAAGCGTCTGGAACTGGAATATGACGAAAAAACCGGTGAGATCATTGTTCCTACGTTCCGTCAGGATTTAGAATGTATGGCGGATCTGGCAGAGGAGACAGCGAGATTTTATGGTTATGATAAGATCCCGGTTTCCCTTCCTACCGGTGAAGCGACGACTGGTAAACTTTCGTATAAATTAAGAGTGGAGGAGCTGGCAAGAGAAGTTGCAGAATTCTGCGGATTCTCTCAGGGAATGACATATTCCTTTGAAAGTCCTAAAGTTTTTGACCGTCTCCTTCTTCCTCAGGACAGTCCTCTTCGGGTAACTGTGAATATTTTAAATCCCCTTGGCGAGGACTTCAGTGTAATGAGAACAACTCCTCTTCACGGAATGTTAAATTCACTGTCTACAAACTACAACAGACGTAATAAAAATGTCCGCCTTTATGAGCTGGCCAATATTTATCTGCCAAAGAGCCTTCCTCTCACAGAGCTTCCAGATGAAAGAATGCAGTTTACTCTGGGCTTTTACGGAGATGGTGATTTCTTTGATATGAAGGGTGTTATTGAGGAGTTCTTTGAAAAAACCGGTATGAATTTGAAACCTCATTATGATCCAAAGGCAGGAAAGACGTTCCTTCATCCGGGAAGACAGGCAGACATCATTTACGATGGAGTAAATATCGGATATTTAGGAGAGGTTCATCCAGAGGTAGCCGATAATTACAAGATCGGAGACCGGGCTTATGTGGCAGTGATCGATATGCCGTCTATGATACCATTTACAAGTTTTGACCGCAAATACACCGGAATTGCCAAATATCCGGCAGTTACCAGAGATATCAGTATGGTAGTGCCCAAGAATATTCTTGTCGGTCAGATAGAAGAAGTCATTGAACAGCGTGGAGGCAAGATATTAGAAAGCTATGAACTGTTTGATATTTATGAAGGTGCACAGATTCTGGCTGGTTTTAAATCAGTTGCCTATTCCATCACATTCCGTGCAGCAGATCATACTCTGGAAGAACAGGAAGTTTCAGGAGTTATGAAAAAAATACTCAACGGTTTACAGGCACTTGGTATTGAGTTAAGAGCATAAAAATATTTTATAAAAAGATGTCGGGAGAAAAGCAAAAGCTTCCGGCATCTTTTTTTGTTTGCCTGCATGGAACTGAAAAATCCCGTCAATCCTTACGGTAGAGGAATGTTTGAAAACAGGGAGGCAAGACAGATGCTTGATGATCTTGATATTAAACTCATAAGAGGGAGAATGCTTTTAGATTCGGGAGGAAATCCGGCTGTGGAAGCAGAAGTAATCCTGGAAAACGGTGCACAGGGAAAAGCTGTGGTTTCGGTTTTTGATGAAATGACCGGAGAGGAAGAAGCAGATTATATCAGGGAATGGCTATCGGAAGCAATTTTATTTGAAGATGCTGCAGAACAAAAAAATATTGATAATCGGCTGATCAGACAAAGAGAGGCAGACGATGCGGATCATAAAGAAAACGGCAGGGGAAAGGCCGGAATGTTAGCACTGTCCATGGCAGCAGCAAGAGCGGCCGGAGCAGGCCTTGGACTTCCGCTATACCGTTATTTAGGTGGATCAACGGCTCCAGTCATGCCGGTTCCGGTCATGAGCATGATTGACGGAGGAGACTGGGGAAAAGGAATCGATTTTAAAGAAATTATGATTATCCCCTTAAACAGGACTTCTTTTGCAGAAGGACTGCGTCTGGGCGGGGAAGTATACCAGTCATTAAAGCGGCTTTTATCCTTAAACGGGCTTGATACATCAGTGGGGGAAAGCGGTGGTTTTGCAGCAGACGTAAAAAGTGCAGAGGAAGCGCTTCATTATATAATGGATGCAGTCAGACTTTCCGGATATGATCCGGATTCCGATGTGGCCGCTGCTATTTCCGGATATGCAGAACATCTTTATGTAAAAGAAGAAGGAATTTACCATTTTGATAAAGAAAGCCTTAATAATGGAATTCTGGTACACAGAAACCAAAAAGATATAATTTCCTATTATTTAAGGCTGGCAGACGGATTTCCTCTGGGACTTGTGACAGAAGGACTCTGGACAAAAGATCTTGAGGGAAGAAACCGGATGTATCAGATGTTTCATCATCGTTTCACCATTGCTTCGGATGACTTTTTTGCATCCAATGGCGTAGAGATCCAGTTGAAGAAAGCCGGTACGGTAACAGCTGCCCTGGAAATGGCAAAGAGAGCAGGAAGGCTTGGGCATAAAGTGATCTTTTCTAACAGCCATAAGGAAACAGAGGAAGTGTTTCTAAGTGACATGGCAGCGGCAGTTGGTGCTGATTATATAAAATGCGGTGCACCCTGCAGGGGAGAATGCACAGCAAAATACAACGAACTGCTAAGAATTGAGGAATTCTATAGCAGACAGCAGTGAAAAATAGAAAAAAATATTGTATTTACTGAAAATTTATGGTATGATAAGCGTTGTTTGACTTAAGGAGGTGGGAAAATGATCCGGATTATATTATCAATTGTGTTCGTTATTATATGCGTTGCTTTATCAGCGATTATCCTGTTACAGGAAGGAAAGAGTCAGGGTCTTGGTTCTATCGGTGGTATGGCGGATACTTACTGGGGCAGGAACAAAGGACGTTCCATGGAAGGAAAACTGGAGAAGTTTACAAAGTACGGAGCAATCCTGTTTTTTATCCTGTCATTAGTACTGAATCTGAATATACTGTAGCGATTAAACACTCTTGTGGTATAGCAGCAAGGGTGTTTTTTTAAATTCTGTTATACCATCAGGTGAAGTGCAGATAATAAAACTATAAATCAACTTGTTAGAAAAATTGTGAAAAGAGAGGAAAATAATGACAGAAGAACAGTTAATGCAGCGGAAAGCCATGTTTATGGAACTGTTTTCGGATCCGACTTATAAACCGATGAAATTAAAGGAACTTTCCATGCTATTTGGGGTTCCCAAACATCAGAGAGATGAATTAAAACAGGTACTGGATGCTTTGGTGTCAGAAGGGAAAATCGGAGTATCCCAGAAAGGAAAATACGGAAAACCCGATATCGGTTCCATGGCAGGAGTGTTTTTCGGACACCAGAAGGGATTTGGTTTTGTATCGGTAGAAGGTTTCGAGAAAGACATCTTTATCCCGGAGGATAAGACTGGCGGCGCTCTTCATGGTGATACCGTTCTTATATCTGCGGAGGCAGAAGGATCTGGCGGAAAGAGAGCAGAAGGCCGGGTTATTAAGGTGCTTCAGCATGCAAATGAAGAGATTATTGGATTTTATCAGAAAAACAAAAATTTTGGTTTCGTCATTCCGGATAACCAGAAGATTTCTAAGGATGTCTTTATTCCCCAGGGAAAAGACATGGGAGCAGTAAACGGACATAAGGTAGTGGTGAAGATCACCGATTTTGGAGGAGAAGGGAAAAAGCCGGAGGGCGTGATCAAGGAGATACTTGGACATGTCAATGATCCGGGAACTGACATTCTTTCCATTGTGCGTGCTTACGGACTTCCTGAGGAATTCCCTGACAGTGTGATGAAGCAGGTAGAGTCAGTCCCTGATTCTATTACCGGTAAGGATATGCA
This sequence comes from Paenibacillaceae bacterium, assembly GCA_015057705.1. Taxonomy (GTDB): domain Bacteria; phylum Bacillota; class Clostridia; order Lachnospirales; family Lachnospiraceae; genus Lacrimispora. The sequence goes on along the minus strand of SVDU01000017.1, from coordinate 53,579 downwards.
GGGGCGTCTGGATTTGAGAGAATTACAGACTGTCACCATAGATGGAGAAGACGCAAAGGATCTTGATGATGCCATAACCATTTCAAAAAAAGACGGGACATATACTCTGGGAGTACACATTGCTGACGTAACCAATTACGTAACAGAGCACAGCCCTCTTGATGAAGAAGCTTTAAAAAGAGGAACCAGCGTCTATCTGGTGGATCGTGTTATCCCCATGCTGCCCCACAAGCTGTCTAACGGTATCTGCTCTTTAAATCAGGGAGAGGATCGTCTGGCGCTGAGCTGCATCATGGAAATCGATGGAGAAGGAACAGTAACCGGTCACAGGATTGCGGAAACGGTGATCAATGTGGACCGGAGAATGACTTATACGGCGGTAAATGCAATTATAACCGACCATGATGAAGCAGCCATGAAAGAATATGAAGACTTTATTCCCATGTTTGAACAGATGAAGGAGCTGGCTGATATTCTAAGAGAAAAAAGGAAAAAAAGAGGTTCTATTGACTTTGACTTCCCGGAAACAAAGGTAATTCTTGATGAGCGGGGAAAGCCATTAGAGATAAAACCTTATGACCGGAATTCTGCCACTAAAATCATTGAAGATTTTATGCTTATGGCAAATGAGACAGTTGCAGAGGATTATTTCTGGCAGGAGATTCCATTTCTATACCGGACTCATGACAACCCGGATCCGGAGAAGATGAAAAGTCTGGCTACGCTGATTAACAATTTCGGTTATTCCATTCGCTTCCATAACGGAGAGGTATATCCCAAAGAAGTTCAGAAGTTGCTTGCCAATGCAGAGGATACTCCGGAAGAAGCATTAATCAGCCGCCTTGCTCTTAGATCCATGAAGCAGGCAAAGTATACGGTAGGAAATACCGGACATTTCGGCCTGGCTGCCAAGTATTATACCCACTTTACCTCACCCATCCGTAGATATCCTGATCTGCAGATCCACCGTATTATAAAGGAGAATTTAAGGTCAGGACTCAGCGAGAAACGTGTCAGCCATTATGACAAGCTCCTGATGCAGGTGGCTGTTCAGTCCTCTTCTCTGGAGAGGCGGGCAGATGAAGCAGAGCGGGAAACCATTAAGCTGAAAAAATGTGAGTATATGTCCAGGTATATTGGGCAGGAGTTTGAGGGAGTCATTTCAGGAGTAACAAACTGGGGGCTTTATGTAGAACTTCCCAATACGGTGGAAGGTCTGATCCATGTCAATGATCTTCAGGATGATTATTATCATTTTGATGAAGAACATTATGAACTGGTGGGAGAAATGACCAGGAAGACTTTTAAACTTGGTCAGCCCATTCGGGTAATCGTATCGGGTACGGATAAACTGCTTCGTACCATCGACTTTGTTTTGGGAAGAGATTTTGACGGGGAATAATAAATACCAAATTGGCAGGATGAAAATATTTTGTTTTTATCCTGCCTACATTATATCAGGGAGTTGCTAGATATGAAAATAAAATATTTAATGAATGCATGCATGATGGCAGCATTGTTGTTTACCATGACCGGTTGTGCAAAGGAAAGAAATAAGATCACGGTTCAAGAGCCTGAAAATACTAAAACGATAATTGATGAATCGAAGAAGGAAGAAAGTGAATCAAAGATAATAGTTGATAAAACTGAGCGTTTGGAACATATAATAATTAGTGACTGGTTTGATGATGATACTGCAATTGTTTCAAAAGATAATGAGTCATTAGAAAAGATGAGCTTATCCGAACTATCAGGCCAGTATCCAAAGAGTCTATATTTACTGAATATTAACTCAAAAGAATATCAGCTGGTTAAGGAACAAAAAGATGTATTGCTTGGGGGAGCTGTGTTCTCCAGGGATAAGAAATATCTGATATACGATGAATATGTTTTAGGGGATCCTGCTTATTTCATTATGAATATGGAGAATCATGAGAGCATTGGGCTTATGGGAGAACCGATTGGTGGAGCAAAAAGTGCGCACTGGGCGGATAACGAAACTGTTATCGGCTCAGCATATAGCGGTGGTATTTATCTGGCTGACAGAACTGGAACTATGAGCTTGATTGATGAATTAAAAGAGGAAGGAATATTTCTTGCTGAGAAACTGGGTAACAATATTTATTATAATACACAATCAGATTTAACTTTAATGACTTTAGACCTGGCTACAAAGAAAAAGACCAGTCTTAATCTGGGGCAGGTATCTGGAATCTTACCGTCTCCTGACGATAAAGAAATGATACTCTTACAGAATAATGACTCAAAAAGTTCCATGATTATTTATAGTCCTGAGCAGGATGAAAAAATTACTATTGCAGAGAATACTGAATTGTACGGAGTATCCTGGTCACCTGATCAGAAGATGATTGCTTATGGCATGAAAGAAGATGCAAATAATGCAACAGAAAGAAATCTGTATGTATATGATATACTTACTGGAAAATCCATAAAGACTGCTGTGAATACTGAACTCATAAGTACTAACTGGAGTCCTTCTGGAAAAAGATTATCCTACACGGAATGGGATGGAAATCAGTATACCAGCAGTATTGTTTATTTTAAATAGAGCCTTTGCTGACTAGGCGTATCATGATGTAAAATGAAAGTGGGCAAATCGGTCATATTCCTTGTCTACTTTCATTTTACTAATATTTTTAATATTAATTTATAGATATAATATTAATTATAATAATGTCAATAAGAGTAAAAAAGGATCAGAAAGTAAGATGGTTTTAAATGAGACGAGTGATGTAACTATGACGGTAGAAAGTGTAGTTGAAACAGAAATTATTGTTCGCATTAATTATTTTGCAGATGATCCAGCAATATTCGGTGAAGACTATGTACTTGAAGTAAAAAAAGGTCAAAAGTGGTATTCTTTACCAGCTAAGGATGATATCATGTTTACATCTATCGGATATGGATTAGAAAAGGGATATAACTTACCTTGGTCCACTGATTTCGAAATATTATATGGTAAATTATCTCACGGTCATTATCGAATAATAAAAAGTATTAGAATAGAACCACTGCAGGGAGATTCTAAAGTATATTTTATTAGTGCAGAGTTTTCAATTTAATAATTACTAATACCATACATCTTTAGTTATTATTTATTCCTCGAAAATTAATATAAAATGGGGGTAAAAACAATGAGATTTAGAAGAGCTTTTATTGTAATATTATTTTCACTTTCACTCGCATCAACAGGAGTAGCAATGGCTGGTACTTCTGTACCGAATCAATATCAAAGCGAGGGGGTACTAGAGTATTGGAAATTAATGGATTCATTTTCGAACAAATCAATTGCTAAGTCGAATAGTATTAATTATCCTGATTACTATGGAGGTGCTTATATAAGAGATTCTGGTGAATTAGTAATATTAACTACTGAATCCGGCGATTCTCAAAGAAGTTTAAATATGATTAATGCAACTATTGTTCCAGCAGAATATTCTTTAAATGAACTGTAGGAAATTAATAATACAATAATTAATTATATGGAAAATCATAAAAGTGAAGAATGGATATCAAATATATCTGGATTTGGAGTTTTTGAAGAAGATAATAGAGTAATAGTATCATTTGCAAGTAGAACAGATGATGGTATGACTGTTAACCATACTGTTTTAGCGGACTATCGTTCTGCTAATGGAGACAGCGGTGGTCTCGTATACATGGTAGTTAATGGTGATTCAATACCAGCAGGTGTTCACAGAGCTGGAAATGGTAGCTCATCAGCTTTTTGTAAGGTGCAGAGGATTATTGATTCTTTAGATGTAACTCCATATTAAGCTTATATTGTGGTATTGTAATTTTTTTGTTGGATAGAAATGTTATAGGCGGATCTAAGATATATATCATAGATCCGCCTTATTATTTATGGGCTTTAGCCTGTTGAACATGGGTGAGTTTCTCTTTAAGAGAATAGAAATAAAACATTTTCTCATCCTTTACGAGATATAAATAATGTAGTATGATTGTGTAAAGTTTTAATAAGGGAGATTTATAAATATGGGAGAAAATTTTAAATTAATCGCCAATAACAAAAAGGCGTATCATGATTATTTTATCGATGAAAAATATGAAGCCGGTATCGAGCTGTATGGAACTGAAGTAAAGTCCATACGTATGGGCAAATGCAGTGTAAAGGAGTCTTTTGTCCGAGTTGACAAAGGTGAGATTTATGTATTTGGCATGAACATCAGTCCTTATGAAAAGGGGAATATTTTTAACAAAGATCCACTGCGCATCAGAAAGCTCCTCCTTCATAAATCGGAAATACAAAAACTGGATGAAAAAATTGCGCAAAAAGGATATACTCTGGTACCTCTTTCCGTATATTTTAAAGGTAGCCTGGTTAAGGTGGAGATTGGTCTGGCAAGGGGTAAAAAGCTTTATGATAAAAGGGATGATATCGCAAAGAAAGACCAGAAGCGGGAACTGGAACGTGATTTTAAAGTACGCAATTTAAAGGTGTAATTGTTGTATGACGAAGAAATTGCCCGTCTGTACAGAACATCGATTGGATGGTAAAATAGGGGTATAAAATAATGGGAGGAAACTGCGGATGGCACTATATGATTATGTAGGGGCATTAAGAAAAGGGCGAAGGCAGTACCAGGCATCCGTATCAAGGGGAGAGTATCCGTATCTGCCGGTGCTTGATGATATCTTATCGTATTCTGATATCGTTTCTGAAGTCAATTTAGGAATTATGGATATTCCGCTGGAGAAGGTAATCGGCACCAAGACAGAAGGACGGACCAATGCATTTGCCAGTAATTTCATGCCCCTCTTGTCGGAAAAATCCGAATTTGGAGCGAAGTGGGCCTACCTGTATGATCATCAGATTCAGGAAGGAATTCATGATCCGATTGTTGTTTATGAATTCATGAATCAATATTATGTTCAGGAAGGCAATAAAAGGGTCAGTGTATTAAAGTATGTGGGAGCCTTCAGCATCGCTGCCTCAGTAATCCGGATGATTCCAAGGCGTACGGATGATTTAAACAACCGGCTTTATTACGAATTCCTTGATTTTTATCAGGTTTCCTTTAACTGTGATATCTGGTTCAGCAAGGAAGGCAGTTATGACAAGCTTTTAAAGGTAATGAATAAAATTCCGGGAGAACAGTGGAGCGAAGATGACAGGCTGGTGTTTAAGTCTGCATATGACCGTTTTTCCAAAGCATTTCACGCATTTGGCGGTGATGATTATGACATGACCTGTTCCGATGCATTTTTAGTCTATGTGGAGCTGTTGGGTTATAAGTCGGTGAAAGACCGGGTGGAAAAGCAGATTAAGAAGGATCTGGTTAAGATTAAGGATGAACTTCTTCTGTCTTCCAGAGGCAATAAGATTGCGCTGGTTGAGCAGCCAGAGGAGCCAGGCGAAGGATCGGATAACACCACGATGAAGCTGATCAACTGGCTGCTTCCCAATCCGGGCCTTGACCCTTCCATGCTTAAAATAGCATTTATTCACGCAAAGACAGCGGAGACTTCCAGCTGGACTTACGGTCATGAACTGGGCAGAATGTATCTGGAGCAGGCATTTGACGGAAAGACGGAAACCATGGTGTTTTTCCATGCGGATTCGGAAGCGGAGACAGCGAAGGCATTTGAAGCCGCCATTGCAGGCGGCTGCAACATGATTTTTACTACAGCCTCCCAGATGATTAATTTAAGTGTAAAGACTGCCATTGACCATCCGGAAATCAGAGTGTTCAACTGTTCGGTCAATATGTCCTATTCTTCTGTCTGCACCTATTATGGAAGAATGTACGAATCAAAGTTTTTAATGGGAGCGTTGGCTGCTTCCATGTCTCGGGATGATAAACTTGGTTATATTGCAGATTATCCCATATACGGCACCATTGCCAATATTAATGCATTTGCTTTGGGAGCAAGGATGATTAATCCTTATGCAAAGGTATATCTGGAGTGGTCAAGGATAACAGGGCGGGATGCACAGGCGGAACTTGAGAAGGAAGGAATCCGCTTTATATCCGGTGATGATATGATTACTCCTCAGGCACCTACAAGGGAATACGGTCTTTATCAGAAAGCTGCAGATGGAAGCCTGAGAAACCTGGCTACTCCAATCTGGCATTGGGGAAAGTTCTATGAAAGAATTGTAAATCTCACCTGTCACGGCTCTGTTGACAGGAAAGAAATGAAAGGGAAGCAGGCGATTAACTACTGGTGGGGAATGTCAGCCGATGTCATTGATGTGATCTGCTCCCAGAATCTCCCTCACGGCACAAACCGGCTGATTACATTTTTGAAAAATTCCATTCGGGCGGGAAGCTTCCAGCCATTTGTTGGAACGATTTATTCCCAGGATGGCACAATTCAGTGTGAAGAAGGGTTAAGTCTCACACCGGAGGAGATTACTACGATGAACTGGCTTACGGAAAATGTTGTAGGGCAGATTCCTGATTTTGAAGAATTAACAGAAGAAGCCCGATCATTGGTTCGTCTTCAGGGTCAGACAATATACGAGAACATGGATACGGAGGAACTTCAGCGTGAAAATTCTGGTACTGGCGGATCATGAGTCCAAGTCGCTCTACGAATTCTATACACCGGAGAAGCTAAAAGACATTGATTTAATCATTTCCTGCGGAGATTTGAGAGCAAATTATCTGACGTTTTTTGCCACCTGTTCTCACGCGCCGGTCTATTACGTAAGGGGAAACCATGATTGTCAGTATGACAGATGTCCTCCGGAGGGGTGTATCTGCATTGAAGATGAAATTGTTATCTTCAATGGAGTAAGAATTTTGGGGCTGGGTGGTTCCATGGAATATATTCCGGGTTCCCCCAACCAGTTTACAGAAAAGAAAATGGAACAGAGAATCAAGCGCATGTGGTGGAAGTTAAAGAAAAATAAGGGGTTTGATATTCTTGTAACCCATGCGCCTGCTTTTGAACTGAATGATCTGCCGGATCTTCCTCATCGGGGATTTTCCTGCTTTAAGATGTTAATGGACAAGTATGCTCCGAAGTATTTTCTTCACGGTCATATCCATGCCAATTACGGAAATGCTTTTAAGAGAGAAGATCAGTATGGAAGTACCGTTGTGATCAATGCTTATGAATATTGCATTATTGATTATACGTAATATGGTAACTTATTCAGAAATACGTTCATATTCTATAACAGAAGCCCGTTTACGGGATTAAACTCTTTGCACTGCACATGATTCTACAGTACAAACTGAGCAGGCGTCAGCTTTTAACAGCTGTAAGCCGGGTTGCATTTGCAACAGCAGATGATTTGAAAGCATCTGTGGGACAGTAGTTAACTCTAATTGTTCCGCAGGTGCATTTTTTATTTATCGGCAGCAGGGGTTCTTAGGAAGATTTATGGGCAATGTAATAAAACTGGGGGAATTGGTATGAAACGTATCACTGGAACAAAAAAAGAAAAAGACGGAAAAAGTATTGCCATGCACGTATCAGTGGTGAGCATTGTCATTAATTTACTGCTTTCTGCTTTTAAGCTGGCAGCTGGTCTGCTTGGTCATTCTGGAGCAATGATTTCGGATGCAGTTCATTCTGCCTCCGATGTGTTCAGCACATTTATTGTTATGATCGGTGTGAATCTGGCAGACAAAAAATCAGATAAAGAACACCCATACGGTCATGACCGTATGGAATGTGTTGCTTCTGCAATACTTGCGTGTCTGTTAATGGCTACGGGCGTTGTAATTGGTATCACTGGTATAAAAGTCATAATAGGGCAGAATGGAAATACGGCAGAAATACCCGGATTGGTTGCTTTGGTTGCGGCAGTTTTATCAATCGTGGTAAAAGAGTGGATGTACTGGTATACAAGAGCAGCAGCCAGAAAGATAAATTCCGGTGCGGTTATGGCAGATGCCTGGCACCATCGCTCTGACGCTTTGTCATCTGTGGGAGCTATGATCGGAATTGGCGGTGCAAGAATGGGAGTTTGGGTTTTAGATCCTCTGGCCAGTATTGTAATCTGCATTTTCATTGGTAAGGCAGCTATTGATATATTTCGTGATTCCATGAACAAAATGATCGACAAATCCTGTGATGAGGATACGGTTCAAAAAATGAAGGAGTTTGCAATGTCAGTTATGGGGGTAAAACGGATTGACGATATCAGGACCAGAATGTTTGGTGCGAAAGTATATGTGGATATCGAAATTGCAGCAGAAGGAAAACTGGAACTGGTAAGGTCACACGAAATTGCAGAAAAGGTGCATCTGTGCATAGAAGAACACTTTCCTGATGTAAAGCATTGCATGGTTCACGTGAACCCCGTTCTTGATATGGAAGAAAATGATCAAATATGTCTATAGGTATAACTCCAGATTATAATACACATTCCTATTATTTAGTTGACAAATAACAGTTACATTGTTATCATTTAAATATTATACAAAAAGGCAGGGATGTGAATGGAAAGAATCGTATTATCATTGTTGGTTGATAACACTGCCGGCGTTTTAAGCCGTGTAGCCGGACTGTTCAGCCGCCGTGGCTATAACATTGAGAGCCTTACGGTAGGAGTAACTGCGGATGAGAGATATTCGAGGATGACAGTGGTTTCTGTAGGTGAACAGGAGATCTTGGATCAGATTGAAAAGCAGCTGAGAAAGCTGGAGGATGTCAGGGACATTAAGGAATTGAAGCCCGGACGTTCTGTTTACCGTGAACTTATTCTTGTAAAGGTCCGCGCCAATGCCAGTGAGCGTCAGGCGATCAGTGCCATTGCAGACATATTCAGGGCTACCATCGTTGATGTGGGAAGAGATTCTTTAACCGTCATGCTGACAGGCGACCAGTCAAAACTGGATGCGCTGATTAACCTCCTTGGAGATTATGAGATTTTAGAGTTGGCAAGAACAGGTCTGACAGGACTTTCCAGAGGATCCGATGATATCCGCTATCTGCCATAGGCAGTCTTTTGTTGTTAGCTAGAGGTGTTGCCAAAGGCGGACAGTGAGTCGTCGGCATAGTTCCTTTAACAAAATATATTATGAGTCAGTATATGAGGAGGAAAGAAAGATGGCAAAGATTTACTACCAGGAAGACTGCAACTTATCTTTATTAGAAGGTAAGACCATTGCAGTAATTGGATACGGAAGCCAGGGTCATGCCCATGCGCTTAATTTAAAGGAGTCCGGATGTGATGTCATCATTGGACTTTACGAAGGAAGCAGTTCCTGGGCGAAAGCAGAGGCTCAGGGTTTATCCGTTTATACTGCAGCTGAAGCAGCAAAAAAAGCAGATATCATCATGATTCTGATCAACGATGAGAAACAGGCTGCTATGTATAAGGAATCGGTAGAACCTAACTTAAAGGATGGCGACATGCTGATGTTCGCTCACGGTTTTGCAATTCACTTCGGACAGATCGTTCCTCCTAAGAATGTTGATGTTACTATGATTGCTCCAAAAGCACCAGGTCATACGGTTCGTAATGAATATCTGGTAGGCAGAGGAACTCCCTGTCTTGTGGCAGTTCATCAGGACTATACCGGTAAGGCAATGGACAAGGCTCTGGCGTATGCATCTGCAATCGGCGGTGCAAGAGCAGGCGTTTTAGAGACAACCTTCCGGGTTGAGACAGAGACAGATCTTTTTGGTGAGCAGGCAGTATTATGCGGTGGTGTATGCGCATTGATGAAAGCTGGCTTTGAGACATTGGTGGAAGCAGGATATGCACCAGAGAATGCTTACTTTGAGTGTGTCCATGAGATGAAGCTGATCGTTGATCTTATCTTTGAAAGCGGCTTTGCAGGTATGAGATATTCAATCTCCAATACAGCTGAGTACGGAGATTATATTACAGGGCCAAAGATTATTACGGATGAGACCAAAAAAGCCATGAAGAAAGTGCTGACAGACATTCAGGATGGTACGTTTGCAAAAGACTGGCTGCTTGAGAATCAGGTTGGCGGTGCTCACTTCAAAGCGATGAGAAATGCAGAAGCATCTCATGAATTAGAGAAGGTCGGAGCAGATCTGCGTAAGCTTTACAGCTGGAATAACGGCGGAAAACTGATCGATAACTAAATATAATCTTAGAATATGTAAAATGGCTGATAAAAAGAGAATGTGGCTACACGATTTCTCTTTTATATCAGCCTTTTATGGGTATTAGCCTCTGATTCCGGCTTTCTGCATTGCTTCAAAGAAAATTTCCATTGCTGTGGATACAGACCCCGGGTTATATGCAAATCCAACCGTTCGTTTCTTTATACCAGATATCATGGGAACCTCAATCAGCTCTTTTTTATCCAGCTCATCCTGGACAAATTCTTTAATCACACAACCGATCCCCAGACCAATTTTGGCAAATTCTATCAGTAGATCCATCGTAGTAATTTCCAAAAGTTGATTGGGAATAATCTGATTTTCATTTAAATATTCGTCAATATACTTCCTGGTCATATTATTTTTGTCCAATAGAAGGACGTTACCGGTTTGAAATAAATCTGCATTTTTCCCCTCTCTTAAGTATAAATTATCCAGATAGGCACTGGTTGATACAAAGATATCCTGAATCTCCATAACTGGATTAAATAAAAGAGGACGGCGGTTGGAGGGCTCAGCGATCAATCCCAAGTCTATCTGCTGCTGCTCTAACATGGCAACCGTATGGGTGGTGGACTGGCTTTCTATGGTAATTTTAATATGAGGATACTTTTCAATAAATCCCTTTAAATAAGGAAGAAGAATATATTTACACAGGGTATTGCTCACACCGATTCTTAAGTGCCCGATATTAAAATCCTTTACTCTCTTAAGTTCCAGTTCCCCTCTGTTTATCGCTTCAAATGCTGTTTTTGTGTGATGAAACAAAAGTTTCCCCTCTTCCGTAAGCTGGACACCTCTGGAATTTCGGGTAAATAATGCCACACCTAAATTGTCCTCCAGCTTGCTGATGGACTTGCTGATTGCGGGCTGACTGATGAAAAGTTCTTTCGCTGCTTTGGATATATTACCAGCTTTTGCTACTTCATAAAAAATTTTATATTGGGAAAGATTCTGATCCATATTAAAAATCCTTTCATTTTATAACCATTCATTATAATAATACACAATACTATATATTGATATTATATCAGGTAAAATATCGGAATGTAAAGCAGGAAAATTAAGGAGGCAAATAACCTGGCATGGAAGGAAAGTCTGCATAAGCTTTTGCTGGACAAACGGAGTTTTTCTTATTATGATGTAATTCATAAAACAAAAGGACAGGAGTGATCTGATATGATAAAAACAAATGTAATGAGAATGCTTGATAAAGCGGGGATTGCCTATGATACAAGGGAATATACCGTTGATGAACAGGATTTATCAGGAAGCCATGCAGCGGATATGCTGGGTGTTGACCATGGAAGTGTATTTAAAACTCTTGTATTAAAAGGAGATAAAACAGGTTATTTTGTCTGCTGTATTCCTGTTGACGCTGAGCTGGATTTAAAAAAGACAGCAAAGCTTACAGGCGATAAAAAAGTTGAAATGATTTCCGTAAAAGATTTACAGTCTGTCACCGGTTATATCAGAGGTGGGTGTTCTCCTGTGGGAATGAAAAAGCAGTTTCCTACATGGATTGATGAATCAGCGGAAAGTTACGATGAAATTGTAGTCAGTGCAGGTGTAAGAGGTCAGCAAATTGTCATTGCTCCACTGAAACTGGCTGTCTTTATTAAAGGTAATTTCGCCTCACTTACCCTGAATTAGTTTACATAAAACATTTGTACAGTAAGACAGGCCACTCGTGCGCAAGTGAATAATTAACAGAAATGTAATACTATTGTAAAAAGTTAACACATGTTTAATACAAAAAAAGCACATTAGTACAAGGAAAAATAGTATATAACTAACAAAAAAATAAAAACAGGAAAAAATTAAGAAGTTAAATTATCACAAAAATGTTAAATGACCATTGACTTTTTTAACGGGATTCTTCTATAATTACGGACGACACAAAGAAACGGGTACGGAACAGTCCGAAGCCCACGCAAATGAGATTAGAGAAAGAGGAGTATTTATGCTTACACTACGCTCTATCCTTCAGCAGATTAGTCAGTTCTTCAGAGGAATGTCCGTAAGGGTCACGAAGCGAATGTATCGTTCCTCAGCAGTTTTTATGGCAGGTGCCGCAGTAATTACAGTGATTGCTTTTACTTCCACAGGTTTTGGAAGCAGCGGAAAAAATGCATTAACGGCATTTGCAGAAACACGGGCTTTAGAAGACGCTACCGATGATGAGAACGTTGAAGAAGAGGAAACAGCTTCACAAGCAAAAGTACAAATTAACCTTACCGATCCCAAGATGCAGGCACAGCAACTTGCTGGAAATCTGTTGGAAAAAGAAGTCATACAAAAGCAGGAACTGGAAAAAGAATCCTTTACCAGAATCCAGCGCATGAACGAACAGATTGCACTGGAGGAGGAAGCAAAAAAGCAGGCGCAGTTAGCCGCAGAAGAAGCCCAGAAGGCGAAAGAAGCGGAAGAAGCAGCTGCCAAAAAGGCAGAAGAGGAAAAAGCAGCACGTGCCACGTCTCTGTCGGATGAAGACTATAATGTCTTGTTAAAAATTGTGCAGGCAGAAGCCGGAGTTTGTGATGATGAAGGAAAGATTCTTGTAGCAAATGTGATTTTAAATCGTGTAAAAAGCGGTAAATTTCCAAGTACAGTGAAAGGAGTTGTTTATTCACCCTCCCAGTTTTCCCCGGTATCCAATGGAAGCATTAATTCCGTAAAGGTTACCAGCAATACCATTGATTGTGTGGAAAGGGCACTGGAAGGTGAGGACTATTCAAACGGAGCTTTGTATTTTATGAATCGAAGGGGCTCAAGGAGCGGTGCAATCAGCTGGTTTGATTCCCATTTGACTTATTTATTCCAGCACGGAAACCATGAATTTTTTAAATAAAAACATTGTTAAATATTCTGTTTTTGGTGTATACTATAGTTTAAATAACTATACTGATACATAAAAGGAGAGTATTCAAATGATTTTTGACACAGCAAAAAACCTTGATTTTTACAGAAACCTTGGTGTGGAAGACAGATATGCCAAGGCAGTAGATTTTCTTAAGAATACTGATCTGGAGGAACTGGAGCCAGGCAAATATGAGATTGACGGCAAGAATGTTTTTGCCAATGTAGTAGAATATACGACAATTCCATGGGAAGAAGCGAAATATGAAGCTCACCATAATTATACAGATATTCAGTATGTGATTTCCGGTTCTGAGATTATGACCTACGCAAGAATTGATGAACTGAATGAAAAAGTACCATATAACGATGAAAAAGATGTTGTATTTTACGACAATGAAAACCCAGGCTTAAAAGCGGTAGTAAAGTCTGGAGAATATATGATTTTTAATCCCTGGGATGGCCATAAACCAAAGGCTGCAGCCGGAGAACCAGCTCCAATTAAGAAAGTAATTGTTAAAATCAAAGAAAACTAAAAAACGGGATTCTGTTCTTACCTAAGGAACAGAATCCCGTTTTTTTAAAACTTCCAGCCGTCAGATCCGGATAGTACGGCATCCTTTGTATATTTAACAAGATCAGTATCCTTCAGTCTGTAAATCCAGTCAGGTCTGTGATCCATGTCACCTTTGGGACCGTAGCTTCCATATTCGGCATAGAAGGCATTTTTATGAGCGCCCTCTTTGTTCCAGTCATGCCAGCCTTCCCGGCAGATGTGGTCGCCAATATAGCAATTGATTAAAACCGTCTTTGCATATTCTCTCCACGGACGTCCCAGGTAAGCATTATCCGGAGGACAGTTTCCCTCAAAACGGCAGTTTTCCATTACATAACCGTATTCCTGGCCTTCCGGAGTTGATGCGGCAGTTACATAGCTGCTGATTTCTTTTCCTGTATATTTGGAAAAGAACGTGCAGTTCTCAAAGTAGGCAGTAGCACTTCCAAAAACGAAATCAATATCACCCTCCAGATAGCAGTCCTTATAATAATGCCTTCCATTGATCCTGGGAGCGTGCTGCTTTGGCCCGATAAATCCGTTTGGCTCAATTTCCTTTGGTGGCAGCGGACCAGTGAATATGGTATCCTGATTGCCAAGAAAACGGCAGTTATCAAAGGAGAGACGATCGCCATCTGCATAAACAGCAAGTGCCTGTCCCACATCAATTCCTTTTCCGGCGCTGTTTTCAAACGTAATATTTTTTGCTGTAAAATCATAAGTATCGATTAAACAGGAATAGGTTCGAAACGTTCCCCGCTTCATACCATCTTCCATAAGCATATGGGCATATAAGCCATAGGTGAGAATGGTGCTGTTCTTATCTTCCCCAAGAAAGGTTACGTGAGGAGTGGTGATTGTAATCTGCTCCTCATAAACTCCTTTGTGAATGAAAAGGGTATGTTCGGCAGTGCCGTTTTGGGGCAATGAGTCAAGCGCTTCTTGTATGCTTTCAAAATCTCCGGTGCCGTCTTTGGAAATGTGTATCATATTTGACCTTCTTTCTAGTTGTTGTATACATGATGCATAATGCACATTAAATATAAACAATTTTTGTGGAAAATGCAATAGAAAATATTGACTTTTTCTTAACAAAATGAGATAATGAGAGCAAATTTGAATTTTATAAGGAGGATTTTTATATGTCAACAAAAGCTTATTACCCAATTAATGAAATTGGAAAAGGAAAGCCTGGCTTTGCAACGACACGTTCAATTATCGAGGCACCATTCTATGGGAATAACGTTATTAAAGTTAATACGCTTCGTGAGGCATATGAATTGGCAAAAAACTCACCAGGAACGATTGTCACAGATATGCCGGTTTATAGAGGAGAAGAATTCGGTCTCGATAAGGATGCAAAAGTACTTTTGTTTAATGATGGTGCAATTACCGGACGGTATGCAACAGCCAGAAGAATTGCAGGGGAACCTGGAGTAAACTGTGCTGCTCTTGACAAAGTTGTTATGGATGCTGTTTATGAGACACGGTGGAAAACCATGTATCATGCAGAGGTATACGCTGGCCTTGATCCGGAGTATATGGTAAAGGCGCATCTTCTCATTCCGGAAGGCGAGGAGAACATTTTATATAACTGGATGCTGAACTTCCAGTATATGTCTGATCAGTATGTCAATATGTATAAGGCTTCTAAACCGGTAGGAGATGGCAAAGAGCCTGATATCTATATCTTCTCTGATCCCCAGTGGAATGGTTCTGACCGTCCTGGTGTAGATCTGTCCTGTTTAAGCGATCCTAAATGTCTATGTTATTTTAACACGGAACAAAACTGCGCTGCAATTCTCGGTATGAGATATTTTGGAGAGCATAAGAAAGGTACACTTACCATGGTATGGGCACTTGCCAATCGAAACGGCTACGCTTCCTGCCACGGCGGACAAAAGGAGTATACTCTTTCTGATGGTTCCAAGTATGTTGCATCTGTATTTGGATTATCAGGATCCGGTAAATCCACCATTACACATGCAAAACACGGTGGCAAATACGGCGTTACCGTACTTCATGACGATGCATTTATCATTAACACAGATACCTGCGCATCTGTTGCAATTGAACCTACATACTTTGATAAGACACAGGATTATCCTACCGGATGTGAGGACAACAAGTACTTACTGACTGCACAGAACTGCTCCTGTACCCTGGATGAAGACGGAAAGATCCAGCTGGTAACAGAAGATATCAGAAACGGTAATGGACGTGCAATTAAGTCTAAATTATGGTCACCAAACCGTGTGGATAAAATTGATTCTCCTGTTAATGCAATTTTCTGGATTATGAAGGATCCTACCATTCCACCAGTAGTTAAATTAAAAGGATCATCACTGGCATCTGTTATGGGCGCAACTCTTGCAACTAAGAGATCCTCTGCAGAGAGACTTGCTCCGGGAGCAGATCCTAACGCGCTGGTAGTTGTTCCTTATGCGAACCCATTCAGAACTTATCCTCTTGTCAATGATTATGAAAAATTCAAAAAACTGGTTGAAGAAAAGAACGTAGACTGCTATATTATTAATACTGGTGATTTTATGGGCAAGAAGGTTCAGCCTAAGGATACACTTGGAATTCTGGAAGCAATTGTTGATAAAAAGGCAGAATTTAAACAATGGGGACCATTTACAGATATTGATATCTTTGAGTGGGAAGGATTCGTTCCAGATCTGAATGACCCGACTTACGCAGAGCAGTTAAAGGCTCGTATGCAGGATCGTGTGAAATTTGTTGCCAATATGTCAGTTGCTAAAGAAGGATACGATAAGCTTCCTGATGATGCGTTAGAGGCAATTCAGAAGGTTGTTGATCAATTGAAGTAATTGTCACAGAGACGAAAAAGGAGAACTTTTTCGTCTCTGTTTTTTAAGTAAGCAGAGGAGATGTTATGAAAAAAGATTATTTACTGTTTGATTTAGATGGAACCCTGACTGATCCCAAAGAGGGAATTACAAAATCGGCCCGCCATGCTCTGCATGCTTTTGGAATTGAAGTGGAAAATCTCGATGATTTATGCTGTTTTATCGGACCACCCTTAAAAGACAGCTTTATGGAATACTATGGTTTTACAGAATCAGATGCCCAAAAGGCAGTGGAGATTTTTCGGGAATATTTTTCCTCACAAGGAATCTTTGAGAACAAAGTTTATGAGGGAACAAAAGAGACTTTAAAAGCACTTGTGAGATCAGGGAAAAAACTTTATGTTGCTTCATCAAAACCGGAAATCTTTGTAAGAATGATATTGGAGCATTTTGAACTGGATTCTTATTTTGAGTTTATGGGAGGAGCGGATTTTGAAGAAATCCGTGTGAAAAAAGCAGATGTGATCCGTTATGTGCTTGATACCTGCCAAATTCGTGATATATCAAAAACAGTGATGATCGGTGACCGAAAACATGACATTCTGGGTGCAAAGGAGTTTGGAATGGAATCTGTGGGGGCATTGTATGGATATGGGAGCAGGGAGGAACTTATTAAAGCAGGAGCAGATTTTCTGGTAGAATCAATTTTTGATTTGCAGAATCTTTTCTAGTGTGCTATACTAGGTCTTTAACAGGAAACAGTCCTTTTGATATCGGTATTTGGAAGACGAAGCACCAGCGGAAGGAGAATTATTGTGATTGAATTGGAAAGAGATGAGAGACAGATTGTCAGAGAACTTTGCAGCATGAGTAAAGAGGTGATACCCTCTGCTGTTGCAAAAGGGCGTATCGGAAAAGTCTGGGTCCCGGAGCGGGATAATCCGTCCTTTTGTTTGATTCATTCGGGTAATTTTGTATATCTGGCCGGAATTTGTCCCAAGGGAGAGCAGGCTCTTGAGCTCAGGGAACTTTTAATTAAAAACTGCAGTAAGGGTTTTATTACCCCTTCCGACGAACGCTGGTCTGAATGGCTGGAAGAGACGTTTGGAGGCAGTTGCCGGATTATGTCCCGTTATGCCATGAGAACAGATGAAGATCTTTTCTCTAAGGAGACGCTGAATAATTATTTGAACTCCATTCCTGAAGGAATTCAAATAAAAAAAATGAATCAGAGTCTTTATGAGAAAGCCATGAGTTCAGAGTGGAGCAGAGAGATCTGTTCTGATTTTGAAACCCAGAAGGATTTTATCCATCACGGTTTTGGATTTGCAGCACTGGACGGTGAAAGACTGGTTTCCGGTTGTTCAGCCTATCCAATCAGTGGAGAGAAGATTGTGGTAAAAGTTGCGACACACAAGGAATATAAGCGCCGGGGTCTTGCTCTGGCATGCAGTGCAGGATTAATCTTATCCTGTTTAAAACAGGAGATTTTTCCAACCTGGGATGCGGACAACATTCCTGCCGCTGGACTGGCGGAAAAGCTTGGTTATATTTTTGAAAAAGAATATCAGGTATACAGACTTGGAAATCTGGAGAATGGACTGTATTAGACGCAAGAAAAATCAGGAGGATTACAGCAGATGAAAAAGGTTAGGATCGGTTTTTGGGGCATGGACTCCATATTGGAATTTGTGACCATAGCCGGTAAACGTAAAGAAAAGATGGAATTGATGAATGGAGACTGCATTGTGAATGCAAAATCACTTTTATCTGTTCTTTCCCTGGTAACTGCTGAAGCGGTTGAACTGATTATACAGGAAGAATCCTGTGATTCCCTTTTAAACCGGCTGGATTTATATGTGGAACACGGAAGACTTCTTGGCGGTAAGAATATTGTTTTCTGATCATTAAGTTAAAAACTGACAGGAAAAGGAACTTGAAAATTCTCTGGAATTGTTGTATACTGAAGCCATAGAAAATAGAGAATGTAATTCCTGAGATGTGCGATAATCTTACCTTTTTTGAACCTACATTATGACATAAGGGATTCCAATATTTTCAGGCGGATGTCAGGCCTCCTTTGTAGTGGAAGGCAGATGCCTGAGTGAGGTTGCCCACCTAGCTTAGCTAGGCGTCAATAAGTAAGAACCGGCATTTTGGGGTTACAAAAGACAAAAGCAGCGAGAAATCGCTGCTTTAACTTTATGGTAAAATATGGTAAAGTATGATAAGACATATATTAATTTCAACCATATAGGAGATGAACATGAAGGATTTTAAATACCGCAGTTACGTTTGCTGGGGAGTAACCGCTTTTGCAGTAATTGCATTAAGCATTGCATTTGCTTTTTTTATTTCCCGGTTTGAATCGGTAAAAGGTACCATGGGTTTGATTGTAGAAATCTTAATGCCTGTCATTTATGGCGCAGTTCTGGCATATCTTTTATTGCCGGTTTATAACAAAACAAGAGATATGGCAGCCCGTATGCTGAATGCGGTGTTTCATAACAAGAAAACGGTTCGCTCCATTTCAAGAGCTCTGGCGACACTGGTCAGCCTGATTTTTTTGTTTGTGATTGTCATAGGACTTTTCTCAATGATTATACCCGAAATATATACAAGCATTATGGGGATACAGAATAATTTCGGAGATAACATCAACAATATTGCACTTGGACTTCAAAAGATGTTTCAGGATAATCCTGCTTTTGAAAAAGCCATAATCCCTATCTATGATCAGGTTGCCAGCCGGCTTCAGAACTGGATGACCACTGATTTAGTCCCCAATATGTCTTCCTTAATCGGCAGCTTATCCAGCGGTCTGTTAAGTGTTGTACTGGTTTTTAAGAATATATTAATCGGCGTAATTGTTATGGTATATATTCTTAATATCAAAGAGACGCTTTCTGCACAGGGGAAAAAAATCATTTATAGCATATTTTCCTTAAAAACGGCGAATCAGGCAATTGAAGAAATCCGTTTTGTACATCGTGTATTTGGCGGATTTATTACTGGTAAGCTATTAGATTCTTTAATTATCGGGATTATGTGCTTTGTGCTGCTCAATGCAATGAAGATGCCCTATGTACTGTTAGTCAGCGTAATTGTGGGAGTTACCAATGTAATACCATTTTTTGGGCCTTTCATTGGGGCAGTTCCCAGTGCATTTTTAATACTCTTAGTCAGCCCGGTAAAGTGCCTCTATTTCCTGATTTTCATTTTGCTTTTGCAGCAGTTTGATGGCAATATACTGGGACCTAAAATTCTTGGACAATCCACCGGACTGCCCAGTTTCTGGGTGCTGTTTTCCATTCTTCTGTTTGGCGGATTGTTTGGATTTGTGGGAATGATTATTGCCGTTCCTACGTTCGCGGTGATTTACAGTGTGATTACCAGACTGGTGAACGGGTCACTGTCAAAGAAACAACTGTCTTTAAAAACAGAAGATTATCTGAATCTGGATCGGATTGAAGAAGAGAAAAAAACATATATGAAATAAGAGGAGCGCATGAATAAAAAGTCATTGATCGGATTTGTCGTCGGAATTCCTCTCCTGGTTATCTTTCTCATTATCATTATATTGATGAATGAGCCGGAACCAGAGGGAATCTCAAGGGGGTTGGCATGCAAGTCAGCAGCTCTCCTTCTTACAGACAGAGAAAGCTTGGAAAAAATGCCGGAAAATCAAAAACAGCAATATTTCTCCAAACAGGATCAGAGCCTCTGGTATGCGAAATATATGGATTACCTATATGCCAATGGCTATCTTGATGCTGGGCTTATGCCTGCAGACAAAGAAACTGCACAGGGTTTTTTAACTTACCAGGAAGCAGAAAGTCTGGCAGAAGCGCTGGTTCCTGGTTCTGGAACCAACATTCATGCAGGAAGAAAGAATAAGAGTAAACACATAACCGCTGATGAATGGTGGAATCTTTTTGACGATTTAAAAAAAGCACTTGATAAAGAAAATCAGATAAAAACAATAGATGTACTACTTTATGGAACGCCTTCTAACATAAATCCCTCATCCGTATGGACTGCCTATACCAGTGAAGGTACATTCGGGTTTGAAGGAATCAGTCTGGATTCTTATATTGACTGGGAAATAAAGATTCTCGTAAAAGGCAGTGAGATCATTGCACTAAAAGAAGTGGTAAGTGATTCTGTTACATATAAGAATGTCTGGCTGACTGCTGGGGATAATCAGACATTCCAGGTGCACTTTGGTTCTGTTGTCAGAACTTTTCCTCTGGATACATCATTAGGGCAGACGGCGGATCTGGTTAATAATCTGGCAGATATCAGTCTGAAACGGGGAAATCTTGAAAAAGTTACTTTGAAGAAAAAGAGAATATCCGGAAAGGTACTTGCCATTACCGATTCTTATATAGAAATTGAGAATTATGGAAAGCTGAAGTTTGATAAGGACTTTAAAGTATACCGTCTGTATGGCCAGTTTGAAGAACGATCTGTTACCGATATTTTAGTTGGCTATGACATTCAGGATTTTGTAGTAGCCCATGGAAAACTTTGTGCAGCTTTACTTGTACGTGAATTTGATGCGAAGACCATACGGGTGCTTTTGATGAACACGAATTTCCAGTCCATCTTTCACCCCTCGGTCACACTCTCTTCTGACACAGGTCTTACACTGACTTACGATAAAGAGACTGTCCAGGTACCTCCAAAAGCGGAAGTGATCATTGAACCATCTGATGAAAGGTTAAAGAGCGGCAGAATAGTAGCGGCTCCTCTGGAAAAAGGCGGGTCCATAGAGGTGAATTCCATAAGCCGTTCCTATGGGACACCTTCTTATGGCGGAAGCATTGAGATCAGAAAGGATTCGGATGGATTACTTCTGATTAATGAACTGTATCTGGAGGATTACTTAACAAAAGTTGTTCCAAGTGAGATGCCGGACAGCTACGAAAAGGAAGCGCTGAAGGCGCAGGCTGTGTGTGCAAGAACCTACGCATACCGCCAGATCCAAAGCAATACCTACAGCAAATATGGTGCCCATGTAGACGACAGCACACGTTTTCAGGTGTACAATAATCTTCCTACTGCGGCAAAGACAGAAGATGCAGTTCGGGAAACTTATGGAAAACTGCTGTTTTATGGTGATACACCCATTGAAGCATTCTATTTTTCCACCTCCTGCGGCCATACCACAGATGGCAGTGTATGGGGAGGAGATCCAGCCCAGTATCCTTATTTAGATGGGAGTCTGCTTCAGGATGGAGGGGCAGTGTTAAATCTCTCCACCAATTCTGATTTTGAACAATTTATAAAGAAAAAGGATTATCCGGCTTATGATTCCTCATTTCCCATGTATCGGTGGGAGACGACAGTAACCAACCGGCAGCTGGAAGAAGAGATTACTGAGGTAGGCTCTATCTTAAACATTACAGTGGTTGAAAGAGGAGTGGGGGGTATCGTAAAGAAGTTAAGAGTGGAAGGCTCAGAGGGTGTTATGACCATAAGCGGAGAGGGTCAGGTCAGAGCAAAACTTGGTAATAAGTATATGACACTTACGAAAAAAGACGGAACCCAGATGAAAAATTTTGATTCCCTTCCCAGCGCTTATCTGGCCATAGAAAATCAGGGAGTTGATGAAAAAAACATCACTACGTTTCATATCTACGGCGGCGGATTTGGTCATGGAGTGGGGATGAGCCAGAATGGAGCCCAGACTATGGCAAAAGAAGGAAAATCTTTTGAAGATATCCTGCAGTTTTTTTATCATGGTGTCCGGGTATGCGAGGCAGACAGTGTAAAGGAATGAGAAAGAGTCTTCCTGCGTACAATGTAAAAAAAGCACAGGATGTTGTATGCAGGATCAAAAATTGGAGAATCTGCTTAATCTCGCTCTCAGTTCCACTCCGGAGGAGCGGGAGAGGTCAGGTAACTTGAATGTAGGATATAATCCGGTGGAAAAAACATGGGATGTCATTGTAA
The DNA here is from genome assembly GCA_015057705.1 of Paenibacillaceae bacterium. Taxonomy (GTDB): domain Bacteria; phylum Bacillota; class Clostridia; order Lachnospirales; family Lachnospiraceae; genus Lacrimispora. The sequence continues at coordinate 31,310 of SVDU01000017.1, read as the reverse complement.
AGCATTCCGGAGATATCGGTTTTCTTACCGAGATAGGAATCAAGGTGGAGACAATGTTAAATGAGTATGCCATCTTGAATGTACCGGAGTCCCTGATTGACCAGTTAAGTGATCTTCCCCAGATTGAATATGTGGAAAAACCAAAGAGGCTGTTTTTTGCCGTAAATCAGGCAAAAGCGGCCTCTTGCGTCAATCTGGTCCAGCAGGGAACTAACAATCTGACCGGGAAAGGTGTTCTGGTAGCCATTATTGATTCCGGAATTGATTATTATCATGATGATTTTCGCAACCAGGATGGAACCACCCGGATTGTAAAGCTGTGGGATCAGACCCTGGGCAGAGTATTTACAAAAGAAGAGATTGATGCGGCTCTGGCAACAGGAAGCAGAGCAGAGGCCAATAAACTGGTTCCGTCCGTTGATATTACCGGTCATGGAACTGCGGTAGCCTCCATTGCAGCAGGAAACGGCAGGGAAAACCGGGGTCAGTACAGAGGGGTTGCATATGAAAGCCCTCTGTTAGTAGTGAAGCTGGGAGTGCCTCAGGAAAGCGGGTTTCCAAGGACTACAGAACTTATGCGTGCAGTGAATTTTGCAGTAAAAGAAGCAGTGGATATGCAGATGCCGGTTGCGGTTAATTTAAGCTTTGGCAATACTTATGGATCTCACGATGGAACCAGTCTTTTGGAAACATTTCTTGATGATATCTCTAATTATGGAAAATCTGTAATTGTGGTTGGTACAGGAAACGAAGGGGTTGGTGCCGGACATATTTCAGGAATATTGACCATGACAAGTCCCCAGGATATAGAGTTAAGTGTGGGGACTTTTCAGCAGAGCTTCAGCGTCCAGCTCTGGAAATCTTATGCGGATTTATTTGAAATCAGCATTGTGACTCCATCCGGAGAAGTAATAGGCCCTATCAGCAGCCGGCTGGGTCCCCAGACCATCCGGTACGGAAATACGCAAATCCTTCTGTATTACGGAAAACCGGGACCATATAGTGTGGCACAGGAGATTTATTTAGACTTTCTTCCTGCGGACACGTATGTTGACAGTGGAATCTGGAAATTCCGGCTGACACCCAGACAGATTGTTGAGGGAAAATACGATTTATGGCTACCCTCCTCTGGTGTGTTAAATCAGTCCACCCGTTTTTTACGGGCAACACCGGAAACCACATTAACCATTCCCTCCACAGCATCGAAAGTTATTTCGGTGGGAGCATACGATGATACCTACCAATCCTATGCCGATTTTTCAGGAAGAGGTTTCACTAGAAGAACCAATCAGGTAAAGCCTGATCTGGCTGCACCGGGGGTAGGGATTATTGCCGCATATGCAGGAGGCGGTTATGATTCGGTTACAGGAACTTCGTTTGCGACACCATTTGTCACTGGCAGCTCCGCGCTACTCATGGAGTGGGGGATTGTGGATGGAAGAGATCCGTTCCTTTTCGGAGAAAAAATAAAAGCATATCTGATCCGCGGGGCAAGAAAGCTTCCCGGAATCACCCAGTATCCCAATCCGGAACTGGGATATGGGGTTTTATGTGTCAGTGACAGTCTTCCTGTGTAATACAAAAGAAAATCCGTTGGAAAACAGACAAAAATGTTTTATAATGGATACAGTACTTTACGGAGGTGTGAAATGGAAATCAGGCATGAGCTGGTAATTCCCAATAATGATCTTCCCTTCCGGCTGTTTATTTTCGAGGGCAGGGAAGGAAACTATAAAGTGACAAAGCACTGGCACCATTCGGTAGAGATTTTTCTGGTACTGGAGGGAGAGATTGATTTTTTTATTAATAACACTCATCTTAAGCTTACCAGAGATGAGTTTGTACTGGTCAATTCCAATGAGGTGCATTCCATCGAATGCCCCAATCCCAATATTACCATTGTCCTGCAGATTCCGGGAGAGACCTTTGAAGATTACATGGGAGAAGATTCCTATGTAAACTTTGAAAGAAAAGGAGAAGAGGCAAACCGCAGGCTGAAGGATCTTGTGACTTCTCTCTTTTTTACTTATGACAAACAGGAATACGGCTATAGCTTTCAGGTTAAAAGCCAGTTCTATCAGCTTTTGTATCTTCTGGTAACAGAATTTAAAACAGAAAATATGGATAAAGAGATCATCCGTCAGAAAAAACAGCTGGATAAACTTTCTGATGTAACCCAGTATATGAGGGAGAATTATGATCAGGATTTAAAACTGGACTCGGTGGCATTGCGCTTTGGATTCAGTCCTACCTATTTATCCAGAATTTTTTTAAAGTATGCGCAGGTTAATTATCGAACCTTTTTAATTGACCTGCGTGTCAAATATGCAGTGCGTGAACTTATGGGAACGGATCATGAAATCGGGGAAATTGCCATGAGGCATGGATTTCCTGACAGCAGGGCATTTGCCAAGGCATTTAAGAAACGTTATGGCTGTCTCCCCAGTGAATACAGGAAACACATCAGCAGCACCAGATGAACGCAGTGCAAATAATTTAATATAGGGTATTAAAATTACTGAAAATATGATATAATGTACCATAACTTTGCGAAGGATGTGATCGAATGAATATCAGAGAATCCACTGAACAGTGGGAGGAAGCTTATTTAAGTCCTTATGCTGCTTTTAGCAAGAATTCCAAAGGCAGAGAACGGGAAGAAGAACCCTGTGATATCCGCACCGCTTACCAGCGGGACCGTGACAGAATCATTCACTGTAAAGCATTTCGAAGGCTGAAGCACAAGACTCAGGTGTTTCTGGCACCGGAAGGTGACCATTACCGGACAAGACTCACCCATACACTGGAAGTTTCCCAGATAGCAAGAACCATTGCAAAGTCCCTGCGCATGAATGAGGATTTAACAGAGGCGATTGCGCTGGGGCATGATCTTGGACATACTCCATTTGGACATTCCGGAGAAGCAATTCTTAATGAGATCTGTTCCCAGGGGTTCGCCCATTACAGGCAGAGCGTACGGGTAGTTGAAATCCTTGAAAAAAACGGAATGGGTTTAAATCTCACTTGGGAAGTGAGAGATGGAATCTTAAATCACCGGACCAGCGGTCATCCCTCCACATTAGAGGGCGCCATTGTCCGGCTTTCTGACAAAATTGCCTATATTAATCATGACATTGATGATGCAATCCGGGCAAAGATGTTTGTGGAGGAGGATCTTCCCGGCTGCTATACCGATATATTAGGACACAGCGTCAGGGAGAGACTGAATAATCTCATTCATGATATTATCAATAACAGCTATGGGAAGAATGAGATCATCATGTCTTCTGATATGGAAGCAGCCATGCAGGGGCTTAGAACCTGGATGTTTCAGCATGTTTATAAGAATGAGATTCCTAAAGCAGAAGAAGGAAAAGCACAGAAGATGATTGCCATGCTTTTTGAGTATTACATGGATCATCCAGACAAGCTTCCCCAGGAATACCGGTATCTAATGGAAAAAGGTACTGCAGACAAGGAACGTGCTGTCTGTGATTATATTGCCGGTATGAGTGACAGCTATGCCATTGACCGGTTTGAGGAACTGTTTGTACCAAAGGCATGGAAAGCAATTTGACAAATAAGCATTTTATCATAAATCTTTGTGAAAGGAGGTTGATAGCTTTATGCGATATTCGGAAGACATAATTGAAGAAGTCCGCGTAAGGAATGACATTGTGGATATCGTATCAGGGTACGTGAAACTGCAAAAAAAGGGCAGCAATTATTTTGGCTTATGCCCGTTTCATAATGAAAAGTCTCCCTCCTTTTCCGTGTCACCGGCCAAACAGATGTATTACTGCTTTGGCTGCGGTGCAGGCGGTAATGTTATTACCTTTGTTATGGAGTATGAGAATTATTCCTTCTCAGAAGCGTTTAAGATGCTGGCAGACCGGGCAGGAGTAAAACTGCCGGTGGAAGAATACAGCAAAGAGGCAAGGGAGCAGGAAGATTTAAGGGCCGCTCTTCTGGAGATGAATAAGCTGGCAGCCAGCTATTTTTATTATCAGCTGAAGAAGCCTCAGGGCGAAGCAGGTTACCGGTATCTAAAGGACAGGCAGTTAAGTGATGAAACCATAGTTCGCTTTGGACTGGGATACTCCAATAAAACCAGTGACGATTTATACCGCTATTTAAGAGGCAAGGGGTATGAAGATTCTGTATTAAAGCAGTCAGGGCTTGTGACGATTGAGGAAAAGGGAAGTCATGATAAGTTCTGGAACCGGGTGATGTTTCCCATCATGGATGTGAATAACCGGGTCATCGGTTTCGGCGGAAGAGTGATGGGAGCCGGTGAGCCGAAATATTTAAATTCACCGGAGACAAAGCTGTTTGATAAAAGCAGAAACTTATATGGACTGAACTATGCCAGATTGTCACGGGAAAAATACATATTGATCTGCGAAGGGTATATGGATGTAATTGCCATGCATCAGGCAGGCTTTACCAATGCGGTGGCTTCTCTGGGAACGGCCTTTACCACCCAGCATGCCCAGCTGTTAAAGCGGTATACGGACAAAGTGATCCTTACCTATGACAGCGACGGAGCAGGTCAGAAAGCGGCACTGAGAGCGATTCCTATTTTAAGGGATGTGGGAGTTTCCATTCGTGTTCTGAACATGGAGCCTTATAAGGATCCCGATGAATTTATAAAGAATCTGGGAGCGGAAGAATTTAAACAGAGAATTGAACAGGCACAAAACAGTTTTCTATTTGAGATTGAAGTTTTGAAAAAGAATTACAAGATGGATGATCCCGAACAGAAAACAGAATTTTATAATCAAACGGCAAGAAAGCTTCTGGAATTTCCGGAAGCGCTTGAGCGGGAAAACTATTTAGAAGCTGTTTCCAGAGAATTTTTCATTAATTACCAGGATTTAAAACGCCTGGTTAACCGGCTGGGAGCAACGCTTGGACCTGTCCGGTCCTCAGTAAGGGGAGAAGAGGAAGATAACGGGAAGAATCAGCGGAAAAAAGATAAAGAAGATGGGGTTATGCAGTCTCAAAGACTGCTGCTTACCTGGCTGATTGAAAATCCTGTACTATTTGATAAGATTAAAGGGGTCGTTACTCCTGATGATTTTATAGAAGAACTGTATCATAAGGTGGCACAGATGGTTTTTGACGGACACGCTGCCGGAACACTGAATCCGGCCGAGATTTTGAATCATTTCATCGATGATGATGATCAATACCGGACTGTCGCAGGTCTTTTCCATGCGAGCTTAAAAGAGTCTCTTGATAATGAAGAACAGAAAAAAGCGTTTTCGGAAACAATAATGAAAGTGAAAAAAAACAGTCTGGATCATGCCAGCCGTCATGCAGCAGGGATAGAAGAACTGCAAAGAATTATAAAGGAACAGGCTGCGCTGAGGGATTTGAATATTTCGCTGGATTAGGGTGTACACTATAGGCAGGCTGTGGAAGGATGGAAAAACATGGACGAGAATGTTAAGAAGACAGCAGATAAGATGGTGGGTTCAGGAAAGACAGAAGAGGAACAGGTTTTTGGCAGCGGGCAGGAAGAGTCAACAGCGGCGTTTGAGGAGAAGTTAAACCAGCTTCTCTTATTGGCGAGAAAAAAGAGAAATGTCCTGGAAAATCAGGAAGTACTTGATTTCTTTATTGGAGAGAGTTTGGATTCGGATCGTCTGGATCAGATCTATGATTTCCTGGAGAGCAGCAAAGTAGATGTGCTTTCCATGGGTGGAGAAGAACTGGATTTAGACGAAGATCTGTTTTTGGAAGAAGACATCGAGGAAGAGGAAGAAATCGATATGGAAAGCATCGATTTATCTGTTCCTGAAGGTGTCAGCGTAGAAGATCCGGTCCGCATGTATTTAAAAGAGATCGGGAAAGTCCCCCTTCTTTCCAGTGAAGATGAGATTGAACTTGCGAAAAAAATTGAGCTTGGGGATGAAGAATCGAAGCAAAGATTAACAGAAGCCAACCTCCGGCTAGTCGTCAGTATCGCCAAGCGATATGTGGGGCGGGGGATGCAGTTTTTGGATCTGATCCAGGAAGGAAATTTAGGCCTGATTAAAGCGGTGGAAAAATTTGATTACCGGAAAGGTTATAAGTTCAGCACCTATGCAACCTGGTGGATCAGACAGGCAATTACCAGGGCCATAGCAGATCAGGCTCGTACAATCCGGATCCCTGTTCATATGGTTGAGACCATTAACCGTCTGGTACGTGTATCCAGACAGCTTTTACAGGAACTGGGAAGAGAACCTGTGCCGGAAGAGATTGCGGCAAGGGCAGATATGCAGGTGGAGCGGGTACGGGAAATTATGAAAGTTTCCCAGGAGCCGGTTTCTTTAGAAACACCCATCGGCGAGGAAGAAGACAGCCATTTAGGTGATTTTATCCAGGATGATCAGGTGGCGGTCCCTGCAGATGCGGCAACTTTTACCATGCTTCATGAACAGCTGATGGAAGTTCTTGACACCCTGACAGAGCGGGAACAAAAGGTGTTAAAACTTCGGTTTGGTTTAAATGACGGGCGCCCCAGAACCTTGGAAGAGGTTGGAAAAGAATTTAATGTTACAAGAGAACGGATCAGACAGATTGAAGCGAAAGCTTTGCGAAAACTGCGCCATCCCAGCAGAAGCAAAAAGCTGAAAGATTATCTGGACGATTAAGAAATAAGACGGAGTTAATTATGAAATTATCAAAACGTTTGGGAATGATCGCTTCCTTTGTACCTGGTGGCAGCCGTGTGGCTGACATCGGTACCGATCATGGTTATATCCCGATTCATTTAGTACAGGAAGGGATTGCAAAATCTGCAATTGCCATGGATGTGAGAGAAGGGCCTCTTTTAAGGGCCCAGACTCACATAAAAGAGGCAGGTCTTACCGATCTGGTTGAAGTCCGTTTAAGCGACGGGCTTTTAAAGTTAGAGAAAAATCAGGCTGACTGTGTTGTCATTGCTGGCATGGGCGGAGAACTGATCATACATATATTGGAGGAGGGACGGCATTTATGGGACAGTATCAAATACTGGGTCCTGTCACCTCATTCGGAGCTTTATAAAGTTCGTAAGTTTCTTGCAGAACATGAATTTTCTATCGGAAGAGAGACTATGATAAAAGAGGACGGAAAATATTATTCTGTCATGGGTGTTACCAGAGATTCTATGGTTTCGGAAGTTAGGGATCCGGAACTGGGATACCGGTACGGAAAAGAGCTGTTAGATTCAAAAAATCCGGTTTTAAAGGAATTTTTACAGAAAGAACAGATACAGATTGGTGAAATTCTAATAGGACTTCAGTCGAGCGGAACAAAAAACGCAGAGAGCAGAATCGAAGAACTGAAAATGGAACTGAAGTGGAATAAGGAGGCACAAGATGCAATGCAGCAAACTGATTGAAATACTGGAACAGCTGGCGCCTGTTAAATGTGCCTGTGACTGGGATAATGTAGGACTTCTTGTGGGACGGAATAAAAAAGAGATAAAAAAAGTATTTATCGCGCTGGACGGGGATGAGAGAGCAATAGAAGAGGCAGTGCAGTATGGAGCCGATCTTCTTTTGACCCATCATCCCCTGATTTTTAAGCCTGTAAGCAGAATTACTGACAGTGATTTTATCGGTGAAAGACTGATGAAGCTGATGAAGCATGATATCTGCTGTTATGCCATGCATACCAACTTTGATTCAGCACCTGGATGTATGGCGGATGCCGCTGCGGGAATATTAGGGTTAGAAAAAACCCAGGTATTGGAACAAGAAGGAATTATTCCGTTTGAAACGCCGGAAGGTATCAAAGAACTTCCATATGGGATTGGGAAGACCGGTTATTTAGAACAGCCCATGACAGTGAGAGAACTGGCTGGTCTGGTAAAAGAGCGGTTTAAACTTCCATTCGTTACCATATATGGAGAACTGGATATAAAAGAGCCGGTAACCTTTGTGGGAATCAGCCCGGGCGCTGGTTCCAGCATGATAAAACCTGCGTTAAAAGCAGGAGTAGAAGTACTGATTACCGGTGATATCGGTCATCACAGCGGAACTGACGCAGCAGCAAATCATATGGCAGTGATCGATGCAGGCCACTATGGACTGGAATATCTTTTTTTGAACTTTATGGAAGATTTTTTAAAGGCAAACGCAGGGGGAGAGCTGGAAATTGACAAGGCAGATGTGAGATTTCCTGAGACATTTTTATAAGGAGGAAAAAAATGGCGATTGTAACAATAGATGGAACTAAGAAACAATATCCAATTGGAACGACTTATCAGGATATAGCAAAGGAATATCAGCCCCAGTTTGATAATGAGATTCTGCTGGTAGGGATCAACGGTAAATTGAGAGAGCTTCATAAGACAGTTCAGTTTGACTGCACACTTCAATTTTATACCGGAAAAGATCAGCCGGGTATTCAGACTTATCACCGAAGTGCAATTTTCCTCATGATGAAAGCATTTTATGATGTGGCTGGTTCCGAAAACATTGAAAAAGTGACAGTTGATTTTTCACTGGGAAAGGGCTATTACATTCAGCCCCATGGAACGATAGAACTGACGGAAGGACTGTTAAAACGCGTGCTGACGCGCATGAGGGAATACGTGGATCAGAAAATTCCCATTATGAAGCGAAGCGTCAATACAGATGATGCCATTGAATTATTTCATAAGCACCGTATGTATGACAAAGAACGGCTTTTCCGTTACCGCAGAGTATCCCGCGTAAATTTATACAGCATCGGTGGCTTTGAAGATTATTTTTACGGCTATATGGTACAGAATACAGGATATATTAAATATTTTGATATCATTCCTTATGATGAAGGATTTATGCTCATGCTTCCTCAGAAGGAAAATCCACAGGAAGTACCTGTTTTTGAGGCAGAAAAAAAACAGAAGCTTTTCACCGTGTTAAAGGAAAGTGTTAAATGGGGAGAACGTCTGAATGTTTCCCATGTCGGAGCATTAAACGAAGGCATAGCAGCAGGTAATATCAATGAACTGATTCTGATTCAGGAAGCATTGCAGGAGAAAAAGATTGCTGAAATCGCAGCACGGATTGGTTCTGACAGAAGTAAGAAATTTGTTATGATAGCAGGTCCGTCTTCATCAGGAAAAACTACATTTTCTCACAGATTATCAGTACAGTTAAAAGCTCAGGGGATGATTCCGCACCCCATAGCAGTGGACGATTATTTTGTTAACAGGGTTAACAGCCCGAAAAATCCTGACGGAAGCTATAATTATGAAGTACTGGAATGTCTGGACATCGATCAGTTTAATAAGGATATGACGGCTCTTTTAGCTGGCGAAACGGTAGAGATGCCAAGATATCAGTTTAAAACAGGGGAACGGGAATATCGTGGAGATTACTTGAAGCTGGGCAATGATGATATTCTGGTAATCGAAGGGATTCACTGTCTGAATGATAAGTTATCCTATTCACTTCCAAAAGAAAGTAAATTCCGTGTCTATGTCAGTGCGCTGACCCAGTTAAACATTGATGAGCACAACCGGATCCCAACTACCGACTGCCGCCTGATCAGGCGCATGGTGCGGGATGCCAGAACTAGAGGTGCATCAGCACAGGATACCATACGCATGTGGCCCACTGTAAGAGAGGGTGAGGAAGCTTATATTTTCCCATATCAGGAATCTGCAGATATGATGTTTAATTCTGCCACAGTATATGAATTATCTGTTTTAAAGCAGTACGCAGAACCACTTTTGTTTGGGATACCAAGGGAATCACCGGAATACATGGAAGCGAAACGGCTTTTAAAGTTCCTGGATTATTTTCTGGGAGTAAATAGTGAAGACATTCCGCGTAACTCCATTGTACGGGAATTTATTGGAGGAAGCTGTTTTAAGGTTTAAGTAAGATATCCGAAAAGGCAGCTTTACAAATAGATGAAACTATGATAAACTTATATGGTTTTGAGTAAGACAAATGGTCGCAGCTGCAAAGCCGAAAGGCTGCAGGTGAGGAAAGTCCGGGCTTCACAGGGCAGGATGCCAGATAACGTCTGGCGGAGGTGACTCTAGGGAAAGTGCAACAGAAATAAACCGCCGCATCTGCGGTAAGGGTGGAAAGGTGGTGTAAGAGACCACCGCTCTCCTGGTAACAGGAGGGGTCCATGTAAACCCCATTCGAAGCAAGACCGAACAGGAAGCATAAGGCGGCCCGTCTGCTTCCGGGTAGGTCGCTTGAGCCTGCTGGCGACGGCAGGCCTAGATAGATGGCCATTCAACGACATAACCCGGCTTATCGTCTTACTCAAAGCATATAATATGTAGACAATTAAAAAGAGGGTACCCCTTTATCACATGTTTGGTGATTTTGGCGTTACCCTCTGTTTTGTTATCTGCTGTATTTTTCTTCACAATACATGCAGCGGTATGTTTCTTTTTCAGCATCTGAAAGATAAAAAACGTGGGGAAGCCCCTGCTCGATGGAAGTGATGCAGCGTGGATTTTTGCACTGTATGATGTTTGTGATCTTCTTTGGAAGGCTGAGAGACTTCTTTTCTACAATTTCATTATCCCGGATAATGTTTACTGTGATGTTGTGATCAATATATCCCAGGATCTCCAGGTTAATATGATCCATACCACCTTCTATTTTAATAATATCTTTCTTTCCCATTTTATTGCTTTTTGCATTTTTAATAATAGCTACCTGGCAGTCTAACTTGTCCAGTCCAAGATTATAGTAGATTTCCAGACTCTTTCCTGCCTCAATATGGTCTAATACGATACCTTCTTTTAATCCGCCGATATTTAACATGGTTTATTTACCTCCAGTAATGTCATGATAAGAGCCATACGTACATAAACACCATACTGTGCCTGCTTAAAGTAGGCGGCCCGTTTATCATCATCAACTTCTACAGAGATCTCGTTGACTCTGGGAAGGGGGTGAAGAACATACATATCTTCCTTCGCCAGCTTCATTTTCTTCTTATCCAGAATGTAGCAGTCTTTTAAACGAATGTAATCCTCTTCGTTGAAGAAACGTTCTTTCTGTACACGTGTCATATACAGGATATCAAGATCCGGCATGGCATCGTCAAGACTGTCCATTTCAATAAATTCAATGTTGTTGGCCCTTAGGACATCTTCCCGGATGTATTCAGGTACCCTCAGTTCAGGGGGGGAAATTAAGATAAATTTGATGTTTTCGTATCTTACAAGAGCATTGATGAGAGAATGAACAGTACGGCCAAATTTCAAATCACCGCAAAGACCAATAGTTAAATCGTTCAGACGGCCTTTTAAGGAACGAATAGAGAGTAAATCGGTAAGTGTCTGTGTTGGATGCTGATGTCCGCCGTCTCCTGCGTTAATGACTGGAATACCGGAGTAGTTTGCAGCAACTAATGGTGCGCCTTCCTTGGGGTGTCTCATTGCACAGATATCTGCGTAACAGGAGATGACCCGAATGGTATCAGCGACGCTTTCTCCTTTAGAAGCAGAACTTGAATCGGCAGAGGAAAAGCCAAGTACGCTGCCTCCTAAATTAAGCATGGCAGCCTCGAAACTCAAACGGGTTCTTGTACTTGGCTCATAAAAAAGTGTCGCTAGTTTTTTTCCATTGCATACATGAGAATATTCCGGAAGATTATCTTCAATATCTTTTGCCAGATCAAGCAGTTGTCCGGTTTCTTCCAGACTGAAATCTAACGGGTTAAGTAAATGTCTCATAAGAATCTCCTTTATCCACTGAGTTATGTTTAAAATTCTATCCCATTATAAAGCATAGTTTAAAATATTTCCACTCTTTTTTAAAATATTTTTTACAGGTATTTTTTACGGGTTTATAAAAGACTTTTGGGCGTGTAAGGAATATGTAAGGAAGATTAAGAAAATAAAGAATGTCGGATTTGCCAATCCTGTTGTATAATGTGATTGCGTGAATATTTCAAGGAGGAAGCTGCAGTGGTGGAAAATAAAACGCCTATGATTCAGGTCAAGGATCTTTATAAGGTGTATAAGGTGGGAGATACCAAAGTCTATGCTCTTAACGGAGTAGACTTTACGATATATAAAGGCGAATTTTGTGCTATTGTGGGCCCGTCCGGCTCCGGAAAATCCACACTTTTAAACATGATGGCGGGGTTGGAAAAACCGTCAAAAGGGGAAATTGTCATTGCAGACAATCACATCGAAAAACTTTCAGAGAATCAGCTGGTTGCATTCAGAAGAAAACATGTGGGTTTTATTTTCCAGTCCTATAATTTGATTAAGACATTGAATGCAGTAGAGAATGTTGCACTTCCCCTGTCATTTCGTGGTGTACCAAGAAAGATCCGGAATGAAAAAGCAAAAAAATACATAAAACTGGTAGGTTTGGAAAAACAGATGAATCATATGGCCAATGAGATGTCAGGAGGCCAGCAGCAGCGGGTAGGAATTGCCAGAGCACTTGCCGTGGATCCCAAGATTATTTTTGCTGATGAACCAACCGGAAATCTGGATTCTAAGACAACAAAAGAGGTTCTTGGGCTGATGCAGAAGATTGTAAAAGAGCAGAACCAGACCCTTGTTATGGTAACCCACGATAATTATATTGCTAAGTTTGCAGACAGACAGTTTCACATAGTAGATGGAAAGATTTTTAAAATTGAAGAACAGCACCACGAGGATACAAAGGGGGATTTGGAAGATGTACAGAGTTAAGAGAAAGATTGTAGGGCTGCTGGCTGTAATTATGGCGGTTACTGCCATACCGGCAACAGCGTTTGCACAATATGATTTAAGTAAAAACACATATATTGATGTAAAAAAAACTCCATCTGGTAAGACCGGGGAGAATATTACCATCAATATGGTTTTTACCAATAATACAGGTAATGATTTAAAGGATGTGGCTGTCAGGTTTGACAGAGATATACCCGAACAGGAGTACAGAGCAACAGAAGATGCAGAAGAAACTACATCATACACCGGATCTGTTTTTCCTTTTGAAATCTCTTCCAACACATTTGACAATAAAAAACTGGGTGATGTAAAGAGCGGAAGCTCTAAAACCTTCAGCCTCACTGCAAGAATCCGGAGAGATGTATCCGAAGGGTATTATCTGGTGCCGCTGGAAGTTGTTACAGATGCAAAGAAAAAGGATGAAGGTGCCCATGCCTCATTTGAAAAGGTAAATATCTGGATTACAAAATCATCCACCACAACCTCATCCGGAGCCAATGAAGGAACCATCAGTTTCGAACTTGGCGAGGGTCAGAACACTCCCTTCGGAACTTATCCGGAAGTGATGAATTATAGCATGAATGTCCGTAATTCTTCTAACTTAACTGCCTTTGACGTCAATGTACGAATGGGAGTAAACCAGGACAGCACAAAGTTCCCTTTTGATATTAACGATGGAAATTATAGCAAACATTTCGACCGGATCGGAGGTGGGGAGACGATTTCCATTCCTTACAGCATGATGATCCGAAAGGATGTGTACAGCGGTTATTATCCCATTACATTTAACATCGAATACCGGGACAGCAGCGATGGAGACATTCAGAAATCCGAAGAGACGTTTTTTGTAAAGGTACAAAACAAAGAGAAGGAAGAGGCGACCAAAGAGTTTAATATCAATGACAGAACCAAAGCCAGAATCGTTGTTGATGGTTTTGAAACCAATCCGGAGAAGGTTTTTGCCGGTGAGGAATTTGAACTTACGCTGCACATGAAGAATGCATCAGAAAGCGTAACTGCAAGCAACATTCTATTTAATCTGGAGTCTGAAAAGGTAACGGATAGCGCCGTGTTTACAACGGATGAAGGAAGTTCCTCCGTTGTTGTGAATTCCCTTGGGGCAGGTCAGACCACAGATGTCAAGGTGAAGCTTCGTGCCGGTGCATGGGTTGATCAAAGAACCTATGGACTGACAATAAATGAAAAATTTGACAGCCCGGAATATAAAAATGCGGAAGAAAAAATAACTGTGAATATCCCGGTAAAACAGGTGGCCCGTTTAAATACAGGTACCATCGACATCATGCCGGAATCAATTGCAGCAGGTTCAGAAACCAATATTATGTTCCCGGTTAATAATACAGGAAAGGTTCTTCTCTATAATGTCATGGTGGCATTTGTGGGAGATTCCATACAGCAGTCCAGTACCTACATAGGAAATATTAAGCCTGGTGAAACAGGAAATGTGGATGCCATGATTACCGGAACCACACCAACTGCAGATGACGGAAAAATAAAGATTTTAATTACCTATGAGGATGAAAACGGAGTCGTTTCTGATCCCATAGAAAAAGAAGTTACATTGATGGTAACGGAGCCGGAAGAAACAGGAGCTGATAACGGGAATATGGGCGAGGAGCCTGTAGATGTACAGCCTACAGGGTTTGCAAAGTATGGTAAGATCCTGATCCCTTCTGTTGTTGTCCTGCTTTTAGCAGGTGCAGGTGCAGCCTTTTTTATCTGGAAAAGAAGAAAGCAGAAGAAACTGGCTGCCATAGAGGAAATAAACGATGAAATTTAGTGATTTGCTTTCCATGAGTGTGAACAATTTAAGACGGAGAAAGATGAGAACATTTTTAACTGTTCTTGGAGTTTTAATTGGTACCGCTTCCATTGTTGTTATGGTATCTCTGGGAATCGGTTTTAATGAACTTACCATGGAACAGTATGCTTCTTATGGAAGTCTGACTGAGATCACTGTGTATTCCAATCAATCCAACGGGGGAGAAGGGAAAAAAGAACCTAATTATATGACAGATAGTGTGGTTAACCAGTTTGCCGGCCTGGACCATGTAAAGTCGGCCTCTCCGCTTTTACAGACAGACACAATCATGAGCCAGGGGGCATATCAGGCCAATATTACGGTGATTGGAGTAACCCCCGAATACATGGATAACATATCACTAAAACAGGGGCATCTTCCCGATAAAGGGACGAACGAACTTCAGATGGTGGTAGGAAACATGGTGCCCAGGCAATTTAGTAATCCCAAAAGCAGAAATCAGGATTATTACGATGACCCAACCAAGATTCCAGATATTGATTTTATGAACAGACCTGTATTTGTGGTATTTGACACCGATGCCTATTATCAGTCTCAGAACGGAGGGACAGCAGGAGATGGAAAAACTCCTGTCAAGCCGCCTAAAAAATATCTGCTAAAGACAGCAGGGCTGGTAGCAGGAGGAGTAGAGGACTGGAGTAATTACAGCTATAATGTCTATGTTGATTTGGATGCACTCAAATCCCAGTTAAAACAGATTTATAAGAAAAAGCCGATTCCCAACCAGCCTACCAATAAAAAGGGGAAGCCTTATAACTACTTTATCTATGATCAGGCAGTGGTAGAGGTGGACGATATGGCTAATGTAACCGCGGTGCAGAAGGCGATTACAGATATGGGATATCAGGCAAACAGCAATATGGAATGGCTGGAGCAATCCCAGAAGCAGGCAAAGATGGTTCAGGCTTTGCTAGGCGGAATCGGAACAGTATCCTTATTTGTCGCAGCCATCGGAATTGCCAATACGATGATGATGTCCATCTATGAAAGAACCAAGGAGATCGGAATTTTAAAGGTACTGGGGCTTGATATGAATCATATCAGAGACATGTTTCTAATTGAATCCGGATTTATTGGCTTCCTTGGCGGTATCACGGGTATTACTTTCAGTTACGGCGTTTCTTTTCTTATAAACCGGTTTCTGGCAGGACGTTTTATGCCCGATATGCCAGGAGATTTATCCAGAATACCTTTGTGGTTGTCTCTGGCTGCCGTAGGATTTTCTGTTTTTGTAGGTATGGCTGCCGGATTTTTCCCTTCCCTCAGAGCCATGAAACTCAGTCCTCTGGCTGCCATTCGCAACGAATAAAAACAGGAATAAATAAAAAAGATCTTGCAATTTTGGGGAGAATCATATATTATGTTAGACATGGTACGTGCAACTGGCGGATAAGTGGAGAAAACCACGGGGAGCACGTTACGTTTTGAAGCCGACCGCCTGGGCACCGCTATGGGATGCCCAGGCGGTTTTTTGCGTCTTTATAGAGAATGGAGGACTGTAAGTCATGAATTTGGTTTCTTTGAAGGATGAATTAACAAACAATTCCTATCCTGGAAGGGGGATAATTATTGGAAAAACCCCAGATGGAAGGAAGGCAGTAGCTGCTTATTTTATCATGGGAAGAAGTGTGAACAGCCGTAACCGCGTATTTGTGGAAGATGGGGATGGAATCCGTACCCAGGCTTACGATCCTTCAAAATTATCAGATCCCAGTCTGATTATTTACGCTCCAGTGCGTGTCCTGGGCAATAAAACCATTGTAACAAACGGAGACCAGACTGATACCATCTATCAGGGCATGGATATTCAGCTCACATTTGAGCAGGCTCTTCGCAGCAGGGAATTTGAGCCGGACAGCCCCAATTATACACCCCGCATCTCTGGCATTATGCATGTGGAAAATGGAAGATTTAACTATGCCATGTCTATCTTAAAGAGTAATAACGGGGATCCGTCCTCCTGCAACCGCTTTACCTTTGCCTATGAGAATCCTGTGCCTGGAGAAGCTCGTTTTATCCATACCTACATGCATGACGGCAATCCTCTTAAAAGCTTTGAAGGGGAACCAAAACTGGTGGAAGTCTTAGCGGATCCGAATGAATTTACTTCTCTGATCTGGGATAGCCTGAATGAAGAGAACAAGGTTTCGCTGTTTGTACGTTATATTGATCTTGAAACAGGTGCCTTTGAGACCCGGATAATAAATAAGAATGAATAGCAGGAGTACAAAAGATGAATGAATTAGAGCTGAAATATGGGTGTAATCCCAATCAAAAACCATCAAAAATCTATATGGCAGACGGATCAGATCTTCCCATAACCGTATTGAGTGGAAAACCTGGTTATATTAATTTTCTGGACGCATTAAACGGCTGGCAGCTGGTAAAAGAATTAAAGGAGGCCACGGGATTGCCTGCGGCAGCTTCCTTCAAACACGTTTCTCCAGCTGGTGTGGCAGTTGGACTTCCCTTAAGTCCGGTTTTAAAAAAAATATACTGGGTTGAAGATATGGGAGAGCTTTCCCCTCTTGCCTGCGCTTATGCCAGAGCCAGAGGCGCAGACCGCATGTCTTCCTTTGGCGATTATATTTCTTTATCGGATATTTGTGATAAAGATACAGCAAAAATCATTAAGAGAGAGGTTTCGGATGGTGTGATTGCACCTGGCTATACTCCGGAAGCGTTGGACATATTAAAGTCTAAGAAAAATGGCAATTATAACGTGATTCTCATTGATACGGTATATACTCCAGAACCCATAGAGAAAAAACAGGTTTATGGAGTTGCCTTTGAGCAGGGAAGAAATGAGATTAAAATTGGCCGAGAAGTATTGGAGAACAGAGTAACTGAGAACAAGGAGATTCCTGAAGCTGCTGAAATTGATTTAATTATCTCTTTAATTACATTAAAATATACCCAGTCCAATTCCGTCTGCTATACGAAGAATGGACAGGCAATTGGAATCGGAGCCGGACAGCAGTCCCGTGTTCATTGCACCAGACTGGCAGGCAGCAAGGCGGATAACTGGTATTTAAGACAGGCACCCAAGGTGCTGGAACTTCCGTTCCTTGATGATATCCGCCGGGCAGACAGAGATAATGCCATTGATGTATATATCGGTGAAGATGATATGGATGTTTTGGCAGACGGCAGATGGGAGCAGGTATTTAAGGAAAAGCCTCCGGTATTTTCAAGAGAAGAAAAAAGACAGTGGCTTGATCAGCTGTCTGATGTATCTCTTGGTTCTGATGCGTTTTTTCCATTTGGAGATAACATTGACCGGGCATATAAAAGCGGCGTAAAATATGTTGTTCAGCCAGGTGGTTCTGTAAGAGATGATCAGGTGATTGAGACTTGTAACAAATATGGTATGGTAATGGCATTTAATGGAATCCGCCTGTTCCACCATTAATAAAATATGAGATGTAAGGGACCGGATTGTTGTCCGGTCCTTTTTAATGGAATTTACTTTACATAAAAATATTATGTAAAGTAATAGGGAGAATTTTGTAAATAAATAAGTATAAGCCAATATTTTTTGTAAAAGCACTTTAAAGATGACGACGGCATAAAATAGGAGTAAGTAAGTTTAAGGTGGCTTTCTTTGAAAACTTTTCCCAAACCTTTAACTGCGCGAGAGGAACGAGAGTGTCTGGAACGATACCAGGAAGGGGATCAGGAGGCGAGAGCCACACTCATCGAGCGTAATATGCGTCTTGTAGCCCATGTAGCAAAAAAGTATCAGAATACAGACTATGATATGGAAGATCTCCTGTCAGTAGGAACTATCGGTTTAATCAAGGCTGTTAATACCTTTCATCCAGACAGAGGATCAAGGCTGGCCACTTATGCGGCGAAATGTGTGGAGAATGGTATACTATCATAACGGCTTTTACAGTCCATTATGCCGGTCTCTGTATTGAGCAGGTGAAATCCCCATGTTTTTCCTAAAAACCTTTGAGAAATAATTGCTGTTGGAGTATCCGCATTCCGCCGCAATGGCCTCAAGACCCATTGACGTATTTAGTAGAAGGGATAATGCATGTTCCAGGCGCAGACTGGTTAAATACTTTGTGGGAGATAGCCCTGTCTGCAAATGGAACTGCCTTGTTAAATGGGGAAGGCTTACGTCAAGCTCCCGGCACATCTGAGAGAGCCCGATCTGATATTTATAGTTTTTCTGCATCCACTTTGCGGCATCTTCCACACAGGCATTTTTAACTGCTTTTAGCGGGGTTTCCAGCTCTCTCATAAGCAGGGTCAGGAATTGGTATAAAAAGATCCCGCTGTCATAGCGTCCGTATTTCTTCCCTGATTTCACTGCCTGGAATTCCTCTAAAAACAGTAAGATGGCCTGACTTGTATTGGGTATGGTAAAGGTTTTTCCTGTGAGAGCCTGTATCCGCTGAAAAAAATATAGGCCCATTTCGCCGTCAAAATGTATGTAAAAGTATTTCCATGAATTATTTTCAGCCAGATAGTATCTGCTTCTATCTGGAAATGTGATAAAAAAAGCATCTCCAGGAGATAGAATGGTTGTTTGCCCTTCTGATTCAAACATTCCGGTTCCATCTAATGTATACTGAAGCAGATAACCAGAATAACTGCCTCGATTATTATTTTGAAAATCATAGGTTTCATTTTTTCTCTGCTCCATTCCAAAATCCAGAAGAAACAGTGGTGCATTCCATTGTCTGTCAAGATCCAGAAAACCAAATGTCTGGCAAGATCCGTTAATCAAAAAATTACCCTCCCTGTATCGTGTTCTTACTCTTGTAATAGATGATTCAGTTGCTATAATGATATCAGATTTATCAATAAATTACCAGGAAAGGATATCAGATGAGCAGATATTTATCATCAGGAAAACCCCCTATGGGGTGGAACAGCTATGACTATTATGATACGGCAGTAACAGAACAAGAGGTTCGGGCCAATGCTGAATATATGGCACAGCATTTAAATGATTATGGCTGGGAATATATTGTGGTTGATATACAGTGGTATGCTCATAATGCTGGAACCAGACGGCAGGAGTGCCAGTATATTCCCTTCGGTCAGGTTGAAATAGACGAATATTCCAGACTTTGGCCGTGTCCGGAACGCTTTCCATCTTCTGTGGGCGGTCATGGTTTTAAACCGCTGGCTGATTATATCCACGGGCTGGGGTTAAAATTCGGGATTCACATTATGAGAGGGGTACCCCGTATCGCAGCTCATAATAAGATGAAAATATGGGGAACAGATCGTACAGCTGATGGGATCTCAAATCCTTATTCCATCTGCTCATGGAATCCGGATATGTATGGTGTGAATTCTGAGGCAGAGGGAGCACAGGCTTATTATGATTCTATTTTCCAGCTGTATGCCCAGTGGGGGGTGGATTTTATCAAATGTGATGATATCTGCCGCATGGATGCAGCGTCTGCAAAAGAAGAAATCCGTATGCTTCATGAGGCAATCAATAAAAGCGGAAGGCAGATGGTACTTAGCCTTTCACCGGGACCTGCCCGGCTGAAGGAGGCATGGCATTATGAGACTTATGCTAATATGTGGAGGATTACCGATGACTTTTGGGACGACTGGAATTTGTTAAAGCAGATGTTTGAACGGTGTGAGCATTGGCAGAACCATGTGGGGCAGGGGAATTATCCGGACTGTGATATGCTTCCTGTGGGTATGTTGGGAAAAGGCTTTGGAGAGGAACGTCTGACCCGGTTTACTAAAGATGAACAGATTACAATGATGTCACTCTGGTGCATATTCCGGTCACCTATGATGATTGGTGCGGAGCTTACCAAGCTGGATGAGTGGACAAAAACTCTGCTTACAAACCCAGATGTATTAGCTCTTCTTAGTGATGACTGCAAAGCATTTCAGCTTGCCCGGGATAGGAAGCATTGTATATGGTACAGCAGTAATCAAAAGAGCGGTTCCAATTATCTGGCTGCCTTCAATTTATTAGAAGAAGAAAGAGAAATTGTTATTGCAGCCGGTTTGCTGGAAAAAGAAAATTGGAACGGTATTTGTTTCAGAGAACTCTGGACAGGTGAAACTTTCATCAATACATCAAAGGATCTGGTATTAAAGGTACCTGGACATGGGGCAAGGATCTGCCGTTATGAGGAAACCTGATTTTAAAAGACATGGGAGTGTAATATTCCCATGTCTTTTTCATATATTAAAAAAAATAGGACAGGGAGGGATGAGGGACGAAACTGATCGCTGTTGGCAGCCGGCTGATGAAGGATGACGGGATTGGACTTTTAGTCGCAGAAGAACTTGAAAAACGGTTCCTTCACTGGGAACTTGAAATAATCTATGGAGAAACGGATAGTGAGGCGAGCTTTTATTCTCTGAATCCCGACGAGCTTATACTGATTTTAGATGCCATTTCATCTGGGGACCGGCCGGGTTCTGTTAAAATTTTTTCCTTAGAGGAGACTATGGAGCAGATATCCAATCCAATTATGCAGCATGATATGAGTTTTCTTGACATGATAAGACTGTACCGTTTTCCTGTAAAAGGATACTTAATCGGAATTGAGGCTGCCATAATTGCACCAGGTTGTGAGCTAAGTACTGTGTTAAAAAGGCAGTTTCCCCATATTTGCAGAAAGACAGAAGATTTGATAAGAGAAATTTTGTCAAAAGAAGCAAAGAAAAGATAATTATATCGGGCTACTTTTATAAATGCCTTGGAAAATGGGCTTAAAATCCAGGCTTGCACATATATTCTAACAGATTAGCTGGTAAAAAGGTTATTTAGAAATGGATAAGGAGGTTACATTATGGATTTGGATTTACTCATGACGTATCTTGGCAGCAGTTTAAAGAGATTAAATGCTGATGTGGAAAAGCTGCGCTCCAATCTATACAACAGCAATGATGTGCTGGATCATCTAAGCAGTGAATTGATTATGCTTCAGAATCATGTATACTATTTCGGACAATTGAGCCAGATGCAGGAGAATGGGCTATCTGCCAGTCAGATGAATGGTCAGACAGGCGGCGGAATGGGAGGCCCGACCGGAGGAATTACTGGCCCGACCGGAGGAATCACTGGCCCGACCGGAGGAATTACTGGCCCGACCGGAGGAATTACTGGCCCGACCGGAGGAATTACTGGCCCGACCGGAGGAATTACTGGTCCGACTGGAGGAGTAACAGGCCCGACTGGAGGAGTAACAGGCCCGACCGAAGGAGTAACAGGCCCGACCGGAGGTTCAACGGGCGGCTCAACCGGCACACCGCAGCCACAGCCTCTGACTTATTTTACTCTGGAACAACTGGCACAATATGATGGAAAAAATGGTGCCCCTGCTTATGTAGCAGTGAATGGGGTGGTTTATAATGTTAGCAATAACCGGTTATGGGCAGGTGGCAATCATTTCTGGGGACTTTCAGCAGGCAGAGATTTAAGTGCAGAGTTTGCTTCCTGTCACCCTGGCGCAATGGTACTGAGTGTATTGCCTGTTGTAGGATATATGGTTCAGGAATAGGGGGGAGCGATTACCTTTGGAGAAAAAGCATGCATTTTGTCCTTTTCAAGAAATGAAATGGAAGGAAACCAGACAGCTGGTAAGCAGAGCAATGGAAGAAATCGGAAGTCAGAAACGTACGAAACCCAATCTGGTCTGGCTGGAATTAAACGGGTGTACAGGAAATACCATTTCCATGCTGGATGGTCAGGATCCGGATTTCCAGTACCTTATGACACAGATGACCAACTTTATCTACAGCAACAGCCTGATCGCTTCCGAAGGGGATCAGGCGATGGATCAGTTGTTTGATATCATTGGGGATGAATACATATTAGCAGTAGAAGGTGCTGTTTCCAGAAGGGACAACGGACTCTATCATATCATCGGACGTCATGAGGGAAGAGAGATAACGGGCCTTGAAGCAGCAATGCGGCTGGGAGAACGTGCTGCCCATGTGATAGCAGTTGGTGACTGCGCCTCCTATGGCGGAGTATCGGCGGCAAGACCGAATCCGTCAGACTGTACCGGGATTTCAGATGTTGTCAACCGTAAAGTAATCAAGCTTACCGGATGTCCCTGTCATCCGGACTGGCTCATGGGAACCGTGGCTTATTTAATTCTGTATGGGGAACCGCCTCTGGACGAAGTGGACCGGCCGCTGATGTTTTATGGCATAACAATTCATGACCGTTGTCCAAGAAGATCCTATTATGATTCTGGAATATTTGCAACAAAGCTGGGAGAAGAAACCTGTATGTACATGCTGGGATGCCGGGGACCTGTAACACAGACAGACTGCCCTATCCGCAAATGGAATGGGCACGTAAACTGGCCGATTGGTGATGATACGCCCTGCATTGGCTGCGCCCAGTTTGGATTTCCAGATGCCATGGAACCGTTCATCACTTATGATACCATGAGGAAGGAGTAATATGGCGGACACAATTATCATCAATCCAGTTACAAGAATTAATGGGTTCATGGAGATAGCAGCAGAAGTAGGAAATAATGTTATTACTGATGCACGCACGAAAGGCCTTATGTTCCGTGGCTTTGAAAAAATGCTGACAGGCAGAGCACCTTTGGATGCGGTTTATTTTACACAGCGGATCTGCGGAATCTGTTCTACTGCCCATTCCATGGCCTCCGCCCTTGCGCTTGAAGATGCTCTGGGGATTGTACCCTCAGAGCAGGGAAGATATTTAAGGGATCTGCTTCATGCATGTGAATTTCTCCAGAATCATTTAAGGCATCTATATCAGTATACACTTCCAGACTATGTAAAGCTGCCGGAAGGCTATCCTCTTTTTAAAACGGATCACAACGATTACCGGCTGCCTGAAAAGGTTAATGAACGCATGGTAAATGATTATTTTGAATCGTTGGAATATAGCAGGAATGCACATAAAATGCTGGCAATACTAGGAGGAAAGGCACCTCACAACCACGGCGTTTTTATAGGAGGAATCACATCTCCTGTAACGGCTGATATGATTATAGCCATTAAATCCATACTATTTGGGATTGAAACATTTATTACTGAAAAAATGTTGCCGGATGTATACGAAATAGCGGCTTATTACTCGGAGTATTATCATTTTGGCGGAGGCTATGGTAATCTTTTAACGTATGGCTGCTTTCAGCATTATAAGGAGCTTGGGACTTTATATGTAGATCCATATATTTATACAAAGGAGCAGTATTCCAATTTTGATCCGGACCTCATTACCCAGTCAGATGAATATGCCTGGTTTAATGAAGCCAATGAGCCAGACAGGGAGAAACCAGAAGCTTATTCCTGGATCAGGGCTCCCAGATACAATGGGGTCCCTTTTGAAGTGGGTCCGTTGGCAAGGCAATGGTTGTCAGGAGAGTACAGACATGGGATATCTGTCATGGACAGAACCATTGCACGGGTTCTGGAAGCGAAAAAAATAACCCAGATCATGAATACTCTTTTAGAGAATCTGATTCCAGGTGTACCCATGCAGCAGGAATATGTGATACCGGCTCAGGCGTATGGAAAGGGGCTGGTCGATACAACCAGAGGAGCACTTGGACACTGGCTGACAATTGAGGATGAAAAAATCCTGTTCTACCAGATTATCACTCCGTCTGCATGGAATTTATCCACTCAGACAGGAGAGAGAAAAGGAACAGCAGAACAGGCGCTTATGGGTGCACCGGTGAAAGATGAATCTATGCCAGTTGAAATAGGAAGAATTATCAGATCCTTTGACCCTTGCGTTTCCTGTGCCACTCATGTAATCATCCCCGGAAAAACCACTAAAATTATTCCGGTTGTCTGACTGCCTAAGTGCTTTCTGCTTTTATTGCATCTAAAAGCGATTTCTTTTGGTCATTTGGGCAGTGAAGCAGGCGTACTGACTGCATTAGCACCTGATTGTGAATGACAGCTGCCCTTCTGCCCAGTTCTTTTTTATCTTCTTCCGTTTGAGGATTATATACGATCATGTTCATAGAGAATACCTTGAAATTCAGGGTTACTATATTTGTATGTTATTCTGCGTGTCCGGTATGTTTGAGGACGCGCTTTCCATGTGAAAACAAGGAGGATTTGTGTGATGGAAGACAGAAATCAGCCGTTTGCCATATATTCAAGAAAATCCAAATTTACCGGAAAAGGGGAAAGCATCGGCAATCAGATCGAGCTTTGCAGACAATATATCTTATCCCATTACGGAGAATCCTTTGCAGACAGTGCCTTGATTTTTGAAGATGAGGGTTTTTCCGGAGGAAATTTAGAGCGTCCCCAGTTTCAGCAGATGATGAAAGAAGCAAAGAAAAAGAAGATTTCAGCGATTGTATGCTACCGCCTTGACCGGATCAGCCGTAATATTGGAGATTTTGCCAATCTGATCGGAGAACTGAATCATCTGGAAATTTCATTTATTTCAATTAAAGAGCAGTTTGATACATCATCTCCCATGGGAAGGGCCATGATGTATATTGCTTCTGTATTTTCCCAACTGGAAAGAGAAACCATTGCAGAACGGATCCGGGATAATATGCATGAACTTTCCAAAAGCGGAAGATGGCTTGGCGGAAATACCCCAACCGGGTATCAGTCTGAACGGGTAACTTCCATAACCATTGACGGGAAGCAGAAAAAGGCATATAAACTGAAACGGATTCCCCAGGAGGCAAAGCTGGTAAAGCGGATTTATGAAAAATTTCTGGAAACCGGTTCCCTGACACAGACAGAGACTTATCTCATACAGAATGGATACAAAACAAAGCAGGGACGTCTATTCAGCCGATTTGCAATTAAGGCTATTCTTTCAAACCCGGTGTATATGATTGCAGATCAGGAAGCCTATGACTATCTGAAAGAAAAAAAAGTAGAACTTTTTGCTGACCCCGCTGATTTTAAAGGGACCCATGGTATTATTGCATATAACCGGACTTTACAAAAGCAGGGAAAGGCCCATGAGATGAAAGAGATGGAAGAATGGATTGTGGCAATTGGCAGACATGAGGGGCTGATTCCGGGAGCGGAGTGGGTCAGTGTCCAGCGTCAGCTGGAACGGAATAAATCAAAAAATTACCGCAGACCCAGAAGTAATGTGGCACTTCTTTCCGGCATTCTTGTATGCGGGAATTGCAATCACTATATGCGGCCCAAGCTTTCCGGCAGATATAATGACCGGGGAGAACAGATCTATTCCTACCTATGTTCCATGAAAGAAAAAAGCCGCATGAAGTGCTGTGCAATAAAAAATGCCGATGGAAATCTGTTAGACAGACTGGTGATTGAGGAACTTAAAAAAATTTCTGAAGACAAAAAAGAATTCACCAGGCAGCTGGAGGAAGGCAGAAAGCAGCTTAAGGAAGAAAAGCAGGATTATGAACAGGATGTCAGTCGCCTTCTAGAGGAATTGTCTCAAACTGAAAAAGACATTGAGGGACTTGTGACGTCAATCAAGGTTGCCGGGGGAACGGCGGCATACGACTATATCGTCAGACAGATTGATGAACTGCATAAAAAGAAAGAACAGATCCTGTCCCAGATTGAAGTCTGTAAGGAAACTGCCATGGGAAAAGAATTGACTGCTCTGGAATTTGATCTGTTGAAAGAGACCCTGTCCAATTTTGAAAAAACTGTGGATTTTATGGATGTGGAACAGAAACGGGCTGCAATCCGGATTCTGGTAAAACGGGTTGTCTGGGATGGGGATACTGTCCATCTCTATCTGTATGGCTCTAAGGAGCCGCTTTGTGACTCTAGCAAATGAGATCCTAATGCTCCTTCGTGCTAATAAAAAATATTCAAAAGAGGTGTCTTTATATGAACCCATCGGTGTAGACAAGGATGGAGAAACAGTAAGCCTTCTGGATGTGATCGAAATGGAGAATAAAGAGACGTTAGAGACCATCATACTAAAACAGGACATCAAGGAACTTTATGAAGTTTTTGATTCCTGCCTGAAAGACAATGAAAAAACAATTATAGGAATGCGCTATGGACTTCATGGCGGCAGGGAGTACACTCAGAGGGAGATCGCAGATCTCATGGGAATTTCCAGATCCTATGTATCAAGACTGGAAAAAAAGGCACTGGAAAGGCTGAGGACAGAATTAAAAAGAAATGGGATATAAACGTTGCTTCTGCCCTGTCCATTTGATACAATAATAAAAAACAGTCAAAGGAAAAAATATGAGCGTAAAAAAGGACAGTAAAGTGGAAGAGCCTCTTAACTTAAAGAGGGAGCTGTTTGAATGGCTGAAGATTATTGTCATTGCAGCAGCGATTGCATTTCTTATTAATACGTTTCTTATCGCCAACAGCAAGGTACCAAGCGGATCCATGGAGACCACAATTATGACAGGTGACCGGTTAATTGGATCAAGGCTGGCTTACCGGTTTGGTGGAGAACCCCAAAGGGGTGATATCATTATATTTGATCACATGACCGGGCCTGGAAATGAAGAGATTCATCTGGTTAAGCGGATTATCGGGCTGCCGGGAGAGACTGTAGACATTAAAAATAACCATGTTTATATCAATCAGTCCCAGACCCCTCTTGAAGAACCATACTTAAGGGAACCCATGGAGTCAGATGATTATCACTTCACCGTGCCTGCAGGATGTTATCTGATGCTTGGTGATAACCGGAATAATTCTGCTGATGCCAGATACTGGAGTGACCCCTATGTACCGGAAGATAAGATACTTGCAAAAGTTTTGTTCCGATATTATCCGGGAATAAAAAAAATCAGTTAGTAAATATAAGGTGCCAAACCAAAAGCCTGTGAATATATTAAAATAAAAAGGGTAGTTCGATAAAATATGCGTAATATTTTCATTTTGGTTCTGGCGCTGAGTACAGATACATTTGTTGCCAGTATTGCCTATGGTGCAAACAGGGTAGGCATTTCATGGATAAAGGTAATTGCGGCTAATGCAATCTGCAGCGGCTGTCTGGGGGCAGCCCTGTTATTCGGCAACGTGATCGATAATTTTGTGCCGGAAGTGTTCGCAAAAGGAGTCGGGTTTTCCTGTTTATTCTTTTTGGGAGTGATGAAGCTGCTGGACTATACCATAAAAAAATACATTAACAATCATGTTCATGTTCACAAAGACCTGACTTTTTCTATATCGGGACTTAGCATTATTATTAACATATATGGCAATCCTATGGCAGCTGACTGGGATGATTCAAAAACGCTGTCATGGAAAGAAATGATTATGTTTGCATTTGCCATGTCCATTGACAGCCTGGTGGCTGGCGCCCTGTCCGTTTTTCTTATGATTAATCCAGGGTATGCAGCTCTGGCAGCGCTTTTAGTGGGAATTGCCGTGATGTATGCCGGACTTTTCCTGGGAAAACGGCTTGCTGCACTAAAAGGCTGGGATTTGTCCTGGCTCAGCGGCGTTCTGTTTTTATTTCTTGCTTTTAGTAAGCTATAAACATATTGACAACTTAAAAAAAATTTGTTATAGTTAGGGAAATGAATATTAATTCGGATTGTTACTGGAAAGCAGGCAAAACCAATTTTGATTAAGAAAATAACATGTTATTTTCATAGTCAAAGTTGGTTTTTTTATTGATAAGAGGTAATTTATGAATATTGATAAAATCATTAATAACAATATTGTAACTGCAATTGAGCCGGATGGTAAGGAAGTGGTCATCATGGGCAGAGGAATTGGTTTTGGCACAAAGGCGGGACGCCCGATTGCAGAGAACAAAATTGAGAAAACCTTCCGGTTAGACAGCCAGAACAGTCTGGATCAGTTTAAAGAACTGCTTGTGAAGCTTCCTCTTGAACACTTAAAAGCATCGGCAGAAATTATCGCCTATGCCAAAAGTGTACTTAACAGGACTTTGAATCAGAATATCTATATCACACTGACGGATCATATTAATTTCGCCATTCGCCGCTTTAAGGAGAATATGGTTTTCTCAAATCCCATTCTTAGCGAGATTAAGACATTTTATAAAGAAGAGTACCTGGTGGGAGAATATGCGGTTGCACTCATTGAAAGAAGTGTGGGAGTAAGGCTTCCCGTCGATGAGGCTGGATTTATAGCAATGCATATTGTAAATGCAGAACTTAATACGGCTATGAATAAGACAATGGATATGACAAAGCTGATTCAGAATGGAGTCAAAATAGTAAAAGAATTCTTTTCCATGGAACCGGACGAGGGATCTTTAAGTTATCAGAGGTTTATCACCCACCTGCGATTTCTTGCCCAGCGCATTCTGACCGGAGAGCTGTTAAACAGCGGAAATACAGAATTTAGCAATATCATAGCAGGAATGTATCCGGAAGAGTATGAGTGCAGTTTAAAAATCAAGGAATTTATTTTTGAATCATATCATCATGATGTAACGGAAGAGGAGACTGCATATCTGGCAGTCCATATCAAAAGAATGAGGCTTTAGAAGAAAGGGGTACCAGTCGGCATGTTTGAAGCGTGGAAGAAGCATTTAAAAAGAGGGGGCGGAAAAAAGGAAGAAATTCTGGCGCCTGTGGAAGGATTGGCAGTTCCGTTAAGTGAAGTTAAGGATCCTGCGTTTAGTCAGGAGATACTGGGAAAAGGAATGGCTGTCATTCCTTCAAAAGGCAGAATTGTGGCACCGGTAAGCGGAGTGCTGTCAGTGATGTTTGAGACAATGCATGCAGTCAGTATTACGGCAGATAACGGAGCAGAAGTAATGATCCATGTTGGTCTTGATACGGTTCAATTAAAAGGAGAAGGGTTTCAATCCTATAAAAAACAGGGGGAACGGGTAAAGGAAGGAGAACTTCTGCTGGAATTTGATTTGGAAGGGATTAAGGCAAAGGGTTATGACCTGATTACTCCGGTTATCATTTTAAATACAATGGAGTATCCCAATATGAAATGTCATGTTGGAAAGCAGATTATGGAGCTGGAACCAATCATTGAATTGTAGGTGGCTGAATGAAAGAGTATCAATATGTAGTGGAAGACCCAATGGGACTTCACGCCAGACCCGCTTCCGTGATTTTTATTGAAGCAGGAAAATACATGTGTTCCATACAAGCTTATTGGAATTTACAAAAAGCCGATTGCAAAAGTCTTCTGGCTATCATGGGACTTGGAGCGAAAAAAGGAGATGAAGTCATCTTCCGCTTTGAGGGAGAGGATGAAGATGCTGCATACTACGCAATACGGTCTGTTTTAGATAAAAAGTGATCGTAACCTGCTTACTTGCAGGTGAGGATAAAAAATGTCCGGCAGGACAAAAAAGAAAGGGGTTTCTTTTTATGATGAAGTATTTGCAAAAACTAGGTAAGTCGTTGATGCTTCCGGTAGCGTGTCTGCCGGCAGCAGGGATCCTGATGGGAATTGGCTACTGGATTGACCCAACGGGATGGGGGGCAAACAGCGCCATTGCTGCCTTTCTGATTAAGGCAGGAGGAGCCATTATTGATAATATGGCGATTCTATTTGCCATCGGTGTTGGCGTAGGCATGTCAGACGATCATGAAGGTACTTCTGCTCTGGCAGCCCTGGTATCATGGCTGATGATTCAGACAATTCTTTCCCCAGCAGTAGTTGCAATGTTAAAAGGCATTGATGTCAGTGCTGTGAATCCGGCATTTGGAAAAATCAATAACCAGTTTATTGGTATTGTTTCCGGTTTAATTGGCTCCAGCTGTTATAACCGGTTTAAGAGCACAAAGCTTCCTGATGCACTGGCGTTTTTCAGTGGAAAACGTTCTGTTGCTATCGTTACGGCACTGTTTTCCCTTGTTGCCTGCCTGGTACTGTTTTTCGTATGGCCGGTAATTTATACCGCACTGGTAATATTTGGTAAGGGAATTCTGGGTCTTGGTGCAGTAGGAGCAGGTATCTACGGCTTCTTTAACCGTCTTCTTATACCATTTGGTCTTCACCATGCTTTAAACTCTGTTTTCTGGTTTGATGTTGCCGGAGTAAATGATCTTGGAAACTTCTGGACCGGAAAAGGCGTGCTGGGTCAGACTGGTCAGTATATGACAGGCTTCTTCCCAGTTATGATGTTTGGTCTTCCGGCTGCAGCCCTTGCCATGTATCATACGGCGAAACCGGGAAGGAAAAAACAGGCTTATGGTCTTTTGCTGGCAGCAGCAGTCTGTTCATTTTTTACAGGAGTTACAGAACCGCTTGAATTTGCATTCATGTTTCTTGCACCCGGATTATATTTGATCCATGCCATACTGACTGGAATATCCTTAACCATCTGTGCAATGCTTCCGGTACGTGCCGGATTCAATTTCAGCGCCGGATTTGTTGACTGGTTTCTAAGTTTTAAGGCACCGATGGCTGTTAATCCTCTGTATATTATACCGATTGGTCTTATCTATGGTGGGATCTACTATGCAGTGTTCCGATTTGCTATTGTGAAATTTAATTTTAAAACACCGGGACGGGAAGATGATGATCTGGATGAGTCTGTTGCTGTATTAAAAAATAACGATTTTACATACGTTGCTTCTGTTATTTTGGAAGGAATCGGCGGTAAAGAAAACGTTGTTAGCATTGATAACTGTATCACCAGACTCAGACTGGAAGTAAAGGATTATACCCTGGTAAATGAAAAGAAGATAAAGTCAGCAGGTGTAGCCGGAGTAATCAGACCTGGAAAAACCAGTGTGCAGGTTGTGGTTGGAACTCAGGTACAGTTTGTTGCGGAAGAATTTCAGAAACTATGTAAATAAACATAAAAGCGGGGATGCACTGCATCCCCGCTTTTTTATGCGTGTGCCCGGCGGGCACACGTTCCAACGAGTGTAAGTCTTGAATCCGCCCGGTAGTGGGAAGGATATAGCCGAA